>DATDOE010000066.1:0-26533 GCA_035293405.1 Vicinamibacterales bacterium | reverse complement strand
CAGCGCGCGCTCGACCTCGAGGACGACGCGTTCGAGGTCGGTCAGAGGTGCAAAACCAGCCCCACAGGATGTGTCGTTCGCAAGAGGAATCGCAACGTCAGAATCCACTAAACGGACAAGATCCGCAGCGCCCGGGCGCATCCGAGGAACGATGCGCACACCCTGATCGATGTCGAGCCCACGTACGTGCCTCTTGAGCCACTCCCGGCAGCCTTCGACGGCGATGTCGTGTATGGGAATTCGCTTTCCTCGATGCTCCTCAGTTGCTCGACCGCCAAGATAGATTTCGATGGGCTCCACGATTTCACCGCCCCCGAACGACGGCCGGGCCGCGCCGCCGACCAGCAGGACTTTGTCGACATTGTGATGGAGGATGCGACCGAAGTGCTGCAGGTAGTAACGACACAGGCGCACGCAGATGTGCTCAGCGATGCCATCGCACATCGTGTCTGGATGACCGAGCCCTTTGCGCTCGACGACCTCGATGTCTTGGAGTCCGGGAGGGCGTGATTCACGCAGTCGGACGACGAGATCCACGCAGCCTCCCCTTCTCGCGAGCCCGGCTCTGCAGTCCGCTGTCTACACCTTCTGGACGTTCCACTCCCCACTTTTCAAGCAACGCCAGCAGGCCGAGCGTGGAGTCTTTGATCTGCGCATGCCGCAGCACCTCCCAGTGCTGACGAAGGTAGCTGCGCAGGAAGTCGACGACGTGATGCATCGGCACTGTGTGCCAGTGCCCACCGGCGCCTGCGTCCAACACCGAGCCGAACGCGACCATGCGCAGAGTGTGCCCGGAGGGTGCATCGACATGGCCACGTTCGAGCAGCGTGCGCACCAGCTCTCCCGCGTCCTCGGAGTGGCAGCAGCCGAATCTTGCCAGGGCGATCTGGAGCACATTCGGATCACGCGTGGCCGAATTGAAGCGTGCGGCTCCTTCCTTGACCTCTCCCACAATCATGTCTGGCCGATCCGTGGGACACCCGAGTGCCGGATCGGGCTCAAACGCCCGCCCACCGATCGGGCGATGCCCGTGCCCGCGAATAACGTCGTGCCCGGCGCCGGAAAAGCGGACCGCGAGGACATCAAGGTCGGTCACCGAACGCGCTGGGCCTCTCCCGGATGCCTCGAGCACTGGGTACTCCACGACGGTGAAGTATCCGTTTACGTTCAGATACGCCTGCACGAGTGCGACTGCTGTATCCATAGTGTCCTCGGCGATCCGGAGTTGCCTCTCACTGCGTGGAGTTTGCGGGCGCGGCCACGCGGCTGCCGTCCCGAAGGGTATCCGACGGCTGAATCACCACTTCGTCGCCCGCCTTGAGGCCGTGCTCGACGACGCGCTTCATCCCATCCGATCGGCCGACCGTCACGCGCGTGAGGTGAGCGCGTCCGTCGCGCACAACGAACACGGCCCAGTCCCCACCGACGCGAAACAGCGCCGTCGCGGGAATCGTGAGCACGTCCTGCCCCCTCCAGACCACAATCGCAACGTTTACGTGGAAATCGTTGCCGAATTGCACTGGCCGCTCGCTCACGAGATCGAGCACGATCCGAACACGTTGCTCCTCCAGGCCCAAAGCCGAGACTTTGGTGAACCCACCTGGATCGACCTGCCTGACGCGCGCGGTGAGGGCCTCAGGTCCACCCCAGTCGCGAATGATTGCCTTAGCGCCTGGTGTGACCGACATCGCATCGGTTGTGAGGAAGTCGGTCACGATCTCGATGGCAGCCACATTCCCTAGTTCCACCAGTGGCGTTCCCGCTGCAACTGGTCCCGCGCTCTCACGCAACACGCGCAGAATGCGGCCAGACGTCGGCGAGCGGACCTGCGTCACCGTGTGCCCCGCTCCATCCGTCGACACTGCTGCGGCTGCTTCGGCACGAACGAGATCCGCGCGGGCCACGTTGAGCGCTGCTCGACTCGCTTGGACTGCCTGACGGCGAATCTCGACCTCATGCCCCGCATGCTCGAAGTCCTTTGACGCAGCAGCGCCCGCACTCGACAGCGTTCGCGCCGTGGCGAGTTGGCTCTCCGCATGCGTGAGAGCCCCGACCGCCTCCTTCTCCGCGGCTTCGGCGCGTTCAATCGCCGCACGAGCCGCCGAAACAGCCGCAAGCGCCTCGGCGTGGCTGCGGGCGTCCAGGGGCCGCGAGACCACGGGCCAAATGCGTGCGATGACCATCGCGGACGAGACCGGGTCGCCGGCCTTCAAGGGAATGCGTTCCAAATCGCCGTCGACAGGCGCGGTCACCACGAAGAGATCCTTCACACGCGTCTTTCCCTCAGCAGTTACCGTGGCCTCGAGCACACCCCGCGCAGATTGCGTCGTCTCGACGATGATTGAACGTGGGCGTAGTGCCCAGGCGATCCCACCAACGAGCGCCACGGCCACTGCCACACGGACACTCCACGTCACGGGACGTTTCATCGTTATTCCCTCGCCTTCAACACCGCGACAAGATCCAGGCGATCGAGGCGTCTGCGCACAAGCAGGGCGGACCCCAGCGCCGCGGTTGCGAACACGCCGATCGCAAAGGCATAGGTCGCCGGCTCCAAGACTACGGGAAACCGAAACAGCTCGGTCGAGAGGGCACTCGAGAGCCACGCGGATAACCTGTATCCGAGCGCGCAGCCCAGCGGAATCGCCAGCACCGCGAGCGCGCCGATCTCGCCAAGAAGGATTGCGGATATTTCGCGCCTTGTGAAGCCCAGCACGCGCAGAGTGGCCAATTCGTATGCGCGCTCCGCGACCGCAATGCGGGCGGTGTTGTACACGACGCCGAACGCGATGATCACGGCAAAGACGATCTCGATTTGGCGGATGAATGCAACCGTTTCGTCACCCATCGCGCGAAAGTTCGCGATTGAGCCCTGACGAAATTCGACACCCAGGACCTGCGGCGCGCGTTTGAGCACGGCGTATAGATCGCGCTCCCGCGCCATGTCGACGAGCACGTTCACTCCGGAAAATCTATTCGGCTCGTCCAACAGTCGACCAAGGGTCTGCAGATTCAGGTACACGTACGTGCCCAGCGGCTCGTCGATGAGGCCGACGACGCGCGTGGTCACGATGCGTCGACGACCTTCGCGAATCTCGAGCGCCACCGTCTCTCCTCGACGTACTCCCGACTGCGTCGCCAGCCATGCACCCATCACGACACCATCCGGCGGTACCGACATCGTTCGGTAGCGCATGTCCATGAGCCGTCGAAGTTGAGAGCCTGACTCGAGACCAATCGCGGTCACATCGTGCACTCGTGCGCCCACATGCAGCCGGGCCGGAACGGCACGGTATGGCTCGGCGAGACGGATCCCCGGCAGGTTCTCTAGTCCGCGCCACTGCTCGAGGGAGCGCTCCTGCGTCAACACCACCGAGAGGTCCTGGCGCTCCTGGTGTTGGAATCGAACATCGACGACGCGAGCCAGTGCGTCCGCAGTGAACCCGCCAAACACCACGATCGCGATCGCGAGGGACATGCCGCCGGCTGTGAGCAGCGCCCGAACGGGATGACGAGTGACGTTTCGCAACACCATTCGGGCGATGGGGGCACGCAGGCGAATGCTCATCAACATGCGATCGAACCAAGTCGGTCGATACATCGGCGCTGGCGGCGCCATGGCGACCGTCGGCGCCATACTGACGACGGTGCGCAGCGTCCCAAGCGCACCTACCGCCGACGATCCAAGCATCGCCACTACGGCGATGAGGACGAAGATCGGTTCGACTGTGAATACCAGGACCGGAAATCGAAAGAAGGTGGCGAACCAATCGGACATGACTCGTCCGAGCCACACGCCGACGGGCACGCCTAGGACAAGACCGCCACCGACGATAGAAAACGCGAGCAGCAGATAGTGTCTCGCCAGACGAGCGTTCCCATATCCGAATGCCTTCAACATGCCGATTTGAGTGCGCTCCGTCGCCACCAGCCGTGACAGCACCACATTGATGAGGAAGACCGCGACCGCGAGAAAGATCGCCGGCACCACGACAGCCAGCGCGGCAACCGGCCTGATGTGGGCTTCGAGCATCACGTGCGACGGCTGGCTGGTCCGACCGTACGCGCCCTGCCCGCCGTAGGGGTCGAGCACGAGATCGACCGCTCTGATGACGGTCGCTTCATTGGCACCGGCTGAGAGCCTCAGAGCAATATCATTGACGGCGCCGCGCAGATCGAGCAGTTCTTCGAGGCGGTCACCTGACATCCAGAACACAGCAAAGCGACGGTCATCTGGAATCAGACCGCCTGGCTGAATCTGCATGATGAACTCGGGCGATAGTGCCACGCCGACAATGCGCACCATCACCTGGTGACCTGCAATGACGGCCCCGACCACGTCGCCCGGCTTCAGGCCGTTCCTGTCGGCAAAGGCTTCACTGACCAGTGCCTCGTCAACACCGTTGGCATCCACGTGTCGCCCCCGGCGTATGTACACGTCGTTCAGGACGTGGCCGTGCGTCGAGGGGATAGCGATGAACAATCCGGTAGCCGGCTCCTGAAGGTGAGGCACGTCCAGCACACCTTGCGCGACGAGCCGTCCTTCCACTGCAGCTACCCCAGGAATCGCCGCGAGACTGCGGGCCACGCTCTCCGGTGCGCGAGCGAGGCGGCTCCACACGTGCGCGAATCGATGATCGTCGTAGTACCGCTGCTCTGACAGCCTGAGTGCGCGGCTCGTCGTCGCGGTCCCGATGAAGAGCGCCGTGCCTGAGGCCACCACCAGTGCAATGGCGACGGCTTGGGTCTTCATGCGCGCCAAGTCGCGAAAGAGCTTGCGGTCGAGAGCGCGCATCACCAGCGCAGCTCCTCTGGCGCGACGCGGTGGGGGTTGCGACGGTCTTGAACAATCCGGCCGTCGGCCAGCTGCAGAACCCGATCGGTCATGTCCGCGACAACCGCGTTATGGGTGATGACGGCCGTCGTGGTGCCCAGCTCTCGATTGACGCGCGCGATGGCACTCAGCACGACGACACCGGTTGTCGCGTCAGCACGTGGCCACTGGTTGGCATGTCGAGACCGCCGATGATGTTCAGCAGCGTCGACTTCCCGCTCCCGGACGGGCCCAGCAGGGTCACGAATTCACCCGTCGCCAGCGACAGGTCCACGCCGCGCAAGGCCTCGACCTGCACCTCGCCCGTCTGATAGACCTTCCTGACGCCGCTCACGGCCAGCACCGCGGCCATCGCTACGCACTCCTCTTTGACACTTCACACGTACGGGCAGTGCAGGCCGATTTCCGGCGACAGCGCATGCGGAAACGGCAGCAGAATCAGCGCGAGCAACGCAAATGAGAACCAGGCCAGGGCTTGCCTCCGAGGATCGATCGGCGTGACATCCTCCATCGGAGGCATACCAGGTGTGCCGGCAATGAAGAACACTACCAGCGCCCAAAACAGAAGCCCGGACCACACAAACAGGCCCAGCGCGACCATGGCAAACAGCGTCGCCTTTCCGACAGCCTGGGCCCGACTCTGCCCGAACAGCGCACGTGCGATATGGCCGCCGTCAAGCTGGCCAACGGGCAGCAGGTTGAGAGCGGTGATCATCAGACCGAGCCAGCCGGCAAACGCCAGGGGATGAAGAACCAGATAGTGGCCCGTGGTCAGCGTCTCCCCAATGGCCAGCTTCGACACGAGCGCGAGCAGCATCGACGCGTTCACGCCGACGCCTTGCGCCATGTGGCTGCCTTCGACGCCAGCCGGTTCAACCGGCAGCACCGTCGACCACTGAAGGCCGAGGGCCAGCGCGGGGATCGCCACCGCCAGGCCAGCGAGCGGGCCGGCAACGCCGATGTCGAAAAGCTGTTTGCGCGTCTTGAGGAGCGGCGGCAGTCGAATGAACGCGCCGAAAGTCCCCAACGCGAAGGGAATCGGAATGAAGTACGGCAGCGAGACCGGTACGCCGTGGTAGCGGCCGGCGAGATAGTGCCCCATCTCGTGCACGCCGAGGATCAGCATGACACCCAGTCCGTACGGCAATCCGATCGTCCACGCCTCCGGGCGCTCCAACACGTTGACGCCCTGGTGCGCCGCACCGGCGAAGGTCGTCGTCACCAGCGTCGCGGCGAACAGCGCGAAGTTGATGAGCGGCCGCCGCGGCGGGATCGACTGCGTGAACGCTGCGTCGAGTTCGGCACTTGCGACGAGCAGATAGGGTCGGCGTTGCTCGTCTTCGTGCACCATCACGTGAGGCGTTCGGCCGAGGAGAGCGCCCGCAACGTGGACGACATGAGCCTGGACGTCTTCAGGACTGGTGCGCAAACGCCCATGGAAGATGAGCCCGGTTGGCGTGACCTCGCTACCGGTGACCTCGAAGACCACCGGATCGATCAGATCTTCGAGGCGGTGGAGTGTATTCAACTGCTCGCTTCGTGGTTCAAACTCGCGAGCCTCGCGGGCGACATGTGACTCGGTGCCCGGGGTCCCATCCGCGGGTGCCGCGCGACGTGGGGTCCAGGCCGGCATCAGGAGGGACCAGGCGAGGACGAGCAAGAAGAGCCAGAGAGGAATGACGATTCCCGCTGCAAATGCCACAAACAGCAACGCGAACGGCAGGAGGGCCGCAACGGTTGCGAACCAGTGCGCCGCACGCGGCTGATCTCGAGCGACCTCATTCGGTGCCACGGTCCTCATGCCTCCCTTCGTCCATCGCTGTCCTCAGAGTGTCAAGGTCGTCCTTCTGCGTGACGCGTACCAGCACCGGGAGCACCAGTGAGCCGCGGGAACCAGCGGGGTGTCACCGACGCGTAGGCCTCCCAGACTGGCCCGAACTCGGCGGCCACGTCGCGCTCTTCGCGATGCGCCAGGCGGACATACATCGTCACGAGTACGGGGAACATGGCCAGCGTGAGCAGCGTCGGCCACTGAAGCAGGAAGCCGAGCATGATAACGATGAAGCCGACGTACTGCGGGTGGCGCACGTGAGCGTACGGCCCCGTCGCCGCGAGAATGCCTTCTTGCTGTGCCTTGAGCAACACACGCCACGAGGCCGACAACCCGATGAACCCGGCAGCAATCAAGACGTTGCTTGCGATATGAATCGGATTGAAGTGCGGGTCACCCGTGAATCCCAACAGCGTGTACCAAATGTGTCCCGCGTCG
Organism: Vicinamibacterales bacterium; assembly: GCA_035293405.1. Lineage (GTDB taxonomy): Bacteria > Acidobacteriota > Vicinamibacteria > Vicinamibacterales > UBA2999 > Gp6-AA40. Next base: position 19,430 of record DATDOE010000066.1, on the reverse strand, counting down.
TGTGACAGGAAGTCCATACCGGGAAACCTGGTCTGCAGCCATCCCGACAGCAGATAGATCGTGAGCGGGAATCCGTACATTTCCGCGAACAGCGCCACAAGGAACGCCGAGAAGCTGCTGAAGGTGCGCCAATCTCGCTTCGTCTTCGGCTTGAAGAAGCTGAAGGCGAACATGATGAAGACGGCCGCGTTGATGAACGCGAGACCCCACAGCCCATATGCCGGAGCATCGTGATTCATGACCTCTCTCCTTCGTCCCGAACGTGCCCCGCACGACCGTCGTGCCCAGCATGCGCTCCGCCGTGCCCGCTATGGCCACGATGCATGAAGAGGTGAATGATCGGGCAGAGGAGCAGAATCGCGTACGGCACTACGCCGAGAATGTGTGCTCTGTGTTCCTCCCAGAGGAAAAACGCGGCGATAGCCAGAAACAGGCAGAGGCCCAGCCACACCGGGATGTGCACGGGCTGACGTTGGGCGTTTGGGTCTATCGCGGTCTGCACGAGTCCTCCTCGGCGGTTCTGCCATGCGGCGCGATGGTCGCGGTCGCCGCACTCACTCCGTCGTATGTGGTGGAGGGCAAAAGAAGTGCCCGGCATCCGAGTTCGAACGCGCCGGGGTTTTCGAGGTTTCCCGCGCGTTACCGAATGCGCGCTGCGTGATTTGCCGCTAGGAGAGGGCCGTCTGTCTGAAAACGGACAGCACGGCTCCAAAGAACCGGAAACAGCTAATACGCTCTCTTCGTGGAGCGCCGTCCGTCACGGGGTGTGCGTGCCGCGAAGACGTTGTAGAGCGGCACCCAGATCAGCGCCACATACCAACCGTAGCCGTAGCTCTCGACGAGACCGAGGACAAAGCTGCCCCAACTGATCCACGTGAACCCTGGTAGCAGGTTTTGCCACGCCCGGTACATCGCATGAGTGGGGAACACCAGATCAAACGCGACACACAGCGTGAACGTGATGGTCAGAAACAGGCTTGTCGCGTGGCCCACGGCAACGAGCGAAAGACCTCGTGTCATCGCACACCTCCTGCGACATAGCTCTGAGGACTCGCCTCGAACTTGTCGAGGCAGATTCTTGAGCAGAAGCGGTATCGCCGACCCTCAAAGACCCTCGTGTAGCCCTGGTCCGCGGCGACCGTCATGCCACACACCGGATCGAGCGCGGATGCGCCCTCGGCGGTCGGCTCAGGCGTCTCGCCCCCGTGCTCGCCGTGCCCCCCATGACCGTGCACCATGTGCGCGCCGCAGCCAAACCGCATCATGACGTAGAAGAGCCCGGCAAATAGCAGCAGCGACAGCAGCCCCTCCATGACGACCTCCTCTTCCTACAACGTGACGCGACGGAGACGCAGCGAGTTGCCCACGACCGACACCGAGCTGAGGCTCATCGCCGCCGCCGCAATGATGGGACTCAGAAGCACGCCGAAGAACGGGTAGAGAACGCCGGCCGCGATCGGTACGCCGAGCGCGTTGTAAACGAACGCGAAGAACAGGTTCTGTTTGATATTGCGCAGCGTCACCCGGCTGAGTCGCCGCGCCCGGACGATGCCACGAAGATCGCCCTTCACGAGCGTGACACCAGCACTCTCCATCGCGACGTCCGTCCCGGTGCCCATCGCGATGCCGACTTGGGCCTGCGCGAGCGCTGGCGCGTCGTTGATGCCGTCGCCGGCCATCGCCACGACGCGCCCTTCCTGCTGCAACCGCTTGATCATCTCCGCCTTCTGGTCCGGCAGCACTTCAGGGATGACATCGTCGATGCCCAACTTCTTCGCCACCGCTTCGGCCGTTGTCCGGTTGTCACCGGTGAGCATGACGATCCGCAGGTGTTCGTCATGGAGCTGGCGGATCGCTTCCGGCGTGGTCTCCTTGATGGGATCGGCCACGCCAACCAGGCCTGCCGGACGGCCATCGATCGCGATGAACATCACCGTCTGCCCTTCGCGGCGTAACAGGTCAGCGGGCTCAATCAGGGCGGTGACGTCGACACCCAGCTCCTCCATCAAGCGACGATTGCCGAGCGCCGCGGCCCGCCCATCGACGCGACCCTTGACGCCTTTGCCCGTAATCGACTCGAACTGTTCCGCACTCGTGAGCTGGACGCCGCGCTCTTCGGCACCGCTCACGATCGCCGCCGCCAGCGGATGCTCGCTGCCGCGTTCGAGACTGGCGGCCAGGCGCAGCAGACGGGTGTCATCCCAGCCTTCGGCTGGGCGAACGTGCACCAGTTTCGGTTCCCCCAGCGTGAGCGTGCCGGTCTTATCGACCACGAGCGTGTCCACCTTCCGCATCACCTCGATCGCTTCGGCATTCTTGAAGAGCACGCCGGCTGTCGCGCCTTTGCCCGTGGCCACCATGATCGACATCGGCGTGGCAAGGCCGAGCGCACACGGGCATGCGATGATCAACACCGCGACCGCGTTGATGATGGCGAACGCCATCGCCGGCTCCGGCCCAACGGACGCCCAGACGATGAACGTGATCACGGCGATGAGGACGACCACCGGTACAAAATGGCCGGACACCGTGTCGGCCAGCTTCTGGATCGGCGCGCGGCTGCGTTGCGCCTCCGCCACCATCTGCACGATTCTTGCGAGGAGCGTGTCGGCGCCGACGCGTTCGGCTCGCATCACGAGCGATCCGGTGCCGTTCACGGTGGCGCCGATGACGCGATCCTCCGCGTGCTTCTCCACGGGGATGGGCTCACCGCTGACCATGGATTCATCCACCGCGCTCGTGCCTTCGAGGACGACGCCATCGACCGGCACCTTCTCGCCGGGGCGAACGCGCAGCCGATCACCGGGCTGCACCTGGTCGAGCGGCACGTCCTCCTCGCGGCCATCGTCACCGATCCGCCGCGCGGTTTTCGGCGCCAGACCCAGCAGCGTACGGATGGCGGCGCCCGTCTGGCTGCGAGCCCGCAGCTCCAGGACCTGTCCGAGCAACACCAACGTCGTGATCACCGCGGCGGCCTCGAAATACACAGCCACCTGGCCAGCTTCATCGAGGAAGGACGCCGGAAAGATGCCTGGGAGAACGCCGGCAACGACGCTGTAGGCGAAGGCTACCCCAACGCCCAACGCGATCAGCGTGAACATGTTGAGGCTGCGGTTGACCACCGATTGCCAGCCGCGGACGAAGAAGGGCCAGCCGCCCCAGAGCACGACCGGCGTCGCCAGGAGCAGCTCGATCCATCCCATCGCGCCATGCGTCAGGAGGCGCTCCAACGGACGCCCCGGAAGGTAATCGCCCATCGCGATCAGGACCAGCGGAATGGTCAACACGGTGCTGACCCAGAATCGCCGTGTCATATCGCGGAGCTCGAGGTTCTCACCCTCTTCCGCGGCAACGGTCATCGGTTCGAGCGCCATGCCGCAGATGGGACAGCTCCCCGGCTCGTCGCGCACGATCTCGGGATGCATCGGGCACGTCCACTTCGTGCGCGTTGCCCGGACCTGCGGGACGACAGGCTCCAACGCCATGCCGCACTTCGGCCAAGCGCCAGGACCCGGCTGCTTCACCTCCGGATGCATGGGGCACGTGTACTCTGCGCGCGCGGTGGACTCCCGACGTAGCGGCTCACTGCGAACCACTCCTGTCTCGGCCGCAGCCCGCTCCTCGACAGCATGCTGCCTCGTCATTGTTCTACCTCCCGGCAGACTGGTCGTGCGACCGGCGGCGCAATGTCACGCCAAGCACGCGTGTTACTTTCGGATGTCGGTCAGCTTGCGTTCGTACTCGTCGCGGTCGAATTCGCCGCGCGCATAACGTCGCTTCAGAATCGCCTCGGGTGAGTCGTCGTCGCGGCGGAGTCTCGGGGACCCCGCCGCGCCAACGACGAACCAGATAAGGACGACCAACACGGCGAGGCCCAAGAGCCACCAGATCGCCATCAGTCCCATGTGATCTCCGTAGCCCGACCACATGTCGAATCACTTGGCAGCGGCTGCGGCGTGCTTATGCTCCGCCGCGACGGCGCCAGCTTCCTTCGCCGACTCGCGTGACAGTTTGACCAAGCGGTCGCAGTGGGCCGCAGGGTCTCCGCCGAGACGGTTGGGGACGGCCCTGTATGCCCGCGCCATGCCGACGTGCTCGTTCACCGCCTTGGTGTATTGCTTCTCGATGCTCTCGAAGTATTCCTCGATAACCCGGTGATCAGCGGGCGTGCGAGCGTTGGCGGCCAGGTCGTGGATCTCTTTCTCGTGCTGCCATGCCTCACGGGCGCCTTCGCCAGCCTCGAAGCGAGTAGCGTTCTTCGGCGCCGTCGATGGTGTTCCGGCTGCGAGATTGGCGTGGTGAGTGGCTAACTCCCGGAGTGTCGCTGCGGATTGCGTTGCAAGGTTCTCGAGGCGCTTGCAGTGATCCGCTGAGGACTGCGCCCTCACGCGAACGCTCGGGCTTGCGATGAACACCTGCGCCATCGTCTTGTGCTGCTTGGCGTCGGCTTCGTACTGATCAGCCAACGCAGTGAAGTGAGCACGAAGCCGTGCGTGGTCAGCCGGCTCGCCGCGCGCAATGAGCTGTCTGACCTCCAGGTTGATCAGGATCCCAGACTGGGTAACCTGCGCTGCTGCCTGCGCCTGCGCCGCAGACGCGACTATGACGAGCAGCCCGATTGTGATGCTACGGAAACGAATCGATGTCATGACGAACCGCCTCCCTGCCCCGCTAATACCACCAAGGGCTGTTTGCCTTACACAGGTCGATCGGGCAAGAAGCACGCCAGACAGCACAAGACTGAACTTTCGATGTTTGCTGCGGGGTTCCTCTCTGCGCAAGCGCTCCAAGCGCCGCCTGCGGCATCTAACGCAAGCCACTGTCTGAAAGCGCACAGTGCCTGGACTTGACGGTCCGCGGCGTGAAGCTACTGCGAGCGATGGACGACAGGGGGATGTCCCGTAGCACCAATGTGAGGGACCGCAACGCCCTGATGTCCATCATAGGCCTGGCGCACCATGTCCGGCGTCCGAATGACGCAGGATCCTCGGATGGCACACGATGAATGACTTTTAATCGAACCACGGCGCTGTGTGATGCACTGTTGCTACACTTCGTTCGTGGTGAACGCGATCTGCACCGGTCGCCGTGATGACGTGCGAGCGTGGAGGTTGGGATGGCGGACGCTACATGGGTAGCGCCGTCCGCCGCGTGGGGCTGTCTGAAAACACCGAACCGGCGCGACTGGCAGCCGCTGTGTCCTCCCGAGCATTGACGTGGCGACTAATCTTAGGACGACTGACGATTGTGGCCACGTCCTCATCATGCCATCCTCATCCAATCCAGGGAGTACTCCCGACGTTCTCCCGATGATTGAACACGAGCAACCGGCTGGAAACCCATTGACGCGTCCAACCGTTGGGCGCGGTCTCGTAATCGTCGGCGCCATTGCGGTGATTTCGAGCCTGCACTATGTAACCGCTCCCTCCAGGGTCGTACTCCACGAGATCTACAACTATTCGTGCTACGTCCCGATCATCCTCGCCGCCTACTGGTATGGTGTGTGGGGAGGCGTTGCGAGCGCGGCGCTCACGTCGGCCGCGTTCATCCCGCATATCCGGGCCGCATGGGCCGCGAACGCAGCCTACACCGCCAGCCAGTATGCGCAAGTCGCCGTGTTCCACCTCCTTGGGCTGATAGTCGGATGGCTGGCCGAATCGCAGCGCCGGCTGACGAGTCGCTATCGAGACGCCGCAGAATCGCTCGAAAGCGCAAATCGTGAGCTCCGCGAGTCCCAGGAACACCTGCGGCGGGCCGACCGTTTGTCGGCGCTCGGTGAGATTGCCGCCGGTCTCGCCCATGAGATCCAGAATCCGCTGGCGGGGATCAAGGGTGCACTCGAAATCGTGGCCTCGCGCGCGAGTCCCGGCACTCCCGAAGCGGAGTTTGCCGACATTGGCGGAAAGGAACTGGCCCGCCTGGACACGCTGGTGCGTGAGTTTCTGATGTATGCGCGGCCTCACGATCCGGCACTGCGTCCTACACAAGTGCACGATCTCGTGGAACGCGTGGCGGCCCTGCTTCGTCCGGAGGCTGATAAGAGACGTGTGACGCTGCTCTTCGAGCACCCAGACGCACTGCCGAATCTCACGCTTGACCTTGATCCAGAACAGATGACACAGGTGATCCTCAACGTCGTGCTCAATGCCATTCAGGCCAGTCCGCCGGGCGGTCGCGTTCGCATTCGAGAATCGCTGGAACCCGACTGGGCGCAGATCGAGGTCGTCGACGAAGGGCCGGGCATTGCGCCGGAGCACCTGTCGCGAATCTTCGATCCATTTTTCACGACCAAGTCACGCGGCACGGGGCTGGGGCTCGCCACGTCCCAGCGCATCGTGACCGCCCATCGGGGAACGATCACGGCACTGCCCGGATCGCAATCCGGAACTGTCTTTCGTATTCGTCTGCCGCGTGCGTAGCGGCAGGAGGGAGCGCCACGCTCCGAGGTGACCAGCAACATGAGCGATTCGAAAACGATCCTCCTCATCGACGACGACGACAGTCTTCGGCGGGTTGTCGAATACAACCTGCAAGAGGAGGGGCACCGGGTCATCACGGCTGCGGACGGGGCCAGCGGGTTACAGGCGTACCAGGCGCAACCGATCGACCTCGTGTTGTCAGACATCCGCATGCCCGAGATGGACGGCCTCGAGTTGCTGACACGACTCAAGGCTATGCAGGCCGATCTGCCGGTGATCATCCTTACGGCTCACGGCACTATCGACTCCGCGGTCGAGGCGATGAAGCTGGGCGCCTTCGACTACCTGACGAAACCGTTCAACCGCGAGCAGTTGAAGGCTGCCGTGCGGAAGGCATTCGAGGTCGCCGCCCTGACTACCGAAAATCGGTACCTGCGTCAGGTCGTCGCCGAGCGCTTTTCGTTTGTCAGCATGATCGCGGGTGCACGCGCCATGCGAGCGGTCACGGAGACAGCGGCGCGTGTGGCGCAGGGTGACACGACCGTGCTGCTCGAGGGGGAGAGCGGAACGGGCAAAGAGCTGCTGGCCAAAGCCATCCACTTTCACAGCCCCCGCGCGAAGGGCCCGTTTGTGACGATCAACTGCGGGGCGATCCCTGAGCAGTTACTGGAGTCGGAGTTGTTCGGACACCGCCGCGGATCGTTCACGGGCGCCGTGACCGACAAGCAGGGCAAGTTCGAAGCCGCACACCGGGGCACGATCTTTCTCGACGAGATCGGCGAGCTACCTTCGCTTCTCCAGGTGAAGATCCTGCGCGTGCTGCAAGAGCGCGAAATCGACAAGGTCGGCGAAACCAGACCCATCAAGGTCGATGTCCGTGTGATTGCGGCAACCAACCGGGACCTGGACAAGATGATCGCCGACGGCACATTCCGCGACGACCTGTACTACCGTCTGGCAGTAGTCTCGATTCGGGTGCCGCCGTTGCGTGAGCGATCGGACGACATCCCGCTGCTCGTCGATCATTTCCTGGGCAAACACGCGGAAAAGTTGCGGCGCGACCGTCCAACCGTGGAGAAGGGCGTCTATTCGGCCTTCAATCTCTATAGCTGGCCCGGGAACATCCGCGAGCTCGAGAACGTGATCGAACGCGCACTGGTGTTGGACAAAGACGGGACCATCGGGTTAGACGACCTGCCGGACCGCCTGCGCACCCGGGAACATCGCGTCGCGAACTTGAGGATGGAGCTGCCGGATGAAGGTATCTCCCTGGAAGATGTCGAGCGCGAGCTCCTGCTCGCTGCGCTAGAGAAGCACAACTGGAACCAGACCCGCGCGGCCGCGTTCCTCAACATCACCCGCAGCACGCTCGTGTACCGCATGGAGAAGTTCAGCCTCCAACGCGAGAAGAAGGCAGCGGAGCCGACTGCGCCGGAGTAGGGCTACTTCGACGCGTACTTCTCCGGGTTCTTCTCGAACGCGGTCTTGCACGCAGGACTACAGAAGTAATACGTGACCCCCTTGTACTCACTCTTCGCAGGTGCAGACGTTTCGACCACCTGCATCCCGCAGACGGGATCTTTGGCCATCGCGGTTCTCTCCTTCGTGAACGCGTCGATTTGTCTCACGACGCGACCGGGCTGCAACGCACTCGTTGATGAACGTTTTTTAATCAACGCACCTTCGCGTCACGGCCGCTCCGGATGCTAGGCTGTGGTACACGCGACTCACGATCGCGTCCCCACTGACAGTTGAAACCAGCTCACAGCGGTCTGCACGATCGCTGCGTGCGTCCTGAGGGTATCACGCGCACAATGGCCAAATCGTTCCTGGAGGAGATGAAGCGCTACATTGGCTTCACCGCCGACGACGCCGCCATGCTAGCGTCGCTGGCGCCGATCATAGAGCCGCACATCCCAGCTCTCGCCGATCGGTTTTACGCGCAAATTCCTCGGCACACCGAAGCCGCCGCCGTTTTCACGGGCGGCGAGACACAGATTGCACGGCTGAAGCTCACGCTTCAGCGCTGGGCACGCGGTCTGTTCTCCGGCACGTACGACACCGCGTACGCGGAAGAGCGCTTTCGCATCGGAGACCGGCACGTGCAGATACGTCTGCCGCAGCGGTATGTGATCGGCGCCATGCAGGTCGTGGCAGAGTTCCTTCGAGAGATCCTCGATCGTGAGATCTCCGACGAGGACCGGCGCCGCCGCGCCCACACCAGTGTGAGCCGGATTCTTCTCCTCGACCTGAACCTGATGTGCGAGACGTACTTCGAGGGCAGCCTGCGCGAGCTCCGACAACTGAACGATCGGCTCTCGACCGTGAACCGCTCGCTGGAAGAGGCGAACCGTGCGAAGAGCGACTTTCTGGCGACGACCTCGCACGAGCTGCGCACCCCACTCACCTCGATCATCGGGTTCTCCCGGCTTCTCCTCGATCAGTACGTCGCCGATCCCGCAGAGCAACACGACCTGCTGGCCGATCTGCATCGCAATGCGCTTCACTTGCTGACGCTCGTCGAAGACATCCTGGACGTCTCCCGTATCGAAGCGGGTCGACTCGACATGGCGTCGGACACGGTTGATCTCGCGGCCTTGATTGTCGACGTCGCGGCGCTGACGAACGTGCAGGCCGCCGACAAAGGGTTGGCGCTGTTCACCGATGTGCTCGCAGAGTTGCCTCGAGTCCGAGTGGATCAATCGCGGCTGCGTCAGATTCTCCTCAACGTGATCGGCAATGCGATCAAATTCACCGACCGGGGCGAGGTGCGCATCGCGGCGGCGCGCGAGAGCGATGGATCAGGCGTGCGCGTGGAGGTCACAGACACGGGGATCGGCATCCCTCCGGAGAAGCAATCCCTCCTGTTCGAGAAGTTTCGTCAAGTGGATGCGTCGCACACCCGGCGGCACGGTGGCGCCGGGTTGGGTCTCGCCATCAGCAAGGCGCTGATCGAGATCATGAACGGCCGAATCTCACTGCGCTCGGAAGGGATGGGCAAGGGAACAACCGTCACGCTAGTGGTGCCCGTCACCGCGCCCGCGCAAGCCGTTGCTAGAACGACCGACCAGTCTGGCACGCGAACGGCCCTCACCTCCGTGTTGGTGATCGCAGAGGATCCCGACGCCCGCACGTCGCTCGGAGCTGCGCTGGCGTCGGCGGGGTACTTCGTGCGAGACAGCGCGAGCGTCGATCGCGCCAAGGCCCTGGTGCGAACAGAACGGCCGGACGTGCTCCTCATCGATCTCACGACCGCACGCCGCGCGGAGACGGCCCGCGAATGGTTGGACTGGCTCGTCGCCTTGCACGCGGATCCCGACACCCGGTCAATTCGTCCGGTCGTCCTGACCGATCCCTCGCTCGGAGCCGCCACATGCGTCCAGTTCGAATTGCTGGCGAGCCGACCCACGGTGATTCAGAAACCGCTGGATCCGGACGGGCTGACGCGAGCGCTGAAACGGGTCGCCTCCGAGCCTCGCACGGTTCCGTTCCGCCTGCTCGTCGCCGACGATGACCCGCTCGTCTTCAAATTCGTGACGGGTGTGCTGCCACCGCACGAGTACGTGGTCTTGCGGGCAGGCACCGGGAACGAAGTGCTCCACGCCGTGCGGACACAGCACATTGACGCGGTCCTACTGGATCTGCGCATGCCCGACGGCTCCGGCTATGACGTCATACGCTCGCTGAAGCTCGAAGGGCACGCACCGGATGTGCCGATCCTCGTCCTCACCAACTATCCGGCGCCCACGGATCTGGACGAGCAGAATCTCCTGTCTGCCCCGCTCGTGCTGGACGTGCTGCCGAAGCCGAGCGTCGCAAAACGGCCAGACCTGTTACTCGAGCGGCTCGAGATGATGCGGAGGAAGCCGTGAGGCGGGTCGTGATCGTCGAGGACAACGAGTCGGTGGCGAAGTTCTTTCGGTATGTCCTCGAGCACAACGGCGCGTACTCGGCGGCGATTACCGAATCCGGAGACGAGGCCGTCGGACTGGCACGCCAGCAAGAGACGGTGGCGGTCTTGGTCGACGTATCGCTGCGCGCGACGCAGTATGCGGGACGTTACATCGACGGCCTCGAGCTGAGCCGCATCCTCAAGGAAGATGCAGGAACGGCCCACGTCTCCGTGATCATCGCCACGGCGCACGTGATGGCCGGGGATCGCGAACGCTTTCTACGTGAGTCGAAGGCCGATGGGTTCGTCCGCAAGCCGGTGGTCGATCCACAGGATCTGCTGTCGCTCCTGAACCAGCTCACGTCACGGGACGAGTAGGAGTCGGCCAAGCCGGCCCCTACTCATCACCGACCCTTACCCAACCTGCACAAGCTGCCGGTGTTCGGCCGCCGTGGCTCGTGCTTCGGCTGCGGCTTCACGCGCCTGCTTCACCTGGCGATCGCAGTGAATCGCCGGATCGCCACCAAGCGTTCGACGGTTGCCGCTCCCTCGATACATCGCCGCCATATTGCGATGCCTCCCCTCCACCTTCGCCTGCGTCTCAGCGAGCGTGGTGAAGTATTCCTCGAGGCTGCGGTGATCGGCGGGCGTTCGCGCACCGGCCGCAAGCTCACGAAGCTGCGCCACGGACGGTGCCGGGGCGCCTGCGCCTGCTTCGAAGCCGGCGCTGTCCTTCGGTGGCGTCGACGGCAGGCCCGCCGCAAGCCGCTCGTGGTGCGCGGCGAGCTCACGCGCGATGGCCGCAGATGCCGTCGCCTGTTCGGCCAGGCGGGTGTACTTGCTGCCTACGGTCGCCCCGGATCGCCGGTTCGGATTCCCCCAGGGTGCGCGGGCCAGGTTCTTATCTCGCCTCGCTGCCGTCGTGTACTGGTCGGACAAGGCGGCAAAGTGGTCACGCAACCGCGTGTGATCCGTCAGCTCTGCACTTGACACCAGGCGCTTGACCTCGATGCTCGTCAGCAGGTTCTGGCGTTCCTGTGCGGCGGCTCCTGCGGCCAGCCCCAGCAGCGCGAAACCGGCGACAACAGTCGTGCGGAAGTGGTTCGCTCTCATGATCTCCACCCTTTCTCTCTACAGTTCGAAACCAATGATTCACTCAAGCGTCACGCGCACGGGCCTGCCGCGCCGTAGCCCGATGGGCGAAGGCGGGCGGTTTCGCGGTACCTGCGCGGTGCATGTCTCAGAGGGTGATGGGCAAGCATGGTGCCAGCGCGATCCACGCTAAGGATGACGCGGATGAGCCGGATAAGCCGCGAGCTCCGTGCGGGCCTGGTATCGCACCAGCTGCCGGCTGTCTGTTTTCACACACAGCGGCCGTTTCCACTGGCGCAAATCGAACGCTCCCAGATGGACGCGCCTCCGCGCGTGGGCCCATTGGCCGTCAATCGCGCTTCTGCCAGACCGTCAGCGCTGGTACCGAGCTTGCCCTGACCAGGCTGCGTATGAGGACCACGCGATCACGCGAGCATCGACGTCCCACGCTCATCACCGTTCGTCCGTCGAATGAATCCCTTCAAGAGGACCTCGTCGTGATGGTCCCAGAGTCGGGAGTAGACGTCGATGCGGTGGAACGGGCGCTGATCGCGTTTGCGCTGAAGAAGACCGAAGGCAATCGCACGCACGCGGCGCGATTTCTCGGCCTGTCACGGAGCGCGCTGATCTATCGCATGCACAAGCACGGGCTGGTGGTAAACACGGACGCGTCCAATCGACGTCGTACAGAAGGCGACAATCGATGAGTCTCCGGGCACTCGTTACCGTCGCAGGCATCGCCATCGCCGTCGCGGCGCCGACGCACGCGCAAGTCATCGTCGGAGGTCTGGTGTCTTCCGGCGCCGGAACCGTCGCTCCCCCCATCCAGGCCGGCGAGGCAACGCCGTCGACGCTTCAAACGCTGGTCGCTGAGTTGGAGCGGAACAACCCGGAGATGAAGGCGGCGCGGCGTGACGTCGACATGCGCGTAGCGCGTATCGCGCCGGCCGGCGCGCCACCCGATCCGTCGCTGAGCGTTGGGTACATGGGCGGCGTCCTGCGACCGCCGTTCTTCCCGTCGGCAAGCGCCCCTGGCAGCTTCCGCCAGTTCGGCCTCTCGCAAGAGCTGCCCTTCCCCGGCAAACTCGGGCTGAAACGACGAGTGGCGGCCACGGAGGCAGACGCCGAACGCTGGAACTCGGAGGACGTCCGCAAGCGGCTGATTGCCGACCTGAAGACGGCCTACGTCGAGTACGTGTATGTGACCCGCAGCCTCGACATCCTCCTTCGCAACAAGGAGCGGCTCGAGCAATTCCGCCAGATTGCGGAAGCACAGTTCCAGGTCGGACGGGGTCTCCAGCAGGACGTGCTGAAAGCGCAGGTCGAGATCTCGATGATTCTCGAGCGACAGGCGCTCTTCACCCAGCAGCGCGATGCCCTCCGTGCGCACATCAACGGGCTGCTCTTTCGCGCACCCGATACGCCACTCGACGGCGCGCTTGCCTACGACGCCCCGCGCCCCGACCGTGGACTCGAGGAGCTGCGCGCGCTCGTACAGCAGAACTACCCCGCGCTCAAGCGAGACGAGCGTGTCATCGACCTGGGCCAGCAGGCGCTGTCGCTCGCCAGGAAAGAGGTCCTGCCGGATTTCGCCGTGAACGTCCCTCACAAAAGTTCACGGGCGATATGCCGTGGATGTACGGCGTCGACGTCATGGTGACGCTGCCGGTGTTCTGGCAGCGGAAACAGCGACCGATGATCGCGGAGGCCACCGCCTCGCTCGAGAGTGGCCGGCGCATGCGAGACAACACCCTGTCCACAGCGATCGCCCAAACGACGAGCGAATACCTCGCCGCGACGACGAGCCGGAGACTGGCGGAGCTGTATAGCGACAGCACGCTGCCGCAGGCGCGGCTCGCGCTCGAATCGTCGCTCGCGTCGTATCAGGTCGGGCGCATCGACTTCCTCGGCGTACTGATCAATTTCATCACCGTGTTGAGCTACGAGCTCAATTACGAAGAGCAGAACGCGCGGGCCGTCCAAGCGCTGGCGCGCCTGGAGCCGCTGACCGGACTCGAACTCGTGAAGTAAGGACACGAACATGAGCGACACACCTTCGCACAACAACCCGACGGCGCCCCCAGACGCGGAGGCGGCCGCACAGCCAGGCAAGGGCCCCGTCGCCGGCCAGCGATCTCGCGTCGGTACGTACGTCCTGGTGGCAGTCGTGTCGTTCGGCATCGGGGCAGCCGGCGGCGTCTTTGCGCTTCGCTACTTTGCTAGCGCGCCAGCGGAGACCGCCACCGCGCTAGCCACCACGGCCGGCGACACGGTCCCCGGCGCCGCGGGAGACGGCATGGCCGGCATGAACATGGGCGGCGGCGAACATCCGAGAGGAGAAAACGGCGCGGTCTACATTTCCCAGGCACGCCAGCAACTCATTGGGGTCAGGACGGCCGAGTTGGTGTCTCGCGCGCTGGACGCCACGATTCGCACGGTCGGTACGCTTGCGCACGACGAGACGCGTGTGACCGAAGTGCACCCGAAGGTGTCGGGCTGGGTCGAGCGTGTGTTCGTGGACTTCGTCGGCAAGCCGGTGCGCCGGGGCCAGCCGCTCCTCACGATCTACAGCCCGGACCTGGTCGCGACGCAGAACGAATACCTGCTGGCGCTCAAGGCGAAGCGACAGTTGGGTGACAGCACGTTTCCGGAAACGCGGGCCGGGGCCGACTCGCTGGTGGCGGCCACTCGTGAGCGACTGCGCCTCTGGGATATCACAGATGCGCAGATCGCGAGTTGGAGGGCACCGGTCAGGCACGGCGCACGCTGACCCTCTATTCGCCCTTCGACGGCATCGTGCTCGAGCGGAACACCTACGCCGGGCAGTACATCACGCCTGAGACGAGCACGGCGAAAATCGCCGACCTGTCGACGATCTGGCCGTCGGCCAGGTTTTCGAATACGAGGCGCATACGGTGAAGATTGGCGACCAGGCCGAGATCGAATTTCCGTACGGACAGGCCACGCGGCGGCTCACCGGCCGCGTGACGTTCATCTATCCCGACATCAATCCCGAGACGCGGCGAGCACGCGTCCGTATCGAGTTCCGGAATCCCGGCCTCGAGTTCAAGCCAGAGAGCTACGTCACCGTGATCCTCCGTCGCACGGCCGGTGAGCAGCTCGCGCTGCCCAAAGAAGCGCTCCTCGACAGTGGCGCCAAGCGGTACGCGATCCTCGCGCATCCGAACGGCTACTTCGAGCCGCGGGAGGTCGAGGTCGGCGAGCCCGTCGATCAGTTCTATCCCATCGTCAAGGGGCTCTCACCGGGCGACCGCGTGGTCACCTCCGCGCAGTTCCTCATCGACTCCGAGACGAACCTGCAGGCGGCCTTGGGCGCCATGGCGAACATGCCGGGCATGAACGTGGGCGGTGATAAGGGTGGCGCCGGTGCGAGCGGTGCAAAGCCGGCCGCGCCGCGCCCGCCGACACCGACAGCGCCGGACCACCAGCAGCACAACCAGCCGTAGCACCGGAGAGTTCAGCCGTGATTGAGAAACTCATCGCCTTCAGCGCCCGGAACGCCGTCATCGTCCTGCTGCTGATGCTCGCCATCGTCGGCGGCGGCGTCTGGGCCATCCGCGAAACGCCGATCGACGCGATTCCGGACCTCTCCGACGTGCAGGTGATCGTCACCGCCAACTGGGAGGGACGCAGTCCCACGCTCGTGGAGGACCAGGTCACCTATCCGATCGTGACCGCGTTGATCTCGGCGCCCAACGTCAAGGTCGTGCGCGGCTTCTCCTACTTCGACGTGTCGTTCGTGTACGTCATCTTCGAGGACGGCACCGACCCGTCCTGGGCACGAAGCCGGGTGCTCGAGTACCTGAACGGGCTGCAGGGGCGATTGCCTGGAGGCGTCACTCCGGTACTTGGACCGGATGCGACCGGTGTCGGGTGGGGGTTCGAGTACGCGCTCGTCGATCGCTCGGGCAAGAACGACCTCTCGCGGTTGCGCACGCTGAACGATTGGTACGTGCAGTACTGGCTCCGCAGCGTCACCGGAGTGGCGGAGGTCGCGCCGGTCGGTGGGTACGTCAAGCAGTACCAGATCGAAATCGATCCCAATGCGCTGCTCGCCTACAACATGCCGATAGACATGGTGATTCAGGCCGTGCGATCGAGTAACAACGACGTCGGCGGGCGCGTCGTCGAATGGACCGGCCGTGAGTACATGGTGCGCGGCCGAGGCTACATCCAGAACGTGGGGGACATTGAGCAGGTCAGCCTGGGAGCGCGGCCCGACGGGACGCCGATCCTTGTCAAGGACGTCGGACGCGTGCACCTCGGGCCCGACATGCGCCGCGGCGTCGCGGAGCTCAATGGCGAGGGTGACGTGGCCGGCGGCATCGTGGTCATCCGCTACGGCGTGGATACCTACGGCGTCATCGAGAACATCAAGCAGGCGATAGCGGAGCGGATCCAGCCGGCGCTTCCGGAGGGTGTCGAGCTCGTGACCACCTACGATCGTTCTGGACTCATCGAGCGCTCCATCGACAACCTCAAGGAAAAGCTTCTCGAGGAGCTGATCATCGTCTCCTTCGTGTGCGTCATCTTCCTCTGGCACTTCCGGAGCGCCCTGGTCGCCATCCTGACGCTGCCGCTGTCGATTTCGCTCTCCTTCCTCGCGATGAAGGACATCGGGCTCGGCTCGAACATCATGAGTCTCGGCGGCATCGCCATCGCCATCGGCGCGATGGTCGATGCGGCGATCATCATGATCGACAACGCGCACAAGCACCTCGAGCACGACACCGGGGCGAAGTCGCGAACAGAGATCCTGATCGAAGCGGCACAGGAGGTCGGGCGGCCGCTCTTCTTCTCGCTGCTGATCATCACCGTGTCCTTCCTGCCCATCTTCACCCTCGAGGGACAGGAAGGGCGCTTGTTCACGCCGCTGGCGTTCACGAAGACGTTCGCCATGGGATTCGCCGCGTTGACCTCAGTCCTCATCGTGCCGTTTCTGATGGTCCTCTTCATCCGGGGTTGCATCCCGCGGGAGGACCAGAACCCGGTCAACCGCTTCCTCATGTGGGCCTACCACCCCTTCGTCCGTCTCGTGCTGCGGCATCGCGCACTGACCCTCGTGGCGGCGCTCGCGGCGATGCTCAGCACAGTGCCTGTCTTCTTGAAGCTGGGATCCGAGTTCATGCCACCGTTGTACGAGGGCACCATCCTGTACATGCCGATCACGCTGCCGGGCGCGTCGGTGCAGACCGCGCAGCAGGTGCTCGCGATGCAGGACAAGATCATCATGCAGGTGCCGGAAGTCGAGTCGGTCTTCGGCAAAGCGGGCCGCTCGCTGTCGGCCACGGATCCCGCGCCGCTCGAGATGATCGAGACGGTGATCAACCTCAAGCCGGAAGACGAATGGCGGGCCGGGATGACCCCGGCAAAGCTCGAGGCCGAGCTCGATCGCCTCGTCCGGCTGCCCGGCGTCGCCAACGCCTGGACGATGCCGATCAAGGCGAGGGTGGACATGCTCTCGACCGGCATCCGTACGCCCGTCGGGATCAAGATCTTCGGTCCCAAGCTCGAAACCATCAACGAGATTGGCGCGCAGATAGAAGGCGCCATCAGGAGCGTGCAGGGGACCCGCAACGTCTTCGCCGAGCGCGTCACCGGTGGCTACGACGTGGACTTCAGCATCAAGCGCGACCAGATCGCGCGCTACGGACTCTCGATCCAGGACGTGGAGATGGTGATCGAGTCGGCCATCGGCGGCGCCAACGTGACGACGACGATCGAGGGACGGGAACGGTTTCCGGTGAACGTGCGGTATCAGCGCTACTACCGTAGCGACGTCAACGAGATTCGACGAACGCTGATCTCGACGCCTCGTGGTACACAGATTCCGATTGGTCAGGTCGCCGACATCACGACGAGCACCGGCCCCACGGTCATCCGCACTGAACAGGCCCAGCTCCTCGGTTACGTCTACGTGGATGTCGCCGATCGCGACATCGGCAGCTATGTCGCGGAGGCGAAACAGGTCGTCAACAGGATGGTCCCGCTGCCGGAGGGCTACACGCTCGAGTGGAGCGGCCAGTACGAGTACATGCTGCGCGCCGCGGAACGGCTCAAGCTCGTGATCCCGCTGACGCTGCTGCTCGTGGTTGTGCTCCTGTACTTCAGCACGCGGAGCCTGCCGAAGATTCTGATCGTCCTGCTGGCGGTGCCGTTCTCGCTCATCGGCGCCTTCTGGCTGATCTACCTGCTCGGCTACAACATGAGCATCGCCGTCTGGGTCGGGATCATCGCGCTTGCCGGCGTCGACGCGGAGACGGGCGTCGTGATGCTGCTCTACCTCGATCACGCCTTCGACAAGTTCAAGGCGGCCGGGCGGATGCGATCGCTCGTCGATCTCCAGGAGGCCGTGGAGGAGGGCGCGGTCAAGCGGATCCGCCCCAAGATGATGACCGTCATGGCGATCCTGATGGGGCTGCTCCCCATCATGTGGAGCCACGGCGCGGGCGCCGACGTGATGAAGCGCATCGCCGCGCCGATGGTCGGCGGCGTCATCACGTCGTTCGCGCTCGAGCTGCTGATCTATCCGGTCATCTTCACCATCTGGAAGTGGCACAGCGAGGTCACACCGGCGCTTGAGCGCGCCACGAATTCGTAGAGCAAGGGGATCCATCATGCGACATCAGCCACGCACCACAACGCTCGCCATCGTCCTGGTCATCCTGGGCTGGGCCTCTTCAGCGGCAGCCGCCGGTCCACCTTTCGAGCTCTCGGTGAAGAGAGACCGCTTGATCGGCGGCAGCAACGGCACGCTCGTCTTTGGCCTGGAGGCCATCGAGTACCGGACGACGGACACCGATGACGCCCGTCGATGGGCGTACGAAGACGTGAAGCAGGTGCAGGTCCTTTCGCCGACCCGGATCGCCGTGCTCACCTATGAGGACCGGGGTCTGCTGAAGCTCGGTGCCGATCGCGCATTCGATTTCACCGTCGTGCAGGACGCGGTGTCGCCGGAACTGGTGACGTTCCTGCTCGAGCGGATCTCCCGGCCAGTCGTGACCGCCGTCATGCCCGAACACAGCGGTGACCCGCTCTCCCGCGTGCGCGTGAAACACCAGCGGCAAGGTCGCGGCAGCGAAGGCACGCTCATGCTTTACGACCGTCAACTGGTGTACGTGACCGAACGCGCGGACGACAGCCGCTACTGGCGCTTCGGCGACATCTACAGTGTTTTGCTCCTCGACCGGTCTCGCCTGCAGATCACCGCGTATGAAGGCGGCGGTGGAGACACGCGCACGTTCGTGTTCGAGCTCAAGTCGGACCTGCCGGACGGGTTCTATGACGCGCTCTGGGCGCGCGTGAATCCGTCCAGCCTCGACCTTGCGCGCGCGACCGGCGCCAGGCTCGCAACCGTGCGTCCATAGGAGACTGGCAGAACGAACATGAAGTTCGGAGCACACGCGATGGCGCGACCGACCACATTGCCGACCGGACTCGACCTGCTGCACGATCCGACCCTCAACAAGGGAACTGCGTTCACCGAAGACGAGCGCGCCACGTTGAAGCTGAGAGGACTCCTACCCCCGCGGATTCTGACCCAAGAGCAACAGGTGCAGAAGATTCTCGAAAACTTCCGCAAGGAGCCTACGGACATCGAGAAGTATCTCTACCTGATCTCCCTGCAGGATCGGAACGAACGGCTCTTCTACCGTGTGGTCAGGGATCACCTGCGTGAAATGATGCCGATTCTGTACACCCCCACGGTGGGGCTGGCGTGCCAGCTGTATGGTCACATCTGGCGGCGCGCGCGTGGGCTGTTCATCACGGCTGAGGATCGCGGGCGAATCGTCGACGTCATGCGGAATTGGCCGCACGGACCCGTTCGCGCCATCGTCGTGACCGATGGCGAGCGGATCCTCGGCCTAGAACGCCGAACGGTTTGAAAGTGACGTCATTACGCAGCCTTTCGGGAATCGACCTCTGAACGATGGAGTGTCTCCAGGTTTTGAATAGCGCTCGCGCGACGGAGGTCGAAGGTGTTCTTGCGGACGCCCACGTAGCGC
>DATDOE010000065.1:0-112387 GCA_035293405.1 Vicinamibacterales bacterium | reverse complement strand
GGAGTCGGTGAGGTCTTTCCAGGTTCCGGCCACACCATGCACCTGGGCCTGACCGCCGAGCTTGCCTTCGGTTCCGACCTCACGGGCCACGCGCGTGACCTCGCCCGCGAAGGCGTTCAACTGGTCGACCATCGTATTGATGGTCTCTTTGAGCAGGAGGATTTCACCGCTGACGTTTACGGTGATCTTCTTGGAGAGGTCGCCGCTGGCGATGGCCGTGGCCACCTCCGCGATGTTGCGCACCTGCCCGGTCAGGTTGCTGGCCATGAAGTTGACGTTGTCGGTGAGGTCTTTCCAGGTGCCGGCCACGCCGGGCACGAGCGCCTGGCCGCCGAGTCGTCCTTCGGTGCCGACCTCGCGCGCGACGCGCGTCACCTCGCCGGCGAACGCGTTGAGCTGGTCCACCATCGTGTTGATGGTGTCTTTGATCTGGAGAATTTCGCCGCTGACGTCCACCGTGATCTTCTGACTGAGGTCGCCGTTGGCGATGGCCGTCGCCACCTTCGACACGTCGCGCAGCTGCACGGTGAGGTTGCCGGCCAGCAGGTTGACGTTGTCGGTGAGGTCCTTCCAGGTGCCGCCGACGCCGGGCACGAGCGCCTGACCGCCGAGGCGGCCGTCGGTGCCGACCTCGCGGGCGACGCGCGTGACTTCCGCGGCGAACGCGTTGAGCTGATCGACCATCGTGTTGATGGTGTTCTTCAGCTCGAGAATCTCGCCCTTCACGTCGACCGTGATCTTGCGCGACAGGTCGCCGCGCGCGACGGCGGTCGTGACTTCGGCGATGTTCCTGACCTGCGTCGTCAGGTTCGCGGCGAGCAGGTTGACGTTGTCGGTCAGGTCCTTCCAGGTCCCGGCGACTCCGGGGACCTGCGCCTGTCCACCGAGCTTGCCTTCGGTGCCGACCTCGCGCGCGACGCGCGTCACCTCGCCGGCGAACGCGTTGAGCTGGTCCACCATCGTGTTGATGGTCTCTTTGAGCTGCAGAATCTCGCCGCTCACGTCGACGGTGATCTTCTTGGACAGGTCGCCGCCGGCGATCGCGGTCGCCACTTCGGCGATGTTGCGGACCTGCGCCGTCAGGTTGTTCGCCATCCAGTTGACGCTGTCGGTGAGGTCCTTCCAGGTGCCGGCGACGCCGAGCACCTTCGCCTGACCACCGAGCCGGCCTTCCGTGCCGACCTCGCGCGCCACGCGCGTCACTTCGCCCGCGAACGCGTTGAGCTGATCCACCATCGTGTTGATGGTTTCCTTCAGCAGCAGAATCTCGCCGCTCACGTTGACGGTGATCTTCTTGGACAGGTCACCGCTGGCAATCGCCGTCGACACCTCCGCGATGTTGCGGACCTGCGCGGTGAGGTTGCTGGCCATGAAGTTGACGTTGTCGGTCAAGTCCTTCCACGTGCCCGCCACACCAGGGACCTGCGCCTGCCCTCCCAGCTTGCCGTCGGTGCCGACCTCGCGCGCCACACGCGTGACTTCCGATCCGAATGCGTTGAGCTGATCGACCATCGTGTTGATGGTGTTCTTCAGTTCCAGAATCTCGCCCCGGACGTCCACCGTGATCTTGCGTGACAGGTCGCCTCGGGCCACCGCCGTCGTCACTTCCGCGATGTTGCGGACCTGGTCGGTCAGGTTGCGCGCCATCGCGTTGACCGAGTCCGTCAGGTCCTTCCACGTGCCGGCGACGCCCGGCACGACTGCCTGACCGCCGAGGCGTCCTTCGGTGCCGACCTCCTGCGCCACGCGGGTGACTTCTGATGCAAACGACCGCAGCTGATCGACCATCGTGTTGATGGCTTCCTTGAGCTGCAGGATCTCGCCGCGGACATCGACCGTGATCTTGCGGGACAGGTCGCCGCTGGCGATCGCGATGGTGACTTCCGAGATGTTACGCACCTGGCCGGTCAGGTTGCTGGCCATCGAGTTGACGCTGTCCGTCAGGTCCTTCCAGACGCCGCTGACGTTGCGAACCTCGGCCTGACCGCCGAGCTTGCCGTCGGTGCCGACCTCGCGCGCGACGCGCGTGACTTCAGAGGTGAACACGCCAAGCTGCTCGATCATCGTGTTGACGATGGTGGCCGAACGGAGGAACTCGCCCTCGAGCGGGCGGCCATCGACGTCGAGACGCACCGTCTGCAACAGGTCGCCTTTCGCGACCGCCGCCAGCGAACGCGTGACCTCAGTCGTCGGCCAGAGCAGGTCGTCGATCAGCGTGTTGACCGACGTCTCCATCTCGTTCCAGGCGCCGCCTGGTCGTCCGAACTTGACCCGCTGCCGGGTCTTGCCCTGCTTCCCGACCACCGTCCCCACGCGTTCGAGCTCGCTGGCCATGCGCGCGTTCGACGACATGATTTCGTTGAACGTGTCGGCGATCTTGCCTTCGAGCCCCGACCAGTCACCCGGCAGTCGGACCGAGAAATCGCCGTCGCGGACCGCTTGGAGTACACGCAGCAGCTCAGAGAGCTCTGAATGTGGAAGCCGAGGGATCGTCGTGGACGCGGCTGGAGAGATAAGGGTGTCATTCCGCTGCATGCTCATGCTCCAAGGATGAGTCGCCTTTTCGAGTGGGATTGATCAATCACAAGGGATCGAGCGCAGTCTGTCAACCCGCGTCCGAGTGTGCGGCAATCGTCGCGCTGGATTCCTACGGTGAAGACCTGAGAAGGGATTGGGGTAGCCCCGAGTGGGAACGATTTCGAGCAGAAACACGAACGGGCGGCCTCCTGAGGAAGCCGCCCGTGCATGTGTGCGAGTGCGATCCTACGCGGGGCTCACGCGCTCGGCGCGAGGACCCTTCGGACCCTGTCCGGTCTGGAACGTGACCGCCTGGCCCTGACGCAGTTCGTCAAAGGACACGCCGGTGCACGCCGACTGGTGGAAGAAATACTCGCTGCCGTCTGCGGCCTCGACGAAACCGAATCCTTTGTCGCTGACCAAACGCTTGATCGTACCGTTGACATTTCCCATGGTGTAGAGAGCTCCTGCGTCGAACCACGCAAGTGAACCGCGCGATATGCGCGGCACGTTGGCTTTGATGAGAGGCTGGAGCGGTCGGCGCCGGCTAGGCGGGAGCGTCAGAACTCAGGAAAGCGTTCGGGGCAAGGATATCACGAAGGCCGCAGATGTCACCTGGATGTGCTACGATACGGCTGCTTTCCTGAGCGCCGCGCTCGTCTCCTCCCAGCGGCAATCTCTCATCAAAGCCCGTCCATTGGAAGCCGTCAGCCGTGGTGTCTCCTGACGACCCCCTCAGTTCACACAAGGGAGCGCCTCATTTGGTCGAACGTCCCGCAGAGTGGAACGCGTATGAGTACGTCATCGTCGCTTCCCTTCGAGCCCATCAGTTGATGGGTGGATGCCTGCCCCGGGTGACCGGCGGCCCCCACAAGGCGACGACCCTCGCGCAGATGGAGGTCTCGGCCGGTAAAGTCGCCCGTGTCCAGGGCGTCATCCCCGCTAACGGTGAACCCGCCTCGAAGATCTAAGGTCGCGCTCCAAACGCGTGGCGGAGCACGTATCTCGCCACGCGGCGTCCCTGCGCAATGCCCTGCGTCTTGTCGAACGACCAGTGAATCCCGAGGTAGATGCGGCTTTGCCCGTTTTCTTCCTCGGCCTGGGACAACGACGTAAAGCTGCGCGGGTGCAGCGGCCGCACCTCGCCGTCCTGTCCGCGGGTCATGCCGTTGTATTCGTCCGACGTGAAGGTGAACGCGATGTTGTCGGTGCCGTAGAACTGACGCAGCACCTCGAAGAGCGCCCCACCGAACCCGGCGTGGCCTGACGGATAGCTTGGAAACGGCGGCGTGAAATCCGGACCTGTCAGGTTGCTCGCCGGAGCGCCCATCGGCAGGAATTCAAGATCCCCGATCGTCGCGCGATTCCCGTCGCCGAGGCCGGACGGTCCTGTGCCTCGATCGGCTTCGCGAATGCCGGTCACCGGCCGCCAGAACTGGTAGTGGTACTTCGACTCCCAGATCGCAATCCCCGAATCAGCCATCGCCACGTTGACGAGCGTGAGCAACCGCGTCAACCCGAGAAAGCCCGTGCCCATCTGATCCGCGATGGTCATCGCGACCTGGTTGTACAGCCTGGGCGGTGCGCACAAGCTCGGCGTGCCGTCATAGGCCCAGTAGATGCCAATCGACGCCTGTTCGGCCGTACGCTCGGATGGCGTAATCGTCCCGTCTCCTCCCAGGCGCTTCGCCTCGTCGAATGCCGCGGCGTAGGCGCGGGTATTCATCGCCGGTGGCGGCCCGACGCGGAATTGACGTCCTGATTCGATCACGAACGGCTTGACGTCTCCCCAAAAGGCGCCAAGCGCCACCGGAAGCTCGCTCACCGGATCCTGTCGCCACTGTCCTGGCGCGTCGCTGGTGTTGAAACCGTCGCCGAGGCGCGGCTCGGGCGTTTCAGATCCATCATTAGCGCGCTCGGCGAGAATCGCCGCGGCGGCGCGGCGGCCGACCCGGCGGCCGAGATCCTTCCCGCGATCGTTGATCCGGTCGAGATCCTGGACGAGCGCCGCGCGAAGCGCGCTGGCTTGCGACGGGAACAGCGCGGACAGCGTGTCGTGTGCCGCCTGCGCAATGGCCGCGTTCACTGATGCGCCCGCCGGTGCGTCGGGGAGATTGGTGTAGCTCGCCCATTCGCCGTCGATCGCGTTCACCGCATCGAAGATCGCGATGTGCACGATGGCCATCGCCCGACTCGCGCGGCCCGGCCCGATCTGTTCGCCGAAGACGCGATCCTCGCCCGGCGCGACCGGCGTGTGATCGACCCCTGAGGCATCGATCGCGATGCGGTTCCAATGCACGAGACGACTGCGAGGACCGTTGGGCGCCGGCCGCTGACGACGTTCCTGCCCAGCGGTCGTCGGGGCCGACGGCGCAGCGGACCGAGTGGCGGACGACCGCGCGGTGTCCGAACCACTCGTCGACGAGGCGTACTTCGATCCCCAGAACCCCTCGAAACCGCCGGCGGCGCTCTGTGCCAGCGCAAACGCGCTCAGCCCCGAGATCGCCAGCACACACGCGATGAAGACACTCCGACCAGCACGTCGAATCGACATTCCACTCCCCGCCTTCAAGCTGCTGCGTAGTCGCCGCGCTGCCGTTGGCAAGATCGTCGCCAGCGAGCCTCTGGAGGAGGGCAAGGTGCGGTGCTGCTGAGCGTTGCGAGGAAAAACAGCGGAGGCGCGTCAGATCCGGGCCATGACGCGACGGTTGCCGTTGAGTATGAAACGGGTACACGACGTGCCGCAACGCGTGCTCGAACACGGAGTGGCGCGTCGCCTGTACAAGCCACAGGCCCGGATATTCGCCGGGCCTGTGGATCCGGATGACGCCGGATACGCATGGTCGAGCTCGGCGCCAAGGCGCCGCTCATCAATCCGCGGTCATATCTGGAGGTCGGGCATCGGACGGCCGGCAAAGAGGAAGCGGCACGGCAGAGCCATCCAACGCGCCCGTCTGGCTGATTTGTTCACCCGGGCGCTGTCGGTCGCGATGCCGGTGTTCGCGTACATCTGCCGGTAGATTTTGGAGATGAGCACGAACATGAGGCGTGCCTTCATTGAGGTCACGACGCTCGACCGATCCCAGATGCTGCCGAAGGAATAGAAGCGGTCCCACACACCTTGCGTCAGCGTGCGAATCTGATCGGGGCTCATGACCGGGTGCTCGATGTAGACCTTCGGCTTCTGGCTCTGCGGGATCAACCAGTGGCGCGTGACGGGAATGCCGCCCACACGCTCCGGGTCTGGTCCCTGCGCCTTCTCCCATGCCGCGAAGTCGAGCGTGCCCGGGAACGGCGTCAGCATGACGAACTGCGCGAAGGTGACATCGGAACGCTTGGCCACGGAGAGACAGGCGTCGAAGGTCTCGGGACGATCGCTCGGCAAGCCAAAGATGAACGAGCCGAGGACGTGCACGCCTCGTTCGCGGAACTTCTTGAGCCGCTCCACGAGCGCCTCGCCGCTCGCGTTGAAGCTCTTGTAGACGTCCTTCAATCCCTCGGGCGTCACCGACTCGACGCCGACGAGCGCGCCCTTGATGTGCGCGCGGCGCATGGCATCGAGAAACTCCGGATCCTCGGCAGCTTCCATGGTGATCTGCGTGAAGAAGATCGTGTCCTTGGGAAGACGCTCCAGGCCCTTCATCAACTCGAACCGCTCGGCGCGCTGGGCCTTCAGCGTTTCGAGCTGACTCTTGTCGTGCCGGCGTTCGGCCATGCGCAGGTCTTCGAGCGTGACGGGATAGAAATTGTCGTCGGCCAGGGCGATGAATCGGAATCCTCTGCGGCGCAGGTCGACGATCTCCGCGAGTACCCGATCCACGTGACGCTGACGCGGACGCTGACCGTCCGTGCGCCAGACCGAACAGAACGAGCAATGCTTCGGACACCCGCGGACCGTCTGCACCGACGCCCACATATAACTGCGCGGGGGCAGCAGCTCCCATCGTCCGGGCAGGAACTCCTCGGCCTCGATGCGGCCGCCCTCGTAGTGGGGTTGCGGTGTCCCGGCCGCGCAGTCCCTCAGCGCCATGGGCCAGGCACGTTCGCCATCGCCAGAGACGACCGAGTCGCCACCTCCGAGATTGCGCGCCTCATCGGGATAGAGCGTGGCGTGAATACCGCCGAACACGACATACGCCCCGGCCGCCTTCGCCGCGGTGCCAATCTCGTAGCCGCGCAAGGCGTTGCCGGTGTGAATCCCGATGCCGACGATATCTCCAGCCTTGATGATCGAGGGATCGAGGGGTTCGAGCGTTTCGTCCGTGAGGACGGGTGTGCCGTAGGACGCCGGTGTCGCCGCCGCGAGCACATACAGCCAGCGCGGTGTGATCACGCCGACGCCAAAGGACACATGGCTCGGGTTGATGAGGTGAACGGTCATCGGCTTCAGTGTGTGACTCCGCTGCTATGAACGATCTTCATGATGGTCATGACCTCACTCCTCTTGCCCTGAGCACAACCACATCCACCCAGCGAATCGCAGCCGATACGCCGAACCGTGGTACGAAGGTCCCCTGGGCGCCAAGGCTTTGATGAGGGATGACCTGGAGCAGGCAGGGGGTTCCAGGTAGCTCAGGAAAGCAGTGCCGAGATTATGAGTCAGGCCAGTCCGCGAGACAACAACAAAACGCCGCAGGTGGACGGGCCCCCTCGAGAGCCTCTTCGTCCCCGGAAAGCCTTTCCCCTCCGCAACTCGTGACCGTGGACGACTTCACGATGGCTGGCCCTTTCGTCGCCGCCGCTGGATCGGACCCTACTCCGTCCGCTTCTCTGCTGTGCCCCTCTGCGCTTCCGCGAGGCTGAACCCGCTCATCGCTAAGACGACGATGGCATCGTCATCGCGGCGAAATCAACAGGCAGGTTCCGCGATCGTCGAGGAAGCGAAGGGTTGCAGATTCCGCTCACCAGGACACGCTCGCCATCGCGTCAGGCTCGCGCACGCCATGTAGCCCATCGTCGACATGCACTGCGCCGTCGGTTCTGGCTCGCACCACACTTGCTGATATGCTAAATCTAGCATAGCCTTGTTCAATGAGTCAGCCGTCGCCAGAGCCCGTGATTTGGCTCGGTGACACGCTGGCGACGCTTCGTACTTGTCCGCAGGACGTTCAGGACGAAGTCGGTTATGCGCTCTATTTGGCGCAGATCGGCGAAAGGTACGCCGAGGCGAAGCCTCTCAAAGGACTCGGCCCTGGCGTTGTGGAAGTCGTCGCTGATCAGCGCGGCGACACGTATCGAGCCGTTTACACCGTGCGGTTCGCGGAGCGGTTGTACGTTCTTCACGTGTTCCAGAAGAAGTCGAAGAAGGGCATCGCGACGCCGCAATCAGAAATCGAGTTGGTGCGACGGCGGCTCAAGCGAGCTGAGGAGTTGGACCAGAAGCGGGAGCACTGAGAATGGCGACGAAGAAGGATCACGTGGTCGGAAGCGGCAGCGTCTTCGCGGATCTCGGATATGCACGGCCGGAAGAGGCAGCAGCCAAGGCGGAATTGGCACACAAAATCACGAAGATCATCGAACGACGAAAGCTCACGCAGGCTGAGGCCGCGAGCGTTCTCGAGGTCGACCAGCCGAAGATCTCGGCTCTTAGGCGCGGCAAGCTCACCGGTTTCTCACTCGATCGCCTCGTGAGATTCTTGGTGCTGCTTGGGAGCGACGTCGAGATCGTCGTCAAGGAGCAAACGCGCAGTCGGCGTCGCGCAAGACTGCTTGTGGCGTAACTGATGGTGGATTGGAACAGCCGCAACGACCGGGCCATAGGCCACGGCCTACAGACGATCCCGTCGTGGACGGGGAGGCCCAGACACTACCGAACGGTTGCGCTGAGAAAGTGGTCGGGGCGACTGGATTTGAACCAGCGACCTCTCGGTCCCGAACCGAGCGCGCTACCATACTACGCTACGCCCCGTGCCATAAGTGGCTGTATGTACTACGACTTGCGAGCTAGCAACAACTCTCGATAGCCACTTGTTGTGAGTATAACACGCTCGGGTTCTTGTTCCAGTTGTTCGATTGCCAAGTGTCGCATGCACCTGCTACCTTCACACCGATGCCGATTTACGAATACGCCTGCCGGGGCTGCGGCCATCAGTTCGAACAGCTTCTACGGACGGGCGATACCCCTGCCTGCCCCTCCTGCAAGGGGCAAGACCTGGAACGCCTGCTTTCGCAAATCGCCGCGATGAGCTCGGAGAATACCCGCCAGCTGTCATTCAACAAGGCCCGACAGCGCGCCAAGCTCGTTCAAAAGGACAAGGACGTCGCGCAGGCCGAGTACGAGAAGAAACACCGCGAAGAAGGACATTAGTCAGGCGGGTCTAAAGACCCGCTTCTACACCTCGGTAATCCATCGCGTCTACAGACCCGCCTCCACTCGGCCCAGGCCGAGGCTCTCCACGTACTTCAACGCGTCATGGGCGGTCATGTCGGGCTGGAGTGGCGTGATCGAGATGTAGCCGTCGCGCACCGCCTGGTAGTCCGAGCGGTCGTGCGGCTCCCAGTCGTTCTGCCCTTCTTCGATCCAGTAGTACGGCTTGAACCGCGGATCGACGCGCTCGTCCACGGTCGTCACGTGGTTGCGTTTGGCCTGCACGGTCACGCGGAAGCCCTTGTTCGGCCCTTTCGGCGTGTTGATGTTGAGCAGCGTGAACTTGGGCAGGCCGTGCTCGAGCACCGCCTGCGCGGCCATCGCGGCGGCGATCGCCGACGGCCCGAACTCGCATTCGTCGCGCACGCGCTGCGTGGACACGGCAATGCTCGGGATCTCGAGCAGCGCACCTTCGAGCGCCCCGGAGACCGTGCCCGAGTAGGTCACGTCGTCACCGAGGTTCCAGCCCTTGTTGATGCCGGAGACGATGAGATCCGGCTTGCCTTTGAGGACGTGCGTAATCGCCAGGTTGACGCAGTCGGTGGGCGTGCCGTCCACGGCGAAGATGCGAGGGGCGATGGTATCGATGCGCAGCGGCCGCCGCAGCGTGAGCGCATGGCCGATCGCGCTCGCCTCCTGGATCGGCGCCACGATGGTGACGTCGCCAAATAGCGCCAGGGCATCCGCCAGCACTCTGATTCCTTCAGAATGCACACCATCGTCGTTGGTCACGAGAATTCGGGGCATGTGAACTATCGATCCTATCACTCGCTCGGGGTCACCAGCAGCAGCACGGTCGCGGCACCGGCGAGTGCCGCACCAGTGATGAACGCGGTGCCGGGACTGAAGCGCTCATAGAGGTACCCGAAGCCGACGCTGGCGATGAGCGCGCCCACGCCAAGCGCTGCCTGGTAAACGCCGAACGCCGCGCCCCGCCGGTGTGCCGGCGTCAGATCGGCGACGAGCGCCTTCTCCGCACCCTCGGCCAGCGCGAAGTGCACGCCGTAGAGCAGAAACAGCGCAATGAAGGCCGCACGACTCGTTGCGACGGCGAATCCCAGGTACACCGCGGCGTAGATCGCCCAGCCGATCGCAATCACGTATTGTCGTCCGAGCCGATCCGAGAGCCCACCACCCCACGTCGAGAGCGACGCCTTGACCACATGGTGCGCCGCCCACAGCAGCGGCACGTAGGTCGCCGAGCCGAGCGCATCGGCGAGGCGAAGCAGGAGAAACGCGTCGGCGGAATTGCCCAGACTGAAGAGCAGGATGATCCCGAGGAGCATGTATAACTGCTTCGGGAGTCGTTCGGATCGTTCGGGTCGTTCGGGTCGTTCGGGACCGCCTGCCTCGCCGAAGCCGTAGGCGAAGGCGGGTTCCTCGGGCTCGCGGACCCAGAAGAGTGCGCCCACGGCCAGTGCGCCCGGAATCGCCGTCAACGCAAACAGCAGGCGATACTCGCCGGGAAGGAAAAAGAGAAACACCGTGGCGATCACCGGTCCGATGATCGCGCCCGTATGATCCATGGCCCTGTGGAAGCCGAAGATGCGGCCGCGTGAGGAGGTTTCCGCCAGCTGCGCGAGCATCGCATCGCGAGGCGCGCCGCGGATGCCCTTGCCCATGCGGTCGAGCACGCGAATGGCGAGCACTTGCGGCCATGCCGTGCTCAACGCGATGAGCGGTCGGGCCGCCGACGACAGGGCGTAGCCGACAATCACCAGCGGCCGCCGCCGGCCTCGTCTATCGGACATCCAACCGGAGACGATCTTGAGCAGGCTGTTGACACCTTCCGCGACACCTTCGATGACCCCGAGCGACAACGCGCTTGCGCCAAGCACCCGCGACAGATAGACGGGCAGCAGCGGGTAGATCATCTCCGTCGCCGCATCGGTGAGGAGGCTCACCCAGCCGAGAAACCAGACGGGACGCGGGATAGGAGAGCTCATCACTGAAGACGCAAAACGCAGACAGGCACACTCGCACCCAAGCCAACGGTCCGCCTGAAGGCGGACACTACGTCAGAAGACGGCACGCTGCGCCTGAACGCTCTTTCCCGCGAGCGCGAACCGCGGGTTGGTCTCGGCGCCGGTCAAGACCAGGTTCGCGACGTGCTCGCCAACCGCGGGCCCATGCTTGAAGCCGTGTCCTGACCCGCCACCCACGATCCAGACGTTGTCATGGTCCGGATGCCGATCGATGAGGAAGTCGCCAGTGGACGTGTTCTCGTACTGGCAGACGCGTGTGCCTACGACCGGAGCCGCGCTCAGATCCGGAAAGCGCCGGCCAAGCCATTCGCGGGCTTTCACGATCGCCGCGGCGTCGGGAATCCGGTCGTCGTTGTCGGGATCAATAGGCGGTCCGTGCTCGTCGATGCCGACCTTCACCCCGCCCGCTTCGATTTCGGGAACGCCATAGATGCCGGCGGGAAAATCGATCCACGCCGGAGTGTGCGCGCAACTGAACCGATCGTCTCCGGCCGGCGTGCCGAAGTACACGACAGTCTGGCGCGTGGGCCGGATTTTCCCCGCGAGCAATTCCGGAAACACCGATGGCAGCCACGCGCCGCACGCGAAGAGAAACGCGTCACCCGCGATCTCCCTGTCATCCGCGAGCCGCAGCGAGCGGATGGGTCCTGGTGCCGGCGTGAGGATACGTCCGCGGATCAGCGGAGAGCCGGCTCGCACAAGCGCCGCAGCGAGCGCCCGGACGGCCCGGCGAGCCATGAGCACGCCGCCGTCAGGCTCGAGGAGCGCATCCGGAAGGTCGGCCGCGAGGAGATGGGGATACCGTGCGCGAAGGCCATCGGCATCGATCACGTCGAGCGGATACTCTTCACGCTCGAGCGTGCGTCTCGTCGCAGCGGTGTACGGATCGCCCGCCGCCGCCAGCCAGAGCACCCCGCACGGGTACCAGATGGGCCGTTCGCTCGGGAGGCGTGCAGCCGATAGCCACTGCTCCAACGACCGGCGCGCAAACCGCGTGTAGATCTCGTCGCCGCCGTAGCCGCATCTGAGGATTCGTGACTGGTCCCCTGAGCTGGCGCGCGGGCTCGCCGGGCCATAGGCATCGACGAGCGTGACGCGCGCGCCCGACGCCCGCAGGTGATGCGCCGCCCACACGCCAAACACACCCGCGCCGACCACCACGACATGACGCATCCCGTGCCGATTGTACTTTTCAGCTCGGTCCGACCACCCTACTTCGCACTTTCAACCTACTTTGCACTTTGCACTTTACACTTCGCACTTCATACTCAATTCGTGACGTTGCAAGAGGTCCTTGCCGAACGCACGCGCGACGCGGCCCCGGAGCTCGTCGAGGCACTGCCCCGCGATCGGATCCGCTGCCACGCCTGCGGTCATCACTGCCCAATCCCGGACGGCGCGATGGGCGTGTGCAAGGTCCGCTTCAACAAGGGTGGGCGCCTCCACGTACCGTGGGGCTACGTCGGCGGCGTGCAGTGCGACCCGGTCGAGAAGAAGCCGTTCTTCCACGCCTATCCTGGCGCGCTCGCCTACAGCTTCGGGATGCTCGGCTGCGACCTGCACTGCGGCTACTGCCAGAACTGGGTCACCTCGCAGGCGCTGCGAGATCCGAATGCGGTTGCGCCCCCGCGCGATACGTCGCCGGCCGCACTCGTGCAGGACGCCCGTCGTCAGGGTGCACAGATCGTGGTCTCCACGTACAACGAGCCGCTCATCACGGCCGAGTGGGCCGTCGCAATCTTTCAGGAGGCGCGGGCGGCGGGGCTCGTCACGGGCTTCGTGTCGAACGGCAACGGCACGACGCGGGTGCTGAACTACATCCGCCCGCACATCGATCTCTACAAGGTGGACCTCAAGAGCTTCGACGACACGCGGTACCGCGAGCTTGGCGGACGCCTGCAGCCGATTCTCGACACCATCGAGTGGCTGCACGACGCCGGCGTCTGGGTCGAGATCGTCACGCTGCTCGTGCCGGGATTCAACGACAGCGACGAGGAGCTTCGCGGGCTCGCGCGATTCCTGGCCGGCGTCTCACCCGACATCCCGTGGCATGTCACCGCGTTTCACCAGGACTACAAGATGACCGATCCGGCGAATACCACGCCCGCCATGCTGCTGCGGGCGGCGGGCATCGGGCGGGAGGCCGGCCTCCGCTACATCTACGCGGGAAACGAGCCTGGCCGTGTCGGCGACCTCGAACACACCAACTGCCACGCGTGCGGCGGGCGCCTGATCTCTCGCTACGGCTACCTGGTTCAGGAGTACGCCATCACCGAACGCGGCGCCTGCCCGCACTGCGCCACACCCATTCCGGGCCGCTGGAGCCCGACCTTCGGCGGTCAGCGCACTGCGCATCCCTTCACACCACACGACCGGACAAGACTGTCAGTCTTGTAGCCCGTTCCTGCCGTGTTTGAGCTCCCGTGTGACATTGTTTGCGTTTTGCGTTTTGCGTTTTGAGTTACGGGATAATGAGTCCAGTGATCCAAGA
Source organism: Vicinamibacterales bacterium (assembly GCA_035293405.1). GTDB lineage: Bacteria > Acidobacteriota > Vicinamibacteria > Vicinamibacterales > UBA2999 > Gp6-AA40. The sequence goes on along the minus strand of DATDOE010000065.1, from coordinate 99,027 downwards.
CAGCTACCACCGGCCCCTGAAGAACCTGCGGCTCTCGGTCACCGACCGCTGCAACCTGCGCTGCAGCTACTGCATGCCCGAGCCGGAGTACGTGTGGCTCCCGCGCGAAGACATGCTCCACTTCGAGGAGATCGAGACCCTCGTTGACGTCTTCACCAGCCTGGGTGTGGACAAGGTCCGCCTGACCGGCGGTGAGCCGCTGCTGCGTCGTGACCTGCCGGACCTGGTGCACCGGCTGGCACAACGATCAGCGATTCGCGATCTGGCCATGACGACCAATGGTGTGCTGCTCGCCGCCCACGCGCGCGCGTTGCGTGATGCCGGGCTTCATCGCCTCACGGTCAGCCTCGACACGCTCAACCCGGCGCGTTTCCGAGAGCTCACGCGCTACGACGAGCTCGATCGCGTCCTCGACGGCATCGCCACGGCTGCCCCGCTCTTCCCCGGCCTCAAGATCGACACCGTCGTCATCAAAGGCGTGAATGACGAGGAGATCGTGGACCTGTTGGAGTTTGGACGAGGCCACGGCGCTGAGGTCAGATTCATCGAGTACATGGACGTCGGCGGTGCGACGCATTGGTCGATGCCACGCGTGATGTCGCGACGCGAGATGCTCGAGCGGCTGGAGCAGCGCTACGGCGCCATCACCCCGATCGATGAACAATCCTCAGCGCCGGCCGACCGCTACCGCCTGCCGGATGGTACGAGGTTCGGCATCATTGCTTCGACCACCGAGCCATTCTGTCACTCGTGCGATCGCAGCCGGCTGACGGCGGATGGATTGTGGTACTTGTGCCTCTACGCGGCGCACGGAACCGATCTGCGCCGGCCACTGCGCGCGGGCGCCTCGCCCGATCAGATGGCCCAGCTCATTCGCGCGACGTGGGAGGTGCGCAGCGACCGCGGCGCCGAGGAGCGCCTCGCCTCCCGCGACCGCTCGACACTCATTCCCGTGGATCGTCTTCGCCGCGATCCGCACCTGGAGATGCACACCAGAGGGGGCTGACGTCTGAGGTCGCTAATTCAGAATTCGGAATGCATTCTGCATTACTCGATCAAGCGCAGTGTTCCTCGAACGCCGCCGTGAGCATCGCGGCGATCGCGGCCGCGTCGCGGGTTTCGATCTGTCGGCGCTCCAGCATGTAGACCAGCTTGCCGTCGCGCAGCAACCCAACCGAGGGTGACGAGGGTGGGTACGGCGCGAAGGCTTCACGCGCGCGAGCCGTGGCATCGAGGTCCGCGCCGGCGAACACCGTGCCCACGAAATCCGGCCGGCGTCCGCCTTGCAGCGCCATCGCGATGCCGGGACGAGCCTTTCCGGCCGCACACCCGCACACCGAATTGACAACGATCATGACGGTGCCCTTCTCGTTCAGGGCCGCGTCCACTTCAGCCGGCGTGCGCAGCTCGCGCGCACCAACATTGGTCAGCTCGGCCCGCATCGGGGCAATGAATGGCTCGGGATATGGCATCCGTTGATTGTACAGGGTGCCGGACGCTAACTTTACACTTTTCACTTCGGACTTTTCACTTCGGACTTTTCACTTCGTCGTCCCACACCTGCTTCTCGATGCATTCGGGACAGATGCCATGGCTGAAGCGGGCATCGGAATGCGCGGAGAGGTAGTGCTCGATCTGCAGCCAGTAGTCCTTGTCGTCGCGGATGCGCTTGCAGTACGCGCAGATGGGCAGGAGTCCGCTGAGCGCGCGCACGCTCGAAAGCGCCTGCTGCAGCTCGTTCACGCGCGCACCGAGCGCCTGCTGCAGGCTGACGATGCGGTTCCCTATCCGGAGGCGGGCTCTGAGCTCGTCCCAGTCGAACGGCTTGACGATGTAGTCGTCCGCGCCGCTTTCGAGACCGGTGATCAGGTCCTGCTTGGAGGCGTTCGACGTGAGCAGAATCACGTACATGCCAGACAACGACGGCGTCTCCCGTACTTCCTGACACAGCGCGGGTCCATCCACGCCAGGCATGTTCCAGTCCATGATCGCCAGCGGCGGCGCCGACGGCTCCCGCATCGCGTGCCACGCGGCGGCGCCGTCCGCGCATTCGACGACTTCGTACGACCAGCGCTCCAGGTGCACCCGCAGCGCGTGGCGCAACACCGCGTCGTCGTCGGCAATGAGAACCCGCACTACTTTCCCGCCTCGTACTCGAGCAGGCGGCTCATGAGCACGGCGACATCCTGCTCGAGCCTGGCGAGCGTCGCGGGCGCGTCCGCGAGACGGTCCTCGCGCCCCATATGCTCGAGCTCGAGCGCCGTCACGACCGCACCGCGGTCGGTGAAATTGGAAACCGATCCCTTGAAGGCGTGCGCCGCACGCCGTACGACGTCGGCGGAGCCCTGGGCAACGCTCGCGCGCACGTCGGCCATCATGCGGGGACATTCGGTGAGAAACAAGGCGACGAGCTGGTGCGTCAGCGCTTCGTCCCCGCCCAGCCGCGCCATCATCCGTTCCGGCGACCATCCGGTGCCGTCTTCGACGCCACTCACGGCATCGATCCGATCGTTAGACATCTCGTTCACCGGGGAGAGACTGTGTGGATGTTATCACGCGGCGAGGCGCTGCCGCCCGAACGCCGCCTTCACGCGCGCCGTCAGTACTGAGGGCTCGAACGGCTTCATGATGTAGTCGTCGGCGCCGAGCGACAGCACCTGCTCCGCGACGTTGGCACCGTCCTCCATCGTGACGACGACGATCGGTGCGGACTCGAGGCCGTGCACACGGCGGATCTCCTTGATCGCCTCGTAGCCGTCCATCTGTGGCATGTTCAGGTCCATCACGATCAGGCTTGGCGTGTGCCGCACCGCCAGGTCAACGGCTTCACGGCCGTTGTGCGCCTCGATCACCGAGTAGCCATCTCGTTCGAGCAGCAGCCGGACCAGCGTCCGCGTGATCGGCTCATCGTCGGCGATGAGCACGGACGGCCGCGGCGGAGACGATACCGGCTCGACGACGGCGGCGCTCTCGACCACCGCAACCGCGCCCACGACCCGGGCCGCTTCGTCCCGCGACGTCACGCCGGCTGCGACGAGCGCATTCGCGTGATCCTTGATCGATGGGAAGCCTGCGGCCTCCATGGCACGGCGGATGTCCATGGATGTCTGGCCGCGCGTAATGGCCGTCGAGATGGCGTCGGTCGGCGTCAGCAGATCGGCGAGCGCGACGCGGCCTGCAAAGCCGGTGGAGCGGCACCGAACGCAGCCGGAACCGGACGTCTTGCCGTGGCACGCGGTGCACAGGCGACGCGCGAGCCGGAGGTCGACAATACCCTTGAGGCAGTCAGTGATCCGCTGCGGCTCGAGGCCGAGGTTGAGGAGATGCGTCACAGCGGCCGCGGCATCGAGCGTTTCCACGGAGCTGAGGACGAGGCAACCGGCATTGGCGGCCTCCCACGCGATCGCCGCCACCTCGGCGTCGCGCAGCTCGCCCACCATCAGCACGTCGGGTTCCAGCGCCACCGCCGAGCGGAGCGCGCTGACAATGGTGCCGCCCGCCCGTATGTTGACGGCAATCTGATTGATGCCTGGCACCGTCTGCTCGATCTGCTCCTCCACTGACACGACATTCGCGCGGCGGCTTTGCAGATACTGAAGCGCCGCATACAGAGAGGTCGTCTTCCCGCACCCGACGGGCCCGGTCATGAGCACGAGGCCGCGTGGCTGATCGAGCGCTCGCGTCAGTCGCTCCAGCATCTCGGGGGCGTACCCGAGCGCGTCGATGGCCAGCAGCTCGCGCTGCTTGTCGGTGATCCTCAACAGCAGCTTCTCGCCGGCCGCCGTCGGCACCGTTGACAATCGCACGTCTACACGACGGCCGCTCAGCTGAAACGTGAAGACGCCCTCCTGCGGGCGATTGCGAACCGCAGTGCCCACTCGAGCGTGCGTCTTGAGGCGACTGACGACGGCGCCGACGACGTTGGCGGGGATCGTCATCGCGGTCTCGAGTACTCCGGCCACCCGCATCTGGACGACGAGCCCGTTGCCTGCCGGATCGAAGTGCAGGTCGCTTGCGTTCGCCTCGATGGCTCGAGCCAGCAGGCTGTGGCACAGGTTGATGATCGCCGAGTCGGGCGACGTCTCTGCCGCTGCTGCGAGCTCAATCGTCGCGCCTGCGCGGGCGGGCGCTGGCCCGGGCCCGGGCCTGTCGGGCCGAGTGGCCTCGACGATGGACTCAGGATAGAGGCGGGCGATCGCGGCTTGAACCACAGACCGGCGAGCCAGGATGGCAACGGCCACGCGGCCGGTTGCGAAGCTCACGTCCCGCTCGGCGTCCACGTCGTACGGAGTCGCCGTCAGATACCTGACCGTCTTGTCGTCGACCGCCACGGGCACCAGCTCGTGACGTCGCGCGACACGTGCCGGCACCAGCTTGATGGCGAGGGGACTCGAGTCAACCTCCCCACGGTCGTCGAACGTGATGCCAGCCACCGTGGCGAGGAGGCGGTACGCCGCGTCTTCATCCACGTAACCGAGCGCCACCACCGCGTCGCACAGGGGCTGGCCGTCCTTGGCGCAGCGGTCGAGCGCGGTCTGCAGCGCGGTCTGGGTGATGTGACACTCATGCACGAGCGCCGCCCCGAAGGCGTCGCGCACGCGGCCCGGCAATGCGGGCACACGCCGCGCTGGGGACGCGCCCCGCGACTGCCGGACACCACGGTCAGGGCTCATCGGAATAACCGCCGTTCCTAGTGCACCACCGGCACGCTGGCCAGCACCAACGTGTCGAGAAACGCGTCCACGTAACGGCGGGCGAACTTGCCCTCCGCGGCCTGGCTCAGAAGATACTGGCCCGCCTCCTCCTTGCGCAGCGCGACGCGATACGGGCGCACCGACGTCAGCGCGTCGAACACATCGACGATGCCGACGATCTGCGCGAGGAGGGGCACCTCGTCTCCGCGGAGCGCGTCCGGGTATCCGCTGCCATCGAGCCGTTCATGGTGGCCGCGCACGATCGGACGCACGTGACGAAGCGACTGCAGCGGCGCGCACAGCGTGTCGCCGATCTCGGGATGCTTCTTCATCAACACGAATTCTTCGGCCGTGAGCGGACCCGGCTTGAGCAGCACCGCGTCGGGTACTCCGACCTTGCCGACGTCGTGCAGGTAGCCGCCTCGATGCAGCGCGCCGAGATCGTCGTCACCCAGTCCGAGCGCGCGTCCGAGGCGCACGGCGTGAAGCGCCAGCCGCTCGCAGTGGCCGTTGGTCGAGGGATCGCGGGCCTCGATGGTCAGCGCCAGCGTGACGAACGCCGCCTCGGCGGAGTCGAGCGCGTCGATCAGATGCTTGACGCGGGCGAGCGAACGCACGCGAACGCGAAGCTCCTGCGGATGAACGGGCTTGGACAGGAACTCGTCGGCGCCGGCCTCGATGCCGCGAAGGCGATCGGTCAGGTCCGTCTGGCCGGTGATCATGACCACCGGGGTCAGCCGCGTCACGGGATCGGATTTCAGGCGCCGGCAGACTTCCAGACCATCCATCGTCGGCATGTCCACGTCGAGCAGGATCACGTCCGGGCGGTGACGGTTCACGGCTTCGAGGGCGGCGGCGCCGTCGGCGGCGCTGATCACGTCGTGTCCATCCGCGCTCAACAGCTTGCGGAAGAGCGTGCGCACACTCTCGGTGTCGTCGGCAATCAGCACACAGCTCCGGCGTGCGACGGGGGTCAGTGTGTGCGTGTGGGTCACGATGCCTGCTCCAGGGGTGCCGGACTGGTCGCCCGATGTGTGGACCCCGTCGGCACGCGATGGTGCAGGCCATGACGTTCGAGCTGCCGGTAGAACGCCCTTCGGCTGATCCCGAGCAGCCGTGCGGCGACGGCCTTGTTCCCACGTACCTGGTCGAGGGTCTTGATGATGTGCTCGCGCTCGATCTCAATCAGTGGCGCTGGCAGATCACGGCGCTGGATCGCGACCGGCTCGGCCGGCCGCGTGGACGCCTGGGTCATCGAGGTACTGAGGTTCGCCTCGGTGATGAACTCGCCGTCCGCCAGCATGCAGCCACGCTCGATCACGTTGCGCAGTTGACGGACATTGCCTTCCCACTGGGCGTCCGCGAGCCGGCGTTCGGCGCCAGGGGTGAGCCCGCTGAGCGCTTTGCCGAAGCGCTGCGCGCAACTGCGAACGAACGCCGCCGTCAGATACGGAATATCCTCGCGCCGATCCCGCAGCGGCGGGAGCGCGACTTCGGCGATGTTCAGCCGATAGTACAAGTCACCGCGGAATCGTCCGATCGCCACTTCCGCGCGCAGATCACGATTGGTCGCCGCGATCAGCCGGACGTCCACTTTTCGCGTCTCCACCGAGCCGACGCGCTGCACTTCGCCGTTTTCAATCACGCGTAGCAGCTTGGCCTGGACCGCGAGCGGCAGCTCGCCCACTTCGTCGAGGAACAACGTCGCACCGTCGGCCGTTTCAAAGAGGCCGGTCTTGGCCTCGGCCGCACCGGTGAAGGCGCCGCGCACGTGGCCAAAGAGCTCGCTCTCGGAGAGCGTTTCCACGACCGCCGAACAGTTCACGGTGACGAGGCGCTTGGCGCTGCGGGGGCCGAGCGTGTGCAGGGCGTGAACCGCGAGCTCCTTGCCCGTGCCGGTCTCTCCCGTGACGATCGCGGTCCGCGCGTGCGGCGCGAGGCGCCGGATCAACTCGAACACATCCTGCATGGCCGGACCGCGGCCGATCATTCCGCAGAACTCCAGGTGCTTCGCGACGTCGCCCTCGAGCATGAGCACCGCCCGCCGTTCGTCGGTGTCGATGCGGATGACCGACAGCAGTTGACGGAGTCTCTGCAGATCAAAGGGCTTGGTCAGGTAGTCCATGGCCCCCAGCTTCACCGCCGTCACGGCGCTGTCGATGGTGGCATGGCCCGACATCAGCACGACCCGGGATCGTGGGTTGACGTCGCGAATCGCCTTGAGGACTTCCAGTCCCGTGACCCCGGGCATCCGGAGATCGACGAGAACCAGGTCCGCCGGACGAGTCGAGAGTTGCTGCAGCGCGTCGGCGCCATCGACGGTCGTGGCGACATCGAAGCCTTCGCCCAGCGCGACCGAGCCCACGAGGGTCAAGATGGCGCGGTCATCGTCAACGACAAGCAGACGTGGGCGGGGTGACGGCATGGAATCTCATATACCCAATCGGCGGCCGGGGCGGGCGCTTGAGACACGCGTGCGCACACCGATACGGGCTCGATTGCACAGCAAGGCGCGAAAGGCTGGGTTGTTGGCGGTTCCCGGGCCGGGAGTCTCGAATCAGCTCAGAGTGTGCTGTTCGGGACACCGGCCAGCTGAGTGTGTGTGCCACGATCGGGCAAGTGTCCAACGTCGCACTCTACGATTTCATCGGCGTCCATCGCGACGAGCTCATACGCCGTTGCCGCGTGAAGGTGGCGACCAGGTCAAGCCCGCCCTCGGAGGGCACACCGCCCTTCGATCACGGCGTACCGATGTTTCTGGATCAGCTCGTTCTGGAGTTGCGTCACGGACCGTCCACAAGCCCGCAGATCGGCCTGAGCGCGGTCAAACACGGACGCGACCTCCGCCAGCGGGGATTCACCATCTCACAGGTCGTGCACGACTACGGCGACGTCTGCCAGTCGATCACCGACCTGGCTGTGGAAATGAACGCGCCGATCAGCACCAATGATTTCCGCACGTTGAACCGGTGCCTTGACGATGCGATCGCCGGCGCCGTCACCGAGCACTCGCACGTCGAGGAAGTGCGGAGCGATGGAGAGGCAGACGAATTACTGAAGTTGGTTCAGACCGGGATCACCGCGTTCGAGGCGCTGCAGACGGGAACGATTGGAGTCATGGGCAGGACGGGATCGCTGGTCCATTCCAGCCTCTTGAGTATTCGCACGCTCGTCAATCGTCCGACCGCCCATACTGTCCCCCCCCCGCGCACTCACAGATAAGCAGGTCAAGACGTAGTTAGCCGCGGCTTACGTTCCCCAGATTTGCTGGAGACGCGCGTCGCGGCCGCAGCTCCAGCGGTAGTAGCGATACTGAACCGGGTGCTTGAGGTAGTAATCCTGGTGGGACTCGTCCGCCGGGTAGAAGGCACGAGCGTCGCTGATCGAGACGAGGATCGACTCCTGGAAGCGCATCTGCACACGCTGCTTCGACGCGTCGGCCGCGGCGCGCTGTGCGTCGGAGCCAACGAAGATCTCCGGTCGATACTGATCGCCGACGTCGCAGAACTGCCGATGCGAGACGAAGGGGTCAACGTGGTGCCAGAAATAGTCGAGCAGCTGCTCGTAGCTCACGACCGCGGGATCGAACACCACTTCCACGGCTTCAGCGTGTCCGGTACCGCCGCGCGAGACCTGTTCGTAGCTGGGATGTGACGGGCGCCCACCGGTGTAACCAGATGTCGTGGACTTCACGCCTTCGACCTTGTCGAAGTCGGACTCACCACTCCAGAAGCAGCCCATCGCGAAGGTGGCCTTCTCCCAGCCGGGTTGCATCACGGGCGTTTGCGCGGCCACACCAGCGCTCATCGCACCAAGACCGATGAAGCCACCGCGCAGCCAGACGTAGGCAAGGCTCAGACAGATAGAGAGCGTGAGGATCCCGCGTTGTGTTGTCACAGCTTGACCTCGAAGTCGAGTGCAACGCCGTTCATGCAATACCGCAGCCCGGTCGGCCGCGGTCCGTCGTTGAAGACATGCCCGAGGTGACCGCCGCAGCCCGCGCAGTGGACCTCGGTGCGTACCATCAGCAGAGTCCGGTCGACAGTCGTCCCGATCGCATCCGTCAGCGGACGCCAGAAGCTGGGCCAGCCCGTGCCGCTCTCGAACTTCGTGTTCGACGCGAACAATTCACGCGCGCAGCCGGCGCAGGTGAAGGTCCCGTCGCGGTGTTCCCGGTTCAGCGCGCTGGTGAAGGGCCGTTCGGTGGCGTGGCCTCGCAGCACTCTGAACTGCTCGGGCGTGAGCACGCGGCGCCACTCCTCATCGCTCTTCTCCACCGGAAACGTACCGCTGACACTGTGAACCGTGGATGGCCCGTTGAGCCAGGCGATGACCGGCGTGAGACCGCAGGCACTGGCCAAGACGATGACGAACTGCCGTCTGGTCGTCATATGTCTGTATCTCTGTCGACAGGTCTATCGTAACGCGGGACCGTTGAGGCGCAACCACTGTCGTGCGTCCCGGTAACGCGGGCAGGCGGCAGCCACCAGCTTCCAGTAGGCCGGCGAGTGATCGAGCCTGCGCAAGTGCATCAATTCGTGGATCAGCACGTAATCCCGCACCTCTGGCGGCATCAGCACCAGGCGCCAGTTCAGCGAGATGTGGCCGTCGCGCCCGCAGGAACCCCAGCGCGTGCGCTGATTGCGGATGCTGACCCGTGACACCGCCAGCCCATACTGGTGCGCGAGCTCGCGCAGGCGCACCGGCAGCTCGGCACGCGCCTGGAGGCGCAGGCTCCGCCGCTCGTCGAGACCAACCTCCGACGCCGTCAGCCTGGCCCGCTGCCGCGCCACCCAATCCACGTGACGCTCGACGAAGGCGTCCGCTTCCCGCTTCGACCCACCCCGCGGAATGGTGACGCGGACGCGCCCGTCGGGCTCGACGCGGAGCAGGTATCTGCGGGCACGGCGATGGCGGACGAAATACACAGGTGCGACTGGACTGTCGCCGGTCGGTGCGAAGGCACGATCGCGGGTCGGTGCGATGGAGTTGACGCTCGTCGGTGCGAAGTGGCTATCGCTGGTCGGTGCGAGAACGCGCTCGCGCGTCGGTGCGATCGCCCTGACGCGGGTGGGTGCGGGGTGTCCGTCTGTGAACGGGAGTCCCAGTTGCACTACAGACAGGATAGCCGATTTTCTTGAACGATCCGAACGACTCGAACGATCCGAACGATCCGAACGAACGATCTACTGAGTTCTCAACGCCGTCAACGGGTTCACCATGCTCGCGCGGCGCGCGGGCAGCCACACGGCGACCAGCGAGACCAACGTCAGCACGACCGGTATGACGATGAACACTGCCGGATCGCGCGGCTGTACACCGTACAACGCACTGGCCATGAGCCGCGTCAGGCCGAACGCGGCGCCGAGGCCGACGACGACGCCGATGACGGCCAGTCGCATGCCTTGAAGGACGACCATCCGGCGTACCTGATCGGCCTCGGCGCCGAGCGCGATCCGGATGCCGATCTCCTGTGTCCGCTGCTCCACCGAATAGGCCATCAACCCGTAGATGCCAATGCCCGCCAGCAGGAGGGCCGAGCTTCCGAACACCGTCATCAGCATCACGTTGAAGCGCTGCCGCGAGATCGAACGCGAGACGACCTCCTCCATCGACCGCACGTCTGACACCGGCAGACCACTCGACTGTCGCAGCTGCTCTTGAATCGCGGTGCTCATGGCATACGGTTCACCGCGCGTGCGCACGACCCAGGCGACCGGCGTGATCCGGACGTTCAGCGCGTTCAGCGCATCTGGCACCTGCGCATTCGGTACGTACATGTGTGGTCCAGGGTCGTTGTTCAGGCCGCCGTCGCGCACGTCGCTGACGACGCCGATGATCTGGCGCTCACGCTCGGTGGCGAGCTCTTTCATGACGCCACCGCCGATCATGAGACGCTCGCCGATCGGGTCCTTGTCCTTCCAGTACTGCTTGGCCATCGCCTCGTTGATCAGGACCACTGGCGGCGCGACGGCGTCGTCGCGGTCGTTGAAGCCGCGACCGCGTTTGATCGGGATCTTGAAGGCGTCGAAATAGCCGGCCGAGACCGTCAGCCACGCGCCGCCGCCGTGGAACGGCCCCTTCTCGAGGGGTCGCCCGATGATGCGGAACGGCAGACCGTATCCACCTTCGAGCGGCACGCAGCAGGTGGCCGCGGCCGCTTCGACTCCCGGGAGTCCGCGCAGGCGCTCGAGCCCGTCGCGAACCAAGTGCTCGACGCCGGCGGTCTGGAAGTATTTCGGACCGGTCAAGGACATGCGCATCGTCAGCACGTTGCTCGCGTCGAAGCCTGGTTCCACGCTTCGCAACGCGACGAGCGTGCGAATCAGCAACGCCGAGCCGACGAGCAGCAGTAACGCGAGTGCGACCTCCACCACCACCAGCGTCGAGCGGGCCTTGTTGTGACGGAGCGTGGCGCCCGAGCGTCCAGTGCTGTCCTTCAGTGCCGTGGTCAGATCCGTCCTGGAGCTTTGCAGCGCGGGAATCAGGCCGAACAGGACCCCGGTTCCCACGGACACGACCGCGGTGAAGAGAAGCACGCGCCAGTCGAGTCCCACCAGCACCCCGTCCTCACCGATGCGCGGAAGGCCAGCCGTGTTGATCGACAGCAGTACGCGGATGCCAAGGACGCCGAAGACAAGCCCGATCGCGCCGCCTAGCACCGAGAGCGCCACGCTTTCCGTCAGCAACTGGCGAACAATCCGGCCGCGTCCCGCACCAATCGCCGATCTGAGTGCGACTTCGCGCTTGCGAGCTGTGGCACGCACCAGGAGCAGGTTCGCCACATTGGCGCACGCGATGAGGAGGACGAAGGCGACGGCGGCGCTGAGGATCAGCAGCGTCGGTCGCGCGTTTCTCACGAACACCTGCTGGACCGGCTGGACGGTGAAGCCGTCTCCGTCGCGGAAGGCCGCCGGATATTTGGTCTGGAACTCTTTGCCTGACAGCTTCAGTCGCGCCTGTGCCTGTTCGAGCGGTATCCCCGACTTGAGACGGGCCGCCGATTGAAAGAAGTGCCCCTGGTCGATGGTGTTGGGATCGAGCTGAAACGGGATCCAGAGCTCCGGGCTGTCGCCACCGAACTCGGCGATGTCGAACTGCGGACCGATGATGCCAATCACTTCGTGCGGATCGCCGCTGAGCAGCAGCGTCTTGCCGATGATCGCCGGATCGCTGCCAAAGCGCCGCGTCCACAGGCCGTGGGTCAGCACGGCCACGTGCGGGCCATTGGGCAGGTCTTCCTCTCGTGAGAACGTTCGCCCGCGGAACACCGGCGCGCCGAACAGCTTGAAATAGTCCGCACTCACCTGCCCGGCGCGAAGCTGCTCCGGAAACGCGCCGCCGGTGTAGTTGAGGACGTTGGTTCGGAAGGCCGACGCGTCCTGTATGACGGTGGTTTCCTGCCGCCAGTGCGCGAACTTGGCCGGTGACGAGGCCGGGTTCCCAAAGCCATTCTGCGCGCTGGTGTTCATGAAGAACACGAGACGGTCGGGCTCGGAGAACGGCAGCGGCTTCAGGAGTACGGCGCTGACCACCGAGAAGATCGCGGTGTTGGCGCCGATTCCCAGCGCCAGGGCGGCGATGGCGGCGGCGGTGAACACGCGGTTCTGCTTGAACATGCGGAACGCGTGCTTGAGATCTTGCAGGAACAGTTCCACGTGACCTCCGGTCAGCGACGTACCTTAGACACCGCACTATACGTTTTGGTTGGACCGGTGTTGCAGAAAGCGTCCCAGAATTCAGGAACTATTCGCTACGCAGGGCCACGGCGGGATCGACCCGGGCCGCGCGGCGTGCCGGCACGTAAGACGAGGCCACCGCGACACTGGCAAACAGCACGGCGACCACGATGAACGTCTGGGGATCGAGCGCTGTGACGCGAAACAACAAGCCCTCGACGAATCGCGTCAGACCGGCGGCCGCAGCGAGACCGATCGCGATGCCCGAAAGCGCGACCGTCAGGCCCTGGCCCACCACGTGTCGAAGTACCTGACTGGACGTGGCTCCAAGCGCGATCCGGAGGCCGATTTCGCTGGTGCGACGGCTGACGGAGTACGACCGAACGCCGTAAATGCCGATGGCGCCAAGCACCAACGCGAGCACGCCGAACCACAGGGCCAGTCGGGCGAGCATGCGATCCTGCGCAATCGTTCGGTCGATGATCGCGGACATCGTCCGCACTTCCGTGACGGAAACGGTCGGGTCGATCTCCCGCATCGTGCGCCGAATCATCGATTCGACCCCTGTCGTGCCGGCAGGCGTTCGCAGCTCGACCTGGACATCCCGCATCCGCAGCATCATCGACGCGCCAGGCGTCTGGAAGGCCGGAAGATAGACGGCGGTCGCGCCCTCGCCCGCTGGTTCACGCAGACTGCGATATTTCGAATCGGCGGCGACGCCGACGACCTCGAACGATTCGCCGGGAAACATGCCTGGCATCGTGAAGCGGCGCCCGAGTGGGTTCGCCCCGAAGAAGCGGCGGCCCATGCTCTGGCTGACGACCGCCACACGAACAGGGGAACGTTCGTCCGCTGGCGCAAACGGCCGACCGAGTACGAGTCGCGCGCCCATGACCTCGAAGAAGCCCAGCCCGACGATCAATCCTCGCGCCGTCACATCCTCGTCTGGTCCCGGACTATAACCCGGAATGGCGACGGGGGCGGTGAAGCCGTTGCCGCTCAACAGCCCGAAGACGGAATAGGCCGCGCGCGTGCCGGGCGTACCCTCGAGACGCTCGAGCAACCGCTGATACAGCGCGACCCGGCGCGCCGGCTCGTACGAGCCAGGGACACTGAGGGAAAAGATGGCGAGATTCTCAGGGGCGACACCGGTGTCGAGGCGTTGAAGATTGATCAACGTCCGAACGAACAGCCCGGCAGCGATCAGCACAATGACGGACAGCGCAACTTGCGATGCCAGGATTGCGTTGTGGATCGTGAGCGCGCCTCCGCCGTGCGTACCGCGTCCCGCATCGTTCAACCTCAACGCCAGGTCCGCGCGTGTCGCGGTCAGTGACGGCATCAGTCCGAACAACAACGCGGATCCGAGCGACACCACCGCCGTGAAGGCGAGGACCCGCCCATCGGGAGACAGGTTCAGCGAGACGTCCTGCCCCTCCATGAACGAGGTGACCAGGCGGCTTCCCAGAAGGGAGACACCGACACCCATCACGCCACCTGCGCCCGCCAGCAGAAGACTCTCAGTCAGCAGTTGCCGAACCAGTCGCCGCCGGCCCGATCCGAGCGCCATGCGGACCGCGATCTCCTTGCGCCGGGCCGTGGCTCGCGCCAGCAGAAGATTCGCCACGTTGGCGCAGGCGACGAGCAGCACCAGCCCAACCACGATCATCAACACGAGCAGCGGCCGCTGGAACTGCGATCGAAGCTCGGTCCAGCCTGCCGCTCCTGATTCGAGCTGCACGCGCTGCCCCACGAACGCCCTGCGATCGGCAGACGTCATGCGGGGGCCAGCACCCGCGTCACGCCGTCGTACCCGTTCGATGAGATCCGTCTGGAACAGCGACTCCGCCTGGGCTTGCGCTCGCGCATTCCCGGTCGCAGACGCCCGCAGCCGGCCGATGATGCGCCAACTCTGCATGTTCCGCTCTGTGAGCATCCCGGGGGGGCCGGCCGACACCTGCGGCAATTTCTGGCTGGACCACCAGATATCCGGCTCGGCGCCAACCTGCACCCCACGGAACCCAGCGGCTGCGACGCCCACGATCGTGAACGTTACTTCGTTCACCGTCATCCGACGACCGACGACACGCGGATCGCGTCCGAAGCGGCGCGCCCAGAAACCATCGCTCAGCACGGCAGCTGCGATCGAGACGTCCGCGCCATCGTCGTCGGCCACGAGCGTGCGGCCCACGGTGGCGCGGACGCCAAGGACGGAAAAGAAGTTGCCGGATACGCTCTGACTCCGCGCGATCTCGGCCTGCGATCCGGACGATGCCTCTGACGCCACGGCGTCGGCGTCGCCGCCGACGATGACGCGCGTCTGATTGACGTTGCCGAAGGCGAGGACTCCGGAGAACGCATCCGCCCGCTTTACCAGGTCCTCGTAATACGGATAGGAAAAACTGGAGCCGGGATTACGGCCCTCTCGCGCGATCGCCAAGACTGTGAGCTCGTCGGGCTTCTGGACAGGGAGCCGCTTGAACATCAGCGCGTCGATCACGCTGAAGAGCGCCGTGTTCGCGCCGATGCCCAGCGCCAGCGTGATAACAGCGACCGACGCGAGGCCGCGATCGCGCCTCAACATCCGCACGGCATAGCGCACGTCACGCCAGAGGTCTTCGAGCCAGCGCAGGCTGCGCCCGTCCCGATATCTTTCCTTCATCTGCTCCACGCCGCCGAACGCACGGCGCGCCGCGAGACGTGCCTGATCCTGTGTCAATCCCTTGCGCTCGTACTCGGCGGCCAGCAAATCCAGATGCGCGCGCACCTCGTCGTTCAGATCGCGCTCTGCGTGATTGCGCGTGAACAGCGCCCGCAGACGCGAGAGGATCGTGCGCATCACTCGCTTCGCAGGGCGGCCGCGGGATTGAGGCGCATCGCCCGTCGTGCCGGGATGAAAGAGGCGCCGCATGAGACGAGCACCAGCAACACCGGAACGCCGAACAGCGTGACCGGATCAACGGCGCTGTCGCCGATGAGCACCCCACGCAACAGCTGAGCGAGGCCCAGCCCGCCGGCCATGCCGACCGACAGCCCAATCAGGAGCTGGCGCGCAGCCGGCCGCGTCACGAGCCAGCCGATCTGCCTCGCCTGCGCGCCAAGCGCCACGCGAAGGCCGATCTCCCGCGTCCGCTGCGTGATCGCGTAGGCGGTCACCGTGTACACGCCGACCGTGGCCAGCACCAGCGCAATCACCGCGAAGACGGCGAACATCGTCCCGAAGACGAGCAGCCCGATTCGCTCGTCAGACATCGCCAGCGACTCGTCGAGAGTCCTGATGTCACAGAGCGGCAGGTCGGGATCAATCGCGCCCACGTGTTCTCGCATGAGCGAGGCGACGGCCGACGGCGACGCATCCGACCGGACGAGGATGCTGGCAAACGGAATGGGATTGCCCACGTACGGCACGTAGACGACCGGATCAATGGCGACAGCGTTCTCGGTGCTGCTCTGGCGGACGTTCGGCGCCACGCCAACGATCGTGAACCGCTCGGGCGCGGCATCGCGACCGAGCGCCGTGAGGGTGATGCTGTGCCCTATCGGATCCAGGTTCGGAAAATGCACCTCAGCGAATCGTTCGTTCACCATCGTCGAACCCTGCTCGCGTTCGCCATCAACCGCGGTAAAGATCCGGCCGCGCACAGCCCGCGCGCCGAGCGTGTCGAAGTAACCTCTCCCAATCGTCATCATTCGGACAACGGGCTGCGTCCGTTGCTCCCCAACAGGCCGGCCGTCGATTGACAGCCGCCGGGCTGCGGCCCCTTCAAACGGTGCATTGCTGGCCAGCGCCGCCCGAACATTCGCCGCGGACGCGAGGCGATCTTCCAGCTGCCGATAGAACCGCGCCCGTTCGGCGGATGCGGGATACTTCGGTCCGGTCAAATCGAGCCTCATGCGCACGATGCCAGCGGTCGCGACGCCCGGGTCGATCTGCTGCTGCGCGATGATGCTGCGCATCATCAGCCCGCCGCCGGTGAGCAGGATCGGCGTTAACGCCAGTTGCGCCGTGACGAGGCCCGCTGTCCATCGGCGGCGGCGCACGCCGCCGATGCTCGCCCCTCCGGCCTCGCTCAGCACGTGAACGACGTTGGGCCTCGAGCCGTGAAGCGCTGGGACAATGCCGAAGACGAGACCTGTTCCCAGGCATATCGCGGCAAGGAATGCGAACACCTGCCAGTCCATCCCGAAGTGGATCCAGTACGGAAGACCGATCTCGGTCGCGGCGAAGGCGTTTGAGACGAGGCGGACTCCGGCCGCCGACAACGCCAGACCCGCGAGTCCGGCGCACACGGCGAGCAGCAGGCTCTCCACAAGAAGTTGCCGAATGATCTGCGCCCGGCTGGCGCCCAGAGCCAGGCGGACCGCGATCTCACGCGCTCGATGCGCGGCGCGCGCCAGCTGCAGATTCGCCACGTTCGCGCACGCGATGAGCAGCACGAAGCCGACCATCATCATCAGAAGCGGAAAGGCCGTGCGTGCACGTCCGCCGACCGCACGCTCTCGGAACGCGGCCACTCGCGGCTCCGCATCGGCGTTGGTGACGGGATGTACTTTGGCCAGCCCCGCGGCCACGCCGCGCAATTCGGCGGCGGCCTGTTCGGCTGTGACTCCAGGCGCCAGCCGGCCGAAGCCTGCCAGGCCGCGCGCATCGCGCTGATTCAGCGTCGACGCCAGCACGAGCGTGAGCGGCTGCCACACGCGGGAGCGCGTCGGGAAGCCGAATCCCTCCGGCATGACGCCGATCACGACGGACGGGAGACCGTTCACGCGGATCGTGCGTCCGATGACCGCCGGATCCGACGCGTAACGGTTCCGCCAGACCGAGTGTCCCAGGATTACGACAGGATCCGCGCCCGCACGGTCGTCCTCCACGCTGAAGGCCCTCCCGAATGCCGGCGCCAGGCCGATCAGATCGAATGCGTTCGCCGAAATGTACGACCCAATGAATCGCTCCGGCGCGCGGCCCTCGTCAGCGAGGTTCATCGTCATCTCGCTCGCCGCCCCCAGGCCGTCGAACGTGCGCGCGGCCCGGCGGAAGTCCTGCAGGTCCGGAAACGACAGCCCGGCGTTCGGACGGCTGGAGCCGCCCATCGCGGTGCCAATCGTGACGATGCGATCCGGGTCGCCGAACGGGAGGTCGCGCAGCATGATGCCGTTCGCGAGGGTGAAGACCGTGCTGTTCACCGCGATCCCGAGCGCCAGCGCCAGCACCGCGACAACAGCGAACCACCGCTCCTTGATCAGCAGGCTTACACCAAACCGCACATCGCGAGCGACAGCGTCCACGAGAGGGACGCCTCGGCGCTCGCGATAGGTCTCCTTCATCTGCTCCACGCCGCCGAACGCGCGGCGCGCGGCCAGACGCGCCGCCTCGGGCGTCATGCCGCGACGCTCGAAGTCGGCCGCTTGGAGCTCGAGATGCGCCCGCACTTCATCGTCCAGGTCACGTTCCACGCGCTCGCGCGTGAACAGCGCACGCAGGCGCCGCAGGAGTGTCCGCATCACTCGCTCCTCAATGAGACCATCGGATCCACACGGGCGGCGCGCCGCGCCGGCACGCCGGCCGCGAGCGTGGCGGCAACCAGTAAGGTCAGACATGCCGCCGCAATGGTTCCGGCGTCGTACGGTCGTACGTCGAACAGCACCGCTCGCAGGGCGGAGCCACCGGCCAGGGCGATCAACACGCCGATGCCAAGCCCTATCGTCACGACGCTCCAGACCTCGCGCAGTACCATGTGCACCACCGCTCCACGTCGTGCGCCGAGCGCCAGGCGGAGGCCGATCTCCGGAACCCGGCGCGCGACTCTCTGTGACACGACGCCGTAGACGCCGACTGCGGTTAGGAGCACCGCCGCCACGGCAAAGAGGACGACGAGCGACATCAGGAAGCGTCGTTCGCTGACCGACTCGGCGACAACGTCGTTCATCGTCCGCAGCCCGGCCAGCGGGAGCCGAGCGTCGAAAGCCCGAATCACCTCTCGCATCGCGGATGCCACAGTGGCCGCATCCGCGGTCACCTTCACAGACAAAGAGACCTGCGAGACGGGAGCCTGCCAGTACGGGAGGTAAACCATGAACCCCGCCGGCTGTTCGAGCCTGGACGCCCTGACGTCGCCCGCAACTCCCACGACTTCGATCGGCGGCGAGTTGTCAGGACCGCGACGAAAGCGTTTGCCAACCGCTTCCTGTCCAGGCCACAGGCGCGCAGCGGTCGAAGCGGACACGACCGCAACCGGGCGCACATCCGTATCGGTGAATACCTGGCCGCGCTGAATCGGAATGCCGAGCGCGGCAAAGAAATCGGGGTTGACCGTACGGAAGTTGGCGAGTGGCCGCTCGAGACTCGGAACGGAAGTGCCTTCCGCGAGCACTCGCAGGTTCATGCCGGTGCCGGCGAGCAACTGCTCGCTGGCAAGGCCCACTGCCGTCACACCCGGCAAGGCCCGCAACCGCTCGATCATCGAGCGCTGCAGAGGAACGCGCCGGCCGAGATAGCCGGGCCCAGCGAGATCAAGGTTCGCAGTAACGACGTTCTCGGTCTGAAACCCTTTGTCCACACGGAGGAGACCAATGAAGCTCTGAAGAAGCAGGCCCGCGACAATGGCAGACACCGCCGTGGCGCTCACTTGCCCCGTCACCAGGGTCGCTTGAGTGAGCCCGGCGTGTCGGCCTTGTGCGCTATGGGTCTGACCGCTGCCGTACTTCAGAGCTTGCTGCAGCGACATGCGGGGAAGGCGCCACGCGGGCAGAAGACCGACCACCGCGGCGGCGGCAGTCGTGATCAGCGCAGCGAATTGCACCACGCCGACATCGATGCCAACTTCATCGAGCCGCGGCATGTCGACAGGCGCGCTCAGCACGAGCAGCCGGACAGCAAGCGCCGCCAGGCCCACGCCGAGGACACCGCCCACCGCGGAAAGGACTACTCCTTCGGTGAACAGCTGCCGCGCCAGACGACCTCGCGTCGCACCGACGGCGGAGCGGACTGCCAGCTCGCGGCGGCGGGCCGCCGAACGAGCCAGGATCAGATTCGTGACGTTGAGGCAGGCGATGAGCAGCACCGCACCGACGGCGGCGAGCAAGACCTCGAGGCCTCGCCGCGATGTGCCCGTGATCTGGTCTTGCAGCGGCAGGAGCTCGCCTGGGATTGTCGCGTTGCCTGGGCCCTGCGACTGCAACAGCGCAAGCTGAAGCGCATCGAGCTCGGCCTGCGCCTGTTGAATCGTGACGCCACTCGCCAGGCGGCCGATGGCTGCGAAATTGAGGCCCCTGAACGGATCGTTCTCCGCCAACGCGAAGGGTTTCCACAGATCAGGCCGATCGGCGTCAACGGGAATCGAGTAGAGACGCGCGACACGGGGAAAGCGGAAATCGCGAGGCAACACGCCGACGACCTCATGGGCCTCTCCGTTGACGGCGATCGTCCGGCCGACGATCTGTCGATCGGCATTGAACCGTCGGCGCCAGAGCTGATCGCTGAGCAGGACAACGCGATCGCGCCCCGGCTGATCCTCCTCGTCTCGGAGCAGGCGTCCGAGCTGTGGACGCACACCGAGAATCCGAAACAGGTCCGGCGATACGCGAGCAGCCGCCACGCGTTCCGGCTCACCGGTGCCGGACAGGTTGGCGGCATACGCCCACAGGAGCGCCATTCCGTCGAACGATTTCAGAGACGCACGCCACACTCGGAACTGGCCATCGCTGACAGGAATGCGTCCAAACTGTGCCAGTCGTGAGTGGGCCACCACCAGACGGCCGGCGTCCGGATACGTCAATGGTCGGAACAGGACATCGTCCACGACCGTGAAGACGGCGACAGTGGCGCCAATAGAGAGGCCGAGCGTGAGGATGGCGGTGAACGCCAGGCCCGGCTTCCGTCGCAGCTGACGGCACGCGTAGCTCACGTCCTGCCTGAGGACGTCGAGCCACGGCAGCCCCCGCCGATCGCGATGTCGTTCTTTCATCTGCTCGACGCCGCCAAACGCGCGACGCGCGGCGAGCCGAGCCTGATCGCTGGGCATGCCGGCTCGCTCGTAGTCCTGTGTCAGCAGCTCGAGATGCGCTCGCACCTCCTCGTCCAGCGCGGAGTCGAGACGGTGACGATTGAACACCGCCAGGATCCGGCTCAAGACGACGTGAACGAATCTCATGACCTTTGTGATCTCCGTGACCTCTGTGGCCAGGATTCTTTGTGAACGTTGTGGCCGCGATCCTGTGTGATCTTCGTGACCTTTGTGGCAGCCGCCTCTGTGTTCTTCGTGGCACGCATCACGACTGATCCTCGAGCAGCCTGGCCATCATCGCCACCGTGCGCGACCACAGATCGGCTTCAGCGGCGAGCTGCTTCCGGCCGGCGCGCGTGATCGCATAGAAGCGGGCGCGGCGATTGTTCTCGCTCATCCCCCACTCGCTCTTGATCCAGCCTTTCTGCTCGAGTCGCAAGAGCGCCGGATAAATCGTCCCCTGATTCAGGGCCAGGGAACCCTCGGCGATTTGTTCGATGCGGCGGGCAATGCCGTAGCCGTGCTGCTGCCCCATCGACTCCAGAGTCTTGAGGACCATCAAGTCCAGCGCGCCATACGGAACTTCATCCATACGCACCACCGCTACAAACTCCCAACTCCCCCGCCTTCGCGCGCATGACTCCGGGCGCGCTTCGGCGCGGCAGGCAAACGAACTAGGAACCACGAACCAAGAACCGCTACCGGCTACCGGCTACGAGCTACCGGCCAGCCCTGTGGCCCATCAACAGGAGCACGTATTGTGCCATGTGGATAGGCAACAGGATCGTTCGAAACGTTCGGGTCGTTCGGATCGTTCGCTGGTGGGACGCCGGTCGTCCCGCAACCGCACACCCGCCTTCGCCTACGGCTTCGGCGAGGCAGGCGGTCTGAACGACTCGAACGATCCGAACGGTCCGAACGATCCGAACGATCTAGCGAAAATTGGACACGAGATACGCGTCGGTCTGCGCGACGCCGCGGGCGACGATGAGATTGCGGCCATCGAAGGTCCGCTTGCCGCGGACAATCCCGAGGTCGGTCAGATTGGTCATCTTCACCGGCGCTCCCCCGGACCGCCGCTGCAACCAGACGTTGGCTCGCTCCACCGTCGAATACAGAATGCCTTGTCCATCCGCGGTCCATTCGAGGATGCCGTTGGCGGTGGCCGGCGCGATAGTGCCGAGCACGCTGGGCGGGCCGCTGCCATCGAGAGGCATCGTCACCAGCGTGAGCTGCCCCCCACCCGAACCGACATTGATGCCGGCGAGGAATCGCCCGTCGGGCGACACCGCGGGACGATCGATCCCCGGCGCGATCAGCGTCGGTTGACCGCCGCCAATCGGCACCCGCCACGTCGCGGTCTCGGCGTCGCCGAGCGACGCACACACGACGAACTGCCCATCCGGCGTCACCGACAGCCAGGACGGACGCGGGAGGTGGGCGAGCAATCGGGGCTCGCTCCCATCCGCATTCATGCGCCAGATCCCGGTCTGCCCGTCACGATTCGAGACGAACACGATCGTGGAGTCATCCGGCGAGACGGCGGGCCACAGGTTCGTTCCGTCCCGTGTCAACGTCTGCCGGCTCGAGCCGGTCCGATCGAGCATGGCGAGCTGCGAGTTCCCGCGCTCCCCCGTGCTCACGACGATCCGGCCATCCTGTAACGGAGCCACGCCGAGCAGGCCGTCGTAGCGCTCCGATGCGATGCGCTGAGGAGCCCCGCCGTCCATCGGCAGCCGCCAGAGGGTATAGACCGCGTCGAGCCCGACTGTCACGAACGCGTCTCCATCCGCCCGGACGGATAGGTTGCGGTACTCGAGGAGATCAGGTGTGACACGGCGCGGCTCGCCGCGCGGATAGGGCTGCAGCCAGATCTTGCGCGGAAACTCTCTGAACGCGTCGGCCTGGGTGACCACGAACAGAATGCCCGAGCCGTCCGGCAGCCAGGCCGTGAAGGTCGCATCCTGAAACGTGCGCGGGAACGGCTCGATGCTGCCGGATGCGGCATCCACCGTGACCAGGCGCGCATCGCCTGTCACGGAGTTGTGCACGGCGGCGGCGATGCGCGTGCCATCAGGCGACCACGCGGGTGCCGCGAAGAACGCCGGCACGAAGAATTGCGGCGCGCGAGTCCGTGTCAGCACGCGCGCACGTCCACCGTCGGCATCCGCCACAACCAGCGCCGTGGCTCCGCGCTCGGGAAAGCCGGCCCGGTAGAACGCCAGCTTCTGCCCGTCGGGAGAGAGCGTGATCGTGCTGTCGATGCCCTGAAGCAGGGAGCGAGGCGTGCCTCCGAGCACGCTGACGACGAACAAGCGACCGGCCGGATCCTGTGCGCTCTTGGTGGAGTAGAACAGGCGCGAGCCATCGCGCGAGAAATTGATGCCCCAGTAGCCCACCGGCGCCGGGGGCACCAGTTCGAGGCTGCGGTCCTCGCCAAGCTGCCGCACCCTCAGGCTCTGCATGCCCCCGACCGATTCCACCCACGCCAGATACCGGCCATCGGCCGACATCGCCGCATCGATGGCGGTGCCGGTGGACGTCAAGCGCTCGATGGTGACGCCCGGAGGCGAGCCGCCAAACGATCCGCGCTCGAACGCCCACCATGCGCCAACCAGGAGCGCCGCGATCGTGGCCGCTCCCGCCAGCATCTGGCGGCGACTGACTGTCGTCAAGCCCGGATGAGCCGCCACCTCCATCCGCCGAAGCACCTCACGCAGATCGATCGCGACCTCGCGCATCGACTGATAGCGATGGTCCGGGCTCTTTGCCAGGCACTTGCGAACGATCGGCCGCAGGTCGGCCGGCGCGGCCGGTGCGTGCTCCGCAATTGATGGCGGGTCATCCTCCAGAATCTGCTTCAGTGTGGCGAACGTGGTTGACCCGACAAACGCACGCTTGCCGGTGATCACCTCGTACAGGACACAGCCGAAGGAGAACACGTCCGTGCGAGGATCGAGCGTCCGTCCCTGGACCTGCTCCGGCGACATATACCCGACGGTCCCGAGCACGGCGCCTCCCGCGGTGGGCGTATCGTCTGCCGGCGCCGAGGCGCCAGGGAGAGGCAGGTCCGCGCGCAACTTCGCCAATCCGAAATCAAGGACCTTGGCGTAGCCGCCGTCGGCGATCATCAGGTTTTCCGGCTTCAGGTCGCGGTGCGTGACACCCGCCGAATGCGCGGCGGCGAGCGCCTCGGCCACCTGCACGAGATACTCGAGGAGGCGGGTGAGGCTCAGCCGCTTGCGCTCCATGGCGGCTCGTAGAGTCTCGCCGGCCACCAGTTCCATGGCGATATAGAGCACCGGGGGACCGAGCGCCACGCCGTTCCGCTTCGGCGCGCTCTCTCCGATGTCGTAGATCGCGATCAAGTGGGGATGGTTGAGCGCCGAGGCCGCCCGCGCTTCCTCGATGAAGCGCTCGATCCGGTCCCCGTCGCGCGTCACGTCCTGACGCAGGATCTTCAGGGCCAGGTCGCGGCCCAGTACGGCGTCCTTCGCGATGTAGACCTCGCCCATCCCGCCGCGCGCGATCAGACGCGTCAGGTCGAATCGCCGAATCGTCGTGTTCGAGAAGTCCTGCTGCGGCTCGGATGCCATGAAGATCGGCGTATTTTAGCGCGTGCGGCGCCGGACAACGACGTCCCATCAGCGAACACCACGCTCACCATAGATGGGTCCGCACGCGTGAACACCGCCCGTGGACGCACGCTTCGCCAGCGCGGGACGTGGCACGGATTTTGACCATCAACTCCAACGTCAACCCATGAACCTCGATACGCAGCCCTCATCGACGAGCCAGGCCGGCCGAGTACTCATCGCCGACGATCAGCCGGACGTGGTCGCCGCGCTTCGCCTCTTGCTCCGCGGCGCGGGTCTCGAGACCGACTCGGCGAGCTCGGTGCAGGATGTGCGCGACCGCCTGAACGTCGGCGACTACGACCTGCTGCTGATGGACCTCAACTACGCGCGCGACACGACGTCGGGCCGCGAAGGACTCGAACTGCTCGCCGAAGTCCATGCCCGCGATCGCCTGCTCCCCATCATCGTCATGACCGGTTGGGGCAGCATCGAAACCGCCGTTGAAGCGATGCGCCGCGGCGCGCGCACGTTCGTGCACAAGCCATGGGAGAACGTGACGCTGACAGCGACCGTGAAGCGCGAGCTCGACGAGGGTGTCGCACAACGGCGAGCGGATGCGAGTGCGTCACGCGAGCTCGAACACGCGCAAAGCATCCAGCGAGCGTTGCTCCCCTCTCCTCTACCGGCGATCGATGGCTGCGAGATGGCCGCGCTGTGGCAGCCCGCGTCGGCGTTTGGCGGCGACTGCTACGACGTGCTGCGATTCTCCGACACCCGCTTCGGGCTCTCGATCGCCGACGTCGCGGGAAAAGGACTGCCGGCGGCGTTCCTGATGTCGAACCTCCAGGCATCCGTTCGTGCGCTGGCCACCGACGAGGCACGGCCCGAGGACGTGACCCGGCAGGTCAATCGGGCGTTGTGCCGGCACACGCCGCTCGACCGGTTCGTGACGTTCTTCTACGCCACGCTCGACACGGCCGAGAAGCGGCTCTTCTGCTGCAACGCCGGACACAACCCGCCGATTCTCGTCCACGCTGATGGCGCCGTTTCTCGCCCGTCGGCGGGAGGCATGGTGCTTGGGGTGTTCGACGATGCGGCCTATGCGCAAGCCGAGATCGCACTCCGCTCCGGCGACCGGCTGGTGCTGTTCACCGACGGCATCACGGAAGCGGAAGGTACCGACGGCGAAGAATACGGGGACGATCGGCTCGTCGAAACCGTGATCAGGCACCGGCATGAGTCGGCCCAGCGCCTGCTGCAGGCGGTGTTCTGCGACGTGAACACCCGCAGCGGCGGCACCTTCCGGGACGATGCCACCCTCATTTCGGTGGCGGTTCAGTGATCACGGAGCGGCCAGATGAACCAAAACGCCGACTCCGGCGTCTACTCACCCGTAGTCGCCGGTCGGTGGTCTCGCTCCGTCGCGGAGTTCGTCGTTCATGCGAAGCGTCGATTCGGTCCGGAGGCCATGGCCGTTGCCGAACATCCTCGTCCCACAAGCGAACAGACGAGCCGTGGACGGCCTCCTGCGATCGCTATCAACCACGCGGAAACAAAACACTTATCCCGGGGACGCAGGTGGCATACGCTTTGACCTTCCACAAGCGGACGACCGGCGACGAGACGCCGGCTTCCACCTGACAACATGCCTGATATTGTCCGAGACCCTGCGATTCTCAAACGGAAGCGGCTGCGCCAGGCCGGCTACGCCGCGGTGGGTGTGATCATCGTCGTCGGCGTCTCGATCGCGCTGGCACGGATGGAGCCCGCGGCACCCAACGTGGACTGGGACACGGTGCTCGTGGACACGGTCAAGAAGGGGTCGATCGTCCGCCAGGTGCGCGGCCTCGGCACGCTCGTACCTGAAGACACGCGATGGTTGCCATCGACGACCGATGGCCGCGTCGAACGCATCCTCCTGCGACCTGGCGCACAAGTCACGAAGGACTCGGTGATCCTGGAGTTGAGCAACCCCCAGGTGGAACAAGAGGCGCTCAACGCGCGACTCGCGCTGCAGTCGGCCCAGGCCGCGCTCGAAAACCTGCGCGTGCAGCTCGAGAACGAGCTGCTCACGCAGCAGTCGCAGACGGCCGCCCTCGACTCGGAGTTCGAGCAGGCACGGATGCAGGCCGAGGCCGACGAGGCGCTGGCCAAGGAAGAGCTCATTTCTGAAATCACGCGGCGGAAATCGCAGCTCACGGCTGAAACGCTGAAGAAGCGGCTCGCGCTCGAGATGCAGCGTCTGGCGTCGGCCCGACAGTCGATCGAGGGACGGCTCAGCGTCCAGCAGTCGGCCGTTGACCAGGCGCGCGCCATCTCGATGTTGCAAGCGAGCCGCCTGGCGGCGCTCAAAGTGACGCCCGGCTTCTCCGGTGTGCTGCAACAGGTGCCGGTGGAAGTCGGCCAACGGGTTGGTCCGGGCGTGAACCTTGCCCGCGTGGCCGATCCTGGCCGGTTGAAGGCCGAGCTCAAGATTGCTGAAACCCAGGCCAAGGACATCGAGGTCGGCCAGTCGGCCGAAATCGACACCAGGAACGGCGTCATCACGGGGCGCGTGAGCCGCAAAGATCCGGCCGCTGCCAACGGAACTGTCACGGTTGACGTCTCATTGACCGGCGAGCTGCCGCGCGGCGCGGTCCCGGATCTGAGTGTGGACGGGACCGTTCAACTCGAACGGCTGGAAAATATTCTCTACGTCGGCCGCCCGTCGCTCGGGCAGGAGCAGAGCACGGTCGGGCTGTTCAAGCTGACCAGCGCCGCCGGCGACGCGGCGCGGGTGCAGGTGGCGCTCGGCAAGAGCTCGGTGAACGCCATCGAGGTGAAATCGGGCCTCAACGCCGGGGATCAAGTGGTGCTGTCAGACATGTCGGCGTGGGACGCGTTCAACCGAGTGAGATTGAGACGATAGGACCGAGGATAGAGGACAAACTACGAGCGAAGGCGACAAGGATCATATGACTCAACCTCTGATCAAGCTGGAAGCCGTCCGCAAGGTCTTCTACACGGACGAAGTCGAAACGCACGCCCTCGACAACATCAACCTCGAAATCGGCAAGGGCGAGTACGTGTCGATCGCCGGGCCTTCAGGCTGCGGCAAGTCGACGCTGTTGTCGATCCTGGGCCTGCTCGACACGCCCACCGACGGAAAGTATGTGCTGAACGAGCGGCCCGCCACCGCGCTCTCGCTCTCCGAGCGTGCCCGCGTCCGCAACCGCGAGGTCGGCTTCATCTTTCAGAGCTTCAACCTGATTGGCGATCTGACGGTCTACGAGAACGTGGAGCTGCCGCTCACCTATCGCGGCATGCGGTCCGCCGAGCGGAAGACGCGGGTGACCGCGGCGCTCGAGCGCGTCGGCATGGCGCATCGCGCGAAGCACCTTCCCAGCCAGCTCTCCGGCGGTCAGCAGCAGCGCGTCGCGGTGGCGCGCGCGGTCTGCGGTGAGCCGTCGATCCTGCTTGCCGACGAGCCGACGGGCAACCTCGACTCGAAAAACGGTGAAGCCGTGATGGATCTGCTCAAGGAACTTCACTCAGCCGGGGCGACGATCTGCATGGTGACGCACGACGCGCGCTATGCGTCGCACGCCGAGCGCACGATCCACCTCTTCGACGGCCGCGTCGTCGAGGAATCCGTCGGCGCCGCGGCGCACTGAACGTGGGCCGCCTGAAGGCGGCCCCTACGACTGTCCGAGGGACGACTGTCCGAGAGACGTGGGGGCCGCCTTCAGGCGGCCCGAATCGCGGAACCCGACTATGTTGCAGGACCTCCGCTACGCCGTTCGTTCCCTTCTAAGCCGTCCACTTCTCACATCGGTTGCCGTGCTCTCGCTGGCACTCGGCATCGGCGTCAACACCGCCATCTTCTCGGTCTTCGACCGAATGGTCCTGCGTCGCCTGCCCGTGCCCGCGCCGGAGCAGATCGTCCTGGTGACGTCGCCTGGCCGTCGCCCCGGATCGAATTCCACGAGCAGCGCTGGAGGCTCTGACGCGACCTTCAGCTATCCACTCTTCCAGGATCTCGTGCAGTTTCGCGGCACCCGACTCCGCCTGGCGGCACATCGAGACTTCTCCGCCAATCTGGCGTATCGAGGTCAGACGTCAGAGGGCCAAGGGGCGATCGTGTCCGGACAGTACTTCCCGGTCCTGGGCGTCACTCCCGCTCTTGGCCGGCTCCTCGGACCGGAAGACGACCGGACTCCAGGTGGCCATCCGGTTGTCGTGTTGAGCTACGACTACTGGAACACGCGCTTCGGCGCCGACGCCTCGGTGCTTGATGACACGCTCATCGTCAACGGCGAACCGATGACGATCGTCGGCGTAGCGCCGTCCGGCTTCACTGGGAACACGCTGAGGGATCGGCCCCAAGTATTCGTCTCGCTGGCGATGGCCGCACAGGCGTTCCGTGACCCGGCGTGGAACGGCTTCACCGCCAGGAACAATCACTGGCTCTACGTATTCGGGCGACTCGAACCAGGCGTCACCCGCGACCAGGCACAAGGTCTGATCAACGTGCCATTTGCGGCGCTGATTCGCGACGTCGAGTATCCAGCCTTGCGCAGCGGTATGGGTGATGCGGATCGCCGGCAGTTCCAGCAGCGCCAGATTTTCCTTCAGGATGGTGCGCGCCCACGCAACAGTAGCCGGACTCAGTTGCAGGCCATTCTGCTGTTGATGTGGGGAGTCACCGCGTTCGTGCTCGCGATCGCGTGCGCGAACGTCGCCAACCTCCTGCTGGCGCGGGCGACCGATCGAATCACGGAGATGTCCGTCCGGCTCTCACTTGGAGCATCGACGGCGCGCCTGATCCGTCTGCTGTTGGTCGAAGCGTCCGTGCTCGGCGTGCTTGGCGGTGCCGGCGCGCTCGCGGTGGCGGCGATCACGCTGAAAGGCATGCTCGCGATCATGCCTGCCGAAGACACTGTGACGCTCAGCCTCGGGATCGACGCCACTATCCTGACGTTCGCACTGGTGCTCGGCCTCGGCACGAGCGTGTTGTTCGGCCTGTTCCCGGCGATCCACTCTGTACGCACGGCCCTGATCAGCGGACTCCAAATGAGCTCCGGCCGCACCACAGGGTCCCGCACGGCGAACCGCTTTCGTGCGTCGATGGCCACCGCGCAAATCGCCCTGGCCACTGCGCTGCTGGCGGTGGCCGGCTTGTTCGTCGTCAGTCTCGTGAACATCGCACGCGTGGAGCTCGGCATCGAGCCCCAGGGACTGGTCACGTTCGGATTGTCCCCCTACTTGAACGGCTACACACCCGAGCGGGCGCGGGCCCTGTTCGAGCGCGTCGAGAGCGAGTTGCGCGCGCTGCCAGGTGTCGTGTCCGTCACCGCATCAACCGTGCCGGTCCTCGCCAACAGCAACTGGACCAACAACGTGACCGTCGAGGGTTTTCAACCTGGCCCCGAAGAGAGGACGAACGCGTCGTTTGCCCGCACCAGCACCGACTACTTCCGCACGCTCGGCATTCCCCTGCTCACCGGCCGCGAATTCACGGCAGCCGACAGCGAAGGATCCCAGCAGGTGGCCGTCGTCAACGAGGCCTTCGCGAGGAAATTCAATCTCGGGTCTCGAGCCATTGGCACACGCATGGCGCTCGGTGCCGGTGACAACAAAGCCTTGGACATCGAGATCGTCGGGTTGGTCCGCGATGCCAAGTACAGTGAAGTCAGGGAAACGGCGCCGTCCCAGTTCGTCATGCCGTATCGCCAGGCAAACGCCGCTGGGCTCTCCTTCTACGTCAGGAGCAGAGCCGACACGCGGCCGATCGTCGGCATGATCCCCACTCTTGTCGGGCGCATCGACGCGAATCTTCCGATCGCGAACCTTCGGACCATGGACGATCAGATCTGGGACAACACGACCAGAGATCGCGTGCTGACGATACTCTCCTCGTCATTCGCCGTGCTGGCGCTCGTCTTGGCGGCCATCGGCATTTACGCCGTCCTCGCCTACGGCGTCGCACAGCGATTGCGCGAGATCGGCATTCGGATCGCCCTCGGTGCGAGGACGATGGATATTCGCCGGCTGGTGTTCTCGCAGGTCGGACGGATCAGCCTGGTTGGAGGTGTCATCGGTGGGGGCCTCGCACTGGCCCTCGGCCGGCTCGGCCGGTCCATGCTCTTCGAGGTACAGGCCTACGACTTCTCGATCATCGGCGGGGCGGTGCTCGTCATTCTCGCGGTCGTATTCGCCGCAGGAGTGGTACCGGCACGCCGGGCGTCACTCGTCGACCCGGTCACGGTCCTCAAGGCGGAATAGACACGCCTTCGGACGGCGGGTCTAAAGACCCGCCGCTACGAGACCCGCCTTCGCCTGACGGCTTCGGCGCGGCAGGCTCTGTTCGCCCCTGAACGAGAGCCGTCCCACGACCGAACAGGCGCGGCGGCGGTGCCACCGGCGACCGGCGAAATTGCCCATAAAACAACGCGGGGTCCGCCTCGGACGTGGCACAACCTTTGAGCTTAGGCCCGGGCATCTATGTGGCAAGACTTGAAGTACGGCGCCCGGATGCTGGCCAAGAACCCGGGCTTCACCTTCGTGGCGGTCCTCTCAATCGCCATCGGCGTTGGTGCCAATGCGGCGATGTTCAGCGTGGCCGACACGCTTGTGCTTCGCCCGCTGACTGTTCCCCGCGCTAGTGAGATCGTCACCGTCACCGGCGTGGTTCCGCGCACGGGCTTCGTCAGCCCTACATCGTCCACGTTGTCGTATCCCGACTACGTCGACGTCCGCGATCAGGCGCGCAGCTTCAGCAGTCTCATGGCCTACCGGCTCATCGTCGCCAGCTTCGCGGACCGCGCCGATCAACCGGCGCAACGGAAGTTCGGCATGGCGGTGAGCGGCAACCTGTTCGAGTCGCTCGGCGTACAAACCGCCATTGGCCGGCCGGTCGGCGTCGAGGACGACCGCGTTGTCGGGCGCGACCCGGTGGTGGTGCTCGACAACGAGCTCTGGGCGCAGCAGTTCTCTTCGGATCCAGGCGTGGTCGGGCGGCACATTCGCCTCGGTGGTGTGGACATGACGGTGATAGGAGTACTGCCGTCCGGCTTCACGGGTCCGGATCAGTTCCTCCATCCCGCGTTCTACATCCCGTTTGCGATGATCCCCTCGTTGAAGAGCGGTGGAACATCGGTCGAGCTCACGAGTCGCGACGTGCGGAACCTCGTCGTGAAGGGGCGGCTGAAGGCCGACGTGCCCCTGACTGAGGCCGCGGAGGACGTGCGGCTGATCGGGGCCAATCTCGAGCGGAGCTATCCCGACTCGAATCGAAACCATGGACTCACCGTGAAGACCGAGTTCGCCGCGCGCGTCGAAGCGAGGCCGCCCCTGGCCGTGATGGCGATAATGCTCACGACGCTGGCAGCCGTCGTGTTGCTCGTGGCGTGCGCCAACGTCGCTGGACTCTTGACGAGCCGCGCTCCCGTTCGCGCGCGTGAGATGGCGCTGAGGCTGGCCATTGGCGCTGGCCGCCCGCGGCTCATACGCCAGCAGATGGTCGAGAGCCTGCTGATAGCGGTTGGCGGAGCCGGGCTCGGGCTGGCGATCGGGTACGGCGTGATCGCCCTGTTCCAAAGCCTCAGACTGCCCACCGACGTTCCACTCAATCTCGCCTTCGAGCTGAATCCTCGCGTGCTCGCCGTGGGGATCGCCGTCGCGGCACTGAGCGCGTTGCTGTCGTCACTCGTCCCGGCATGGCGGTCCACACGCGGTGATCTCGTCGCCACGTTGAAGAATCAAGGGGCGGCAGAGACGCGCCGGGTACGGGTCTGGGGCCGGAGCCTGCTGGTCTGCGGACAGGTCGCTCTGTCCCTCGTGCTGCTCACCGTTGCCGTCTTTCTCCACCGGGCATATCAGGCCGAGTTCGGACGCGGGCCAGGCTTCCGTACCGATCACATCCTCACGGCCGCCTTCGAGCCCGACCTCGCCGACTACGACGGTCCCCGCGCCGAGCGCTTCTATCGGCTGCTCAAGGAGCGGGTGCAGGCGCTTCCCGGTGTCAGGTCAGTGGCTCTGACTTCGGCTGTCCCGATGGATCAGATCAGCATCGAAAGCATGGCCATCGCGCCCGAGGGATTCGACCTCCCCGCCGGCACCGAGAATGTTCGGGTGCGTTCGGCACGCGTCGACGAGGGATACTTCGAGACGTTCGGTATCCGGCTCGTGCGCGGCAGGGTATTCCGCCCTGGCGACGATGAGCGCGCGCCGCGTGTTGCCGTGGTCAACGAAACCGTCGCCGAACACTACTGGCCCGGAGGCGATGCGATCGGAAGACGCTTTCGCCTCACTGAGGGCGACCAACCCTGGGTCGAGATCGTGGGCGTGGCGGCCAACGCGCGGTATCGATCGGTCTCCGAGGGCCCGACAGAGTTCGTCTACTACCCTCGCATGCAGTACGCGACGCCGAACTCCACGTTGCTCGTCCAGACGTCGGGCGATCCGGCCACGATCGCGTCGCCTCTCCGAGAGGCCGTTCGCGCCATCGATCCGAACATGCCGATATTCGACCTGCGCACGATGGAGGAGTTCTACGCGGCTAGCACTCTGACCTTCAGCACTCTGATTGTCCGCGTCGTCGGCGGCATGGGCTCGATGGGGCTGGTATTGGCGATGACCGGCCTCTATGGGCTGGTGGCGTATTCGGTCAGCCGGAGGACACGCGAGATCGGCATCCGGATGGCGGTGGGCGCGGAGCCCGGCGCGATCATGCGCATGGTGCTGCGCCATGGGCTTCTGCTGGCTGTCGGCGGGACAATTGGCGGGGTCATCGCCAGTGCGGCGCTCGACGGCCTCCTCCGCGCGGCCTTCCCGTTTCCACACGTCGCGACCTTCGATCTGATCACGTACCTCGTCGTCGTCCCGGCGCTGCTCGCGACGACGCTGCTGGCCGCATCGATTCCGGCCCGGCGCGCCGCGCGGATTGATCCGCTGAGGGCAATAAGAACTGATTGATGAATGGGCGATGTCTGATTGGCGAATCGTTGGTGATTAATGAGGGCAGATTCACGATCGTCATATCTCCGGGCACTCACCAATAAATCACCGATCGTCACTCATCACTCGCCAACGAATCACGATTCAGAAATCGAGAATCACAAATGATTGCCACCCTCGCGCAGGATCTGAGACACGGCGTACGGATGCTCGTGAAGAACCCGGGCTTCGCGCTCGTCGCGATCATCTCGATTGCCATCGGCGTCGGGGCCAACGCCGCGATGTTCAGCGTCGCCGACGGCCTGGTGCTGCGCCCGCTGCCCGTGCCGCGGGCTGGAGAGGTCGTCACCGTCAGCGCGATCACCCCCGGCATCGGCGCCCGCTTCCCTAGATTCTCATACGCGGACTACGTGGACCTCCGCGATCAGTTGCGCAGTGTTGATGGCCTCGTCGCGTATGGGATTGTCGTCACGGCCTTCGCCCAGCGGCCGGACGAACAGACGCGACGGAACGTCGGCATGGCGGTGAGCGGCAACTTCTTCGATGCGATGGAGATCCGTGCCGGGCTCGGCCGCACCTTCCGGCCCGATGAGGACCGCGTGGCCGGACGAGATGCCGTGGTCGTCCTCGACTACGACGAATGGACCCAGCGGTTTGCGGCGGACCCGGGGATCGTGAATCGGCGTATCCGCATTGGTGGTCAAGACTTCGTGGTGATCGGCGTTGCCTCCAAGGGTTTCACCGGCATCGACCACGACGTGCGCCCGGCCTTCTACGTGCCTATCGCCATGTTCGCAGCGGTGCAGAGCGGTCCGGGATTGCCGGCCGACGCGCTGACACGGCGCGACAGCCGCTGGCTGATCGTGAAAGGACGTCTGCGATCCGACGCGACGATGGCCCAGGCGCGCGCCGACGTGCAGCAGATCGCCGGCAATCTCCAGAAGACCTATCCAAACACCAATCAGAATCTGGATTTCACCGTCCGCACGCAGCTCGATGCGTACGGGAATGGCCCTGGAGGCGGCGACACGAACATCGTCGTCATGCTCATGACGCTGGCGTTCGCGGTCCTGATCGTCGCCTGCGCCAATGTCGCGGGGCTGCTGACGAGCCGCGCCCCGGTCCGAGCCCGCGAGATCGCGCTGCGTCTGGCGGTTGGTGCGAGCCGATTCCGCATGATCCGGCAGCTGCTCACCGAGAGCCTCCTGATCGCGATCGGGGGTGGGGCGCTCGGCCTGGCCATCAGCTATGGCGTGATCGCGATATTCCAGCAACTGGAGTTCCCAACCGACTTTCCTCTCAAGCTGACGTTCGCCCTGGACCTACGCGTCCTCATGGTCGGCATCGCCGTCGCCGGGGCAAGCGCCGCCTTCTCGAGTCTGCTCCCGGCCTGGCAGGCCTCACGCGCGGATCTCGTCAGCACCTTGAAGAACCCCACTGCCGCGGCGTCGCGGCGGTCACGCCTGTGGGGCCGGAGCGTGCTCGTCTCTGGTCAAGTCGCGCTGACGTTGGTCCTGCTGACCGTGTCCGTCTTCTTATATCGCGCGTTCCAGGCCGAGCTCAGAGAGGGTCCGGGCTTTCGTACGAGCGGCCTGCTGATGATGGCCTTCGACCCTGGCCTGGCGCGCTATGACGAACCTCGGACCCGCGAGTTCTATCGTCTGCTGACGGAGAAGGCTCGAGCCATCCCCGGCGTGACGTCGGCGACCCTCACCTCGTCGGTCCCCATGAAAGCGGACACGCTCGAGTTCATGCCGGTCGCGCCTGAAGGCTTTACGTTTGCCGCCGGCGTCGAGAACGTGAGCACCGCGTCGGCGCGCATAGACGAGGGGTACTTCGACACGCTCGAGATCCCAATCGTCCGCGGACGCGGCATCCGGTCTACGGATACGGAGAACACGCCGCTCGTCGCCGTGGTGAACGAAGCCTTTGCCTCGCACTACTGGCCCGGACAGAACGCCATCGGCAAGCGCGTCCGGCTCGACGACCGTGACCGCGCCTTCGCGGAGGTCGTCGGCATCGCCGCCAACGTCAAGTATTTCTTCATCGCCGCGCCACCGCCCGAGTACATCTACCGATCGCGCCTGCAGAATCCCCAGCCCAATAACACGCTGCTCGTGGCCTCGGATCGCGACGCGACCGCGATGGTGGGACCACTGCGCGACGCCGTTCGCGCCATCGACCCGAACATGCCGGTCTTCGGCGTGAGGACGATGGAGGATTTCTATTTCTCACGAGCGGTGCACACCACTCGGTTGATCGCCGGAAGTGTGAACGGCATGGGACTGATGGGGCTCGTCCTGTCGATGGTCGGCTTGTACGGACTGGTCGCGTACACGGCGAGCCGCCGCACACGCGAGATCGGCATTCGTATGGCGGTCGGCGCCGCACCAGGCTCAGTGCTCCGAATGGTTCTGCGACAGGGGCTCATCCTGGCCGTATGGGGGATCGCCCTCGGCGTGGCAGGAAGCGTCGCGACTGGAGGGTTGCTCCGAGCGGTCTTCCCGGGTGAAGGCGGCGTGAGCGTCGTCACTTACTTGTTCGTCGTGCCGACACTTGTTGCCGTCACGCTCCTGGCCGCGTACCTGCCAGCACGGCGGGCGGCGCGAACCAATCCGATGGTCGCCTTGAGGACCGAATGATTATGGATTCGTGATGGGTGATTGGTGAATCGTTGGTGATCGGCGATCGCTGATTCGCGATTCCCGAGACTCTCCGACTCACCAATAGATCGTCGATCTCCAGTCACCAATCGCAAACCAATCGCGGATCAGAAATCGAAAGTCACCAATGATTGACACGATTTGGCAGGACGTGAAACACGGTGTCCGGATGCTCGTGAAGAATCCGGGCTTCACCCTCGTGGCGGTGATCTCAATCGCTCTCGGGGTGGGCGCCAACGCGGCCATGTTCAGCGTCGCCGACGGTCTGGTCCTGCGTCCGTTGACGGTGCCTCGCTCGGGCGAGATCGTGGCCGTCACCGCCACCTCACCTCGCGTCAGTGCCAGCTTCATCCCCAACACTCAGGTGTCCTATCCTGATTTCGTCGATCTGCGCGATCGCGCGCAGAGCTTCAAGGGCCTCCTCGCCTATGGCACCATCGTCACCAGCTTCGCCGACCGTCCGGACCAGCCGGCACAGAGCAAGCTCGGTCTCGTTGTCAGCGGGAACTTCTTCGACGTGCTCGAGCTCCAGCCGGCGCTCGGACGCTTCTTCCTGCCCGACGAAGATCGCGTGCCCGGACGCGACACGGTGATGGTGCTCGCCTACGACACGTGGACCGAGCAGTTCGGCGCCGATCCGGGGATTCTCGAACGGCGCGTTCGCGTCGGCGGTCTGGACTTCACCGTGATCGGCGTCGCGCCGTCCACCTTCGCCGGCGTGAACCTCGCTTTGCCTCCCGCCTACTACGTGCCCGTATCGATCTCTCCCGCGCTGGCCGGCGCCCAGCCGGGCGTGCTTGAACGACGCGAGGCTCGCATCTTGAATGTGAAAGGGCGTCTCAAGCCTGGCGTCTCTCTCGATCAAGTGCGACAGGAGGCGTCGCTCATC
Source organism: Vicinamibacterales bacterium (assembly GCA_035293405.1). GTDB lineage: Bacteria > Acidobacteriota > Vicinamibacteria > Vicinamibacterales > UBA2999 > Gp6-AA40. The sequence continues at coordinate 62,584 of DATDOE010000065.1, read as the reverse complement.
GCCCGCTCGCTGGAACAGACCTACCCGGACACGAACCGCAACTACGGGCTGCTCGTCAGGCGTGACTTCGACGCCCGGATCGAGGAGAGAGGCGCGTCGGCGCCCGCCGCGTTCATGCTCATGACGCTGGCGTTTGTCGTGCTGCTGGTGGCGTGCGCCAACGTCGCCGGCCTCTTGATGAGCCGTGCACCCGCACGTGAGCGGGAGATCGCGCTGCGTCTCGCCATCGGCGGCGGTCGCTTTCGGGTCACTCGCCAGTTGCTCACGGAGAGCGGTCTGCTCGCAGTGGCCGGTGGTGCCCTCGGCCTGGCGATCGGCTCCGGCGTGGTCCGGTTCTTCAGCCAGATGCCGATCGTGAGTGATATCGGTGTCCGCCTGACGTTCGAGCTCGATCGGCGGGCCATCGCTGTCGGCCTTGCGCTCGCCGCCGCCAGCGTGCTTCTGTCGAGCCTCGTCCCGGCGTGGCGTGCGACCCGTACGACCAGCCTGTCCGGTACCCTGCGTGCGGGGGGCGGCAACGTCGGCCGATCGTCACGTCTGTGGGGCCGCAACGGCTTGGTGGCCGGGCAGGTCGCGCTGGCGTTGATGCTCCTCACCGTCACCGTGTTTCTCTCGCGAGCGTTCCAGGCGGAGTTGCGCGAACCCGGATTCCGCACGGCCCGCATGATCCTCGTCGGCTTCGAGCCGAGGCTGGCACGGTACGACCGCCCGCGAACCGAGGCCTTCTACCGCCTCCTCAAGGAGCGCGCGCAGTCGATTTCCGGCGTGACGTCGGTCGGCATGACGTCGGTCATGCCGTTGAACCAGGACACTCGCAACCCCGTGACGATCATCCCTGAGGGTTATCAGTTGCCACAGGGCACCGAGAGCCTCACCGTTCTCTCGGCCCGCATCGACGAGGGCTATCTCGACACGATGGACATCCCCATCGTCGGCGGCCGCGCCTTCACGTCAGCGGACACCGCCGACACACCGCTCGTGGTGCTCGTCAACCAGGCCATGGCCACGCGCTACTGGCCCAACCTGGATCCGATTGGCCGGCGGGTTCGCCTTCCCGATCGCGATGGGAGACCGTGGGCCGAAGTGGTCGGCGTGACGGCGGACAACAAGAACAACTGGATCGGAGAGGCGCCAACGCCCTGGATGTATCTGCCCCAGCGACAGGACCTGGGCACTCGCAGCACGTTGCTCGTCGCGGCGAGTGGCGATGCCGCCGCGCTCGCGGCCCCCTTGCGCGAGATCGTTCGATCGATCGACCCGAACATGCCCATCACCGGCATGCGGACAATGGAGGAGTTCTACTACGGCAACGCCGTCGGCATCGTGAGCACGATCATCGGCGTCACCGGCGGTATGGGGTTGATGGGGCTCACTCTGGCGATGGTGGGCTTGTACGGCCTGGTGGCCTATTCGGTCGCGCGGCGGACGAGGGAGATCGGCATTCGCATGGCCGTCGGTGCCCGCCCAGGCTCGGTGCTGCGGATGGTCCTTCGGCACGGGCTTCTGCTGGCGGCCTGCGGTGTCGCGATCGGCGTGGTGGGCAGCGTGGCCACGGGCGGTCTGCTGCGCGCGGTCTTCCCGAGCGCCGGCGGCGTCGACGTCGTCACGTATCTCCTCGTCGTGTCGATGCTCGTCGCGGTCACGCTACTGGCCGCCTACATTCCGGCGCGGCGCGCAGCGCGTATCGATCCGCTGGTCGCGCTAAGGATGGAATGAGAGTCCGCCTGAAGGCGGACACTACGCACGACATTCGTAGTGTCCGGCTTTAGCCGGACCGTACGTGGCCGACCATGACCAATCTTCGATACGCGCTGCGCACGCTGCTCCGGAATCCGACCCCCACGCTGGTCGTCGTGTTCACGCTGGCGGTCGCCATCGGAACGTCCGCGATCATCTCGAGCACCATCGACAGCGTCTGGCACGCGATTCCCGCCGTCAACACGGACCACCTCGTGTTCGTGGCATCGACCGACCCGCGTCCGGGTCAGGCGCAAGCAGGCGTCTCCGATGGACTCGCGAGAACGTGGACGTCGGTACCCGACCTGGTTGACTTCGCTGCGGAATCCAGCACGGTCGAGCAGTTTGCGGCCTTTCAATACGATACGGCGACGGTCACCGGTCGCGGCGCTCCGGCCCGTGTCTCGCTCATTCGTACTACCGCGAACCTGCCATCTCTCTGGGGCATTACCCCCGATCGCGGCCGCGGGTTTCGCGACGATGATGGACGGATCGGCGCACCTCCGGTCGCACTCCTCGGTTACCGCTACTGGCAGGAGCGCTACGCATCCAACCCCTCGGTCGTGGGGACACCGATCATCCTCAACGGCACATCGCACACCATCGTCGGCATTCAGCCGCGGAGCGCCGGCGGCGGCATCTTCGTGGAGACCGAGGTCTGGCTTCCAATCCCTCTCGATGCGACCCGCGCCGCGCGCGAGGAGCGAAGACTCTCCGTGACGGCACGCCTGAAGCCGGGCGTGACGCGCGCACAGGCCACTGCCGATCTGTCGCGTATCGCGGAGCGCCTCAAAACCCAGTACCCAAACACCAACCGAGACGTAGGCGTGGTCGTCCGGCCCCTCATCGAGCAGCTGGGCGGCGAGATTCCCTTCCTTCTGTTCCTGCTGACGCTGATTGCGGTGCTTCTCGTGGCCATGGCGTGTGCGAACGTCTCCAACGTCATCTACGCGCAGATGTTAGCCCGCCGGCGTGAACTGTCGCTCAGGAAGGCGCTTGGAGCCACCCGCTTCGATCACATCACGCAGCTGCTCGGTGAGGGCTTCACCATCTCGGTCGTGGCGAGCGCCGTCGGACTCCTGCTCGGCGCATGGGGACTGGCCGCCCTCGAGTGGCTGGCGGGACCGCAGGCCCGAGTCTTGACGGACGCGGCGATTAACTCCCGCGTCGTGGCGGCAGGCGCGGTTGCGTCGTTTCTGATCCCGCTCGGAATCTCGCTCATCCCGGCGTGGCAATCGTGGCGCACGGATCCCGGCGATCTTAGAGGCGGCGCGCGCAGTACCTCCGGCCCGGTACATCGGATGAGGACCGCGCTCGTCGTCCTCCAGGTGGGGCTTGCCCTCGTCCTCCTTGTTCAAGTGGCGTTCGTCGCCCGGACCGCATGGGGCTTCAGAACGGCGGTGTCGGGCTTCGATGCGAGCCGCCTGCTGACATTCAGAGTGGACCTGTCCGACAGTCGATTCACCACTCCCGCGAGAATCAACCAGTTCTATTCCGACCTGTTGACCCGAATCGATAGCCTTCCCGGCGTCGTGTCCGCCGCCGCTATCAATCGACTCCCCGTCGCCGATCGGGAGCTCAGCGTCCGCGTGAGGGTCGACGGCGGGCCACCGGTGCCGGTGGACGCGCTTCCCTTCACGGCCATGGCCTCGGTCAGTCAGCAGTATCTCGACACATTGCGAATCCCGATCGTTCGCGGCCGCAATTTCACCGGCGCGGATTTCGGAGGCGGTCAGCCAGTCGCGCTGGTGAGCGAAGACGCCGCACGGCTGTTCTGGCCGGGACGGAATCCTCTCGGTACTCAACTGTCGATCGTGAACGCCAACGAACCCGCGACGACTGTCAGCGTGGTGGGTGTGGTCGGCAACGTCAGAAGCTCAGACGTCGAGCGCCGAGGAGTGCCCCAGATCTATGTGCCGTCGATCCTCCGCCCGGAACGCTCGATGGCCATTGCCGTGCGAACGAGTGCCTCGGATCCGCTGCAGCTGGTGTCCGCCATTCGCGCAGAGGCCGCCGCGCTGGAACCGACCGAACCTCTCTTCGCGGTCCTGTCGATGGAGCAGGTCCGCTTCAACGACCTCGCCAGCACGTACACCATCGCCGGCCTGCTGATGGCCGTCGCGCTGGTCGCGATCGCGCTTGCCGCGACCGGAATCTACGGCGTGGTGTCCTATCTGGTCGAGCAGCGCACGCGCGAGATCGGTGTGCGCATGGCGCTCGGTGCCAGGCCAGCCCAGGTGCTCCGGATGATCATCCGACAGGGCGTGCGCCCGGTGATGGGCGGCGGCCTGATTGGGCTGCCGGCGGCGTTGCTACTCGTCTCCGCGATGGGGAGTGCGTTCGCGTTCGTGGACGTAGACGACCCGACGGTCTACCTCTCCGTCATCGCCACGATTGCGTTTGTCGCGTTCGCGGCCACCTACGTTCCGGCGCGGCGTGCCAGCCGCGTCAACCCCATGGTCGCGTTGAGGATGGACTGATGCTGGATTGGCGATCTGTGATTGTTGAATCGTTGGTGACTGGTGATTGCTGATTCGTGATTCTAGGATCCCACATTCACAAATCACCACTCACCAATCGACAACGAATCACAAATCATCGATCAAAGGATCACCAATGATTGAGACGATGTGGCACTACAATTCAGCATCCCCCTGAGAGACCACTGGAGACGAGGATGAAACTTGTTGTGTCGATGGTGATGGTGCTGCTCATGGCGGCGAGTTCGGCCGAGGCGCAGATCTGTGGCGGCAGGCCGTCCTTTCGTGATGGGCCGTTTCAAGTGGGAATTGGTGCGTCCTTCACCGACGGAGCACGGGGGGTCGAGGGTACCTTTGCCGGCGGCGGCGAATCCCTGTTCGCTGGCGTAGGACTTTCGGTGACCAATTTCACCGACGCCGATGTCAGATCGACCGGCGTGAACGCGTTCGCCGGAGCGGAGTTCGCCACGGATCGACGAAACAAAGTGCTCCTGTGCCCGGTGGCTCGCGTCGGCTTCGGCACCGGACCAGATGTGGGACCGGTTGACGTGTCCACGGCCTTCGTCCAGGGAGGGGGCAGTATCGGCGTCATCGCGTCCGACAACGACGGAATGATGGTGGTCCCCTTCTTTGGCCTGTCGGTCGTGTATGACCGCGTCATGACAGACTTCGGCGGCGTCGAGGACAGCTTCTCTGACACCGGCGGCATCGCGGACCTGGGCGTGGGATTGGTCTTCAACCGGACCGTCGGCATCACGCCCCTGATTTCGGTGCCGTTCTCCACCGGCGGTTCTGACGTCATTTTCACACTGAAATTCTCGTTCAATTTCGGCAAGTGACGGAGACCGCTGCGCGTCATTCCGCGTTCATCGAGGGTGCATCGTCATGAGTCAGTCGCGTTTCATTCTCCCAAGCCTCGTGGCGGTAATTCTGCTGCTGGACTCACCGCAGACGATGCTCGGTCAGACGCGACCGAGCTGGACGCAATGGGGCGGGCCGGGCCGGGACTTCATGTCGGACTCCAAGGGGCTCGCGACCAGTTGGCCGGCGAGTGGGCCGAAGAAGCTATGGACCCGGAGCCTGGGCGAGGGTCATTCGTCGATCCTCGTGGAGAACGGGCGTCTCTACACGATGTATCGGCAGGCGACCCAAACGAAGCACGAGGAAGTCGTGGCCGCTCTCGACGCGGCGACAGGAAAGACGATCTGGGAGTTCACGTATCCGGCGCCAACCGACAGCATCAACTTCAACGAAGGGCTCGGGCCGCACTCGACGCCGTTGATCGTGGGCGACCGCCTGTTCGCGACCAGCTCGCGCAGTGAGCTGTTTGCGCTCGACAAGGGCACGGGCAAACGCATCTGGGGCCACGATCTGGTGAAGGAGTACCGTGCGCCGCTCACCGCCCGGGGCTACAGCTGCAGTCCCATCCTCTTCGGCAACACCATCATCGTGACGATGGGTGGCCCGGACCAGGCGGTGGCCGCCTTCGATCAGCAGACCGGGAAGCTTCTGTGGAAGAGCGGCTACTTCGTGTGGGCGCCTGCCTCGCCGATCCTGATCGACGTCGACAAGCAGCCGCAGCTCGTCGTCTTCGGCGGCGACATCGTGACCGGCATGAATCCGTCGAACGGGCAGCAGCTCTGGAGTCATCCGCACAAGACGGACTGGGGACTCAACATCAGCACCCCGGTGTGGTCGCCCGACAACCACCTCCTCTTCGTGTCGTCGGCCTACGGCACTGGCAGCCGCGCCATCGAGCTTCGTCAAGCGGCCGGCAAGACGACGGTCGCGGAGAAATGGGCCAGCGGCCGCATGCGCGTGCACATCGGAACGGTGATTCGGCTTGGCGACTACGCCTACGCATCGAGCGGAGACTTCGGCCCGGCGTTCATTTCCGCCATCGACATGAAGACCGGGAACATCGCCTGGCAGGATCGCAGCTTCGCGCGCGCGCAGTTGCTCTATGCCGACAACAAGGTGATCGTGCTCGACGAGGACGGCACGCTTGGCCTGGCCACCATCTCGCCGCAGGGCCTGAAGGTGCTCGCGCGCGCCGATGTCCTCAGGAATCGCGCATGGACACCGCCGACTCTGGTCGGCACGACGCTCTACGTGCGCGATCGACACACACTCTCCGCCTTCGAGCTCGGCGCCAACCAGGGATAGCTAGGTTCCGCCGTGCTCGCGCAGGAACACTGCCATCTCCGCCTTCTGTCCACTCGTCGCGAGCGACAGCGAGGTCTTCCCCGCATCATCCTTGGCGTTGACGTCCGCACCGTGCTTCACGAGAAGACGGGCGAGATCCACCTGGCCTGAGACCGCGACCCCATGCAGCGCGGTGAATCCGCCTTCGCCGCGCGCGTCGGGATTGGCGCCGCGAGCCAGCAGCATCTCGGCAAGATCGAGTCGGCGAGCAGCGACCGCCGATTGAAGCGATCTGATCTTCATCGCCTCCCGCGACTGCTGATTCACGTCGGCCCCCGCATCGAGCAGCATTTCGGCGGTCGCCTTGTTGCCGAAGAACACCGCCAGGGCCAGGGGAAAGAAGCCATCGGGCGCGTAGGCGTTGACGAGGGCCGGATCGGCGCTGAGCAGCTCGCGAACGCGAGCCGTCTGGCCGGTGGCGGCGGCTTCGAAGATGCTCAGTGTGATACCGCTCTTCAAGAGCTCTTCGACGCGGACCTCGTTTCTGGAGTACTTCGCCTGCAGGATCTCGCTGACGGTCATCTCGCACCTCTGGCGCGGAGCGCGTCCGCAATCTCGTGGTGGTTGGTATCGATCGCTACGTCGAGTGGTGTCTTGCCTTCCTCGTCCCGGCCGGAAGGATCCGCGCCTCTCTCGAGCAGCGGAATCACCAGCGCGCCGAAGCCAAGGCCGGCGGCGTAGTGCAGGGGCGTCCACCCCGCGCGCTTCCACCCGGCGCCGGCGCGGGCAGCGGTTACGTCCGCGCCGCGTTCGATGAGAAGCTGTGCGGCCTCGAGCTGCCGGCCGAACAGCGCCGCGTGCAGCGGCGTGACGCCAAGGCGATGACCAGCCACCTGGTTCACATCGGCGCCACGATCGAGCAGCGCGGCCATCGTCTCGAGGTGGCCGAAGTGCGCCGCGAGCCCGAGGGCTGGAAAGCCCTCCGATGAATGCGTCTCGAGCAGGCTCGGGTCCCGATCGAGCGCAGCTCGCACTCGTCCGGTGTCGCCGATCGCCGCCGACTCGTGAAAGCCTGGCTCGACGCCGGCATCGAACAGCAGCGCCGCCAGCGCATCGTGTCCGCTGTTCACCGCGATGATGAGGGCGGTGTTCCCCATCGGATCTCGGGCGACGAGGAGACGCGGATCGGCCTGCAGCAATTCCTTGACGCGACCAACGTCTCCCGCGCGCGCGGCCTTGAGGAGGTCCACCACCGACGTCGCGAAGTCCTCATTGCGAGATGGCCGGCGCGATCGCAGCCCGTCCTCGACCGAATCGAGCAGCATCGCGCGCAGCCGCTCCCGCGCCGAGTGGAGGCGTCCCTTGATCGTCGACACCGGGACTTCCAGGAACGTGGCGACCTCATCCATCGAGTAGCCGCTGATGTAGAACAGCAGCACGGTCTCCCGCTCGTGCTCGGGCAGGTGACGTACGGCTTCGAGCACCTGTTCCCTCCTCTCGGTCTCCGTCGGGGCCGGGGCCTCCGGCTCATGACTCGCGTCGATCGGCACGGTGGCCACCGCACGCCGGCGCGTGATGCGGTCGCACTGCTTGAACACGATGCGGCGGAACCAGCCCGCGAACGCCACCGGCTCGCGAAGCTTCGAGATGGTGCGGTAGGCTTCGAAGAACGCTTCCTGCGCCGCGTCCTCCGCCAGATGGAAGTCGTGGAGGATCGAATAGCCGTAGCCCACGGCCATATCCTGAAAGCGACGCACCAGGACGTCGAACGCAGCGGCGTCGCCCTCCCGGGCGCGGGTCACGAGGGATTCGAGCGCATCCATCTACAGGTAAAGTCCCATCCGCAGCCCGAAAGGTTAGCTCGGCGCTACAATTTGGGATATGGACGCCGACACCAGGGAGGCGCTCGACGCCATCGACCGTGCAGTGGAGTGGGTACGCGAGCAGCGGGAGGCCGGCTGGCCGCCCCTCAGCACCGAGTACCTGGCAGCGATCGAAGCCGTCGAGCGGCTGCCGCAGAACCAGTCCGGCGCAGACAAGTCATGGGTCTGGCGAGCTGACCTGAGCGATCGACAACACTTCGCGCGCGCTCAGCGCCTGCCGTGACACACGACCCGTTCAGCCAGGTTCTCCACGGCTTTCACGAGCGCCAGGTACGATTCGTACTGATTGGCGTCTGGGGCGCCAACTACTACTCGCCCGCGGGCTCGGCGTCGTTCAGAACCCGCGATCGCGACCTGTTCCTCCCACTCGATCCACTCAACCTTCTACGAGCCTGGGAGGCCTGTGAGGCGGCGCGTGTGTCCCTGTGGGCCGGCAACGAACCGCTGGATCGTCCTCGCGACGAGGAACTGGCTCGTCGTGTGGTCGAGCGACGCGCTCTCGTGCGAGGAACTGGTGAGGGCGATCTCGAGATCGATCTGACCCTGGTAATGGCCGGCTTCGACTTCGAAGCGGTGTGGAACGAGCGCCGGACTTTCGAAGTGGACGGCGTCAGCGTGCCCGTGGCCAGGCTCCTGCATATCGTCAAATCGAAAGCTGATCGCGTCGCTGGCGGAGCTCGATGCGCGACGGCTCTACCTCGGCGAAGGGTGCTCTTCGCTGTTTACGTACTGCACGCAGGTGCTGCACCTGTCCGAGCACGCGGCCTACGGGCGCATCGAGGCGGCGCGTGCGGCACAACGCTTCCCCGTCATCCTCGATCGGCTCACCAGCGGTGAGCTGACGCTGACGGCCGTTGGCCTGCTGGCGCCCCACCTCACGCCGGCTAGTCACCGCGAGGTGCTCGATGCGGCGCGCCACAAGAGCAAGCGCGACGTGGAGCACCTGGTCGCGACGCTTCGCCCTCAGGCACTTATTGTGTCGTCGGTCCGCAAGCTTCCGCCGCCGGTCAGACCATCCGTCGCGTCAAATACGTCGCCACCTTTGGAGATGACGCGCCCGTCCGACACATCACCGGAGCCACCGGCGGCAGTGCCCGTGCTCCAGCGGTCACACCGCCCGGCAGTCATCCGTCCACTCGCGCCCACAAGCTATAAAGTGCAGTTCACGGCGACCGTCGAGACCTTCGACAAGCTGCGGCGTGTGCAGGATCTGATGCGGCACAGCGTTCCTGACGGTGACGTGGCCGTTATCTTCGATCGTGCGTTGACACTGCTGCTCGAGCACCTCGAGCGCACCAAGCTGGCGGTCGCGCCCCGAGCTCGAGCGCCACGAGGCAGAGCCCAGGGATCGCGCCGGATTCCGGCGGCGGTCCGCCGTCAGGTCTGGACTCGTGACGAGGGGCGATGTGCGTTCGTAGGCGCGCAGGGGCGATGCACCGAACACGGCTTTCTCGAGTTTCACCACGTGGTGCCGCATGCGGCCGGCGGTCAGGCGTCTCCAGCCAATATCGAGCTCAGATGCCGCGCGCACAACCAGCACGAGGCCGACCTGTATTTCGTTGGGCCCTCGCCGCCGGTGGTACGGGAACGCTCGGACTCGCTGTCGTGGATCACGACTCGGTCCGGACCGAGTCGCGAAGCCGCAGCTGCTCTCGTTCCGGATTCAAGTCCGCGCTGGAGCAGCGCTAGAGCGGTCCGTCAGGCCCGTCACGCGTGCCCGACTCTGAACAGGATCGTCCCACCACCGAACAAACAGGCCGCGAAGCCGCGATCGCATCGGGGGACAACTACCTTGCCGTCTATCGGTTAACAGGACGCAGCGCTCTGGCATAAGCCTTGGTAATCGCGGTGATCAAGGCTGGAGGCGCTGGATGGTCGAACGTCTGTGGCAGGACCTCAGGCACGGAGCGCGATCGCTTCGGCGGACGCCCGGATTCACTGTCGCCGCTGTCGTCACTCTCGCGCTTGGCATCGGCGCCAACACCGCGATCTTCTCGCTTGTCGACGCCGTGATGCTGCGCTCACTCCCGGTGGATCGTCCGGAAGAGCTCGTCGCGCTTCGTGTCGGCGACTACTCCTATCCCGTGTTCCAGCGGTTCGCGCAGCGCACTGATCTGTTCACCGGCCTGCTCGCGACGTCGGGCATCAGCGATGCCACCATCCGGAGGTCGAACGGCCAGTCGGAGTCGGCGCAGATCTCTTTCGTCTCGGGCTCCTACTTCACCACGTTGGGCGTCGGTGCACTGGCGGGGCGAGCCTTGACGACCGATGACGATCGGCTCGGTCGTCCGCAGCCGGTCGCGATGCTGAGCCACGGGTACTGGCAGCGCCGCTTCGCGGCTGACCCTTCGGTCGTCGGGCAACAGATCATCGTCAACAAAGCGCCGCTCACTATCGTCGGTATCGCCCCGGGCACGTTTTTCGGAGAGCAAGTCGGAGCCGCGCCTGATCTCTGGATTCCCTTGACGATGTGGAGTCAGGTGATTCCGGGACGAGACCTGCTGAACAGCGCAGGGACTGCGTGGCTCGGGATCATCGGACGGATCAAGCCGGGCGTCAACCTGACTCGGGCCGCCGCCTCGCTGACCCTGGACTTTCGTCAGACCTTGCTCGAGATATTCGGGAATCGAATCGCCCCCGACGCTCGCCGTGACTTCGAGCGTGCCACGGTGTCGCTCGAACCGGCGGCGAGAGGTATCTCTGCATTCCGACGCGAGTTCGGCCGCCCGCTTCAACTGCTGATGGCGGCCGTGGCGCTGGTGCTCCTCATCGCATGCGCAAACGTCGCCAATCTGTTGCTCATTCGCGCCGTCGCGATGCGCCGTGACATTGCCGTGCGTCTGGCGCTCGGCGTATCGCGAGCGCGGCTCTTTCGTGAGCGTCTGACCGAGAGCGCGCTACTGGCCGCGCTCGGCACGGCCGCCGGACTCGCGATCGGCTGGTGGGCGAAGAGCGGACTCCTGCAACTGATGTCGGTCAATGCTGCGCCGTTGCCGGTCCACATCACACTTGATGCGCGGTTGCTGCTCTTTGTGACGATCGTGGCCGCCGGAACGGTCATCCTGTTTGGCGTTGCGCCGGCCTGGCAATCCGCCAGGGTCGACACCGTCGCGGCGTTCAAGGGTGCGCCGGTCTCGGGGCATCAACGCCGCTCGGGGCCCGCGTCGCTGCTCGTGGTCGGGCAGGTCGCGACCTCCATCGTTCTCCTCGTCGGCGCCGGCCTGGTCGTGCGCACACTTCTCAATCTACGAGGCGCGGACCTCGGCTTCGCGCGCGAAAGGCTCCTGATTGTCGACGTCGATCCGCGCGCCGCCGGGTATCTGGGCGCGCGGTACCGCGCGCTCGCCTCGCGCCTGCTGGCACGGCTCGAGGCCGTGCCCGGCGTTCAGTCGGTGACCCTGACCGAGAATGGCGTACTCACCGGACGCGACAGCAGCACGAACCGCATGCGGCCGGTCGACATGACGGATGATTCGGATCGCCTTCAACAGGAGCGCTTCGATCCTGTCGGGCCGCGCTACTTCCGAACGATGGGGATCCCGCTCGTTGCTGGGCGTGACTTCTCGGAGGCCGACGAGGCATCGTCGGCGCGCGTGATCGTCATCAATCAGGCCCTGGCTCGGTACTACTTCGGCGACGCATCGGCGATCGGACGACGGATGCTATGGCGCGACACCCGCGCACGGGAGGTGGTCGGCGTTGCCGCCGACGTCAAACCGCGCGGCCCGCGTGACGAGATCCGCCTTCGCTTCTATCTGCCGTATCAGCAACTGCCCGCCGCCGAGCTGTCGAGCATCCGTTTTGCCGTCCGCACAGAGGCCAATCCAGATGCGCTCGCAGGGCTCCTGCGCCAGTCAGTTCTAGCGGAAGACTCTCTGCTGCCGACTCCGACGGTGGATACCGCCGCCGACCTTCTCGATCGCGCACTCGTTCAGGATCGAGCGATCACCACGCTCGTATCCGTCTTCGGAGCGCTGGCACTGGGGATTGCCGCGCTTGGCCTCTATGCGACGCTGGCGTACCGCGTGGTCTCGAGGCGCCGGGAGTTGGGGGTTCGCGCGGCGATCGGCGCGCGTCCGGCGGATCTGCTGGCGCTGGTGATGCGTGAAGGTTTCTTGCTGGTAGCGGCGGGAACCGCTGCGGGCATCGGAGGCGCGCTCGCCAGCAGCAGACTCGTTGACGCGCTCCTGTTTGGTGTCGTCGCGACGGATGTGCCGACCTACGCGGCGGCTGTGGCTGTAATCTTCGTGAGTGCCGCGGCCGCCTGTTATCTGCCCGCGCGGCGCGCGGCGACGGCAGATCCGATGATGTCACTGCGGACTGAATAAAGCTCAAATGCCGCCTGCAGTATTGATGAGTGGTGATCCGTGGTTGGTGAATCGTTGACGATGGTGATTCATGACTCTTGATTGCTGCCTATTGACGGTCGCCGTTGTTGCGAGTCACGAAATCGTCATCGAATCGCCAATCAGAAATCGACCATCAACAACGATTCACCACTCACCAATCACGAATCACCAATGATCGACACCATCTGGCAAGACGTCAAATACGCGGCTCGGTCGCTGCGACGGACGCCGGCGTTCGCAGCCGCGGCCATCATCACGCTGGCGCTGGGCATCGGCGCCAACACGGCGATGTTCGGCGTGGCCGATGCCACCGCACTGAGACCGCCCGACGTGCCGCGGCCGGGAGAGATCGTTCGCGTCTTCAGCAGCACGCCGGAGGCGCCGTACGGCGATGCCTCGTATCCGGACTATCTGGACTTCCGCGCCAACGCGACGACGCTGTCGGGGCTGATCGCCTACGAGACGGCCGACTTCGCGCTCGCCAGGAACCGCGACCAGCCCGCCCAGTATCTGGGTGGATGGGCGGTGAGCAGCAACTTCTTCGCAGTGCTCGGCGTCGAACCCACACTCGGCCGCGGCTTCCGCGCCGACGACGAACGCAGCATGGCGAGGGTCGCGGTCATCAGCCACCGGCTGTGGGTACGCGCATTCGCGAGCGCTCCCACTGTCGTCGGCACGCACATCCTGCTGTCCGGCGCGGACTTCACGATCGTCGGTGTCGCCCCGGAAGCCTTCACGGGCACCGAGCTCTATTTCCATCCCGACGTCTTCATCCCGCTCACGGCGCTCCGCAGCGTGCTGCCGGCGCTGCCGGCCAACGTGCTCGACGACCGCGCGAGCCAGTGGCTGACGTTGCTCGGGCGTCTGCGGAACCGTACGAATGCCGAGCAGGCGACGAGCGAGCTCGCGGTACTGGCCAGCGGACTGCGGAACCGCTACCCCGACACGAATCGGAGCCGGACCGCACTCGTGCTCCCTGAGCTCACGGCCCGCGCCCGGCTCGACTCCGGCGGCGTCCAGGGTGCGTTCATCCTGATGGGCCTGGTGGGTCTGCTCCTGCTCCTCGCCTGCGCCAACGTCGCGAACCTGATGCTCTCGAGGCGCGCGTCGCGGACCCGTGAAATGGCGCTGCGCGCGGCGGTGGGCGCGACGCGACGACGTCTGATCGCGCAGCTCATGACGGAGAGTCTTCTGCTGGCATTCTGCGGAGGCGCGATCGGTCTCCTGGTCGCCGAGTGGACGCGGGTCTATCTCTCCACGGTCCTCGTCATCCCGAGTGCCTTGCCCCTCTCGATCGACCTGCGCCTCGACGCGCGGGTTCTGTTGTTTGCCGTCGTGATGTCGCTCGTCACCGGCGTGTTGTTTGGAATCACGCCGGCGCTGCAGAGCGCCCGCGCCGGGTTGAGCAGCTGGCTGAAGCAACGCGATGAGGGGTCCACCGGGAGAAGGATCACGATCCGCTCGGCACTCGTCGGGCTTCAGGTCGCCATCTGCGTGGTCGTCCTCGCCTCGTCGGGTCTGCTGATTCGGGCGTTTCTCGCGGCGCAGCGCGTCGATCCCGGATTCCGCACCGATCGGATCCTGCTCGTATCGTTCAACCCGGGCCTGGTCCGGTACGACGCCCCACAGGCGCGCCGCTTCTACGAGCAGCTCGTCGAGCGCACACGTGCCCTGCCCGGCGTCGCCGCGGTGGGCCTCACACGCTACGTCCCGCTTGGGGTCACCAACGGATCGGTCACGGTGACGGTTGACGGCGCGCGCATGCCCGGCGGTGGCGATCGCGTCACCGTGGCCGAAACCACCGTGGATGACGGCTACTGGGCCGTGATGCGCACGCCCATCGTCCACGGCCGCGGCTTCGACGCGCGAGACACGGCGACGAGTCCCCGCGTGGCGATCGTCAACGAGACGATGGCCAAACAGTACTGGCCCGATCAGGACCCGGTCGGCAAGACCGTCCGCATCCCGGATGTCCCGACGCCCAACGGCCCGCAAACGATCGCCATGGAAGTGGTGGGTGTCGCGCGCGACGGCAAATACTGGGAGCTCGCTGAATCGACGCGGCCATTCATCTATCGTCCGTTCTCTCAGGGACGGCGCATCGCCATGACGATGGTGGTGCTGACCCGGGGCGAGCCGGCAGCCATCGCGTCTGCTGTGCGCGCGGCCTCGGCCAGCGTGGATTCATCCGTGCCAGTGTTCGACGTGCAGACGCTGGACAGTCTCTATCGGTCGCGGGCGCTTCTGCCGTCGCGGCTCATGTCGCAGCTCGTCACGTCCATCGGCGTGCTCGGACTCCTCCTCGCCTCGGTGGGGCTCTACGGCGTGATCGCCTTTCTCTCCACGCGCCGCACGCGTGAGATTGGCGTGCGCATGGCGGTCGGTGCATCGCGGGGCGGCGTGCTGCGAATGGCGCTGTGGCAGGCGGCCGGCCTGTTGCTGCCAGGCCTTGCGCTCGGCGTCGCGCTCGCGGCGCTGCTGACTCCGCTCCTCGGCAGCCCGGCATTCGACTTCGTGTCTCCCTACGATCCCTTGGTGATGACGCTCGCGCCGCTCGTGACCGCTGGCGTAGCAATGCTCGCAGCAGCCCTTCCCGCGATCCGCGCCTCGCGGATCGATCCGACGATGGCTTTGAGGGCGGATTGACGAGTGGCGATCCGTAACTGGTGAATCGTTGACGATTGGTGATTTCTGATGGCTGACGAGTGATTCTCGCCGGCGTGACGCACGCCGCAGGTATGACATCACGGCTGATGGCAGTTCCTGATGCTATTTCCCTGAAGAACGCCGGGCCGTTTGGCCGCCGGGGTGGGATATTCTTGGAGATTGAATGTCTCACCGACCGTCTCCGACTGTCCGCCGGGCCTGCCTGACCAGTCGAGCCGCCTCTCTCCTCGTCTTACTCGTCGTGACGACGGGCTGTTCCATCAAGACGATGGCAGTGAAGACCGTGGCCAACACGCTGTCGGACACCGGGGACGTCTTCACGCGTGATGACGACCCTGAGCTGATCCGCGACGCGACGCCCTTTGCGCTGAAGTTGTACGAGTCGCTGCTCGAATCAGTTCCGACGCACGTGCCGTTGCTCGTGACCACGTGCGGCGGCTTCACGCAGTACGGCTACGCGTTTTTGGAGGCGGAGGCCGACGGCTTGTCCGGCAGTCGCCGCGCCGAGGCGGTGGCGCTGCGGGAGCGCGCGCTCAAGCATTACCTGCGCGCCCGCGGATACTGCCTGCGGGCGATCGACTCCAGGTTCGGCAAGGGCACGAGCGAGGCGCTGCTCCAGGATCCAACCGCGGCCGTCGCCAAGGCGCGGAAAGACGACGTCCCGTTGCTCTACTGGTCCGCGGCCGCTTGGGGCGCGGCGATCTCGCTCGGGATCGATCGGCCCGACCTCGCCATCGACTTGCCGACGGTGCGCGCGCTGGCGGACCGTGCTCTGGCGCTGGATGCGTCGTGGAACAAGGGCGCGATCCACGAGCTGATGATCTCGCTCGACAGTCTCCCCGACGCGCTCGGCGGCAATCCGGATCGCGCGCGCGAGCATTTCAAGACCGCGGTCGAAATCCAGAAGGGCCTTTCACCCGGGCCGTATGTGTCGCTGGCGACGGGCATAGCCGTCCCGGCGCAGGATCGGGCGGAGTTCGAGCGCCTGCTCAAGGACGCGCTCGCGATCGACCCGGAGAAGGATCCGTCGAATCGCCTGGTCATTCTCATCACGCAGCGGCGCGCGCGCGTGCTGCTCGATCGCGTTGACGAGCTGTTTTCGAAATAATAGCGGAGGGTTCATGTCGGTTCGAAAAATCGCACTCCTCATTGCTCTGGTCGTGGTGTGTGCCGCGCCGGTCTCGCTGTGGGCCGCCATCACGCTCAAGATGGCGACGCAGGCGCCGGTCAATTCCTCATGGCACAAGGCTCTGCTCGACCTGGGCGCCGAATGGGACGCCAAGACGTCGGGCCGGGTGAAGCTGACCGTCTACGCCGGCGGCACGCAGGGCAGCGAGGACGCCACGATCCGCATGATGCGGCCGGGCGTCGATCAGCTCCAGGCCAACCTGCTCATGCTGCCCGGCCTCGCCGCTATTGACGACGCCTTCAACGTCTTCGGCATCCCGTTCTTCTTTCAGACCGACGCCGAAGGCCAGTACGTCCTCGAAAAGCTGACGCCGATGTTCGAGAAACGGCTCGACGCCAAGGGCTTCAAGCTGTTGTGCTGGGGCAGTGCCGGCTGGGTGCAGCTCTTCTCGAAGAAGCCGCTGGCCACGCTCGCCGATATCAAGGCCGCGAAGCTGTTCACGAGCCAGGGCGACGAGGAGATGGTCCAGTGGTACAAGGCCCACGGCTTCCGCCCGGTTGCACTGGCCGCGAGCGACATTCCGGCCCAGCTCAAGCTCACGACCGGAATGATCGATGCCGCGCCGAGCCCGCCCTACCCCGCGCTGCTGCTGCAGATCTTCCGCGACGCGAAGTACATGCTCGATGTCCGCGTCGCGCCGCTGTACGGCGCGGTCGTCGTGACCAACGAAGCCTGGAACAAGATCGACGCCAACGATCGACCGATCGTCATCGCCGCGGCCAAGACCAGCGAGAAGCGGCTGCTCGGCGAGGCCCCGAAGCTGGACGCCGATTCGGTGGCCACGATGAAGGCGCGCGGCCTGACCGTGAACCCACTCGATCCCAAGACCCTGGCGAGCTTCCGCACCGAAGCCGAAGGGTTCGTCAAGACGATGCGCGGCAACATGGTGCCCGCGGACATCTTCGATGCCGCCGTCCGCGAGCGGGATAGCTTCCGCAAGACGCAGAAGCCTTAGTGTCGATGCGCGTCCTCGCGGTTCGGGCCGAGAATGTCCTCGCGGCAACGGCGCTCGGCGGCCTCATGCTGCTGCCGCTCGCCGAGATCGCGATGCGGCGCATTGTCAGCACCGGGATTCCAGGGTCGGCGCCCTTCGCGCTGAACCTCACCTTGTGGGTGGGGCTCCTTGGCGCGGCGATCGCCGCGCGAGACGGGAAGCTCCTGACGCTCGCGACGGGTGAGTTCCTGCCCAAGGGGCGGATCGCGGCCATGGCCCACGTCGTGGGCGGAGGGGTCGGCGCCGCGATCGCCATGATGTTTGCCGTGGGCGGCCTGGCCCTGGTCGTCACCGAGCGGGCCACCGGCGACACGATTGCCGCGGGCGTGCCCGTGTGGGTGTCGACGATCGCGTTTCCTGTCGCCTTCACGCTCATTGCGCTGCGGCTCGCGTTGCGGGCGTCACCCGACTGGACCGGACGCGCCGTCGCAGCACTGGGCATCGTCCTCGGCTTCCTCGCCGCGTATCACTACGAGTTTTTCGAAGGACGGGCGCTGCTGCCCTGGGTCATTGCAATCGTCGTCGCCGGCGTTCTGGGCGCACCGATCTTCGCCCTGCTCGGCGGCATCGCGATGATCGCGTTCTTCACTGATGGCAGCCGCCCCATCGTGCCGCTCATCAAGGCGTACGAGGAGCTGACGTCGCCCTCGGCCAACCTCGCGGCGATACCGCTCTTCACGCTGACGGGGTTCCTGCTGGCCGAAGGCAAGTCGTCGGAGCGGCTGCTCCGCGCGCTGCGATCGCTCTTCGGCTGGGTGCCTGGCGGGACCGCCGTGGCCGCCGCCACGCTGTGCGCCTTCTTCACGCTGTTCACCGGCGGCTCGGGCGTCACGATTCTCGCGCTCGGCGGCCTGCTGCTGCCGGCGCTGCTCAAGGAAGGGTATCGCGAGCGCTTTGCGATCGGGCTCCTCACCGCCTCGGGATCGCTCGGCTTGTTGTTTCCGCTGTCGGTGCCGCTCATCCTCTACGGCATCGTCGCGCAGAACGTCGCGATTGAAGACCTGTTCATCGGCGGGCTCATCCCGGGCCTCCTCATGCTGGCGTTGCTGGCGGCCCTTGGCGTGCGCGAAGCCGTCCGCAGCGGCGCGAAGCGCGCGCCCTTTCGAATCGCTGAAGTGGCAGGCGGCTTGTGGGAAGCCAAGTGGGAGATGCTCCTGCCGGTCGTGGTGCTCTGGTCGCTCCTCGGCGGCTACGCGACGACGTCAGAGTCAGCGGCGATCGCCGCGCTCTACGCGCTGATCGTGCAGCGATTCATCCATCGCGACCTGCCGACGTTCAAAGACATCGTGCGGGTCGCGGGCGACTGTGTCGCGCTCGTCGGCGGTGTGCTCATCATCCTCTCGGTCGCCGTCGGCCTGACCAACTATCTGGTCAATGCCCAGGTCCCGATGCGGCTCATCGAGTGGACGCAGGCGCATATCGAGTCGAAGGCGCTCTTCCTCCTCGCGCTGAACGTCTTCCTGCTCCTCGTCGGAACGGTGATGGACATCTTCTCGGCGATCGTCGTCGTCGTCCCGCTGATCCTCCCGCTCGCTGACGTCTACGGGATCGGCTACGTTCATCTCGGCGTGATCTTCATCGCCAACCTGGAGCTTGGCTACCTTCACCCACCGCTCGGCCTGAACCTGCTCCTCGCCTCGGTCCGGTTCAAGAAATCCGTGCTCGAGGTGACATGGGCGACGCTCCCGATGCTCGGCATCCTCGCCATAGGCGTGCTGCTCATCACCTATGTGCCGTGGCTCACGGAGGGCCTGCTGCGGTGGATGGGTAGGCTTTAACTCCCAACTCCCAACCCGAACCTGGAGCCTGCGCAGGAGGCACATGGACCGGCGCGGTATACTGGCGCTGGCGCATCGGGGCGTCCTCCACGTCCGCGGAAAGGACTGCGTCCACCCCGACATCGGTCGTGTCATCGTCAGGATGATCTCTTTTCCTGCCCGGGAGAGCGGACAACGGGCGCGTATGGCCGTGCGTAGGCACAGCCGGGAGAGGAGCTCGTCATGCCCGTTCACCGGACTCACCCGCCCACTCGCGCGATGCGCGAGACCCCCGATATCGATCAACTGAAACGACAGGCCAGAGAGCTGCTGGAAGCGTATCGCGCTCAGTCACCAGACGCTGTCATCGAGGTTGCCGCCCATCATCGCACCGCGACGCCGGAGACCTTCGCCCTGCACGACGCGCAGTTCGTGCTGGCGCGCTCGTACGGGTTCGAGAGCTGGCCGAAGCTGAAGGCGGCCGTCGATGGCGTCACGACTACGAGGTTGCACGAGGCAGTGCAGAAAGGCGACCTCGGCGCGGCTCGTGCGCTGCTCGCGCGGCGGCCCGAAATCGTCGATCTGTTGCGCGGGGGACCGTCCGGCTTCGAGATACGCGCCCTCCACATCGCGGTCATGCAGCGCGACGTCGAGATGACGCGGCTGCTGCTCGAGGCCGGAGCGGACACGCACGGCGGCATCTGGCCCAACCGCGACGCGACCAGCCCGCGCACCATCGCCGAAGAACGCGGGTACGAGGAGATCGTCGCGATGATGGTGGCGCAGGAGGAGAAGCGCGGCGCCCGTGGCGGGAACGCCGTTGGCGACGACGTCCGCCGCCTCCGGCAGACCATGACTACAGGCGGCGAAGAGGCGGTGATCGCTGTGTTCGAGTCCCAGCCCGCGCTTGCCGATATTTGCACTCCCGACGGCGTGACGATGCTGCACCGTGTGGCAGGCCAGGGCATGCTCCTGGTGGCGAAGTGGTTGCTCGACCACGGGGCGGACGTGAACCGGAAGTCCCACACGGACTTCTGGCGGGGCGAGGGACGGACGCCCCGGGATTTCGCCGCATGGGAGTGCTCCGGGGAGCCGTCGAGCCGATCGGCATGCGAGGCGATGGCCGCGCTGCTCATCGAACGTGGTGCCGCACTGACGCCGCTCTCGGCGGCGGCGCTCGGACGGTGGGAGTATTTCGCATCATGTCCGCTCGACTCGCTGAAGGGAAAGGGGCTGCTCCAGACGGCAGTACGGAGCGATCGTCCCGCCGTGCTGCGTCAATTGCTCGACATGGGCCTGGACCCGGACGAGCGCACGCAACTGGGCCAGCTCGAAGAGCACACGTTCTCGGCGGGTGGCCCGCTGCTGGAGGCGGTCAACACCGGACGGATCGACATGGCGCGCGTGCTGCTCGCGCACGGCGCCGATCCAAACGCCCAGGTATTCACAGCAGGCTCGCCAACCGCTGCGGCATACAGCGGCGGGTCCCCGCGTATGAGAGCGCCTGATCAGGCCATGATTGACTTGATGGTGGCACACGGGGGCTGGATTGACGCCGCCTCCGTCGGCTACTTGCGCAACGCGGACCTCGCCCGGCGCATGCTCGCGGGCGAGCTCGACCCGCATCTGGAGTCCGGCACGTTCTCGGGTCAGACGGTCGAAGAACAGATCCTGTGGGGCGGCGCGAGTGGCCGGAGCGCGGACATCGTGCGCATGGCGCTGGAACGGATCCACTGGCCGCGGGACGACCCGCGATGGTTCTGGATGCTGTGGCGTCCGCTGCCTGGGTACCAGGACCTGAGCGATGCCGAACAGGAGGACTGCCGCGCGTCGTTTCGGCTGATTCTCGAGCGCTGCGATCCCAATCTTCGGGCAGGGGAATCCGGCCAGACGATGCTGCACGAAGTGATCGCGCGAGACCATGGAGTGGGCGTGTCTCTGGCGTCCATCCTGCTGGATGCGGGGGCGCGCACGGACGCCCGGGACGAGTTCCTGAAGAGTACGCCCCTCGGGTGGGCGTGTCGCTGGGGCCGTGTGGATCTGGTCACACTGCTGCTGGCTCGAGGGGCCGATCCGATCGAGCCCGAGGCCGAGCCGTGGGCCACACCGCTCGCGTGGGCCGAACGGCGTCAACACGCAGGGATTGCATCGATCCTCCGGCAACACGGAGCTGAGCGATAGTTGGGAGTTAGTTTTTGGGAGTTTGCGGCCGCAGGCCGCTATGTTCGGTTTCGGGACGGATGATCCCGGCGCCGAACAAACTCGTCCAAGATCGCGTACATTTCTTAGGCAAATACCCGGCACGCCGCTTGAAATCACGGGACCGGTTAACGGACACTACGGGGCTCACAACCATGCTATTCAAACGCACATCGTCATCCGCCGTCGGCGACGCTCCCTGGGAGCCCACCGGCAATGTTCCGCTCATGTCGCTGCGCGGCATTGAGAAGTCATTTCCCGTCGGCGCCGGCCAGTCGTTCGTGCTCCGGCGCATCACGCTGGACATCAAGCCTGGCGAGTTCGTTTCGATCATGGGACCGTCCGGCGCGGGCAAGTCCACGCTGCTGCACATCCTCGGCATGCACGACAGTGCGTGGGCGGGTGAGTACGCGTTGATGGGCCATCCGATTCACGCGATGTCGCCGAGGGACCGCGCCGCGCTGCAGAAGCGGCACATCGGCTTCGTGTTCCAGAGCTATCACCTGCTCGACAACCTGACCGTCTACGAGAACATCGAGTTGCCGCTCTCGTACCGGGATGTCAGGAAGTCCGAGCGGCAAGGCATCGTGGCCAACGTGCTCGATCGCTTCGGCATCGTCGCCAAGAAGGACCTGTATCCGAATCAGCTCTCCGGCGGTCAACAGCAGCTCGTCGGCGTCGCGCGCGCGATCGTCGCGAGCCCGCAGGTGATCCTCGCGGACGAGCCGACCGGCAACCTGCACTCGTCGCAGGGCCAGGAAATCATGGAGCTCTTCAAGCAGCTCAATGATGGGGGGACGACGATCGTCCAGGTGACGCACTCACAGGCGAATGCGACCTACGGCAGCCGGATCATCAAGCTGCGCGACGGGTACATCGATACGAACTAAGTTCAAAGTTCAAAGTGTAAAGTGTGAAGTGTGAAGTGCAAAGTGTGAAGTGAGCAGCGTGATCACCGACATCAAGCACGCCTGTCGCACGCTCCGCCGCAGCCCGGGCTTCACCGCCATCGCGATTGTCACGCTGGCGCTCGGCGTTGGCGCCAACGCCACGGTCTTCAGTGTCCTCGACGCCCTGCTGCTCCGCCCGCTTCCGATCGCGAAGGCCGACCAGGTTTTCTTTGTCGAGATGGCGAGCGGCCAGATCTCGCATTCGATTCCGGACTATCGAGACCTGCTGGCGAGGAACAGTACGTTCTCCGACATGGCGGCGTATCGGATCACACCGATGGCGCTCCAGAACGGCCAGGGCTCCGAGCGCGTGTGGGGCTATCTCGCCACGGGTAACTATTTCGAACTGCTCGGCATCCAGCCCGCACTGGGTCGGTTCTTCACGCGCGATGAAGATCGGCTGCCCGGCGCAGCGCCGTTCGCCGTCATCAGCTACGACAGGTGGCAGCGGACGTTCGGAGGCAACCCCACGATCGTAGGCACGACGGTCCGCCTCAACGACGTGCCGTATACCGTCGTCGGTGTCGCGCCGCGCGGCTTCCAAGGCACGGAGGTATTCTACCGGCCTGACCTGTGGGTGCCGATGTCGATGCAGCCGCAGATCGAATCGACACCCTGGCTGGACAATCGCAACACGTGGAACAGCTTCCTGGCCGGCAGGCTGCGCACCGGCGTCACGGCGGCGCAGGCGACCGCCAACCTCAATGTTGTAGCAGAGGGCCTTGCGGCCGAGCATCCCGTGAGCCATCGCGGTTTGCGCTATCGCCTCGTTCCGCCTGGTCTTCTCGGCAACATGGGGAGAGGCCCTGTGTCGGCTTTCATGGTCGGGTTGATGACGCTCGCGGGACTTGTCCTCCTCGCGGCCTGCGCCAACCTTGGCAGCCTGCTCGGCTCGCGCATGATCGACCGCTATCGCGAGATCGCGATTCGGCTCGCGGTCGGCGGCACGCGGCTCAGTGTGATCCGCTACGTGTTCATCGAGATCGTGCTGCTGGCGGTCGCGGGCGGGGCGGCCGGCTATGTAGTCGCCAATGCGATTCTGTATTCGCTGAGCCAGTGGCGGTTGCCGCTGATCCTGCCTGTACAGCTCGACGTCACACCCAGCCTTGCCGGCGTGGCTTTCGCCGCGGCCGTCACTTTGGGTACGGGACTGCTGTGCGCAGCGGCGCCGGCACGGCACGCGTGGCGCACTGATCCCGCGCGCCTGGTCGGCACCTCCGCACTGCCAACCGCCTTTGGCTGGCAGATTCGGGACCTGGTGCTTGCGGCGCAAGTAGCGCTCTGTTGTGTGCTGGTCTTCGCCAGCGTCGTCTCGATACGCAACCTGCTCGCGGCCTTCGATGTCCCGATCGGCTTCAGTACGAATCAGATTGCCGTCGCGAGCTTCGATCTCTCCGCCGCGGGATATTCGCCGCGTGAAGGGCTTCGCTTCCAGCAACGGTCTCGCGACGCCGCGGCCGCTCTTCCAGGTGTCACTGCCGCCGCGTTTTCGAGCGCCGTGCCGCTGACCATCGATCGGTCCTCGAGCACGGTCTATCCGAGCGATCTGAGTGCGGACGCCACACGCGGGTTCGATGCGCTCGTCTACGGAGTCTCGCCGGGATTCCTGCTGCTCTTTCAGGCTCGATTTGCCGCGGGGCGAGACTTCACCGCGGCCGACGACATCAACCACGAGCACGTCGCCGTGGTGAACCGGACCTTCGCGCGACGTGTACTGCTCACCGAGGATGCGATCAATATGCGATTTCGGACCGGCGCCGGCCGCATGGTCCGTGTGGTCGGCCTGGTCGAAGACGGCAAGTACGGATCGCTGGCCGAGGCTCCGCAGGCCGCGATGTTCCGCCCGGCCGCGCAATCCTACAGCTCGACGACGGCGCTCCTCGTACGGTCGTCATTGCCAGCCGCCGTGCTGGCGCGCGAACTCGAGGGCATCGTGACCCGCCTCGATCGGCGCGTGCCGATCCTGTCGCGCGGCAGCCTTTCAGATACGATCGCCGTCGCTTTTCTGCCGGCCCGCGCCGCCGGCGTCGCCCTCGGCGCATTCGGCGTGCTGGCTCTCCTCCTCGCCGTCGTCGGCGTGTACGGACTGGCCGCTTACTCTGTCAGCGCGCGAGCGCGTGAGATCGGCATCAGGGTGGCGATCGGCGCCCGCCCGCCACAGGCGCTCCGATTCGTGCTCGGCCGAACCGCGATGCTGCTCGGCATGGGATCGATCGCCGGCATCATCGCCGGCGTCGCGGCAGCTCCGCTCCTTGGCCAGATCGCATACCACGCCAGCGCACGCGACCCGCTGATCATCAGCCTCGTCGCGGTGGCGATGGCGATGGTTGGACTGGGCGCCGCGTGGGTTCCCGCGCGGCGTGTGTTGAAGCTCGATCCGGCCCAGACACTGCGCGACGCCTAGCCCCCCCCAATTTCCCAGCTTGGGAGTTGGTTCGGGAATCGGATTGGGAGTTGGGAGTTGTATCGAGAGGCTGCGATTCAGTTCGTCGTCTTGAAAGACGTCTCCACGCCAAACTTGCGGTAGGCCGAATACTCCGAGATGCCGCTCCGGCGGAGCGTCCGCACCAGACCGACGCGCGCGCTGCCGCTGTAACTGAACATCGCCGGCAGCCAGACCTCCCCGTTCACCCGGCGGCGCAAGAAAGACAGCTTCGAACCCTTGTGCAGGCGCGCCAGAAGCCCAAGTCCGACCGACATCGTGTCGATGGCCTCCGCGTCCAGACGTACCAGCTCATGATCTGACTCGCTGACCCAGGCACGAACCGAGAATTTCCGCATCTGGCTGCCCTCGCGCGTCTTCGGCTTGGAGTCACGGCGCGGAGTGAGAGCAAAGGCGATCGTGTCGTGGCCGTCGATGGTTTCCCGCCCAAGCATGCGGATGTCGAAGACGATGAAGACGTCCTCCACGGCCTCTTCCCGCTCGCGGCGCTGCTCCGCTTGTTTGCGCTCCAGCCCGGCACGCTCCTTCGCGGGCTGTTCGGTGAGACGCTCGGCGATCTCCTCTCCCTTTTGCTGTCGCTCGCGGTCTTGTTTCGCGAGATTCGCCGCGGCGACCGGTCGTCCGTTCTCGCTGAGCAGGCGCTCCCATCGGCTCTCACCCGGAAGTCCCGGATAGCTCTCGTAGACCTTCTCGGACATCTCGGTCGGACGGTTGCGGCGATCCAGCTTCTGCTCGCGCCGCGTTTCGACGTACACGTAGCTGCTCTGCAGCGACGAATCGGTCTGGAGATGCTTGCGAGTCTCGCGCAGGAACGCCTCCAGTTCGGGCAGCGGGCGATCCTGCGCCGCGACGACGGCGGCAGCAACGAGACCGATCACGCAGATAAGGATTCGCCCTGGCACCCGATTCGTTCGCACTCCTCTCCGGTATCGTACCGCTGCTCGGGCCGCCTGAAGGCGGCCCCTACGAGCCTGGAGAGGCTGCAGCTCGGGCCGCGTGCAGGCGGCCCCTACGTGCCCAGAGAGGCCGCTGCACCAGGCGTGTCCGGGCGCGGAACGGATCGTCCCAATACCGGACAGTCGACGTAAGATCTCTGGAGCTTTTCATTGATTCCAGGCGGCACGACGATTGATGTGTTGTCGCCGAAGAGGTCCCACGATCCCCGTGCCCACAGCATCTCCCCGCATCCTCATCGCCGACGATCAGCGTGACGTCCTGGAAGCCCTCCGGCTGCTGCTCAAAAGCGACGGCTATCACATCGACACGGTCGAGTCCCCTGCCGCGGCGCTGAAGGCTCTCGAAGATCGGGACTACGACGTCGTCCTCATCGACCTGAACTACGCGCGCGACACCACGTCCGGCCAGGAAGGCCTCGACCTCCTGACCCGGATCCATTCGGCCGACGAGATGCTGCCGGTGGTCGTGATGACGGCGTGGGGATCGGTGCACGTGGCCGTCGAGGCGATGCGTCGAGGCGCGCGCGACTTCATCGAGAAGCCGTGGGACAACGAGCGTCTGAAGGCCATCGTCCGCACGCAGACGGAGCTTGGCCGGGCGCTGCGGCGGGCAACCCGGCTCGAGGCACAGTCAGCGGTCACGCAGGCGGAGAACGGCCCGCTGCTCATCGCCGACTCGCCGGCAATGCAGCCGGTGTTGCAAATCATCGCGCGCGTCGGACCATCGGACGCCAACGTGCTGATCACCGGCGAGAACGGCACGGGCAAGGGCGTCGTCTCGCAGGCGCTGCATGCCGTGTCTGTGCGCGCGAGCCGGCCGATGGTGACGATCAACGCCGGCGGCGTCTCCGAGGGCGTGTTCGAGAGCGAGCTGTTCGGTCACGTGAAGGGCGCCTTCACCGATGCCAAGCAGGATCGCGTCGGCCGGTTCGAGCTGGCCGACGGCAGCACGCTGTTCCTCGATGAGATCGCCAACGTCCCCCTCAGCCAGCAGCAGAAGCTGCTGCGCGTCCTCGAGACCGGCGAGTTCGAGCGGCTCGGTTCATCGCGGACGCGCAAAGCCGACGTGCGCCTGATTTCGGCGACCAACGCCGACCTCAACGCCGAAGTGTCTGGCGGGCGCTTCCGTCAGGACTTGCTCTTCCGGTTGAACACGATCGAGATCCGTCTGCCGGCGTTGCGCGAGCGGCGCGACGACATCCCGCGCATCGCCAAGCATTTTCTCGGCGCGCATGCCCAGCGCTATCGCAAGGCGATGACCGGCTTCGATCCGGCCGCGCTGCAGGCATTGGTCGATCACCCATGGCCGGGCAACGTGCGCGAGCTCGATCATGCGGTCGAGCGGGCCGTGCTGATGGCGCCGGGCAACGTCATCCACCTTGGCGACCTCGGCCTGCGTCCGTCAGGCGGTACCGACGGCCCCACCCGCATCGAGGAGATGAGCCTGGAAGATGTCGAGGGCTTTCTCATCCGCAAGGCCATGGCACGCTATGGCAACGTGAGTCACGCCGCCAAGGCGCTCGGCCTGAGCCGATCGGCGCTCTACCGCCGCCTCGAGCGCCACCGCCCCTCCTGACTTTGCACTTTACACTTTCCACTTCACACTTGAAGTGATGCTCAGTTACGACCGCAGGGTCACGCTCCTCGCGCTCGGCGCCGGACTCCCGGCGGTCGTCGCGTCGTTGCTGCTCCTCTGGATCGGCAACTACTCGTGGCTCATTCGCGGCACTGTTGCCGTGGTGCTGCTCGGCCTCTGGCTCGGTGTCGCCTTCGCGCTGCGCGACCGCATCGTCCGGCCGCTGCAAACCGTCTCGAATCTGCTGGCGGCGTTGCGCGAGGACGACTTCTCGATCCGTGCGCGCGGCGCCGAGCCGAACGATGCGCTCGGGCAGGTGATGCTCGAGGTCAACACGCTCGCCGAGACGCTTCGCTCCCAGCGGCTGGGGGCGCAGGAGGCCACGCTATTGCTGCGCGCCGTGATGGCGGAGATCGACGTGGCGATCTTCGCCTTCGACAGCGAGCGGCGGCTCGTCCTCGTGAACCGCTACGGCGAGCGGCTGCTCGGGCGCGATGCCAGCGAACTGGTCGGGCGCGTCGCCGACGACCTTGGCCTCGAGGGACCGCTCGGCAGCCCGTCGACGATTCAGGATCTCAGCTTTCCAGGAGGCGTGGGCCGATGGGAGATTCGCCGCACCAAGTTCTGGCAGGGCGGATCGCCGCATGAGATGTTCGTGCTCTCGGATCTGAGCCAGCCACTTCGCGAGCAGGAGCGGCTGGCGTGGCGGCGCCTGATCCGGGTCATCGGGCACGAGTTGAACAATTCGCTCGCGCCGATCAAGTCGATTGCAGGAAGCCTCGAGTCGCTGCTCGGACGCGAACCCCCGCCAGCCGACTGGCGCGACGACATGCAGCGCGGGCTGGCCGTGATCGCCTCACGGGCCGACGCGCTGAGCCGGTTCACGGGCGCCTACGCGCGACTCGCGCGGCTGCCGGCTCCCAATCGCAAGCCCGTGGACTTCGGCGCGCTCGTCCGGCGGGTCGTCGCGCTCGAATTGCGGTTGCCGATCACCATCGGCGCGTCCTCCGATCTCACCGTGACCGCCGACGCCGATCAGCTCGAGCAGCTCCTGATCAACCTGCTCCGCAATGCCGTGGACGCGGCGCTCGAAACCGGCGGTGGCGTGTCCACGAGCTGGACGTCGCGAGACCACGCGCTCGAAGTCCATATTGACGACGAAGGACCCGGACTGCAGAGCACGGGCAACCTGTTCGTGCCATTCTTCACCACCAAGGCCGGCGGCTCAGGCATCGGCCTGGTTCTCAGCCGGCAGATCGCTGAAGGACACGGCGGATCGCTGGCCCTCGAGAACAGGACCGATCGCGCTGGCGTTCGCGCCACGCTGCGGCTGCCACTGTGACTCCCGAGTTCGTGGTTCGTGGTTCGTGGTTCATGGTTATTACCAAGAACCGAGAACCGAGAACCAAGAACCAGAGTTACTTGTGCAGCCGGCGATCGAGACGATCGGCGAGTGCCGTGAGAATCTTGATGCGGGCGAAGTTCTTGTCGTTGCCTTCAACGAGGGTCCACGGTGCCACGCGGGTGCTGGTCCGGGCCACCATCTCGTCCACCGCGAGCGTATAGTCCGCCCAACGGCCGCGGTTGCGCCAGTCCTCGTCGGTGATCTTCCACTGCTTGTGCATGGTGCGCTTGCGATCCCGAAAGCGCCGGAGCTGCTCGTCCTTGGTGATGTGAATCCAGAGCTTCACGAGCAGGATGCCATGTGCGACCAGCTGCTCCTCGAAGTGCGCGATCTCACCGTACGCGCGCCGGTACTCCACGTCCGTGGCGAAGCCCTCGACCCGCTCGACGAGCACGCGGCCGTACCAGCTGCGATCGAAGATCGTGATGCGGCCGGCTCGTGAGAGGTGGCGCCAGAAGCGCCACAAGTAGTGCCTGACGCGCTCCTCGTCGGTGGGCGCACCGATCGGAATGACTTGATAGTCCCTGGCGTCGAGTGCACCGGTGATACGCCGGATGGCGCCGCCCTTTCCTGCCGCGTCCCAGCCCTCGAATACGACGACGGTGGAAACGCCCTTCGCGCTCGCCTTGCGCTGGAGCAGATTGAGACGGCCCTGCTGCTTCTCGAGCGCGGTCTCGAAGGACTTCCGGCCGAGCCGCTGCTGCATCTCCAGCTCGTCGAGGACGTTGAACTTACGCTCGATCTGCTGCAGCGTTTCCCCGATGTCGCTCGCGCCGGCGCGCTTTGTCTTGCGCCCGGGCCGCGACGGACTGCGCACGGCCTGCGCGCGCTCCAGGCCGCGCCGGATCGCGTCACGCAGCTCAGTGGCCACGACGATGCTCCGGTAGCGCTCGTCCTCTCCCTCGACGATGTGCCAGGGAGCGTGGTCGGTGCTGGTCTTCCGGATGGCTCGATCGGCCGCGGAGACGAAGCGATCGAACATCCGCCAGTGCCGCCACGAATCCTTCGTCACCCGCCATCGGCGCAGCGGATCCTTCTCAAAGGCCTTGAAGCGCTTCTTCTGTGCCGCCTTGCCGAGGTGCATCCAGAATTTCACGACGACGGCGCCATCGTCGGTGAGCGCGCGCTCGAACGCGGCGACCTGATCGAGAAGCCCGTCGAGCTCGGGCGTCGTGATCCGCCGGGCCACGCGCTGGCGAATCGGTGAGGAGTACCAGGCGCTCAGGAAGATCGCGAGGCGGCCGTGAGGCGGCAGGTCGCGCCAGTAGCGCCACAGCCGAGGCCGCTCCAGATCTTCGCCGGACGGATCCATGTAGCCCCGCGTGACGATCCAGCGGGGATCCATCCACTCACTGAGGAGGCTGGCGGTTTCGCCCTTGCCGGCGGCGTCCACGCCGGCGAAAAGGACGATGACGGGAAACGGCGCCTTGAGCAGTTCCCGCTGTACCTCGAGCAGCTCGGCTCGCAGCACCGGAACCTGCGCCTTGTAATTCTCCTTCGCGAGCTTTCTGCCGACTTCCGCCGCCTCGAACACCCGCGCATGTTACTGAAGCCATCGCATCGAGTCGAGCGGATACGATGTACGGAGCATGACTGATGTCGTCCGCGTGGATCAGGTAAGGCCCGATCCAGCCGCCATTGCCCGGGCAGCCGAGTGCCTGCGAAGCGGCGGTCTCGTGGCGTTCCCGACCGAAACCGTGTATGGCCTCGGCGTCCACGCGCTGGATCGCGCCGCCGTCCGGCGGCTGTTCGCGGCCAAGGGTCGCCCGGCCACCGATCCGCTGATCGTGCACGTGGGCTCGCTCGCGAACATCGCCGCGCTCGTCGTCGATGTGCCGGACGCGGCGCGGGCGCTGGCCGCGCGATTCTGGCCCGGCCCGCTGACGCTGGTGCTGCCGCGCTCGCCGCTCGTGCCCGACGAGGTCACTGCCGGCCTCGAGACCGTCGCGGTTCGTGTGCCCGCGCACCCCGTTGCCCAGGCGCTGCTTGTTGCGGCAGGGATACCTGTGGCAGCGCCGAGCGCCAATCTCTTCTCGAGGCCGAGTCCGACGCGTGCGGCGCACGTGCTGACGGATCTCAATGGCCGCATCGATCTCATTGTCGATGGCGGGCCGACGACAGTCGGCGTGGAGTCCACGGTGCTCGACCTGTCACAAGGTGCGCCAACGGTGCTCCGTCCAGGCGCGATCACGATCGAGATGATTCGAGAGGTTCTGCCGCGAGTAGAGGCCCGGGCGCCAATCAGGAACGAGCGCGGGGCGATGCCATCACCGGGGCTGCTGTCGAAGCACTATTCACCGCGTGCTCCCCTGACGCTGTACGAAGGCGCGGCGCGGGAGGCCATCGTCCGGTTGATCGATGACGCGGGCGTCTTGCTCGGCGGACGGGAATCGGTCGGCATCATCGCCGCCGACGAGGACCGCGAGGCCCTCCAGCGCGTGCATGATGTCGAGGGCTCGCGCGTAGAGGTCCGATACCTCGGGTCGGAGCGCGACGCCGCGGCAATCGCCTCGCGGCTGTATGCCGTACTCCGCGATCTCGATGCCTCAGGGGTCGATCAGATTCTGGTCCGCGGCTTCCCCGCCGACGGCGGCCTGGGCATCGCGATCCAGGACCGCCTCCGCCGCGCCGCCAGTGTGGTTCTTGGGAACAGAGTGGGGTCAGAGTAGGGGTCAGAGTTGGGGTCAGAGTCGGGGTCAGAGTCGGGGTCTGACCCCAACAGGGACAGCGCGGACCGGGCGCCAGTCTTTTTCGAATCGGGCGCGCAGAATCAGCGTCACCACGAGGCCGTAACTGCGTACCCCGGCCTCGACGCGGTTCGCCTTCAGATACTGGTCGTACACCATCCAGCTCGATCGCCGCAGCAGCGGCTTTTGCCCTCGCCGCACGCGTTCGACGATGGCCTCGATGTCGCGACGAGGTCCAGGCGCGAGAGCCGACGCGAAGCGGGCGCGATCCCCGGCGCCGGCTTCCCCGCTCAACTGCCAGTAGAGATACAGCCATCCGCTGTATTGCGCGGCGGTACCGGCCCGCACGCACGTCAACCAGCCGACGAAGTTCGCCTCGGACTCATCGGCATACCCGGCCAGGTGCGCCCACTCGTGTGCCGCGACGAACGGGCGTTCCACGGGCAGCAGGTCGGGATTGGCCATGACCTCCAGCCCGAATGGACTGACCATGCCGTCCACGCTCGTCCACCGGAAATACGGTCCGTAGATCGTGGACTTCAAACGCCCAGGCACCGCGTGCGGCGCGTCGCTCAGGAACCCTTGCGCGCGATCGAACGCGTCTCGAAGGCGCTCATCCAGCCACGGAGGGTTGTCGCCTTCCGCATGCGCGCCTTCGTAGAGCGCGTTCATCTGCTCGACCGCCTGAAGCCCAAGCGCCACGAAGGCCTCGGAGCTCGGGGCGTTGCGATCGATCACGAGCCGCTCAGTCATCGGCACGCGGCGATAGTTGAAGCCCCAGAACCCCAGGAAGACGAGATACACGGCTGCCAGACCGGTGCCGATGTTCACGAGGGTGATCAGGAAGCGTGACCATCGCCTGGCCTGCCTGGCCCGCCGAATGCCTCGAACCAGCGCG
Source organism: Vicinamibacterales bacterium (assembly GCA_035293405.1). Taxonomy (GTDB): domain Bacteria; phylum Acidobacteriota; class Vicinamibacteria; order Vicinamibacterales; family UBA2999; genus Gp6-AA40. The sequence continues at coordinate 30,269 of DATDOE010000065.1, read as the reverse complement.
ACCAGCGTGACGATCGCCGCGCCGATGGTCAAGGCATCGAACAGCGCGAACGGGACGCTGTTCGACACCGGAGTCAGCGTCCGCTGCACCAACGGGTAGATGCCCGTTGAATACCAGCGCTCGACAAACGACGGGCTGAGCGGCGCGAACGCGCACGCCAGCGCCAGCGCGATCGTGCCCGTCTTGATCCAGCGGCTCATCGACATCGATTGTATGAGGGGCGGACCCGTTTACAATTCCTGCGTCTTCATCAATCCACCGGAGGGAGTGGAGCATGGACGCTCGGGTGCACCTGACCCTGGGGATACTGGCCTGGACGCTGCTCGCTTACGATGCGTCCGCCCAGCCAGCTGCTCTGGCGCCCCCGAACACCGGGGGTCGCCTCTCCGGTCGTGTGATCTCCTCCCGCGCGGGCCTGGTCGCCGACGCCATCGTCACGCTCGCGCGCCTCGACGCCACGGGAGCGTCCATCGATCGACAGACGACCACAAGCGACCGACAAGGCCTCTTCAACTTCGAGCGCGTCCCCTCGGGCCGTTATCAGCTTTCCGCCTCGAAGCCCGGATTCACGAACCGGCATGGCATTGCGTTCGACGATCCAATCCCGGATCAGCCGGGCGCGGTTGCGCGCGCACGTTTCGAGACGAGCGTGGACGTGACACTGCCGGTCGGCGGCCAGGTGACAGGTCTCGAGCTGAGGCTTCGCCGGGCGGCGGCCATCGCCGGGCGAATCGCGGAACCTGACGGCATCCCCGCCCCCGACGTTCAGGTTTTCGCAGCGGCACGTCGAGACAGCGGCTATGCGCTGCTCCCCGACACGCAGACGACCAGCGAATGGGACGGGCGTTACGAAATCAGAAACCTCCCGCCCGGTGAGTACTTCGTCCTCGTCTTGCCGAACGCGTCGCCCGATCCGGGCCGTGCGCTGGCCAACGCCGAACGGCGCGCCCCGGAGGCGCCGGTGTCTACGCGCCCGGCGTTCGCCGCCACGCTCTATCCGGGCGTCTCGCACGCCGATCGCGCCCACACAGTGACAGTGCTTGAAGGCGTCGCCGCCGAAGGCATCGACGTGTGGCTCACGCCGGCGCAGAGGTTCTCGATATCGGGCCGTGTGCTCTGGCCCGACGGACTCGCCGTGGACAACATCGCGATCGAGTACAACGATCTCAACGCGCGCCGGCCGGGGCTCTGGACCGTCTCCGATCCGGGCGGGCTCTTCACGATCACTGGTGTGGCCGCAGGCACGCTCGTCCTCCTCGCGCGCGCCGACTCGGCGCAAGGACCGCTCGCCGGAGCCGCGTCGACCGAGGTCACCGTCGCCGCCGTCGAAGATCTCCGGCTCACTCTCGGCACGCCAGGCATGGTCGAGGGGCGCCTCGTCTACGAAGCCGGCGTCCCAGCCTCGGCCCGGCCCACATCCATCGCGCTGAGACAACGGCTCATTCAGGTCTCTGCGCTCTACCCGATCCCAGAGAGTGCGATCGGCGCCGACGGACGCTTTCAGATCTCGCCTGCGTTCGGCGAGTACGAATTCGAGCTGCGAGGCCTGCCCGCCGGCCTGCGCATCAAGCGCGTGTCACGCGATGGCCGACCGGTGGCCGATGGACGAATCGGCGTTGGCAGAGACGAGGCGATTGCGGGAGTGGAGATAGTGGTCGGACGATGAAGTGCAAAGTGTGAAGTGGAAAGTGTGAAGTAAGTGCAAAGTGTGAAGTGCAAAGTAAATGCACAAAGTGCAACGAGCTAACTCGATCGTTCCGTAAGTCATTGACCTGAGCTCGTGCGGCGTGCGGCACTTGGCGTGCAGCGAGGGCGGCGATGCCCCCTCGCGATCTTATTCTTCGCACCCGGGACTTCGCCCTTGACGTTCTGGCATTCTGCCGGACGTTGCCGCGAACCGATGAAGCTCGCGAAGCCGCACGGCAGCTTCGCCGTGCCGCGACGGGTCTGCGATCAAACTACCGAGCGGCCCGAAAGGGACGCTCGCCCGACGAGTTCGCCGCCAAGCTCGGAATTGCGGCAGAGGAAGCAGACGAGTGCGTGGGTTGGCTCGAGTATCTCCGCGACGGCCGCATCCGTGCGCACCCGGCACTCCTGCAGGAGTCTATCGAGCTCTCAAAGATCATGGCCACCGCGTACCGCACGGCCAGGAGAAATAGCGCCCGACGGAAGGAAGTGCAAAGTGGAAAGTGGAAAGTGTGAAGTAACTGCGAAGTTTTGACGTCACTTCACACTTCCCACTTCACACTTTCTACTTCACACTTCGCACTTGTTCGATCGCTTTCCCCGCCTCTCCTCTCCTCGCCTCTGCTTCAACGATCGCTCGTTCGTTGCGAGCCACCTCGCGGGCCTTGGACTGCGGCGTGCCCGGGCCGGCCACCAGGTCCGCGATGGCTTTTCGGTGGACAGCCATCGTCAGGTCGTAGCACTGCCGTGCCTGGTTGAACGCGGCAATCGCTTCGGGCCGCTTCGCCCGTTCTGATCGGACCGCTCCCAGGTAGAGCGCCGCCTGGCACTGCCCGAAGTCCATCGTGAGGGCTTCCTGAAATTCGTGCTCCGCGGTGTCGAGGTGGCGGACCCGCCATTCGATCAGGCCGGACAGCACGAAGACAGACGAGTTCACCATCAGTGTCCGGGTGCGATCGGCATCGAGCCGCGCGGCCGCGTTGTCGCCCAGGTTGTAGTGGTTCCACGCGCGCCAGTAATGCGCCTGGCCCAGGAACCACCGGCCGCCATCGATGAGGCGCGTCGCCGCGTCGATGGCTTCCTGGTGGCGATTCAGATGCGACAAGCTGATGGCCCGGCCCAGGAGCGCATCGGGATGTGTGGGGAGCAGAGCGAGGGCGGAATCGTATGCGCTCAGTGCATTCGTCCATTCCTCCCAGGCCTGATACAGATTCCCGATCGCCACGGGAATCGCGGTTGATGCTGGGAACGCCGCGACCGCGGCGCGGAAGCGCCTCATCGCTTCCTCCGGATCGGGGGCGGCCCCTTCGAGGGCGTGCTTTCCCATCACGTAGTCGGCATCCACGAAGTCCACGTCGCGTGTGCGAAGCGCCGTGAGCTGCGGAGCGTAGAGGCTCAGACAGATACCGGCGCGATACTGAAGCAGCGGCACGTCCGGAAGCCCGGCGACGAGACTGGCGATCTCCCGGTCCCGCTCTGGTGAGGTATCGACCGTGCAGGTCAGCGCGAGGTCAAGGTATTGGCGAAAGCGCGAGGAGATCGCCCCTGTGCGCAGCGCCTCTCGCCACGACGGCAGGAGCGACCGGGCGCGATTCCGGGCTTGCGTCTCAAACAGCAAATCCTCGCGCACGCCTCTCAGGGGATCGGGCGGGATGGCGGCCAGCATCTCGAGATAGAGCGTGCGGCGGGGGTCATCGGCAGCCAGCGCCCGTGCCCGCGTCAACCAGGCCTCGGACGGCATCCCGAGCTCCGTGGTTCTCAGCGCCAGGAGGGCGGCCGCCTCGAACGCCGGCAGAGGAACGCGACGCTCCTCCGCGGCGGCCAGTGCCTGCTCGAGGCACGTGAAGCATCCGCGGTCAAGCAAGGCGTCGATATCGCCTGTGGACGGCACCTCAACTGGCCTCGGAGTTGCACCTCCTGCGGGGCGATGGGTGGAGCATCCGGCGCCGAGAAGCGCCACGACCAGTAGCCAAGCCGCAGATGGCGCGTCTTGGGTGCGTCGCATGCTTTTTCCTCTCGGATTAGACACCGGGCACTGGTAAAAAGGGCGGCGGGCGACGTGTAAAGTAAGCACAAACCATGCGACGGATCATCGTTGGCTCGTGTCTCCTGGTCGCAACGGGCGCCACCGTCTGGCTTGCCTGGGGCATCCGGCCCGAGCACGTACGCGATCGGCTGATCGCGGCTATCAACGAGCGGTTTGATGGTCATGTCGAGGCCGAGTCGCTCGACGTATCGCTGTTGCCAAAGCCATCGATCGCGGGCACGGGCGTCACGCTCCGTCTCCGTGACCAGGGCGACGTGCCTCCGTTGATCACGGTGCCGGCGTTCTCCGCGAGCGCCACCTTCAGGGGATTGATCAGACGCCAGATTCATCTCAGCCACGTCAGCGTCGAGCGCTCCGAAGTCCACGTGCCGCTGGGTGGGCTGAAGGACGCCATCAACTCGGACGACTCGAAGAGACACATCCCTCACCCGGAGCGGCCGTCACCGATCGTGATCGACGAGATTCGCTCGCGCGAGACGCTCCTCCAGATCGCCACGCGGAAGCCTGGGAAGCTTCCGCGCATCTTCGAGATCCATGACGTGATCATGTTCGGCTTCGGTCTGCCAGAGGGCGCGAAGTTCTCGGGCAACCTCACCAACGCGATCCCGCGTGGACAGATCGAGACCACCGGCATCTTCGGCCCATGGCACACCGACGCTCCGCGACTGACGCCGCTCAGCGGCCAGTACTCGTTCAAGAATGCCAATCTCAACGACATCAAGGGCATCAGCGGCATTCTGTCGTCGGTCGGGCAATACCGAGGCACCCTGGAGCGCATCGAAGTTGACGGGCAAACCGAGACGCCGGACTTCTCGATCGACGTCGCCGGCCAGCCAGTGCCGCTCACGACGCGCTTCAAAGCGATCGTCGACGGCACCAACGGCGACACGTTTCTCGACAGCGTCGAGGCGGATCTCGACACGTCAAAGATCCTTGCGTCAGGAGCGATCGTCCGCGACCAGGACGTCACGGGCCGGCACGTCGCGCTCGACATCAGGATTCTGCAGGCACGCCTCGAAGATCTGATGCGACTCGCGGTGAAGGCGAACAAGCCACCGATGACCGGACGCATCGATCTCACCACGACCTTCCTGCTCCCGGCGGGCGAGGCGGATGTGGTCGACCGGCTGAGGCTCGACGGACGGTTCAGTCTCGCTCAGGCGCGCTTCGCCAATCTCAACGTGCAGCAGCGTCTCACCGCGCTCAGCCAGCGTGCACGTGGCAAGGAAGAGGGCGACCCGACGGTCGAAGGCGAGAGCGTGGTGTCGAAGGTGCGCGGCCGCTTCGTGCTGCGCAATGCGCGGCTGGAATTCAAGGAGCTGAACTTCGCGATCCCGGGCGCCGAGGTGCAACTGACCGGCAGCTACAATCTGCGCGGCGAGGATCTCGACTTCCACGGCGACCTGTTGATCGAGGCGAGCCTTGCGGACATGACCAGTGGCTTCAAGTCGCTCTTGGCGAGACTGGCGCAGCCGTTTTTCCGGCGGCCTGGTGGCGGGTCGAGGCTGCCGATTCAGATCTCGGGTCCGCGGGAGAAGCCGCAGTTCGGGCTCGAAATGCGCCGCGTGTTCAGACGTGGAGAGAAAGCCGGCGCGTAAGAGGTGCGAACTCACCTGGTGGCCAAGACGATGCGTGTTCTCATCGGTTACGCAAGCCGGTTTGGTTCAACACGGGACATCGCGATGCGAATTGCGGGCAGGCTCCGCGCACATGGCAGCGACGTCGACGTTCGCTCCGTCGACGAGATCTCGGACGTTGATCCGTACGATGCCGTTGTATTCGGGAGTGGTGTGTACGACGGATCGTGGACGGCGGAAGCCACTGACTTCTTGCGACGACACTCCGCAATCCTCGCGCGCAAACCGGCCTGGCTGTTCAGTGTTGGATCTTTCGGCGATCAACACCCAATTGTCGGCGGACTGATGAAGAAGGAGCCCAGGGAAATCAGCGAGTTCGAACAGACGGTTCACCCTCGCGACTATCGAGTCTTTGCCGGGGTCATTGATCTTGATCACTGGCCCGCATGGGGACGGCTGCTGTTCAAGGCTCTCGGCGGGCACGCGGGCGACAATCGCCAGTGGCCAGACATAGATGCATGGGCAGAGCAGATCTCGCACGAGATTCGATGCAGGACTGAGACCCAGCCCCGTTGAGCCCCGGCGGACCGCGTAACGCGAGATCGTTGTCAGCGTGGAGATTCGAACCCGCCTCCGCTAGAGCTTTGGCGTGGCAAGCCAGCAACCCTCCGGTTAACAGGTTTACGCAGGTTGGCTATCTTGTTGGTTCTTCGTGCCTGTAGCTCGGATGGAATCCTGCAGTTACCCGGTGTTCGGGAGCAAATTGTTCACTGATTGTTCACTCGCTGTGGACTGGCCTGCGGCGGCCATGTCGAATGTGGAGCACTTGCACCACGTCGCCTTCGATGGCAAACAGGATGCGATAGACGTGCGGGCGGCGACCATAGAGAAGGTGACGCACTTCAACGGGTGAGTCTCTCTGTTCTCTGGGGCCAGCGGGCAACGCGAGGGGAGATTCGTGAGAGAGGCGACTGCGGCTCGGAGCGCTAGGAACCACCGCTCTCCAGCGTCTCCAGCCTGCTGCGATCGGAGCCAGTCGTAAATCGCGGCGATGTCGCGTTGGGCCTGGTCCGAAAGCTCAACGCGGAAGTCCATGCTTCCGCGCGAACTCATCGAAGAATTGATCGGCAGGTGCGCTGCGACCGGCCATCACGTCCTCATGGCCTTGGCGGATTCCCTCGAGGGCTTCCTGATAGTCCTGACGCTCCCATTCGAGGTAGTCGGCCAAGGCATCGTCGAGGGCGTCAGCCGTGCTCTTCCCCCGCCGGCGAGCGAACTCCTCCAGCTGTGCCAATCTCTCCGGCTTGAGTGGAACCGTGTCCATTTCTTGAAGGTAGAGGTTCGGCACGCTGATGTCAATTCCAGTCGAAACGGATTCATGAGCGCAGCTGCCAGCATGCCCGCTCTGGCCGAGTGCCACACCCATCGTCGTCGAAGCATTGTCAACAGCGACCGGCGTGGTGGATCCGTCCTCGAACACGAGCATGGCAATGCCGTCAGGCCGGAACATTTCCAGCACAAGTCGCGGTTCGGCCCCACGCAGCGCCGAGCATAGCCGGTCGTGCAGTACCTGAAATGGCATCTCGGCATACTCGATGCCTGTGAGCACCAGGAGCGGCGACTCGTACTCCTGACCCGAGCGCGCGGTTCCTTTCCCCGACACGCCCGCGACGAACACAACGGCTCGCAAATGGTCTTCGGATAGCTCCCCGTCGATTCGGAGCGCCGGCGGAAGGAAGGATTCGTATGGATCGCCGGATTCGCAGCCGTAGCCTGGGGTCGGCGTTCCGACGTGCGCCGGCACGCCTTGCGCAAACACGTCTACCCACTCACAGCCGACGTACGCGTCGCCGTGGCGCGGGAACTGCAGATGCCAGAGGGTGGCGTAGATGCTCACGATCGCGGGCGTGGTTGCTTGACGTTGAGGCTCACGTTCCTCGTCCGCGGCCGCACCTTGTGGCGATGGCGGCGTACAAGCCGGAGAAGTTCTCGATAAAGGGGGCCATCGAGGAGCCGTTCAAGAAGGCGTGACTCCGAGCGAACATAGCCAAACAGCGCGCGCCCCGCGTCCGCGTCCTTCGGGAAACGTTCCGAGTAGCGTTTCGCGTCGCGGCCGCACGCTTCGTACTCGATCGCGGCCTCCGCAGGCCGCAGGAGCGCTGTTTCGGGGAAGTCGATTGTGATCTGTGACCGCTCGTGATCGTCAGATCCGCACGTCAGCGTGCAGAAACGAGTTCGGCGTCTATCGCGGCGAAGGAAGACTTCGAAGTGGCGACGCGGTCCGAATCGTTTGGCTCGGCCCTTCGGCTGCCGGACGAAGATCAGCCCGTCATCGAACTCGCGGGCTTCCACGAAGATGTCGTGACGAAACACGAAAACGCGGAGTGCGCTCATCAGCGCCTTTGACGGCTTCTCGAACACCGCGACGACGATGCCATCGTCCAGTCCGACGCGTCAAGGCAGCCGGTGGTTCTCAACAGGCAGCCGGTGGTTCAACAGCCGATGATGCGGCGGACGGAGCGGCCATCGAGGCGGCAAGGGATTGCGGCCATTCGTGTCTCCCGGTGTATTCCCGCGATGCGATTCGAGAAGATGTGGGTTGAGTCCAGGGCGGCGACGGCCATCCGGTGGCGTTTGGGCGCGACGAGCGCCCTCGACTGCTCTCGACCACTCCCCTACCTGCGCTGAGGGCGCGGACCTGTGCGAAGACGCTCGCACTCGCCCTCCGGGCCACATCGAGTCGGGACGATCGCCGCTTATGGGCCAGACACCACGCTGGCCACCAAGCTGGTGGTCTCCGTGCTCGATCGATGTGCGCGAGACGAAACGCTCGCACCGCGAACGTGGACGACCCAGACTGTCGACGTGCGCCACGATCCGACGATTGCCGCCGACGTGGCCGCCTTCCTGCAGGAGTTCGGCGTCAGCCAGAGCATCGGCGCCGACCGCATGATCGGATGTCCGCATGAAGAGGGCATCGACTATCCGATGGGTCGGACCTGCCCGCTTTGCCCGTTCTGGGCGGGAATCGACCGGTTCACGCACGAGCCCGTCGCCGTGCCACTTCCGACGATGTCGCCATCGGAGATCCTGACGGCGCTGGCCGAAGCCGCGTCGGTCCAGCCTGAGGCGGCGCTCGCCTCTGCGGATGGTCACCGGGAGGCGCTCGTCGAGCCGCTCCTCGCGGCCCTCGATCGCGGCATTGCGAATCCCGTCGATGCCTCGACGGAGGACGCCAATCTCTTCTCGTATGCGCTTTATCTGCTGGCAAAGTGGCGCGAGTCGCGCGCCCTTCCTTCCGTCATTCGCTGGCTGTCGCTGCCCGACGAACAGCCGTTCGCGATCGGCGGCGACATCGTCACGCAGGATGGCGCGCGGATCCTCGCCGCAGTGTGCGACGGGGACGTGGCGCCGATCAAAGCGCTCATCCTGGACCGTGACGCCGACGAGTACGGCCGCGCGAGGGGCTCGAACGCGAGCCCGGTGCCGTGTGGGACAGCCTGGCCTCGGACGCTGCGGATATTGAAGCGTTAGCTGTATTCCCCGAGCTTCGGCGGGCCTATGACGAGGGCCTCGTCGATTCGCAATTCATGGCTCCTGAGGAATTGGAGGAAGCCGAATCCGCACCGCGTGGCCGGATGCTCGAGGCCATGCGGACCCGTCGGCCGCCCATTGACGATGTGGCTGCGGCAACGTCGTGGTGGCCGGCCCTTGGTGAAGGGGAGGACGAGGATACCGCGATCGTCGAACCACAGGAGCCATACCGAGCGCCGCAAAATGTCGGGCGAAATGACCCGTGTCCGTGCGGGAGCGGCAAGAAATACAAGAAATGCTGCGGCGGTTGAGCGGAAGGCCGTAAGCCTCCCCGATTGATTGACACCCAAAGGTAGTCTGCTCCGGTCTTGTGACGTTTCCCCCGACCACGACGGCAGCTTGAATTTGATCTGTTCGCAGCTTCAGATCACTGCAAGCGCCAAGATGCTGCTTAGACGTACGAGCGCAATATCCTCCGGTGGCAACCGGATGCCTCATCAATGCGGATTGTTCACAAGCTCGATCGAGCTAAGTGATTGAAAGAGTGGCTCGCCGCACTGGACGATTTCCGCAACTGGTTGATCCGAGAAGCAGCGTAAATGGCCTGTTATTGAGAGTTTTGCCAAGGTTTCGCGAGGTGATTATCGAAGTGCGACGCAGCTTTGAAGCCTCAAGCAGTTTACGGCCTCATCCATTCGGATTCTGCTGTTGCGCCGTTGGACCCGCGTAGCTCGACGGCGTTCGTTGCGCGCATTGACGGCTTCAATGAAGAGCGCCAAAGATTCTCGCGTCTGCGAGACGATGTCCTCGTTAACGGCATGCTTACGTAAATCGGCCATCTTGGTCCGCGCGAGGCTTCTGCATCGAGAACCGCATTGGCCGGAGCCTTGGCCTCCGCCCGCTGTAAAACAACTCCCAGAGCGCTTGTGAAACTTGTTCAGGAAGATCAGCAGCGGCTCGAGATCGCGGATGTTTGCCTTGGCGTACAGAGCGGCGAGTTCCGTATCGTCGACTATCTCCGTGTGTGCCAGTGTCTTGCTGATATTGAGTCACGTAAATCTTGCGGTACTTCTTGACGAGGCGCCTCAGTCGCTTGAAGTCAGCGATCGCTGGCGCAGACCGAGTCGAGCTCCTCACTTCTCCAACCGGCCAGCCAGCCTGATCGAGGGGATTTTCGACCCTGGCTCATTAGTGCCGGGTGAGAGATTGCGCCAGTTTCCTCAGAACTACCGCCATTCCGCTGGAGACTTGCTCGGGACATTGCCGTACTGCGTCACGGCTTCGACGAGACTGTTTAGCACTTACAATGGCGTCGGGGAAGTGTGAGGTCGGAGCAAGGCGAACTGCTTCGCTGGACGGACGCGGGTGCGGGCGGGGCGGCGAGGGAGGCAATGGAACGTGACCGATCCGAGGACTGGAGCCCTCTGTGCCTGATCTGGTGGCGGTGGCAAAGTCGGCGCAGGAGATCGACACGGCGGTAGGACTCGTTGCCAAGCTTATCGGAAAGCTGAAAGCGCAACCGGATATTGCGGCGCTGAAGCTGGGCAGGCGCTGGACGAAGTCGCGAAGACGCTTCAGACCGTCGATGCCGCCGCCTCTTCGTATCTGAGCCTCGGCATCGACGAAGACGCGCTCGAGAGGAACTCGCAGCTGCTGCTGCACATAGAGGGCGGTGCGCTGACAGCGGAGGAAGAGAAGGGCTTAGGCCACTGCCACGTCATCATGCAGATTTACCAGGCGTATCTGGACAAGTGGTTTAGCAGAGCGCTGGGCCCGGACGCGCAAGCGTCGATGCGGGATGTGTTTCTGCGACTGGGTAATGCTGACGACGACCTGTTCGCAAACCTCGGGCGCCTCACTCATATCCTTCAAGCCGAGGCCGAGGCGGTACTCGATCGCGTAGCGAAGGGGGACAAAGACGGCGCGCGCGCGCGCGTGCTCACCTCGCTCCCGGCGCTCCGCCCCTGCGAAAAACGATCGCTTGCACCCTGCAGACACTCTACGGGCTGAAGAATGAGTTCGCGGATCTCACGGGCGTCCCACCGTAAGCGGCGTGGCGCGGTCGCAGTTTTCGCGTTTTCGGTTTCGTCACTCTCGAAGTTCGACACATTATTCGCTCATGAGGTGCAGTTAGGGGTACCACCATCGCAAGACAGCGATCGACGTCAATGAGCGCCTCCTGCGGGACGCCAATCTACTGGGTGAAGCCGCAGGGCGTTGGTTTCTTCCACTACGGGCCTCAGAGGTAACCTCCCGAGGCGGCAGCATTTCCGCGCTCTCAATGGCGTGAGCCCGCTGCAGTACCAGAGCAATTACGTCTGCAGGAAGCACGGTAGTTGATGCTGAACGAGAACCTCGACGCGGGGCAGCCAGGCGGGCGTGAGCGACTCGGAGACGCTCTCAGACACGCCACGGCAACGACCTTTACGACACTGCTGTCGCTCCTGACCGCAGCGTGATTTCCTCGGTGACCACTCCTGCAGCGCTTCCCGCCCGGATCGGGCCGCGGGAAACAACGGCATTCGCCATGGTGAAAAACAGAAATAAGTGAACTCCGAACGGCAGGATTGATATCTTGGCTGCAGGCAGAGGATCGTCCGCGTCGCAGACGACCGAAGAAGTACCCTCGAAACGCGGAGGCGATAGCCGGCGGGTCGGCAGTGTCGGCGCCAGAACTGCGTGTGCTTATGTGGCGGCCGACGAATGCATCTATCCCAGAACGCCTTACTCCGCACCGAACCCGAAAACGATGAAGATGTCGTCGATCAGTGCGGGCGGTGATGTGGTCGACAACGTCCATACTCCGGGCGAGTTCTGTCCTTCCCAGCCACCCGAGGCCGTGGCTGACGGCGTAGGCCCCGGAACAATGCCGACCGTGACCGGATCGTCGCCTTTCGCCGTGGCGAGCACCGTAGCCCTGCTGATGGTGATCTCACGGTCCTGTACAAAATAGGGAAAGCGCGACACGCCGATGTCCACAGAAAGCGAATGCGGACCCGTAGGCGGCGAGGTGATGAATCGGTGCCATTCAGTTGGGAACTCGTGGCGCACACTGACGAGCCGTTCGAGGTGCCGCTGATCAGGATCGCCGGCGAGCAGACCGCCGGCGATGAGCGCCTTTGTGGCCGCACTCGCGGTCTGCTTCAGCTCGTCCTGGCCCTCGCGACTCGTGTAGCGGAGATGGAGAATCACGTCCGAGATCGTGCTGTAATCGAATGACCTGAATTCCGTCGGCAACTCGAGGCTCCACGTGCTGATCACGCCCGCGCCCTCGAACGGCAAGTAGCGGTCGTCACGAAGATTGGTCTCGAACAGACCGCTGTCGTTCTGAGCCGTGCTGGTGACCATCGCGTCCACCACACGCCGATCGATGATGAAACGCCGATCGTCGGGCTGAGTGCGCGGGTAGGCGTCCGGCCCGCCCGCCGACGTCCGGTCCCAGCGAATCTCGTTATGAAGCAGCCGCAACTTGCAGTGGACGCCGGTATATGGCCCGGTGACACAAGGAATGGTCACGCTCAGGCTCTGGAGCCGTCGCAAATAGTGACCCGGTGCGTCGAGATCGAACAGTGATTCGGGAAGCCGGACGTCGTCGCACTTGCCGGTTTCTTTCAGCGCGATGAACGCGAGCGGATCGAGCGTCGCCAGGGACACATGTTTCGTCATCTCATATGAGCGAGCATTCTTCTCGAGGTACGCAAGCTGGAGGCGCTGGAGGTCCAGCGCGAGCTGGTCGCCTGCCAACAGGCCTTTCTTGAGCGAGTCCCAGTAACCCGGCCGGATGATTGACGTCGCACCATCCGGCTCGCCGAGCTCGACGTGCAGGCATCGCTCCGCCCGGCGCGCGGTGTCCACGGCGAGCTGATAGGCCTGGAAGTACATCGCGGAGGTCTGACCCACCATCCAACTGTAGAGGTCGGCGTTAGTGAACTTGTCGCGCATGAACCGATCCGCCTCTCTCGCCTGCTCAACCTGCAGGTCGTGATTGGCAAGTTCGCGCTCGGCAATCGCGAGGCGAATTTCGGCGGCCGCGATTTGGCGGTCGATCTGTTTGACCTCAACGTCTGCGACATCGCCCTGAAGGTCCCAGTCGTCTTTGCGACGCTGGAACTCACCGAGCGTGGCTGCTCGATGCGACTCGAGATTCTTCCGGCCCGCCTGCGCGTCGACGGCACCCGCATCTGCTTCGAGCGATCGGGCCGCATAGTCCGGTCCGACTTCCGCTCCGGCCGTCGTCGGTGAGCCGATCTTCAACGCCCCGATGGCCGCAAGCTTGCCCGCCAGATAGTGGAGAATCGCGCTTCGCGCGTTGAGCCTCATACTGCTCGCGGTCAGCTCGAACGACATCGATTCGTGCACGTTCTGAAGCTCGCGGCTGTCGTAAAACTGCTTTTTGATCTCCGCCACCCGGCGGCCTTCCGTGAGGGCGGCGATTTGCTCTTCGGCTTCGTCCACCTGCTTCACCCGCGCGTCGCGGGTGGCCGTCAACAATGCCGTCTCCTGGCGTGATCGGACCAGCGCCAGCGCTTCACCGTCGCGCTTCTCCAGCGCGGATAGCAGTGCGGCGGCGAGGTTGCGTGTCTCTGCGACGAGATCATTCGCCCGCTGCAGCACGACGCTGAAACGATAGCTGGATGGAGCTCCGGCGATCTGGTTTAACGCGTCGTTGATGCTGAGGCCTGCAGCCTGTGCGCGGACGAGGAGCGCGGGATCGATCGGCGGCTCGAACAGGGGGAGCTGGCGGACCCGCCCCTCGATGTCCATGCAGTGCCGCAGCTTGAAGAGGCGGTCGGCGACGAGGTTCCAGTATCCGAGCAGCTTTTCGTTCTCGGGCACGCAGAAGTACAGGCTTGCAGCCGACGGCGGCTCCGGCGTGTCACCACTGCTTTCCGACTCGCCCGCTTCCACTTCCGGCACCAGCTGTTCGGCATTGCTCAGGGGACCGAGCCGGGAGTTCGCACTGAGGCTTGCGAAGGTCTCGAGCTTGCGCACACGCGCACGGCTGATGACCTCAGGCCGCCTCCCCAGAATCTCCGACGCAAGAACGTACAGCTGCGTCGCTTCGTTGAGCGACTCGAGTGTCTCCCGGCGGAACAGTTGATTGCCCCACGCGATCAGGTTGTCGATGTACTTCATCACCACGGTCTTTTGATAGGCGGTGGTGCGGAGCCGCGCGATCGCATGCGGGTTGAACGGACGGGCGCGCCACTGATCGACGGCCGCGAGCCAGTCGGACGGCAGTCCGTTGGCGAGCGACTTCTCGATGTTGATCACGGATTGCGCGTCGTAGCTGTTTATTCCGTCTCCCTGCTGGAGGCGCCGATTGAACGGCAAGGTCCGCCAGTAGCGTTGTGGGGCCTCGCCCCCCGATGGTCCGGCCGGATTGAAGATGAAGTGATACCAGCGCAGCGCCTCCTCGAAGCGCTGATTCACGGTCAGCCGCTCGGCAATCAGCAACGGTATGTGGAAGAAGAGCTCCCAGTTGTAAATCTCGTACGCAGCGTCGAAACGGAAATCGACGTCATCGACCGGCGGGTCGTTTTCCTGGACGCGCTCTGGAATCGGATCATACGTCTCAAAGAACGGCCGAACTTGCGCCTGCGTCTCGAGCGAGAGCAATCCTCTAAGCTGATCTTTGTCGAGGATGGTGCGGAACTCACAGGTCAGTGGATGCTCGAACAGCGAGAAATAGTACCGGCGCGTCGTCCAGAATCGAGGCAGAACTCTTACCGGATCGAAACGGGCCCCAAAGTCTATCGGCGCGACGCGTCTGGCGATGCGCCGGCCATCGGCGCCCCTCCTCATTACAACGAACGACGGCTCCGGCTGCGGCGCAGTGGGAGACACCGGCTCCGGGCTCGAGCCGAAGTACTCTGCGGTCCATACGCTCGCCAAATCGCCCACGGTCCACTGCGACAGATCCGGACGGACCGACTGCCCCGAAGTGCCGGTCGAGGTAACGATGAAGGTCCGTGCGTGATCCATCAAGAAGAACGATCGTTCGCCCTTGAACTGCACGTCTTGATGCGGCGGCAGGATACGGAACGGCGTCGGCGTGCTGCGCAGCACGTCGATGTCAATCCGATTGGCCTTCATGGAGGCAATTGTCGGGAGGCCATCAAAAAGCGGGCCGGGCATGTTCCCGCGCACTGCCACCGTGCTGCCGGCAAGATCGCGATGCGACGGCAAGTTGCCGTCGAGCAGCGTCAACTTGCCACTGCCCTCGAACCACATGTTGTCGAAGCGCGTCCCGCGCGGCGCCAGCGGTAGCGTTCGCGTCTCGATCGACGATCGCCAGTGAACCGTGACGATGTCCCTGCAACCCGACAGGTGGAACTCGCCGAATGTCCCGGCCGTGTCGGGCACCGGCGACGCGGCGTGCGCGAGACTCAGGTAGCCGCGGACGATCACCGAATCGCCCGCCGCAAAGGCTTTGAACGAGAACAGCCGCCGGTCGACGAGCGGTCGCGCCGGCGGAGTGCCGCCTCCGGATGTGCCGGTACTGCCGGTCGTCGGCGGTGGCGGCGGGTCGGCGCCGCCCTCGTCGGGATCGACGGGTGGGCATCCTTCGTTGTTCGGGTCGTGGCACCTGTACAGGACATGTCCCGTGTCGGAGGCGCGGTCTATCGACCGGACCGCTCTGTCGAACAACACGTCGTCACTGCCTTGATATGCCCTGAGCGGTGTCGCTTTCGAAAGCTGCTTCGCCGTCCACTGACCGTGCTGATACTCACTCCACGCGAGTTGAATGTCCCAGTAACTATTCGCGGTTGCGAGAGTACCACCCGGCTCGGGCATTTTGACTGGCCTGGATTCCTGCTTTTCACTGAAGACCGGCCACAACACCATCAGCTTGCGGTTACGCACCACCGGCAGCAGATGGTCGCCTTCAATGTCGAGGTCGACTCTTTCCCACGGGGTCCAGGCGGCGAACCGGCGCGGCGTCGCGTCAACGATCTGCGCCCGTCGATAGAAATACACGTGCGGCATATTGAACGTCCGCCCGAACACGTGGAGGAGATGGGTGTTGTCGTCCTCGTATGTGCCGCAGATTTCAAGGCGACCGACCTGATCGAGCTTCTCGAGGTAGTGGGTGACAGCCCGCTCGGCGGCTGCGTCGGTGATCTCACCTTGTAGGAGCTCGGCCTCGAGGTCCTGGAACAACGGCGTTTTGTTGTCGCGCAGCTCCGGCTGGATCCAGTTCTCCGGATACAACCACACCTTCTTGTTGGCCTCCCAGACGCGATAGTTCTTCATCCACTTCCACTGGAGCCATTTCTCGTCATCGATCGGCGCCGTCTCGAGACCGAGCAGGCACCGTTGCGCGTAAAGCTGAACCGAGCCCATCGCCTGCTTTATTCGAGAGGTGAGCTGACATGCGTCCATTTCAACGTCGATCAGGTAGTGTGCGAAGAGATCTGTCGGATCGACACGGGCCGACGGCCCCGGCGGATGCCATGTCTCGGGACGTGCGACGAGGTAATTGGTGAGTGCGGTGCGCTGCGCGTTGCGAAGCGCGTCCTGTAAGGGGCGGGCTACCGTCAGCCAGGCTTTCTCACTGTGCCGCGCCATTGCCGCGCCGCGAATTGCTCGGGCGGCCTCCCGATCAACCACGTCGTCACACCACGCCGCCGCGCTCTCTGCACTAACCCCGAGCTGCTTTAACAGCCCGATGGCGCGCGCCAGCCGGATTAACAATCCGGGACCGTGATAATCGTCCGGCAGGTGAACCTTGAGGAGGCCGAGGTCGGTGAGGCTGTCAGTCTTGCCGATGAGACTCGCCAGATCTGATTCGGGCCAGCCAAGCCATTGAACGAGGGTCGACACGAACCGCGACTTCGCCTCTGCGCGCGCGGCGTCGTTGGCGGCGGCCACTACCGCATGAAGGGCGGTCAGCGCCGCATCGAGCGGGCCGTCTTCGACCGGCAGGTCGCGGCGTAGTTGCGTGAACTGCACGAGGCGGAACCATGTCGCGAATGGAATGGGTGACGCATTTGTGACTGCAATGGGCAAGGTTCGCAGATCCACCCAGGCACCGGAGCCCACCAGCCGCTGCCAGTGAGCGCCAGGCAGCTTCAAACGGTTGCCAACAAGCGCAATCTTCCACAGCTTCTCGATTACGTCGAACTGCGCGGCGGCATTGTTTCTGTCGATCGCCTCCTGCAAAGGAACATTCGCGATCGCCAGGATCGTGTCCATCAACGTCGTGTCATTGAGGACATCGCTGATCAAAGTCTCGGGAACGTCCAGAGCCGCCGCCAGCCTGTTGTGAACGACGTCGCGACGCGCAGCGGCCCCATCGTTGCCCGCCTGAATGATCCCCATCCGCAGTTCCGACAGCCACGCCGCGAGAACCGCGTCAGTCGGCGCGAACGGCGCCGGGGGCTGGAAGCGGTGCCGAAGGAGGTAATCGAGTTCCGGCCACCTGAATCCTGAACTGCGAACGGCACGCACGGTCGTCACGAACCGCTCGGCTGCATCCGGGCTGCTGAAAGGATCCAGCCCGGAGAGTGCGATAGCCGTTGTCAGCTCCTGCGGCGTAAGACCAAGCGCTTGCATGAGACGTGCGCGACGCAGCAGCACGCCGAGATTTGCGAGCGTCAGGCGTCCGTCAGTGAGATCCGACAACTCTGTAAAGCTCGCACCGCCAAGACGAAGTACCGCCTGTAGCGTGGCAGCCTGGGCCGAGAGCGTTTGGGTCGGATCATCCAGCTCCTGACCGTCGGGGCCGAGACGAAAGCTTTCACGCACGGTCTTCGGGAACTTCTCATCGAGGAAGAGCCGTACGTAAAGCGATGACGGTTCACTGGTGTCGATTGGTCGCCAGAGCGCAAGCGCTTCAACGACCGGTAGCTTGAGTGTCGCAATAACTTCGGCAGCATGGGCCAGTCGTACAAGGATTTCATTCGTCAACTGGGGGGCGCCGCCGGGCGGTGTCTGCCCACGCAGGTATTTGTCCACCTCGTGGATGGTCCATCCGAGCCTGCGCCAAAGCCGGACGAACCGATGAAGGCGGGACAACGCCGCATCATCCAGTCCCGTCATCGTCAGCGATTCGGGATTGCAGCCGGCCTGTGGAACTATGCGAAGAAAACCCTCGGGATTGACGAACCACGTGGACAGCACGTCGTCCAATTCTGCGAAACTCAAGCCGGACCCCTCGAGGATGGCCTGCACGGGATCGGTCGGCTGCGTGCCCCAGAATTCAGTTCGGGTGGCGCCCAGCTCGCCCGTGAGGATCCTCCATTCCTGAAGGGTCATCGCCAATCGCTCGGCGGCTAAGCCGATGCTAAGTGTCGAGGCGGGATTCGAGGCGTCCGCAGCGGTGCGCAAGTGCTCGATCAATCGCCGGCGCGGCACGCCGAGATGGGCCAGGAACACAGTCGCCTGCGCCGCATCGAGATCGAACGGCAGCGTCCAGGGAAAGTAGGCTTCCTTCAGCCGCTCGTAGGCCTCATTGTTGCGATACTGCGCGTAGGCCATCCGCTCTTCGCTCGTGCCGGTCGTCTGACGACTGCGGGACACCGCCTTGAACGTCACGCCATCCGTTGTCACGTGATATCCGAACTGCTCGTCGAGTACGCGCCAGCTCTTGCCCGGTTCGATCATCTCGATTGACGCACCCGGCTGAAGGGGAGGCGCGAAGGCGTTGCGCAAAGTCACGTTGGCAACGAGGCCATGCAGATCGGGAGGTGTCACAGCGAGCGTCTGTTCGGCGAACGGCTGCGGACGGGCGATCTGATCCTCAAGGATCTCGTTGACCAGGTCGACGTAAGGCAGCACGGTGTTGCTGTTTTCGCAACTCAACTCGATGTCCACCAGATCGGCACGACGTGCTGCGAGCCCGTCGAAAACCTCGCGGGCCTTCAGGAACTGAAGCAGGTCTACGAAGTACGCGGCTGGTCCGTAGACCGAGTTACAGTGCCCGCACGCACACAGATCGAACGCACCGAACAGACTCTCCCAGTCAGGGATGAGTCCCGGCTCTTGATCGTCGCCGACCGCGACCTTCAGGATCGCCTGTGGATCGACCCGCGGCAGGGCCGCCAGGTTAGTGCGGTTCAGCGCCGCAGCATGTTCGCTCCAGAGGGCAAGGGCGGCCGCGTTGGTTCGCGCCGCGCGCTGAAAGATCTCCCCGGCGCGATGCTCGCTGAGCCCGGCCAATCGTTCGGTAAACGCCTGCTTTCCCATGGCCACGATCTCACCGGCGGATTCGGCGTGTGCGGCGACGGCAATCGTGTCCGCGGCGCTGCCGGTGAGTTTCAATACGCGCTGGTACGCTTTGAGCGTTTTCTTGTCGGGTTCCGCCAAGGCCACGCTGGGATTTACCTTCAGGAATCGCTCGATGTAAGTGGTTCGCGGATCGAACGCCGCCTGCGCCTTGACGAACTCGACAACCTGCGGCGGCGCGCCCGCCTCCTCCAGTCGTGCCGCAAAAAACGGTCGGAAGAACGCGCTCTCGACGCGGCTGAGCACGGCCTGACGGTAGTGAGAGGACTGTTCGGCCGCTGTTGCTCCGGGAGTCTCAGGTGGAATTCCGGCCTGCGTCAACAGCGCATCCCACTGCGTCATCGGCAGGCTCGCGAGCTCCGCGACCTGCGGAAGTTGGCGCGCGAGGATTGCCTCTACGAGTGGCAAATGATTGTTCGTCAACCCTCCGAGCTCCACTACCCGACGGAACGTAGCGGCCTTGGGATGGCTGGTGATGGCCGTCCAGAAGCCGGCGACGTCCTCACCGGCGGCAGCGTACTTGCCAAGCAGGTCGTCGGCCTCCGGGTCCGTAAGCACCAGACGCGCCAGATCGCGTAATGATGCCACGCCTGGCCGCGGTGGTCGCGTCGCATACGGGGCTCCGCGGGCTGGGAGTTGCTTCGCGAGTTCGAGAATCGGACGCCCATCTTCCGTCCGCTCCGGGATGAGTTTGTCTTGTAGCGCCTCTTCAAGCGTGCCGACTAATACCGATGGACTGACGGAAAGAAGAGCGGCGACGTCGCCGGGCAATCCTTTTCGCAACCAGGCATAGAACAACTGCGGGGGCAACTGAGTTTCGGTTCCGAGACGTCGCGCGGTCGCCAGCGCCGCGAAATGCGCCGGCGGGTAAGAGGCCTCTTCTGCCAGAAGATGCAAATGGTCGCTGCCCATTCGCTCGAGCCTGTTCAGATCCTGAAGAATCTCCCTGGCATCGCGATCGAGCTGTTCGTACTCGGATTGAGGCTGACGATCAGCCTGAGTGATGACGAAGTTGATCACTTCGAGCAGATCGACGTGCTGCAAGATCGACCGGCCGCTCGGCTGGGTCTCGAGCGGTGCGGCTCCAGCGCGCGCAGCGATTTCGACCCGAAGATCGATTCGCGTTCGCGCCTGCGCGTCCGCGTTCAGCGTGTAACGCACCTCGAAGACTCCGCTGGAATCGAGCGGCGCTTCACCGAGGAGGTGCTCGCGCCCGCGGTCTTGATGCCAGACCCGTACGAGCAGCGGTCCAATGTCCGGGAGGGCGCCGGTCGCCATCCTGACGGAACCCCGCACCATGCGCTCTTCACGACTGCGTCCGCCGAGCGTGCCGTTGATCACCTTGACGGTGTTCTCGTCGACCGCGCCGGTGGCCGGAACTCCTAGTTCTTCCTGCAGGGCACGGATTGCTTCCGCAGTGGTGGGGCCGTAGATGCGTTGCTCGCGCTCCCTTGCGGCGACGCTTCTGCCGAGGGCCGTCAGGGCACGATGCACCTGGGCGACGTCGGGGCCCTGAGTACCTTGGGAGAGTCTCTTCGTGGCGATGCGAATCATGTCTGAACGCTCACTGCAGTTTCAGGGTGCCATCGACCGCGATGTCGACCTTTGTGCCATCGCGAAGTGTGATGTTGATATGAATGGAATCTTCGTGTGCCGGATGGCCCGGGCTATTGCCAGGTCCATGCGGAGGATCAACTCTGAACGTGCCCCGGCCGTCGAGGTGTGAGCCCGGCAAATCGGGGCGCCCCCTTGGATCGACAGGAGGCCGCTGCGGAATGATGGTGGATGAACTTTCAGGGCGCACGCCGAGCTGTCCGAGCTCGTCTTGGATCTGACGCATCTGATTGAGGCTCTGCACCCGGACGTTTCCGCCGTTGCGGAGCGTGACGATCGCTCTGTCGACTTGTCGCGGCGTGAGTTGCCGCGAGGTGACGGTCGCACCGACCATGCCCGCGATAAACGGCGTCGCTTCCGCCGCGGCCGCATACGTCGCCGCCTTCAACCCGAGCATCGAGAACGAGAAGTACGTGGTGAACGCCGTAATCACGGAAACGATGGTGAACACGGCCAGCACGATGACCACGACCGTCAGAATGGTGCCGATGACCTCCGGCAGCCACCCGTCTTGCCCGGCCCCGGACCCATCGCCAGTACCCGGTCCCGGCTCGCTGCCGGTTGCTCCTGCCGTGCCTTCCTCTTTCCCCGTGCCGGTGACCGTCGCCCCCGGAGCCGTAGAGCCGGTCTCTGACTTTCCGTCCGGACTCCCTCCGGGCTTTCCTTTGCGGCCGGCTTTGCCGCCGCCGCCCGTCTTCTCCGTCTTCGGCTTCTTCGGCGCGAACGGGTCGTAATCGCCGCCGGAATCGCCTTTGGTTTGATAGTCGCCCGATTTGATCGTCCCTGAGTCCTTTGCGTAGTCCTTGTTGCTCGACTCGTTTCCGAAGCCGGTGTCATTTTCGACCGCCGGGTCGTAGACCTTCTTCTTCAACGTGCCGCCGACCCATCGGCCGCCGTCCGGCGTCGGCTCGTAGCGTCGCTGATTGTGCGGATCGGAATAGGTATAGCCCTTGGACTTCGCGTATGCGGTGATCTCGTCGAGCGTTGCGGTGGCGGACAGGTCGCCCGGCTCGCCGACGTGTACCGGGTCTCGCCCATCGAGATCCACGAACACCATCGGATTGACGTGGCAGAACAGGTACAGATTCGTGTCGGCTTTGATGCCGTTTGGATCAGGATTGAGCCAGCGCGCCAGCCACGGTGCGTAATATCGCGCGCCGTGATAACTGAAGCCGCTCTCTTCATCGCGCTCCATCGCCGCGTAGCGGAACCGCTTGGGCCCGTGGATCTGGCTGCGGGCTGCCTGCAGCGAGGTGCTGCCATACGGCATGTACTCTTCGTAGGAAATAATTGCGCCGGTCTGATCGATCTCCAGGCTGCACGAGCCAAGATGGTTCCCGAGCTGATAGCGAACGAGCTTCAGTGGTGATCCATCGTCACCCACCGTGCGCATTTCAATCAGCGCGACACGTTGCCGCGCCTCCATCACGTGCAGCGTGTTGCGTTGGAGTGTGACGTTCCCGCTGCCGTCGTATTCGCGATAGCGCTCGAATCCTCCGAGATAGGTGTGCTCGCTCTTTCGCGCGCCGTTCGCCGAGGTCGTCACCTTCCGCACACGCCGGCCGCTCCAGTCGTAGACGTAGAACGTCGTTTCTGGTGTGGCTGACGTCGTGACCTGGCGTGACGTGGCCCGCAGCTGGTTCCAGAAGTCCCAGCCGATCACTGGCAGGTGAGTGAGGCTGGCCGTGTTGCCGTGTCCGTCGTATGTGTACGATTCGACGACCGGGTTGACGCTGCCGATTGACGTGCTGCTCAGGCGATTATTTGTTCGCTGCGGTTCAAGGGCGCTCGGTTCCGAGTAAGAGTAGTGGCGAGTCCAGCTGCCGCCGGCCGCTTCGTGAATGAGCTGCAGGATGTTCCCAAGTGGATCGTAGTCATACTGCTGGCGGTATCGGCGCAGCGCCTGACCATCGGTCGGATGTGGGAGGTGCCGACGGAATCGGTCGTCCCAGGTTGATTCCGGCTGGGACGCCTGTCCAATGTGTTCGCGCCCCTCGGCGTCGATCAGCCGGTAGAGCGCATCGTATGTAAACAGCGCGTTGGGCGGCACCACCTGGTTGTCGAAAAAAATCGTCTGCTGCGCATCGTCCCGAATCTCCGTGACATTACCCGCCGGGTCATAGTTGTAGCGAAGATCCTGAAGAACGTTGCCGCCGATCAGCCTCGTGGTCGTGAGCCGCGACAGCCTCTGGGTCAGGCGATCGCGTGAATATCGAGTTTCGGTTCCGTTCCCGTAGGTGATCCGCGCACGCTGCGACCGCGCGTCATAATCGATGTCTTGGACCACGGTCGTCACGTCGATCTCTCCTGCAAGAGTGAGGTCGACGCGCTCGAGCAGGTTGCTGCGGTTGAAGGTTGCCAGATAGATGCTCTCATCCGGAGAGGTGACGGTAAGCGGCCGGTTCAAGGCGTCGTACGACGCGGTCGTGCGAAAGATGTCCGGTTCAAGGACAGGACTCGCCAACCAGTCGACGGCGTTCTGAAATTCCTGGGTGATCCGCCGCTCGGCCTCGAGCAGGTTCCCTTTGAAGTCGTAGCGGCCGTTGCTGACCACGCCCGACTGATCGAACAGCGCGACCGCCTTGCCGCGGAGGTTGGCCGCCTCCCCGCCCGGCTGGCGATCGCCGTATTCCGTCCGCTGGGCGACCAGCTCCGCGGTTGCGCCATCGGGCAGGACGAGCGCGTCGAGAGGGCGTCTGAGCGCATCGTAGGTCATTCGAAACCGATGCCCGCTTGATTCCCACGCGCAGATTGGGTGGCCCGAAACGTCGACGAGCCGCCACGTCTCGCCCGCGTCCATGTTGGTGTGATGGATGGAGTCGCCGAGCAAGTTGTAATCGCACCGGATCACCGTGCGTTGGGCCGCATCGATCACTTCGCGGCGGTTGCCGTCGATGTCGTAGCGCACGCGCGTCTCAAAGCGTGCTTCGGCGGGTAGATCCGAATCGGGCTGGATGCCAAACCTGAATCGGTTGTGCGTGACGCTCAGAAACATCCGGCCGAGCGCGTCGGCGTGCGCGACGGCCGGCGTTGCGGCGTGAACGGCGGTCTTGCGTGCGCTCGTGCGTTCCTCAGCCCCCAGCGCTCCGTTCGCGCGAGCGGCAAACCACGTCGGATGGACGGCCGCGTGCGGCAGCCGCGCGAAAAAGTCACCGAGTTGGAGGTCGGTGATGGGCTCGGCGATCAGGCTGGTGTCGTTCACGTCCCATGTTTCCTGCCGCCACGCGTCGAAAACCCTTTTTTCCCAGGCTCGGTCGGGCCGCAAAATTCCCACGACGCGGCCCAGCGGGTCGTAGAAGCGGACGGGGCTGACGCCGAGACGCACGTCGAATTCGAACTGGTGCCGATCGGTGAAGAACGGCTCGAACTCGCGGACGGGATTGCCCTTGTTGTCGAAAACCACCCATCCCGTGCTGATCCAGCGCGGCTCCACGTCGTTCGTGGTCATCGCGGGCGAGCCGTCGCCGCCGACGATGACGTGGCCGTCGGGGTCGCGGGTTGGCACCGGCCCCGGTTCCGCCTGCACCTTGCGCTGAATCTCTCGACCGTAGCCATCCGCGTAGGCAAACACATGCTGCACCGCAGCGAGGGGGCCACCGGAATCATTGGCGTGCGTCTCGCGGGCCATCGCGTACGCGACTGTGGGCTGCGGCAGTGGATCGTGCTTTGTGCGCCAGTAGGCCAGGGCGTCGTAGATCACCCGCGTCGTTGCCTGTGCTAGAACCGCGTGCGGGTTGTTGAGGGGACTGGTGAGGTGCGCCGCTGCAACGGCGTCTGGTAGATCGGCCTCGAACCCTGCAAGCGAATCACCTTCCGCGGCGGCCGGCACCGGCTTGCCCATGACTGCCGTGCCGACGACGAAGCCGAGCGCATCGAAAGCGACGGCGCTGCGATTGCGGTTGGCGTCCATCAGCATGCGCGGCTGCAGGGTTCGGTAGTCGTTTGCCGCGAAGACCATTGCTCCGCTGTCGTCGCGCTCGCCTACCGTGACGACATTGCCGGCCGCATCGCGTGTTTCGACGATCAAAAGGTCATAGGGATCGAAGCTGATCAGCTGCTCGGTGCTGACCTGCGGGGTGTGGAAAGGATCCCGGTAGCGGCGCGGAAGAAAAAAATGCGCCTCCGCATACGCGAGCTCCGTCGAGGCGTTGTCACTGCTGCCCGGTGAATAAAACACGTGGCCGGACGGCGTCCACCAGTCGGCACTGCCGGGGATGTGGACGTAGCCGGCTTGCCGGTTCAGCAGGTCGTCGTCGATCCGCGGGCCGTAGACGTCGTTGAGCAACCCGATCGTGAAGGCGAGCGTGTAGCTCTCGAAGGGCAGACCGCGGGAGTCCTGTTGTCCGGGGGCCAGTGCGCCGCTCAAATCGTCGCGGCGATAAAGTGTGCGCATGTGCTTGAGGATGCGCTTCTGAAGGCTTCCCTCTACCGGCGTCTCCTCGTAACCGATCGTCTCCGCGTCATCAAAGGCTCGGCGCAATTCGTCAAACGACAGGACGCTCCGGGCGTCGCTGACGTCCAGCCCTGTCAGCTCGAAAATGCGTGTCTCGGCGGGCGAGGGTGTCCGGTGATCGTTGGGCGCATCGATGGCGTTGGTCACCGCGGTTTCCGTCAACGTGCTGCGCAATCGCGCCTGCTGGGCCTGATCATCCGGCGCGAGGCGGGTATCCGGCCGGCGACGGCCGTAGCCCACGGAGATTGAGCGAAGCGGGTTGCCGAAGGCATCCACATCGAGGAATGCGGTGTGCGCAATGCGCGGATCGTCCGGCGCCCGCTCGTAGTGAAAGGTGAGTTGTTCGCGCGGGTGCGAAAAGAACACCGCATGCGGATTTGCGCCTCGACGCTGCACGAGCCGGACCTCGAAGCTTTGTTCAGTCACGACGTACGGGTGCGGCTCACGGGCGGTGCCATCGAGGGCGTAGACCTCCTTGCGCAGCAACGCACCCTTCAGTGCGCGGCACGCCTCACGCTCTTCGGCGGCGAGTAATCCCGGCGGTAAGACGGCGTCGGTGAGCAACAGCTTGCGGACGTCGTCATCGGTTCGGCCAGGCTCGCGGTAGTACTCGCCGGCGTCATCAGCATCGAGCAGGCCTGCAAAAAAATCTGCAATCCGATTGCCGCCGAAGTGGACGCCAGTGTGGAACCACGTGCGCGTGAGCACCGGCGGAACCTGCGACGCAAGTTCCTCGTTCAGTGCCGCGTCGGCGCGCAGCACGTCGCGTTCTTCGGTGTCCCACTGCTCGACCATCCCGAAGCCGCGGAACTCACGCTCGACGCCGTCGAAGTAGCCGTGGTGGTAGGCGTACCGCGTCACGAACCGGTTTCGGCTGATATGGTCGTGGCTCTCAATTCGCGCCACGACGTGAACCGGGAACGCCAGCCGCGTGATCCACGGACGTCCGGCCAGCCGATCGGCAAGATAGAACTGGGTCGACGACGCGTAATGAACCGTCGTCTCGGCGCCAAGGTTATTGTCGACAGTCGTCAGCAGGTGCGGCTTAATGCCGCCCATCAGGTCGACGAAACGCAGCGACGAGCCCGCGTCGCGTGGTAACGCCGACGACCAGACGAGGCAGGCGGTCCCATTGCCGAGAAGATCGACAACCGACACATCGACCTGATTGTCGATGGGCGGAAAGCTGGCCAGGCGGCACGGGCGCGCCCAGCCATTGCCGGCGCGGTTGAAGTACACAGTGACGCCGTCGGCCGCCAGATAGATGATGTCGGCGACACCCGACCCGTCGATGTCGGCGAAACGAATTCGGCTGGGATCGAACCGGTCCCGCACGTCGAAGACCGGCGCGTCGTCCATGATCACCTTCGCGCCGAACCGTCCGTACCCGACATTGGGCCAGTAGCAGACTTCCCCGTTTCTGACGCGGACGAGATCCGACAGGCCGTCTCCGGACATGTCTGCCAGAAAGACCGTGCCGGTCGCATCGTTGAAGACGAGCTTGGGCCCGCGTATTTCGTCGGTCGCGATCCTGATTGACTCGCCCGGCGCATAGCCGTCCTCACCGAGCGACGCGTGCCACGAGAACACGTCGTCCTCTGTCATCAGGATGTCGGCATGCCCGTCCCCGGTCAGGTCCACCAATCGCAGGTTGGGGTTATCCCACGCGACATTCACCCGAGAGATGAACGGCGTGAACGGCGCCCATCGATCGTCGGCCGTCCGCTCGAAAAAGCCTGGGATCGGCGCAGTGAGCTGGACGGCATCGAGTTGTCCGTCGCCCGCCAGATCAACGAACTGCAGTCCGGCGGCGGCTTCGGCGGCGGGTATTTCGGCGATGCATTCCTGGACGCCAAGCCGACCTCCCCCCAGGTTCGGTTTGAACCACCACGCGCCGCCCTGTTGCGTCAGGACGCCGCTCAAGCCTTCGCTGTTGAAATCGACCCATTGATACTGCCGGCCATCGACGCCTGCAGGAAGATGCCGGGCACTCTCATCATCGAGCGTGCGTACTACCTCGCTGATCTGAGAGCGTGAGTAGGTGAGTTCGAGGGGCGGCAGCGATTTGGCGATCCCCGCATCGGAATATCCCGTGATCGTCGCACGGCGCAGCAATGACCGCAGCCGCGTGCTCCCTGGGTGACCGATCTCCGTCCTGGCATCAGGCGCCGTGGCGACGTCGTAATCGAGATCGTCGTAATCGATGGTCAAGGCACGGACCAGCCGGGGTGCGTCCCCGAGCTCGCGGAAGCGATGGAACATCAACATCCGGTGACAACGCCGGTAGGTTCGCACCTCGAAGCCGGGACGTTCAGTCGAGAAGGGGTCCGGCCGGACGAGCCACTCGCGCGTCGGGTGGATCGTGGGGACATCGCCCTCGTGATCCCCGTAATCCATCACCAGCTCGAACAGCCATTCGGTTTCGCCAAAGTCCTCCTGCAGGCAGGAGACCGTGTTGCCGTACTTGACGCGCTTCAGGTGGCGATTGGCCGATCGAGAGGCCGACGATCGCTGACTCTCGTGAGCGGCCCTGGTATCCACGCCACGGCTATCCTCCGCGGCGTACTCGTAAACCGCGGCATTGCCCTTATCGTCGCGGCCCTCGCACACGAGCCACGCAAAGATCCGGGTGGGATCCTGCGGGTCGGCGATACGGCTTTCCGCCGTCTTGCCGTAGAACGAGGTGACGTTGTCGCGCGAGATCGATCGCCAGAAGCTGTCCGACGGATTGGCAACGTGCGTCCACCGTTCGATGCGCGCGAAGAGTCCTTCGACGCGGGGGCGGTATCGAACGACACCGTATCCGTTGCGCAGCTCTGAGCGTGGCGAGCCGTCCGCGTCGAGCACGGCAACGAGATCTTCGGCGCCCGATAGAAGAAAGACATCGGAAGCCGCGGCGTCGAGATATTTCGGCAGGCCGCGGTCAGTGCGGCGCGTGATCGCGGGAGCGCCGATGCTCCAACCGATGCCGTATGGGCCGTTGCCCGCGCCGGAGTCGTAGCTCAAAGCCAGGCCCGGAGTAAAGCCACCTCGCCCTTCACTGAGCGGCAGCGCGATGCTCAGCGCGCCCGTTCCACTCGCCGCATTGGCAGAGAACTTCTCCCCGATGCTTTTGATCGCCCCTCCACCTTTCGGAAGAGCGACAGCGGGAGCGGAGAACCGCGGATCCTTCGACGGTTTGGCCTGGCCAGTTACAGAGGGCGTGTTCATGCGATTCACCTGCACTGGGGACCGTGCGGCATGTCGAGCGGAGCCCCGGTCGATGTCAGATCAGTTTGAGTGTAGTCACGTGGCTTGCCGAAACGCGCGGCTTCGCCGTCGCGAATCTTATACGTTTCAAACCAGCGGCGCATGCCCATCGTACGAGGGGACTGAGTATAAGGACGGATTCGCAATCACGGGGCAGGTCGCGGAATAGAACGCCGCGGGTTCCCGATCAAATTTGGTGAGCCGAAAGCCGCGGACGGCAATTTCGATCGGCCGTGGCGCTGCGCCCGCAAGCGTGCGCCCAACCGCCAGGTTGCGCGCCGAACCTTCCTTCTGCAGAAGATGGGAGGAGATCCTGCGGATGAGGTGGCTGGGTTTTGATTCGCACCACAAGCTAAACAATCTTGCGGCGAATCCCCACCGCCGACTCAAGTTGCGGAAATCGTCCAGCACGGCCAACGAGCGCGCAAACCCCAGCAAATCAGCCACTTACACGACCGACGCCAAGGCGACACGTAAGTCATTGATTCCATAGAGTTTACAGGTGTGGCTCCTCGGGCTGGACTCGAACCCGCCTCCGCTAGAGCTTCGGCGTGGCAAGCCAGCAACCCTCCGGTTAACAGTTGCATCGGAGGGCTTTTTCATACTTTCGTACGGAGTGATCAACTCTCGTACGGTCAATGATTTAGAACGTGTTTGGACCCTTCCCCGATTCGTACTGAATGAGCCTGTTTTCCATCCAGGGTGGGCACAAAAATGGGCACAGTTCGGAGGGGCGGACTTCACAGTTTCCCGACGTCGTGTTTGGGAAGTGGCGCCTTGCAATTTTTGTAGACGGCTGCTTCTGGCATGGATGCAAGAAATGCGCGATCCCGTTGCCGCGCTCGAACCGCTTTTACTGGGTGCCAAAGCTCGGGAGGAACGTCGCCCGCGACCGAGCGGTGAAGAGGCGACTGTAGCAGGAAGGCTGGTCGGTGCTCCGCATCTGGGAGCACCAGGTGTTCGCCGACGCGTCGGCCTGCGCGGCGCGGATCCTTTCGACGCTCCAGCGACTCACAGTCGCAGATAAATGAGGCGGAAAGACGGGTGAGAATGTCATTCGGTCGCATTGTCGGCCGACGATCACAACAGGTGCTGGAGGCGGCGGGAGTCGTTCCATCCACAAGCTCAAATATTTGAACGAATGCTTTGGAAAATCTGATTCGCCAGATCCGCTCGACAGCCGGGGTCCGAGTACAAGACAGGAACAGTTCAGTTGGATGTCGGAGGGCGCCTCTCGATGTTGTACTTGCCCCGCTTCTTCTCGTAAGTGTCAGGTCCACCTTCAAGATAGGCAATAACTTCATCTCGAATCGTTGAATCGTTTATTGACCCCGAATGAAGGACCTTCCCACTCGTTGCCTCCGCCTGAAGAATCGTGAATTTATCCGAATCCGAGGCTACTGCCACTGACGAGTTGTGAGTCGTGAAGACGAACTGCCGACGTTCCTTCGCTCCTCGAAGGGTAAGGCACACATCGTCCCAGATGCTGCGAAGATCAAGAGAGTCTTCGGGCTGGTCGATGACGATTGGAAAACGACCGTCGCTCAATCCTATAATCAACAGAGCCGCGGCTTTCTGTCCTACTGACAGCTCCGACAAGGGCTTGAGAGTACCGCCTACTTCATAACACACTTCAGGGACGTCCTGTGGAGCCGTTTCGTACATCAGAGCCAATAGCTCTTCGTACTGCATTTCGTCGAGCATATGAGTCACAAGCTTTTCAAGAACTTCTCGCCTTATGAGCTTGATCCGGTTTGGTGGACATCTTCCGAAGGGCGGATACGATGTCCAGAATGGGATCACGCAAAGCGGGACGGCGCGCGCGGCGACAGTTCACGGACGAGTTCATGGCCGGCGCCGTCCGGCTCGTGTTGGATGA
>DATDOE010000064.1:0-43302 GCA_035293405.1 Vicinamibacterales bacterium | reverse complement strand
GGCGGGTCTAAAGACCCGCCACTACGTACTCGGAGAACGGTAGATTACCCTCGAATCGGTAGAGGCGGGTCTTTAGACCCGCCTGAACGGAGAGACGGATGTTACCCAGGAACACGCTCGGTGTCGCTCTCGTCACGTTGCTCGGCCTGGCAGCCGTCTCGGCGCAGGCTCCCCCCGGCGGCGGTCGTGGCGGGCGCGGCGGAGCAGGACAGACAGTCGAGAAGATCCGGCTCCTGAAGCCTGACCTTTACATGATCACCGGCGGCGGCGCGAACACGCTGGTCCGCGTGACGGGCGAGGGGTTGATTGTCGTCGATACCAAGAACCCCGGCGACGAGAACTACAACCGGGTCATGGAAGAGATCAGGTCGATCTCGAATCTGCCGGTCAAGTACGTGCTCAACACACACCATCACCCGGACCACGTCGGCAACAATCAGAAGTTCATCGACGCCGGAGCCCAGGTCATCGGGCTCGACGCGTTGAAGACCCGCATGGCCAGCGACCCGAGGACCAAGGAGATCCCCGGTCTGCCGACGCTCACGTTCGCGAAGGACTACGTTCTGAAGTCGGGTGGCGCCGAAGTGCACGCACATTCATACGGTCGCGGCCACACCGGCGACGACACGATGGTCTACTTCCCCGATCTCAAGGTGGTGATGGTCAGCGACCAGATCACCAACGCCACGCCGATCGTCGATTTCGCCAACGGCGGCAGCGCCGTCGAGTGGAGCCAGATTCTCGACGGCGTGCTGAAGCTCGACTTCGACATGGCGATCCCGGGCCGCGGCGAGCCGAAGAGCAGGGCGGAGGTCGAGCAGTTCAGGACACAGTTCGCCAGCCTGGTCAGCCGTGCGTCGGATGCAATCAAGGCCGGCGCCACACGGGACACGCTCGCGTCACAGGTGAAGACCGACGATCTCGGCTGGCAACTCAACCCGCAGTTCTTCGGTCAGCTCTACGACGAGCTGAAAAAATAAAGGCGGGTCCAAAGACCCGCCGCTACAGCACCCTCGAATTGGTAGAGGCGGGTCTTCAGACCCGCCTGAACGTGTGCAGACCCGCCTGGTCTACGGCGTTCTCGACGACAGGTACGCCGCGATCGACACGAAGTCCTCGTCGGTCAACTTGGCCACCACCGGTTTCATCAAGTCGGTCCACACGCCGTGGCGCGCCCCGGCCTGCATGTCGTACATCTGCCGAACCATGTAGCTGGGGGAACGGCCCGCGATTCCGGGGACCGGCCCGAGGCCCTTCAGGTCGGCGCCGTGACAGACGCCGCACTGCACGGTCTTGCCGTTGCCCCCCGTGGTGACGAGCGCTTCGCCTTTCTTGATCGATCCCAAGGGCGCGTAGGCGATAAAGCCGGAGCGCGGGTCGCGCAGCACCTCGGTGTGCTCGACGTTCTCGGGCGTCTCGATGATGCGCATGCCCAGCGGCTCGGTGTCCTTGCCCTCGAGGCGAAGATACATGCCTCCCTGAATTCGCGTCTTCGGCACCGTGGCGCTCTCGACGACCTTGATCCACGGCGTCCACTTGATCGCACCGAAGTACTCGGCCGAGGCTTTGATGTCGTCTTCGGTCATGCCCTTCGCGATGGCGATCATCACGTTGGTGTTCGCCTTCCGCGGCTCCGCGCTCTTTCGCACGTCGTTCTTGAAGTCGTGCATCTGCTGGATGAAGTACGCCACGGGCAAGCCCGACACGCCGGCGTTCTCGGGACGGCCTTTGCCGTTCGGGTAGTGGCAGAGACTGCAGGCGCGCACGTCCGGGCGACGACCCTTTGCCACGACCTCGGGCATCACCGGATGGTCGCCGGGAAACCAGTCGGCCGGGCCAAAGGCGTCGCGAATATTGGCCAGCGGGAAGCTCAACGGGCTGCCAGGCAGCGTCCTCGGCGTGGGATCAGGCGCGGCGGGCTGCGCCGCTGGAGCGCCGGCTGCCGGGGTTGGCGCGGCCGGGGGGATCGCATACGCCCAGGCCGGAGGTTCGGTTGCCGCTCGGAGTACGCCGGCGGTAACCAACGCTGCCACACCCAGAACGACGACACCTACGAGTCTTCGCATAGTCGCCTCCAAAACAGAAATCATTACGGCAGAGCGTACACCCAGATGCCCCCGCCTTCCGGAGGATCTGGATACTTCCCGGGGAAGAGACGGTTCAAACCGCCATTCATGCCACGCACGTCGCCACCCCAGCCCGCGTGCACGGCCAGGTACTGCTTGCCGTCAATCGTGAACGTGCTCGGCGGCGCCACGATGCCCGAGTTGGTGACGGATTCCCAGAGGAGCTTTCCGGTGGTGGCAGCGAACGCGTGAATCTTGCGATCGTTCGTGCCGCCGCTGAACACCAGCCCACCTGCGGTGGCCAGCATCGATCCCCAGTTGGGACTCGTTGCGTAGCGATGGATCCACACGCGCATGCCGGTGTCGACGTTCCACGCCTGAACCTCGCCGCCGACGTGCTCCGCTCCTGGCGCGGCAACTGGCGGACCGCCGAACTGCGTGCCGGCGAATCCCTTGCCGGCCGTGTATGTCACGGGCACGCCGGTGAGCGCTCCGCACAGACCGTTGTTGGCGGGAATGTAGATCATCCGCGTCTGCGGGTTGAACGCGATCGGCGGCCAGTTCTTGCCCCCATGCGAGCCCGGACAGAACTCGGCGCGCTTGCCGGTGCCAGGTTTGCGCGCGGGGTCCACGTCGGGCCTGCCAGTCTTGGGATCCAGACCGCGGAACACGTTCTGGGCGACGTACGGCTTGCCTTCGACGAACGTGATGGGGCCGGCGCTACGCTCGAGGAACCACAGGTAGCCGTTGCGCGCGACGTTGACGAGCCCTTTGATCGTGCGTCCGTTGCGCTGGTAGTCGATGAGCAGTGGCGGTGACACTTCGTCCCAGTCCCACGACTCATTCGGGTTGTATTGGAAGTGGCCTTTGATTCGTCCCGTGGCGACGTCGATGGCAATCGTCGACGCGACGTAGAGGTTGTCGCCCGGACGCTGATCGCCCATCCACGGCCCGCCATTGCCGGTACCCCAGAATGCGAGGTTGGTCTGGGGGTCGTAATTGCCGGTGACCCACACCGGCGCGCCGCCCGTCTTCCACTGATCGCCTTTCGGCCACGTCTCGCTGCCGGGCTCGCCGGGGGCCGGGACGGTGTAGGTCCGCCACAGCTGTTTGCCGGATTCCGGATCGAACGCGGCGACGAAGCCACGCACGCCGAACTCGCCTCCAGACGCGCCGATCATGACCTTGCCATCGGCGATGAGTGGAGCCAGCGTGAGGTAGTACGCGGCTTTGTTGTCGGCGACGATGGTGCTCCAGACTTCCTTGCCGGTGCGCGCGTCTAACGCGACGAGTACGGCCTCGCCGGCGGCGTAGTACACCTTGTCGCCATAAAGCGCGACACCGCGGTTGGTCTCGTGCAGCACGAACGCGCCCGGCGGTCGCGGCCGCCGGTATCGCCACAGCAGCGCGCCGGTTCGCGCGTCGAGCGCGACCACCTGGTTGTTCGGTGTGGAGACGAACATCACGCCGTTGTTCACGATCGGCGCCGCTTCATGGACGCGGCCTTCTCCGGTCATGAAGGTCCACACCGGACGCAGGCGTCCCACGTTGGCCGGCGTGATACCGCTGAGCGGGCTGAAGCCCCAGCCATCGTACGTGCGGCGGATGGCGAGCCAATTGCCGGGCTCCGGATTCTTGAGGCGCCCGTCGGTGACGTTCTGGTAGCTTGTGAGGCCGGGGAGCCGCGATTCGGGATTCGGCACTCGAGCAGCCGGTGCCGACTGTCGAGCCTGGCTGGACACACCGACGATGCCGACGGCGAGGACGATCGCGACGGCGAGCGTGGTCAGCAGGGTTCTCGGCATCGGCAGATTGTAAAGTGGAAAAGTGGAAAAAGTTGAAGAAGTGGAAAAGTAAGTAGAAAGTGAAAAGTGAGGCCGAGATGCGTCAACTGATCACGGTGCTCCCACTCCTGGCTGCGGTGGCAGCCGCCTCTGCGCAGGCGCCGTCGCCGCCGCAACCGGCGGACGCGCCCTCGCCGGTCTTCGAAGTCGCCTCCGTCAAACCCTACAAGGAGACCACTAACGCGAGGCTGTTCATGAACTTCACCCCCGGCCGCTTCAATGCGACGGGCATTCCACTCAGGTTCCTGATTCTCAATGCCTACAGGCTCTCGCCGTACCAGATCGTTGGCGGGCCGGGCTGGCTCGACTCGGATCGATTCGATATCGCCGCCAAGGCGCCTGACGAGGCGCGGCCGGATCAGATGCAGCTGATGCTTCGGGCACTGCTGGCCGATCGATTCAAGCTCGTCGTCCACAACGAAACGCGCGACGCGCCGATCTATGTGCTGGTGATGGCGCGCAGCGATGGCAAGCTCGGACCGAAGATGACACGGTCGACTATCGATTGCGCCCCGATCATCGCGGAACGGCAGGCTACCGCTCGTGCCAGAGGCCCAGGTGCGGCGCCGCCGGTCCCGTTCGTCCCGTTCGCCCCATTCAAACCCGGTGAGCGCCCCGTCTGCAGTTCCCGAATGCTCCCGACGGCCAGCCCCGGTGGCGGATTCGTGTTCACCTACAGCGGGGGAGGCCAGACGATCGCGAGCCTCGCGCGGACGCTATCGGGGAACCTGGGTCGCACGGTCATCGATCGAACGGGACTGACCGGTGAGTTCGATTTCGATTTGCAGTACGCGCCGCAGCGCCCGCTCACGACGGCCCCCGCTGGAGGCAACGCCAACGTCGCACCGCTGGACGATGGTCCGACGATCTTCAGCGCCGTGCAGGAGCTTGGACTGAAGCTCGAATCACAACGAGGACCCGTCGAGCTCCTGGTGATCGACAGCGTCGAACACCCGATGGAAGATTAGAGGCGTAGGCCGGGTCCTGAACTTTGGACCCGGCTGGCGGAGGCGGGTCTAAAGAGCAAGACCCGCCCTACGGATGTCTATTTGCAGCTGAAGTTCGCGGCTTCGTCCGTGCTGCCCGATCCCTTGTAGGTCGCGACCTGCGGATACGGGCAGAGCGGCCGCGTGCGGTCGACCCGACCGTCCATCGTGTGCGATGCGGGGATCTGATTCGGCGCCTGCTTCTTCTCGACCCACTGCTCGAGCGCGGCGAGCATGTCGAACGTGGCCGTGCCGTCGCCGCCGCCGCAGTGGTTCATGCCGGGCACCATGAAGAGGCGATAGTTGTCCATCACCTTGCTGGCGCCGCCCATCGCGTCGAGCACCGTCTGGTAGTACTGCGTGCTGCTCGCCGACGGAATCTGCGGGTCTGTCCATCCGTGATATTGAATCAGCTTGCCGCCGCGCGAGACGAACTTCGAGAGGTTCGGGTCGCGCGCGTTGATCAGGCCGCCTTCGGCCTTGTCCACGAGCGCCATGTGCTCGTCGAAGTTGAGCGTCTTGAAGTCCCAGCTCGGATTGTTGAACACCATGTACTGAAACATCTGCGCGCCGATGCCAAACGGCTGTTGCGCGCCGAAGGTGTTCCAGCCCATCTCACTTCCGTAGGCCAGACCCGGGAAGATCTCCTTCTTCGTTCGTGAGTTGACCACCGGCTGATACATCTTCCGCGCCGCTTCCACCTGTGGCGGGGTGAGGCACGTGGCCGCGTCGCCAGCGGTGCACGCCATCACTTTCGGATCGAACGTGCACTTGCCGGGGTTCTCGATCACGCGATCCTTCACGCCGTCGAGCGCGTCGCAGGCCTGAAGCACGGCGTCGTGGATGGCCGGGTACTTGGTCGCGGGAACGTAGGCGGCTTCGTCGGTGTGGAGGTTCTGCGCGATCTTCATCGAGAACACCGCGCGACCGGTGGCGTTCAGCGCCGGCGCGCCGGCGACGATGCCGTCGAAGTCGTCGGGGAAGCGCTGGGCGGCCATGAGGGCCTGCCGGCCGCCGGCCGAGCAGCCGGTGAAGTAGGCGAGCCGCGGCGCGTTGCCATAGAACGCGGCGACCAGTGCCTTGCCCTTCACCGTCATCTCGTGCACGGCGCGATAGCCGTAATCGATCAGTTTCTCCCGACTCTGCATCCAGGGCCCGCCGCCTCCCTGGTGTCCCGTGTCCGTGCTGGCCGTCGCGTAGCCGCGCCGAACGCCGTTGGCCAGCGCATTGGTGTCGATGTTGCCGTTCCAGCCGCCATTGCCGGTCGCCTGGAACTTGCCGTTCCAGCCCGACGCGGGCAGCCAGACTTCGACTCTGATATCGGAGTCACTCGACGGCCTGAGGGTGAGCGCCACGCGGCAGAAGGCCGGGAGATCCGCGATCGGGCCGGGGGCGGCGCCGCGTCCGCCGGCCGGCGGCGTGAAGGCGCCGGCCGCCACCGGCTGCGCCATCGTGACGGTTGCGTCGGTCAGCTTGAGCGACGAGAGGGCCTCACACGATTGCGCCGCAGCCGAACGTGCGCTGAATACCAGAAGCGCGACGACGATGATCGAGATGGCACGTCCAAAAGGGCGTGCCCTACGGAGACCGATGTGTGTGTTGAGCGTATGCATCGTGGTCACAGCCTCATGCAAGTGAAGACACCGAATCCCGAGTCCCGAGTCCCGAATCCCGAATCCCGAGTCGCTATTTCCTGTCGGGCAACGCGAATACGTAAATCGCCTGGCCCGTCGTTGGTACGCGAATCTCCGGCGCGAGCGTCGCCGGCACCAGCCTCGGGCTGCCGCCACCCAACCCCGTCGTCACGGCGATGTACTGCTTGCCGTCGACGCTGAACGAGATCGGGAATCCCTGCACCGACGTGGACAGGCGCGTCTGCCAGAGAATCTTGCCGGTGCGCGCATCCACCGCCTTGAACCCGCGATCGAGATCGCCCACAAACGCCACGCCGCCGGCCGTGGACAGCACCGCGGTGAGGAACGGCGCGCGCTGCTGCAGCGACCACATTTCCTTCATGCTGTTGACGTCGAAGGCGGCGAGCTTGCCGATGTTGCCGTCGGTGCCAGGCATCTCGTAGAAACGCCGGTCGGCGCCGCCGCCGCTGCCGCCGCCGGCCCGCTGTTCGATCTTCTGCGCGCGGATCGCGATGCAACTCTGGCTGAGCGGGATGATGAGCTGATTGGTCGCGCGATGGTGGCTCATCGCCTGCCAGTTGTGGCCACCTTCGGTACTCGGACAGCCATCGATCCACTGGCCGATCTCGTGATCGATGATGTCCTGGCGATACATCGGTGCCCCGGTCTGCGGGTCGAACTTCTCCCACACATTCTGGAACACGGTTTCCTTGTGCCCGAGGTACTTGCCGGTCTTGCGATCGAGCTTCCACAGCACGCCGTCCTTGCCGACGGTGAACACCAGGTTCTGCCCGGCTGAATCGACGAGCACTCGCTCGAAGACGATGTCGAGGTCGAGCGCTTCACCGGGTGCGTGGGAGTAGTACCAGGCGAGCTTGCCGGTGTCGGCATCGAGCGCCACCGTGGAGCTCGTGAAAAGCGCCTTGTCGAGGGTGTACATTCCGCGGCTGACCGGCATCCACGGCTTGGCCTGCGCCGTGCCCCAGTAGGTCAGGTTCAGATCGGGATCGTAGCTGCCGGTGATCCACGTCTCGCCACCGGCGCGAAACAGGTTGGTGAGGCTGCCCCAGGTGTCGCCGCCTTGTTCGCCTTGCCGGGCAACCGTGTTGAAACGCCACAGCTGTTTGCCAGTCTGTGCGTCGTAGGCGCTGATGAAGCACTTCTGCTCGATGTACTGCTGGCACCCGCCCATGCCTTCGATGACTTTTCCCTTGGCCACGAGCGGACCACTGGAGCTGCCACGGCCGTCGGGCATGAGCACGTCCCACGCGATCTTGCCGGTCCTGGCATCGAGCGCCACCAGGTGCGCGTTGCTCATCGCGAGATACAGCTTGTCGTCGTAGAGCGTCATGCCGCGCATCGCGGTGTTGCTGCCGAGCCGCTGCTCCCAGATCAGATCGCCCGTGCGCCCATCGAGCGCCTGGATGATGCCGCCGGTGTTGTTCAGGAAGATCGTGCCGTTGCGTGCGAGGGGTGACGGTTGATTGGTGCCCCCTTCGGCCATCGGCGCAACCCAGGCGAGCTGGAGGTCTTGCGCGTTGTCGCGGGTGATCTGCGTCAGCGGGCTGTAGTTGGAGGCGAACTGATCGCGCCGAATCATCAGCCAGTCGCTCGGCGCAGGGTTTCGCAGCATCTCGTCGGTGACGCGCGCGTAGTCCTTCACCTCACCTGCAACCGTGAGACCGATCAGCGGCGCCTGCGGCTGCCCGCGGCCCCCGCCTGCTGCGCCCGCCTGCGGGCCGGCGCCTCGTCCAGCGGGCGCGGGTGGCGCTGCAGCTTGAGGCGGCGCTGCGGCTTGCGGAGGTGCTGCTACCGGCGCCTGACCGGGCGCACCAATCAGCACCGAGGTCGTCGCCGTGAGCGGCTGTGTACCTGGCGTTCTGCCGTTCGACTGCAGGATGAAGGCGATGATGTTGAGGTACGTATCCGCAGGCAACGCTCCCGGTCGATCGGTCGGCATCGTCGTCTGGATGAGGCCGAAGAGATCGCGCGTGTTGCGCGTGCTCCAGCTCCCCATGAAATCAGGCCCCGCGAGTTGGGGATATCCGTTCAAGTCCGCGCCGTGACAGCCCGCGCAGTTGGCTTGGTACGCGGAGCGCCCCGCCTCCGCCTGTGCCGCGGTGAATGGTCCGGCAGTGGGCTGCTGGCCCGACACGAGCATCACGCTGGCGGCGAGGACCGCTGCGAGCGCGAAGGACAGATGTTTGATCGAACCGGCCATCTCGCACCTCTTCATGTCGGGTTACTTGAGGAACCAGCCCCAGAGATTGCTGCCGTCCGGAGCCACGCCCTTCTCGCTGTGAAGCTGGATGTACAGCTTGCCCTGGCGAAGGCTCTCGATTTGCGCCGGCGTCAGATCGACCGAACCCGACAGCATGCCGCCTGCGGCCTTGGTGACCGTGAGATCGGTGATCGGGTTGCCGCGGGCGCCCTTGGCGATACCTTGATGGAGGCGAGCAACCGTCGCCGGTGCGGCCAGACCTTCGAACGAACCGGTGATGGTGAACTTCCGACCGGCGAGCGTGCCGGTGGCCGTACCCTTGCCCGTGACGTTCGCGCGATCGGCGGCGCCGGCCGTCGGCACCCAGGCCAATCGGGCTGTGAACTTCTCTGTGCTTTGCGCGGACAGGGGCGGGGCCGCTCCCACGAACACGGCTGCGATCACCCCAGTCACGACGCACTGTCTCAGTGTCACGTGGCACCTCAGGCGAAAAGACGGTAGCCGACCGCGTGAGAGCTTATCATTGCGCCCCATGGAATCCCCCCTCGATGCCGAGCTGCTGCACATCGTGCGGAGCAGGCTGCTGGACGACTATCCGCGGCAGGTGAGTGCCTGTCTGCAGGCGCTCGGCGACGAGGAGATCTGGTGGCGGCCGAACGAGCAGTCCAACGCGGTGGGCAATCTCGTGCTGCACGTGGCCGGGTCGAATCGCCATTACCTCGAGCACGTGATCGGCGGTGGCGCCGACGTACGGAACCGGGAGGCGGAGTTTGCCGCCCGCGGAGGACGCTCGAGGCTCCAGATCGAGGATCTCTATGAGGACGTGACCGGCATCGTCGGGCGTGTGCTCGATACGCTGACGCCCGCGCGGCTCATCGAAACGACCGAGCGAACGGGACGGACCAGCTCCTTCGCACGCATCCTGCTCCACGTCACGCATCACAACTCGGTGCACATCGGGCAGATCGTCTGGATCACCAAGATGGTGCGGCCGCGTGTGATCGCCGACCTGGCCCGTACGCCGCCGCCCCCGGCGCGTTGACGGGTGCAGGTGCTGAGTATTTCTTACTAGTAGGAGTAATACTGCATGCGAATGACCAGCAAAGGCCAGGTCACGATTCCCATGGGGATTCGCGAGAAACTGGGCCTGCTGCCGAACACCGAGGTCGAGTTCGAGATCGATCGCGACGCCGTACGGATGAAGAAGGCCAGTGCCCCGAAGCGCATCGATCGCGGGCGCGCGCTGATCGATCACATGCGCGGGCGAGGCACCCGCCGGATCACGACCGACCAGATCATGAAGCTCACGCGAGGATAGATGGGCGCCACGCTGGTTGACAGCGATGTCATTCTTGACGTGCTCACGGAAGACAGCGAGTGGGGTGACTGGTCGTCGTCCATGCTGGCCGACGCTGCAGGGGCTGGCATGCTGGTCATCAACCCAATCATCTATGCCGAAGTGTCGGCTCGTTTCGAGCGGATCGAAGACCTCGATGAGGCACTTCCTTTGTCCTACTATCGCCGTCTCCCGTTGCCGTTTGAGGCGGCCTTCCTCGCTGAACAGTGCTACGTGAAGTACCGTCGCGGAGGTGGGAGGCGCTCGCCCATGCCGGACTTCTACATTGGCGCACACGCGGCGATTGCGGGTTTGACGCTGCTGACCCGGGATGCCGCGCGCTACCGCACGTACTTTCCGTCCCTGCGCATCGTCGCTCCGTAGTCAGACATCCACGGGCGATCCTCTCCTATTGACATTCGATAGGAACATCTACAAACTGACGCTCGTATAGACCGTCGATACGGAGGCGCCAGTGGCACGACGACCGGCCAGTTTGCTCCAGGGCACCCTAGATCTCCTGATTCTGAAAGCGCTCTCCACCGGCGAGCTGCACGGCCTCGGCGTGTCACGCCGCATCGAGCAGATGACCGCCGGCACCTTCTCGGTGCAGCCAGGCTCGCTGTTCCCGGCGCTGCATCGCCTCGAAGAAGCCGGCTGGCTCGAGGCGCAGTGGGAATCCTCGGAAAACAACCGTCGAGCGAAGTACTACACGCTCACAAAGGCCGGGACGAAGCAGCTGGGGCAGGAGACCGCCCAGTGGAATCGGATCGCCCTGGCCATCGCTCGGGCGCTCGAAGCGTAAACGAGGCTCACCATGGCGGTGCGATCACGACTGTCCAGCCTCTGGCGCAACATCGTCCGGCGTGGGCGAGTGGAGCAGGACCTCGATGATGAGCTCCGTGCGACGCTTGATCTGCTCGTCGAGGAAAAGACGCGCGCGGGCATGCCGCTCGAGGCCGCTCGCCGGCTGGCAAGGTTGGAATTTGGCGGCCGCGAGTCCGTGAAGGAACAGGTCCGGGACGAGCGGACGGGCGCGTTCCTGGACACGCTTCTGCAGGACATTCGCTACGCCGCGCGACTGCTGCGACGACGGCCGCTCTTCACGCTCACGGCGGCGTTGTCGCTCGCGGTCGGGATCGGCGCCAACACCACCGTGTTCACGATCGCCAACGGCCTGCTGCGCTTCTCGCCAGTCGCGGTCGCCGATCCCGATCGGCTCGTGGACATGGGGCGCAGTCTGAACGGCCCGACATTCGGCTTCAATCCCGCCTCGTATCCGGACTATCTCGACATCCGCCGCCGCACGACGACGCTCGACGATGTTTACGCCCACCCGCTGTTTCCGAAGTCCATGAGTCTGATCAGCGCCGCTGGATCGGAGCCGGCGGTCGCCGACGTCGTGACGACGAATTACTTCTCGGCGCTCGGCGCTCGCGCGGCGATCGGTCGGATGTTCGGGCCCGGCGACAGCGATCAACCCGAGGCCAGCCCGATCGTCGTGCTCAGCCACCGGTTCTGGACGCGCCGGTTCAACGGCGACCCCTCGATTGTTGGCCAGACCGTTCGGCTCAATCGATATCCGATGACTGTCGTCGGCGTCGCCCAGGAAGGATTCCAAGGGACGACCGTCGTGGCCGTGGACCTCTGGGTGCCCATGAGCATGTACACGTCGCTGTCGGCGGCCACACCGGCGCAGTTCGCCGCGCGGAATGCCGGGTGGGTGGTCATGGGCGCTCGCTTGAAACCTGGCGTGTCCGTGGCGCAAGCGGCCGCAGATCTGGATGCCATCGATCGCGCGCTGCGGGAAGAGTACCCGGATCCGCGAAACACCAGGGGCCTTCGTCTGCAGAGTGCCTCGCCAGTCGCCGGCAACCGGTTCGGCGTGGCGGCGTTCATCGTCCTGCTCGCCGCGATCGTGTCAACCGTGCTGGTCATCGCCTGTGCGAACGTGGCCGGCATGCTGCTCGCGAGGGCCTCCGAACGACGTCGTGAGATGGCGCTCCGACTGGCGATCGGCGCCGGCCGATCGCGGCTCATCAGACAGCTGCTGACCGAGACGCTGATGATGTTTGCGCTCGGCGCCGCAGCCGCCGTCGTGCTGTCGTGGGCGATGACATCGGCGCTCGTCTCGCTGCTGCCGACCCTGCCGATTCCCGTGCAGATCTCCCTCGCGATCGACTGGCGCGTCGTGCTGTTCACGAGCGGTCTGTCGCTCGTGGCGGCGACGCTGTCCGGTCTTGCGCCCGCGCTCCACGCCTCGAGAGCGGACGTGTCAACGGTCCTCAAAGCCGAGTCGCAAGGCGTCTCGTCCCGCCTTCGGATCCGGCATGCGTTCGTGGTCGCGCAAATCGCGCTGAGCCTCCTGCTCGTCGTGGTCGGAGGGTTGTTCACGCGCACGTTGGAGCAGGCCGGCTCCGCCGACACGGGGTTCGATCCGAAGGGGATCGAAGTCGCATTGCTCGATTTCTCCGTGGCTGGCTATACGAACGACACCGGCCCCACCTTTGCGGGTGACGTGATCGATCGCGTGCGCCGGCTGCCCGGCGTGCAGGCGGCGTCAATGGCCCATGACTTGCCGCTGGCCGGCGAGGGTCTCGGCTTCGGACTCTCGCTGCCCGGCGCCACGCCGCCGCCGGGTCAGGCTCTTTCAGGCGTCGGGGCCGGCGGCAATATCGTTACCCCCGGCTACTTCGCCACGATGCGAATACCCCTCGTCGCCGGGCGCGACTTCACGGACAGAGACACGGCCGGCGCCCCGCTCGTCGCCGTGATCGGTGAAGCCGGCGCGCGCCGGTTCTGGCCAGGGCAGAATCCAATCGGCCAGCAGCTGGTTCTGAATGGTGGCCTCGACAGCGCGGGGGCACTGGTGCAGATCGTCGGGGTCGCGCGAGACCTGCAGTACCGCAGCCTCGAGTTCGGGCAGGCCCCATTCATTTACCTTCCGCTGCGCCAGCACTACATGCCTGGGATGACACTCGTCGTCCGCAGCGCGGACAGTCAACGTGTCGCGCCGCAGGTGCGAGCGCTCGTCTCGACGATGAACTCGGGCCTGCCTGTGCCGTCGGTGCGGCCGATCGAAGACGTCATTGCGGCGAGCCTCGCGCCACAGCGAATCGCGGCGTTTGTGGCCGGGACCTTCGGCCTGGTGGGTGTGCTGCTGGCCGCCATGGGCGTGTACGGCGTCACCGCCTATTCGGTGGCACGGCGCACGCGCGAGATCGCGATTCGCACCGCCCTGGGCGCGCAGCACGCCAGCATCGTGGGTCTCGTCCTGAAGCAGGCGATCTGGCTGGCGACCACCGGCTCGGTGATTGGCCTCGCGCTCGCCGTCGGCGCTGGCCAGGTGCTGTCGCTGCTTCTTGTTGGCGTGTCGCCAATCGATCCGTTCACGTTCATCGCGGCGGTCGGGCTGTGTGCGGCGGTGACGTTGACGGCGTGCTACGTCCCGGTGCATCGGGCGATGCGGATCGAGGCGAGCGA
The DNA here is from genome assembly GCA_035293405.1 of Vicinamibacterales bacterium. GTDB lineage: Bacteria > Acidobacteriota > Vicinamibacteria > Vicinamibacterales > UBA2999 > Gp6-AA40. The sequence continues at coordinate 29,732 of DATDOE010000064.1, read as the reverse complement.
AGCCCTGAGGTACGAATGATGTCCCGTCTCGTCAGCATGTGGCGCAACATCGTGCACCGCGGTCGCGTCGAGCAGGATCTCGACGCGGAAGTGCGCGCGGCCTTCGAGCTGCTGGTGGACGAGAAGACTCGCGCCGGCCTGAGCGACACAGACGCGCGCCGCGCCGCAGCCATCGAGCTGCGCATCGAGCCGATCAAGGAACAAGTGCGCGAGGTCCGCGCCGGCGCATTCTTCGAGACGATGCTGCAGGACGTGCAGTATGCGGCGCGGCTTCTGCGCCGCAACCCGCTGTTTGCGCTCACCGCCGCGTTGTCGCTGGCCATTGGCATCGGCGCTACGACGACGGTGTTCACGGTCGCGAACGGTCTGCTGCTCAGCGTCCCGGCAGGTGTCTCGGAACCCGACCGTCTCGTCGAGATCGCTCGCGTCGAAGAGGGCGACTTCGGGTTCGAGCCGATCATGTATCCCGACTATCTGGACATTCGGCAGCGCGCCACGAGCGTGCAAGGGGTGTACGGCTACGCGCTCAATCTCGACGCGCTGAGCCTTCGCGGCGAGGACGGCAGCGAACGCGTCTTCGGCTCGTTCGTGACGATGAACTTCTTCGACGTGCTTGGCGTGCAGGCTGCCGCGGGCCGGCTCTTCGGGCGGGGAGACTCCGAGCGGCCTGGTGACAGTCCGGTCGTCGTATTGAGCCACGCCTTCTGGACGAGACGATTCAACCGGGATCAGAGCCTCATCGGCCGGACGCTGACCTTCAACGGGCAGCCGATGGTCGTGACCGGCGTCGCCGCTGAAGGGTTCAAGGGCATGAGCGTCCTGGCGCCGGACGTCTGGGCGCCGGCGGTGATGATTCCCGCGCTCAATCCCGAGAGTCACCTGGACTTCAGCCCGGCCAACCGGCGCATCGCCTGGCAGATGATGATGGGCGCCCGTCTTGCGCCAGGCGCGTCGAGACAGCAGGCGTCGGCGGAAGTCGAAACGATTGGTGGTCTCCTCGAGCGCGAGCACGCGGCGACGAAGGAAACCCTGAGTGCACTGGGGATCCCACTGCCGGCTGGCCGCATGATCTGGCGCGCCGCCCCCGCATCGCCCATCCCGTCCGGTATGCGGCTGCCCGTCGCCGGGTTTCTTGCCCTGCTGATGGCGCTGGTCTCGGTCGTACTCGTCATCGCCTGCGCGAACCTCGCAGGAGTGTTGTTGGCGCGGGCCACCGTGCGGCGGCGGGAGATTGCGGTCCGGACCGCTATCGGCGCTGCACGCAAGCGACTGGTGCGGCAGTTGCTCACCGAGGCCATGCTGCTGTTCGTCCTGGGTGGAGCGGTCGGGCTGCTGCTGGCACGCGCGATGACGTCGTTGCTCGTCTCCCTGTTGCCGGCGTTTCCTCTTCCGGTGAATCTCTCTGTGCCGCTCGACGGTCGCGTTGTTGCGTTCTCACTGGGGCTCTCACTGGTGGCCGCGGTCCTCTCGGGGCTTGCGCCCGCGCTTCAGGCATCGAAGGCCGACGTCGTCTCGGCGCTCAAGGACGATTCACAGGGGCCATGCGATCGCCTGCGGCTTCGGAGCGCGTTCGTCGTCGCCCAGGTTGCGTTCAGCATCCTCCTCGTCGTGACCGCGGGCCTGCTCGTGCGAGCCTTCGATCGGGTCGTGTCCGTTGACCCTGGCTATGACTCTCGCGGCGTTGACGTGGCGACGGTTGATCTCTCGATGGCCGGTTACACCAGCAGCACCGGTCCCGTGTTCGCGCGTCAGTTGCTCGAACGCGTGCGCGCGCTGCCGGGTGTCGAGAGCGCGACGCTGGCCAGCCGAACGCCAGGGCCCGGAGGTATGAGCTTTGGTGGACTGACGGTGCCGGGCCTGTCTCCGCCGCAAGGGCAGCCGTACTTCTTCGCAAACTGGACCATCGTGGATTCCGGGTACTTCGCCACGCTTCGAATTCCTCTCACTGCGGGCCGGGACTTCACGAGCGACGATCGCGCGGGCGCACAACTGGTGGCCATCGTCGGGGAAGCCGCCGCCCGGCGCCTCTGGCCGGGGAAGGACGCCGTCGGGCAAACGCTGCTCGTGCACGGGCCGACTGTGGATGGATCACCCAAGCCGCCGACGCCGCTCACCGTCGTCGGCGTGGCGCGCGACGTGCGGTTGGACGCGTTTCGTGGCGTGGCGCCGCTCGCGCTCTATGTGCCGCTGCAGCAGCGATACCTGCCGGGAATGACGCTCCTGGTGCGAAGGCCGGTGGATGGGCGCCTCGTCGAGGAGATGCGGAAGGTCGTGACCGCGATGAGTCCCAACCTCGCCGTATTGAGTGCCGGGACCCTCGAGAGTCAGCAGAACGGACCGGTCGAGACGCAGTTGCGGATCGCCGCGGCGGTCGCGGGCAGCGTGGGTATCGTGGGCTTGTTGCTCGCCGCGATCGGCATCTACGGAGTGACGGCCTATGCGGTCACGCGCCGCACGCGCGAGATCGGCATTCGTCTCTCGCTCGGCGCCGGACGAACAGACGTGGTCGCCATGGTCCTTCGTCAGGCGATGACGCTCGTGGCCGTGGGCTCCGCGATTGGCTTGCTGCTCGGCGTCGGCGCGGGTGTGGTCCTCTCAGGCCAGCGGTTCGGCGTCCCGCCGCCAGATGCGACGATGTTCATCGGCGCCGCCGTGCTGTTCGCGATCGTGGGGTTGATTGCGGCCTCGGTGCCGGTGATCCGCGCGACGCGGATCAGGGCGACTGAGGCGCTCAGATACGAGTAGCGTTTAGAAACGCCAGAAGAGACCCGCCGTGGCGTGGACGTGATGCTCGATGCCCGTCCCCTTGAAGGTCTCGAAGCCCGAGATCTGAGGACCACTGAGCGTGGACGTACTCGGCGCACCGCTGAACACGAGCGGCAGGGTCGCGCCGGTGGTCGCGTTAAAACTCGACATGGTCAGCGTACCGAACGGTTGTGACGCTGGCGCCGGTGTGGCGTCGACCAGCGTGCGGAGTCTGTGGCCCGCCAGGATGTCGCGGACGTCGACGCGAACGCCCCAGCGCCTGGCCACGGCGTACTTCACGCCTGCGCCCACCACCCACCCAAGGCCGGTGTCCACATCGGATCGCACCGTGACGCTGTCTGTCTGCCGGAATGTGGGTGACGGGTTCGGGCCGACAGGCACGAACAGGACGAACTGATAATCGCCTGCCAGCGCCGCGCTCGGCGCGGCGCCGCGGTTCGAGAGAGCGCCCACACCAACGGTGACGTAGGGCGCCAGCCGGGCCGCGGGCCTGAGGTTGACCAGCACGGTGCCGGTCGTTGTCACCTGACGGCCCGTACGATCCGAGATGGTGGCCACGGAACTGACCGTTCGTGACGCAAAGAAGCCACCGGAGAACACCCCGTTCCACGCGGTCACGAAACCGGCGCGGGCCGCCTCGAGCCCGGAGGCGCTGTCGCTCGTCAACGCCAGCGTGCCGGGGTTGTAGTCAAGGGTCAGTTCCGCGGTGAACTGGCGAGTCAGTTCGCGCGACACGCGAAGGCCGACGGTTCCGCTCGACCGCCGCCGGACGAACCGGCTTTGCAGCACCGGATCCAGCGAGACGTTCGGCGCGATCTGACGAACCGATGTGGCCTGCGTCAGCTGGGACGCGCCGTCGCCAAAGAACCAGGAGGATACGGGCCGGCTTCCGTTTGGAGCGAGGCTTCCGGGGCCTGGCGCCGCGGTGGTTCCGTCCGTCGGATTGGTTGCCCGCATCGCCCCGCCGTGGACCTCGATTTCCCACCGAGGTCCAGGCGCGGGTGACTGTGCCGCGGCCTCGGCTGATGCCAGCACGGAGGCAGCCAGTACGAAGGCTGGATTGAATATCCTGAATATCCTCAGCGTCTCCGTGCCTCCGTGGTTCGTACGATCAGAAATCCACCGACGCGCTGATCTTCGCGAAGCGCGCCGACAGGACCGACGTCGGCGCGAGCCACGTGCCACCAGGGTTGAACGCCTGGTTATACGTCAGGACCGCGCTCGAATTGAGCAGGTTGTAGATATCCACACCGACATTGGTCCGCGTGCGGCCGAGGCGAAGGACCTTGGCGATGCGGAGGTCGAAGGCGTTCACACGGTCGCCAAAGAGCTCACCTGGCTCCAGAAGATTCACGGTTACGCTGGGCGCGCCCCCCGAGAGCGGCCGGCCAAGGGTCCGCGCGGCTGCGGCCGTGGTCAAGACGTAATTGGCCGCGAGCGGCAAGCCTTGATCGCTGCGGAACGTGCCGCTGAAGAGCACATCGATCTTCGGGACGGTGTAGGCGGCGAGCCCGGTCACTCGCGTGACGAACCCGGGGTCGTTGTGACAGAAGGGATCGACAGGGGAGATCTCGGGCAACGCGGCCCGGAGCTCACAGTTGTCGGTGACCGTCTTGCCCGAGTTGAGCCCACCCTGGAGTGTCAGGCCGTACCTCGTACGGGCCGAGACGTTCAACAGCACGCCGTTGTACATCGAGGTCTGTCCGCCGAAGTTTGTCGACCATGTGGTGAAGCTATTGGTCAGCCCAGACACGACAGTGGTCTTCAGGTTGTACAGCCCCGAGAGGGGATAGCCGCCGCCGCCAGGCAGACGGGGATCGGACGGCGCCGTGATGCCGAAGGTGTCGTAGTCGGTGGCGGCCACCGCGCGGTTGTCGGTCACCGTGAAGTTCTGCAGCCATCGTCTGAAATAGCCGACCTCGACCGAGACGCCGGTCATGACCTGCTGCTGGATCGACGCGCCGATCTGCCAGTCGCTCGGCCGCACGCCCCAGCCTTCGAGGATGGCCGGATCGAAGCTGCCGCTGAATATCGGCTTCCCGAAGTTCAGGTTGCTGAGCTGTCCACAGGTGTCACCGCCACTCGTGTTGGCGAGCGGATTCAACAGGTCGCAGTCCGGCACGTAGTTGGAGTTTCCGTCGGTCCATGGACGCGTGACGGCCGGTGGCGCGCCGAGGACCGGGCTGCCGGCGATGCGAGCCGCCGGGTTGCTGAGCGAATACGTGGTGTGGTTGGTGGCCGCCTCGAGGTACTTGCCCACGTTGAACTTGAGCGAGGTGTTGCCATTCCCGAACAGATCGAACGCCGCTCCGCCGCGCGGCGTGATGTCGTTGTAGCCCAACACACCTTTTTGCGCCGGGAGCGTGAGCCCCGTGGGAAGGAACCTGACAGGTCCGATCTGCTGGTCAGGGAAATAGCTCCAGGCATGGTCGAAGCGAAGCGCTCCCTGCAGCGTGAGCCGGCCGAGCGTCCATTGCTCCTGTGCGTACAACGCGTTGTTGCGCGTCCTCTGTCCGGTCCTGAACGGCTTCAGGTCCAGCGTCAGCAGGTTTGGAATGCCGTGATTGAGGCGGTAAATCAGGTGCGTGTCATTGCTGCCGTAGCTCTGGTTCACGCGGTGATACGTCGCCTGGTAGCCGAACTTCATGCTGTGGGCGCCGGTGACGATCGACGCGGAGCCGCGCCAGTTCAGAACGAATCCCTGATTGCTCGCCCAGTCCTGCGATCCGAACGTCAGGTTCGAGATGCCGTGCGCGCACGCGGTGTTGCCTGCTGGCGCAGGGCCGGCGCACTGTTCCACCATGCGCGGGATCGCGCGCATCGGATTGCCCGGCATCTCCTGGCCGCCGTAGTGGCTGTAGTTGGTGCCGAACCCGGCGTCCAGGAGGATGCGGTTCGTCACTGGCGACGACCACGTGCCCTGCTGCACGCGCTGACGCGCGTGCGACGGTCCGGCGTAGTTGCCGAATTCAGGTGACTGCGTGGCCGTGGCCAGACCAAACGTGCCGGCCGAACCAGGCGTGCCGCCGATGATCCACTTCTCATCGGGCTGTCTCCGGCACCCGTCGTCGCTGCCAGGCCAGGACGCGCCTTGACAGGGAAGCTGTTCGTCCCAGAACAGGTTGAAACGGTTGCGCGCGGTTGGCTGAATCGTCAGACGCACGCTGCCGGTCTTCCAATCGCCGGCGGTGGCCGCCTGCCGTGTCAGATCCGGCACGTACGTGAATTTCGTCGGGTCGCCGGCGTTCACGTTCCTGTACATCCCCGGAACCGACTGCCAGCTGCCCTCTTGCCGATGGTTGAAGAAGTACCAGACGCGGTCCTTGAGAATCGGACCGCCGACGCCGGCATTGAAATCCCACAGCTTGATCAGCTGTCCTGGCGCGCGCAACCCGGCGGCCCGCAACTCGTCGGTGTAGTTGCTGCCGACCATGCCGCTGTTGACGCCGGCAAAGTAGATGGTGCCCTTGAGCGCATTGCCGCCCGTCCTCGGGACGATGTTCATCGTCGGGCCACCGACCTCCGCTTCGCCGAGGCCACCCGAGGTCGTGAAGCTGACTTCCTGCGAGTTCGCGATGTCTGGCAGATAGCCCGACACGCCGCCGCCGCTGAGTGGCGCACCAACGGCGAGCCCATCGACCTGCAAACGGCCCTCGTTACCACGCCCACCGGGGCCACCGAAGACGACGAGTCCGGGGCGGACCAGGACATCACGCGATCCACCGGTGACGGCCGGCACCAACTGGAAGAGAGCGCCGTAGGAGCGAGACGTGGGCAGGGACGCAATGACCTCCCCACTCACGGTGGTCTGACGGCTGATGCTTTGAACGTCCACGATCGGTGATTGCCCGGTGACGGTGATCGTCTCTTGGAGCGAGCCGACGCGCAGCTCGATGTTGACCGTCGAGACGAAGGAGCCGGTCAGCTCGATGCCTTCGCGTCTGACCGTGTTGAACCCTGTGAGCGTGAACGTGACCGCGTAGGTTCCGGGACGCAAGTCGATGATGCGGTACTGCCCCGAGCCGTCGGTGACCGCCGTCCGTACTTTCTCGATGAGCTGCGGGCTTGCCGCTTCGACGGTGACCCCTGGAAGGACGGCACCCGAGGTGTCCTTCACAGCGCCGGTGATCGCGGCCTGCGCGTAGAGTGACGCGGGAAGGCAGACAAGAGCGGCGAACACGAAGAGAATCCTGAGTATGGCGCGCATACGCTCTCCTGGGTTGTGAAGGCGCGAGTCGGTCATGAAGGCCGCGATTCTACCGGCCCGCGGCGGTGCACGCAACACCGGAACTGAGATGTCACACACCGATCTTCGGCGTTCGGCAGACGGCCGCCACGCGTCTACGGTTGGGTGAGGGAATAGATGCTGAACCGCTGGTTCTGATAGGCGACCGGCAGGGACAGGCTGGCCTCCGTGACGAGGTAGTCCAGGCCGTAACGGGTCGCCAGCTCGCGCACGCGGTCGGCGGTCAGGGTTGGGAAATCGCCGATGGCCGTCGTGCGCTCCACGACACGGAGCGCGACATCGCGCGAATAGATGGCGATCGCCGAGTCCTTCACGTCCTCGAGAAAGACGTCGCGCGCCGCGGAAACCCGGACGCTCGTCCCGTACTTCCACGCGTGCCCAGGGTCGGCGAGCACGTGCACGGTGAGGGGGCGATGTGAGAGCCACCGCATGGCGTCCTCCCACGGCGACTGCGGCAGGTGAAGCGCGAACAGCGCGCGATCGGATCGCTCGACCAGCATCACGTACCCACCGCGGACGACAGAGATCAGGATGAGCGCGAGCGCGATCGCTTTGGCGACGCGCCGATCGACCAGCAGCGAGAGCAGATAGATCGTCGCGAGCGCATCGACCAGCCAGAACACCCGCGAGATCTGCAGTTGCACGGGGAAGGCCATGCGTGCGACGACCAACGGCAGCGTGAGGATGAACACGGCAACCAGCGCCGTGGCGCCCCAGACCAGTGCGGCGTCCTCCGTGGTCGCCTCGCGCCGGCGCTCGCGACTCCGATGTACCCACCACAGGACCACGAGCAGACCCAGATTGGCCACCCAGGCCCAGAGCGGCCACTGCGATGCGAACAGCGAGTCCTTGCTCGCCACGGCCTGTAGCCAGACCTCGTCCATCCGTGTCAGCGACGACTGAAGCGGCCCCGCCGTCAATGCCCACGCCCCGACCGCGACTGCCGCGGCAATCGCCATGGCGGCGACGCGGCGAAGCGCCGGCTCCAGCACGATGAGCGCGACGCCGATCAGGATCGAGAACCAGAGAGCGGTCGTCACGTGAATCACCCCGCTCACGGCGACGAGCGCCACCGCGGCCCATCGACGATGGCGGAGCAGGGCGGCCACCGCCAGCAGACCGAGGCCGAACGCGAACATGCGGGGATGAAAGTACGGCTCGAACGAGTTCGCGCTCGTGCGCGGGATCCGATGACGCAACGTGAACGCCGCGGCCAGCGCGGCCGTCGTCCACGGGTTGCTGTACAGCGAGCTCCCGATGGCCAGAAGGCCCGCCCAGATCAGCGCCAGCGACAGGAGATAGCCGGCGAAGAAGAGCACGTCGAGGGGAATCGATGTGATGCGGACCAGGGTGGCGAGCACCTCGTCGCCGAGCATCAGCCGCCCCTGGGCATCAATCAGCGTGGCGTCGCGGGGAAACGCGCCGTGATCGAGCGCGCGGGTAACGACGGGAATGTAGAAGGCTTGATCGGAGACACCGTACCGGTATCCGGCGGCGTTGGCCGTGGCGATCAGCGCGAAGAGGATGCCGCCGGCCACCCACGCGATGGGTGGCCATCGCGCGCTCACTCAGAAGCCGCCTTCATCCGCACTCGGGCCGTAGGTCGAGGGGAGCGGCACATCCTGCATGCGGAGGTAGACACCGAGCTGGGCGCGGTGATGAATCAGGTGGCTCATCACGAACGATCGCCACACACCCTGCTTCGGCATCGAGAAGATGACGTGGCCGTCGCGTTTGAGCGCCCACGGGGCCTTCAACTCGACGTCGCTCTTGCCGAGCAGTGCGGCGCGAGTCGTGGCGACATTTCCGTCGAAGAGCGCGAGTACGTCCGCGCGGGTGCGCAGGGGATCCCGGGGCGGAAATCCGCTGAGGTCGATCTCGGGCTCGTTCAGCGTCATCGCGCCCCACATGGGAATGGTGGCGACGTGCTGCGCCAGCTGCCCGAGCGAGTACGACTTCGGATGCGGCTTCCACTCGAAGCGGTCCTCCGGGACGCGCTCGAGCAACTTGCGCGTGACGGTCATCTCATGATCGAACTCGGACAGCAGCGCGTCGACAGCAGGCATCGGTCTCTCCACAGGCTCAGGACGGCTTATTGCCGAAGTTGACTCGCGGCACGCGCTCGGCTTCGGGCGGCGCGTTGAAGAGCGGGTGCTCCTTGAATCCGAAGATACCCGCGGTGACGTTCGACGGGAACCGCCGGCGTGAGGTGTTGTACTCCTGCACCCGCTCGTTGTAGCGCATGCGCTCGACGGCCAGCCGGTTCTCGGTGCCGGCCAGTTCGTCCATCAGCCGGTTGAACGATTCATTCGACCGGAGCTGCGGGTAGTTCTCGACGATCACCAGCAGGCGAGCCAGCGCCGTGCTCTGCTCGTTGGCGGCCTGCATGCGCTGTTCAGGCGTCTGTGCCCCGGACAGCTTCGCCCGCGACTCGGCAATTTGTCCGAAGACGTCCTTCTCCTGCTGCGCGATGCCCTTCACTGTTTCGACCAGGTTCGGGATCAAATCATTCCGCCGCTGCAGCTGGTTCTCCACCTGCGCCCACTGCGTCTTGATCGCTTCGTCCTGCCCCACGAACCGGTTGTACGAGCAGCCTGACAGGCCCACGGACAGCATCACCAGCAGGACGGCCCCAACGGCCTGACGCATGACTTTCATTGCCATCTCCTAATCACCAATCCCAACTCGTCAATCAGCAACCAATCCCCAAATCCCGAATCACCAACCACCAGTTACGCATCTCTCATGCCGCGCGCCTCACCAGGATCCCCCACCGCCGCCTCCACCGCTGCGGCCGCCGCCGAACCCGCCGAACCCGCCGCCGCCGCCCCCGCCCCCGCCCCCGCCGAATCCGCCAAACCCTCCGCCGAATCCGCCGAACCCTCCGCCGAACGGTCCGACGCCGCTGCTCCAGCCGCCTCCGCCGCCCCACCGTCGCCCGCGTCGCCGCCGAACGCGCCCGGCGATGATGTTGATGACAATGAAGAGGACGAAGAGGGTCCCGGAGAGGTTTCCGCCCCACCCGGTGTTACGCCCGCGGCGCCGCGAGCGCGTGGGCGCCTGGACGCCATCGAGTGTCACGTTGCGCCCCTCGCCGATGCGGCCGATGACCCGCGACACACCGGCCAGCAGGCCCGCGCCGTAGGCGCCGCGCTTGAACTCCGGCGCCATCACCTGGCGAGTTGTCTCTCCGGCAAACCCGTCGGTGATGAACTGCTCGAGGTCATAGCCGACTTCGATCCATGCCCCACGATCCTTGACCGCGATGAGGACGAGAAGGCCGTTGTCCTGCCGCACCGGGCCATCTTTCCGAGGCTGTGCCTTGTCCAGCTGCCCGATGCCGCGGCCGTGATTCTCGAACATCTTCGTCGCGTACTCGCGGATATCGGCATAGGGCGCGAACGTCTCGATCGTGGCGACGACCACCACATCGCCGGTCATCTGCTCGAGCGATCGAATCAGCGATTCCATCTGACGCGCACTCTCCGCGTCGATGACGCCGGCGAAGTCATTGACCGGACGCGTGAGCTCGGGAGGCAGCGGCTGCGCCTGTGCCTCCGTTGTCACCACGAAGGTCACGAAGACGATCAAGCCACATAGAACACGAAGACCTGGCCACAAAGACCACAAAGAACACGAAGGTTGAAAGACGGCGATCACGGACTTCTTTGTGATCGTTGTGCTCATTGTGGCTACTGACTTTGTGCGCTTTGTGGCCAACAGATCTTCGTGCCCTTCGTGGCTAGCGCCAGGTGTCGACCGTGCGAGCGAGCTGCTCGACAGCGGCGAGGTACTCGGGAAACAGCCGCGCGGGATCGACAGTGGGCACGCCGGATCGCTGTTCAAGGGAAAGGATATCGGCGACCAGGTCCTCAGGAAGGTGCGCGGCGCGGGCGCCCAGCCGTGTGGCTTCAGCACGATCACTCGTAAGGACGCCGCTCAGCCTCGCGACGTTCCGCAGCAGGGCGGTGAACCCCGGCGCCGAGGCGGTCACCAGGCTGGCGACGGCGCCTGGCCGGCCGCCGGATTCGATGTAGGCCTCGCGAAGGTGGACCAGGTGGCTCTTGATCTGCGTCTCGCACGCGCGGCGGAGATCGTCGGGCGCGATGACGATGTCGAGGAACGGGTTCTCGCCGAACACGCGCTCGTGCGCGCGGATGATCTCTCCGTACTCCAGCGGGAAGGCATCGAGTGAGCGCCGGAACTCGCTCTCGGGAAGGATCAGCGGCGTGGCCACACGGGCACGCTCCCATCGGTGCGCGTGTCGGGCACAGGCCTGTAAATCATCAGCGGTCAGCGTGCTCACGAGGGCCATGCAGGTGAGTGGTGCCTCGACGATGCCCTCGACGTGGGGCCCGTAGGCGACCACCGATCGCAGTCGAACGCCGAAGACGTCGCGAAGATCCTCAGCCAGCGATCCGGCCGCGGTCTGCCAGGTCGAAGTCATCCGTTCATTCTAGCCCGTAGGCAGTAGGCGGTAGGCGGTAGGCGGTAGACCGCCGACATACAATGCTGCCCATGCTCCTCCGCGAGTTGAACATCGGCTGTGTCGGCGGCGGCACAGGTTTGCCGAGCCTCCTCGGCGGTCTGAAGACCAACCCGTGGCTGCACCTCAACGCCGTGGTGACGATGTTCGACAGCGGCGGCAGCTCAGGTCAGCTTCGCGACGAGCTGGGTGTGCTGCCGCCGGGCGATGTGCTCAAGTGTGCGCTCGCGCTCGCGCGCAACGAGCGGGAGGCGCGCAGCGTGCTGCTGTCGCGCTTGCCGACGCTCGATCAGCACGAGCGTCTCGGCGGGCACACCGGCGGCAACCTCCTGCTGTCGATGATGGAGCGCTACAGCGGCGACTTCTTGACCGCGGTTGACGGCTTGCGCGCACTACTCGGATGCAAGGGGCGCGTGTGGCCGGTCAGCGTCGAGGCGGCGTCGGTGTGCGCGGAGTACGCCGACGGCACACAGACGCGCGGCGAGGTCGAGGTCGATGCCGGGCAGTCGCGTGGCCACGAGGTCAAGCGGCTCTGGCTGGAGCCGCAGGTAGCGATTCACCCCTCGGTCGCCGATGCCATCCGCTCGTTCGATGCGGTCATCATCGGCCCGGGCAGCTTCTTCACGAGCCTGTTGCCGCCACTTCTGGTGCGCGGCGTGAAAGAAGCACTGGCCGAGGTGCGTGGCCCGGTGATCTTCATCGCCAATCTCCTGACTGAAGGCGGCGGGATGGAGGGATTTACCGCGGCCGACGCCGTACAGTGGGTGAGCCATGCGATCGAGCGTCCTGTCGATGTCGTGATCGCGAATACCTCGCGGCCGTCACCGCAGGCGCTACGCGAGTACGCGGCGGAGCACAAGGCACCGCTGGAGCTTGGCGTACTCGAGCCCGGCGTGGAAATCGTGCTCGGGCCGTTCTGGAAGAGCGACATCGCGCGCCATGATCGCCGGCGCCTTTCGTTCGCCGTCTGGTCGGTGCTCAGTCAGCGACTGCTGCAGAACCGGGCCGCCCTTACCCAGAAGGCTCACGCGTCCAGTCCACTCTGACCGCGTTCAACGGAAGGCCGTCAGTCGGGCAGTCCGAATGCGATGATGTTTTGTCCGGCTGCCACGGCGATGAGCTGCCGGTTGTCGAACTGATACGTCATCGGCGAGGCTTTCCAGAGCTGGCTGGTCTGGAAACTCCAGAGCGGCTTCCCGGTCGATGCGTCGGCGGCCATCAACGCGCCACTGTCTTCCCCGAAGAACACGACCCCGCCCGCGGTGGAGAGCACGCCGCCCCATGAGTTCACCGCGCCGGTTTGCGGCAGTTCCCAGACCGCTTTTCCTGTGCGGATATCGAGCGCTCGCAGGACTCGTTGCGCCGGCTCGCCAGGCGCCTGGCCGAACGATCCGCCCATGAAGCCCTTGCCCGCCTCCCACTCCATCGGCGTGCGCGTGAAGATCCCGCACTTGTCGTTGGTCTGCACGTAGTAGAGGCTGGTGATCGGATTGAACGATGCGGAATACCAGTTGGACGCGCCGTCGAGCGATGGACACACGCGCTTGCCCTCGAGCGACGGCTCCATGTTGGGAGCTCTGATGGGTCGCCCGGACGCGTCGAGTCCCGAGGCCCACGTCACAGTCTTCACATACTGCGTGCCGAACAGGAACGCGCCGTTCGTGCGATCGAGCACGTAGAAGAACCCGTTCCGGTTGGCCTGGACGATGAGCTTTCGGGGCTGCCCTTGCCACATCGCGTCAACCAGCGCGATGGGCTCCTGCGCGTCGTAGTCCCAGACGTCGTGTGGCGTGAACTGGAAGTGCCACTTGAGCGCGCCTGTCTTGGGATCGAGGGCGACGATCGAGTCGGTGTAGAGATTGTCACCAGGACGATCGTCGCCGATCAGATCGGGTCCGGGATTGCCCACCGGCCAGTACAGCGTGTCGAGCTGTGGGTCGTAGGCGCCGGTCATCCACGTCGCGCCGCCCGGGTGCGCGATGCCCTTGCCCTGCCACGTCTCAGCGCGAGCTTCTCCAGGCCGCGGCACGGTCCAGAAGCGCCACACCTCTTTGCCCGTCGCCTGATCGAAGGCGGCGACAAAACCGCGAACGCCTTCGTCACCGCCCGACGTGCCGGTGATCGCGAGGTTGCCCACGGGAAGGGGAGCGCCCGTGGCGTTGTAGTTCTGGCGCCAGTCGGCCATCTCGCTCTCCCAGATCAGCGATCCAGTGTGCCGATCGAGCGCGATGATGTGGGCGTTGTCGGTCACCATGAATACACGGTTGCCGGCGACGCCAACGCCCCTGTTCACACCGCCCGCGGCGTTGCCGATCAGGCCCTTGGTTCGCGGGCGTTGGTAGTGCCAGATCTCGCGGCCGCTGCCGGCGTCGAGGGCGTAGCACTCGTTTGCGCTCGTGACGTACATGACTCCACCGGCCACGACGGGTGTGACTTGAAGCCGGGCCGTGTTCGGCACGCTGAAGATCCATTTCGGAGCCAGCCGCTCGGCATTCTTCCGGTCGATCTGCGCCAGGGCGCTGTAGCGGCTGCCGTTCATGCCGCCGTTGTAGCTTGACCAGTCCGACTGCGACGTCACCTGCCGATAGGCCGAACCGCTCTTGCGCAGGAGGTGGAGTTGCTTGTCGTCGCCGAGCAGTTGCAGATCGGTCAGGCTCTGATTGAGGACGAGCCCGGCGAGCGAGCGTCCTGGCTCCAGCGTCACTGTCGCGCGAGTTGGCGCGAACCCCGTTCGCGGCCGGATCGTGCGCAGGTGCCGCACGAGGTCCGCGGACTCGCCCGGCGTGAGCGTGCCGAACGAGGGCATCCCCGACGCCGGCATGCCGTCGCGAAGCAGGTTCGTCAGATCTTGGTCTGATCGCGTCGGGACCCGCGTCGCGATCGATGGCCCGAGCTCGCCGCCGTTGCCATCGGTGCCGTGACAGCCGGCGCAACGGGTGACGAACGTCGCGCGCCCGGGTTCAGCCGACTGCGCGGCAGCAACCGACGCTGAGAGGACACACAATACGCCGATCAAAGGCACCAAGATTCGCATGGCCAGGGAGTGTAACTGATCGTCGTCGTTCACACTTCTCGGTTCTCACTTCTCGGTTCGTGTTCAAGCTCAGGTTCGAATCGGGGCAATTCGTGGCGCTCGAACCCCGAACCCCGACCCCGAACTCTGAACCCCGAACCCAGAAGCGAACCTGAACCCGAACTGAGCAAAGAGAACCGAGAAGTGTGAACGACGGTCCGCGATCCTACCTCAGTTCGTTCGCAGCAGCTGCGCGGGGTTGATGCGCAAGGCCCGGCGCGTGGGAATCCACGTCGCCAGCGCGGCAATGACAAAGACGATCAACACGGGCCATACGAAAGCCGGCCATTTGGGATCGAGGTACGAGCCGGCGCCGCCGACCGCGCGAACAACCCTGGACAGGCCGAACGTCAGGCCGATACCTATCGCCGACCCCAGGCCCACGAGACGAAGGCTGTGCATCGTCACCAGGCGAAGCTGGTCTCTGCGGCTGGCTCCGATCGCCACTCGCACCGCGATTTCGCGAGACCGCCTGGCGATGGCAAACGCCAGCACGCTGTAGATCCCGGACGATGTCAGCAGCATCCCGATGACGATGAGCGGGACCAGTGGCGCCGTGCCGATCAGCATCTCCTTCGACTGCACGCTCAGTATCTGTGGGAGCGTGTCTGTTGCGACGACGGTTCCTGGGGAGGCATCCAGGAGCGCACGGCGGACGCGCTGGACCAGCGGAATCGGGTCGCCGTTCGCACGCACGAGAAACCGCACCTGCTTGAGTGCCTGGGGCGCGGTGGCGAGTGGAAGAAAGAGCTTCGGCAGCGAGACCCGGTACTCGACAGGCCGGCTCGCGTAATTCGCGGCGAGGCCGACCACGTCGTACGCCGCTCCGGCCACCCAGACCTGGCGTCCAATGGGCGCCTGGTTGTCAAACAGCTGCCGCGCGAGCGCCTCGTTCACAATCGCGATACGCGTAAGCGGGGAGTCCTGATTCGTGAACGCACGCCCCGCACGAATCGGCACGCCGAGCGTTGAGAAGAATTCGGGGCCGATTGAGATGCGCTCGGCTTCCAGGCTCCCGACGCCGGTCGAGTCTGCGCTGACCTGTTGTCGCGGACCCCGTCCTGCCAATGGGACGGCCGTCGATGCCTCCACTGCGGCAATGCCGGGTATCTGGCCGAGCGCCTCGATTAGTTGCGTGGTTGGAATGCCGCCGGGGTTTTCGACCGACGCGACCATGAGCCGCGCGGGACCAAACCCCAGCTCCGCGCCCGCGGCCTGCTGGTACTGGTCGATCATCGACATCGTCACGACGAGCAGCGCGAGCGTCACCGTGATCTCGAACACGACAAGGGCACGGCTCCACCGCTGGCGGATGCGGTCTGACACCGCGATCCCGCGCAGCGGGTTCGCCTGCATGCGGCGGGTTTCGAACAAGGCAGGCCCGATGCCGGCGACGATGCCGGTGAGGATCGCGATGAGGCTCGACTGCAGAAGGACCGTCGTATCGATCGAGAGATCGGACGACCATGCCGCGGGGCCGCTGCGACTGATCAGGATGCCTCGCAGAACGAAGGTCACGCAGATGCCGAGCGTCCCGGCGCACACGGCCAGCACCACGGATTCGGCGACCAGCGCTCTGACGATGCGCCAGCGTGAGGCGCCGAGCGCGGCGCGCAGCGCGGTCTCGGCTTCCCTGGTTGTCCATTGCGCAATCATCAGGACCGCGACGTTGGTGCACGCGATGAGGAGTGTCAGGAAGACGCATGTGCCGAGGAGGTAGGGCAGCAGAAAGGACATCTGGTCGCCGACCGGTGTGCCCTTGATGGCGGACACACGCAACTGGAGCGCCCGTTGCCCCGGCGGCAAGCGGCGTGAGTATTCCGCCAGGCTGCCGCGCAGCCGCGCCGCCAGAGCGGCGCCACTCAGACGGTCGGGACGTCGCACGACGATTTGCAGGCGGTCATCAGCGGTGAGCGTGCCCGGCTCGAGCAGCGTCCAGATCGGCGAGCTCATCTCCGAGAACCAGAACCGCTCCGGCATGACGCCGATGACCACGTGCGGCCGGTTGTCGATCCAAATCGTCGTGCCCACCGCGTCGGGCCGGCCATCGAACCACTGTTGCCAGAGGCTATAACTCAGCACCGCGTGAGACTCGCCCGCCTGGCCCGATTGGGCCGGGAACACGTTTCCGATGAGGGGACGAACACCCAGCAGAGGAAAGAAGTCCGCCGTGACCCGTCGGATCGGTGTGGCTTCGACGCGCTCGGCCGTGCGTACGTCGCGCGGGCCCCTCAGCAGCATTGAGGCCGCCATCGGTACGCCACTCGAACCGCGCCAGGCCACATACAGATCGCCAGGTACGTAGCTGGCGATCGGCATGATGAGCCGATCCTCGCGTTCGACCTGTATCTTCGACAGCTGCTCGGGGCGTTCGTAGAGCGGCGGGGAGTTTTCGAAGAGGACGTTGCGAATTGTCAGCGAGGCGGTCGTGGCGCCGATGCCTGCGCCGAGGGAGAGCAGGGCCACGGCCGCGGCGACCGGGTAGCGTCTCAGGCTCCTCGCGCCGGCGCGCAGATCCTGTCCCAGTTGATCCAGCCACAGCAGGCGGCGCGACTCGTAGAAGCGCTCGTGGGCCGACGTGAGGTTGCCGAACGTGCGACGCGCGGCGGCCTCGGCGTCGTCGCGGTTCATGCCGTCGGCGACCAGGCGGTCGGCCTCGAGCGCGATGTGCGCCCGGACCTCATTGGAGAAGTCGGTCTCGGTACGTCGGGTCCAGCGCATCGCGTCCTCTCAGGTTGACATTCGACCAGAGGATACGCATACTCGGGTCGAATGTCTATACGAAAGAGGGCCGACCGCGAGTACTCGGCGCATCTGCAGGGGACTCTGGACCTGCTGATCCTGCGGACGCTGGTGTTCGGCGCGCAGCACGGGCAGGCGATCGCCAGGGCCATCCGGAGCCAGTCCGATAACGTGCTGATCGTGGACCATGGGTCGCTCTACCCGGCGCTGCAGCGCCTCGAGGACCGCGGATTCATCGAGGCGAGCTGGGGAACCTCGGACAACAACCGGAAGGCGCGGTTCTACACGCTGACCCGTCGCGGCAAGAAGGAGCTGGTGCAGGAAGAAGGCGAATGGCGCCGCATCGCTTCCGCGATCATGCGGGTGCTGGGGCCCGCCGGTGAAAAAGCCTAGCGGGGCACGGAACCCAGAAAAGAAGCTGAACCTGAACACGAACCGAGCAGAGAGAACCGAGAAGTGTGAACGACAGGCTCAGACAGGCTCAGAAGAGAGCTCCAGCTGAGCCCCCCATCATCTGTGCTCGCACGATCGGGATCGGTGGCCCGCCGTAGGTCAGGAAGCGATCGTGGAATTCGCGCCAGGCCTTGCGGCCGCCGCGCGTCGCGGTCCAGTCCTCCCGCAGCGTGCGGATCATCAGCTTGCCCATCGTGTAGTTCAGGTACGCCGGATCGTAGGTGCCGCGCGTGGACTGCTGGCGTGCCGTGCCGACGTCGCTGAAGGCCTGTTCCCGGAACATCCGCTCCGAATCCGCGACGGTCATCCCGTGCGTGTGCAGGCCGATGGCCGACAGAAAGCGCACGTTGCGCAGCAGCGCGTTGCTCAACTGCCCAATGTGCGTTTCCGCGGAGCCGTTGCCCAGCCCCATGTCCCACATCGCTTCTTCGGCGTAATGGGCCCAGCCTTCGGCGAAGGCATACCCGACGAACAGTCTGCCGACGATCGACTCGTTGCGATTCGAGTGCAGGAACTGCAGGAAATGTCCGGGCCAGACCTCGTGGACCGAGGTGAAGAGCAGGTCGGCCTGCCCGGGGAGATAGTCGCGCTGCTCCTTCGCCGACCATGACGGATCGGGGGGCGCGATGTAGTAGGTGGCCGCCGACCCTTTCTCGTACGGCCCTGGGATGTCGATGTAGGCGAAGTTCGCGCGGTTATAGGGAGGCGCCTCGTTGACGAGCGCCTGTTCGGGGCTGGGAATGGTCGCGACGCCGGCGTCCTGCACGAATGTCTTGAGCTCCTCGAGCTGAGTCCGCGCGGCGGCCACGGCGCCGCCTTTGGGCTTGTTCGCACTCATCTTCTCGATGCATTTGAGGATGCTCGCGCCGGGGGCGAACGTCGCACAGGCGTCGCGCAGCGACGCCTGATTGCGTTCGAGATCGGCGCGGCCGGCGGCCTCGAGCTCGGCGAGCGGCGTGGTGACGCGCTCGGTGTCGTACAGCATCTTGGCGAATTTCTCTGGACCGAGCGCAAAGCTCGCCGTGGCGCCCGCGCGCTGCGATTCCAGCCACGCGGCCAGGTCGGCCATCGCCGTGGCGGCGCTCGTGTTGGCCTCATTCAGCGCGGCCTGAGCGGCCGGATCCTGCACGCTCGCGAAGATCGCCGGAACATCGGTCTTGAAGAAATCCGCGAAGCCCTTGAAGGCCGACACGCCGCGCTCCAAGAGCGGAAGCGAGAGCGGCGTGCGCAGCGTGGCCCGGATCTGGGCCGCGGCCTGCGGCACGGCTCCCGCGTACTTCGTGTAGGCGCGCATGCGCACGTCGAGTGGAGCGTAGGTGCGCGTGAGATAGGGACTCGGGTCGAGGTTGTCGACCATCCAGTCGAGATAGAACGCCGGGTTCACAAACGGCGCTTCGGCAGTTTCGAGCCAATAGAGATCGCGATCCACCCGCGCCACGAAGGTGTCGCGCTCGAGTCGTGCGGCGTTGTCGAGGGCCGTGTCCGGGACGGCCAGCGCCGTGTCCTTTGCCGCGTGCAGCCGTCGAATCTCCGCGGCGATCCCTGCCGCACTCCAGTCGGGCAACTGGCCGTCGTACTCGTGTCGCCCGGCGACCACCGCGAAGACCGGATGCGCTTTGAGATAGTCCTCGACGAGCTGCTCACGAACCGCCGGCCAGCTGGCGCCGGCATCATTGGTCGCACCAGGTGGGGCCTGTTCCCCCTTACACGCGGCGGTCAACGGCGCGATGCACATCATCGCCACGACGCACGTTCCTTGATCATCTCCGCTTGCCCTTCTTGGCGGGACTGGCGTTCTTGGCAGGACTGCTCTTGGTCTTGACCGCGCGGGCCGGCTTCGCCGGCGTCTTCCGCAACTCCAGGGCTCTCTGAATGATTCGGTCGAACATGGCACCGGTCTCGCCACCCTTCGCCGGCCGGTTCGACCGCCAGACGTCCGGGTTGTCCTGCGACAGGATGTCCGCAAAGTCGCTCTCGCTCTTCACGCTCAGCGGTGCGAACTCGGCGATGTCCAGCGCGCCGGCCCACTCATCACGATGCTTGATGAGGAGCCACGGTTCACTACTCTCCGAACCTCCCGCGTACCTGCCCTTGGTGCGCACGAGGACCCACGAGCCTTTCAACTTGCAGCCATCGAGCGTGAGCTTCAGATCCCCCTTGGCCAGCGCCGCATCCACATCGTCGGACTCGGGCGTCCATGTGCCGCGGTCCCACAACATGACGATGCCCGCACCGTAGCCTGATGGGATGACGCCTTCGAACTCGCCGTAGTCGAGCGGGTGATCCTCGACGTGCATCGCCAGCCGCTTGGTCGCGGGATCGAGAGACGGTCCCTTCGGCACCGCCCATGAGAGGAGCACGCCGTTGTGCTCCAGCCGGAAGTCGTAGTGAAGGTGACTGGCCAGATGCTTCTGCACGCAGAAGAACCGCGGCTTCTTGCCGGCAGGTGATTGGCGAGCCTTGCTGCCGTCCGGCTCTGGCGACTTGGTGAAGTCGCGCTTTGCGCGGTACTTGTCGAGTGCCACGAGTCTCGATCCTCGCCTCAGTTCGTTGACCGGATCGGAGACCGGAAACCAAGGCCCAGAAGCACAAAGGATACACTACCCCCCGCCATGTATCTGACGTCGGTCCTGGTGTACCTCGCGCTGCTCATCGTCGTGGGTCTCTGGCAGTCTCGCCGTGTCAAGACCAGCGACGACTTTCTCATCGCCGGTCGTACCTTGCCGGCTCGGGTACTCGTCTTCACGCTGTTGTCCACATGGGTGGGCTCAGGCAGCCTGTTTGGCGGCGCAGGTCTCGCGTATCGAGCTGGATTCCCGGCGCTGTGGCAGTCCGCCGGCGCATGGGTCGGAATTGCTGCCGTGTATTTCCTTGCGCACCGTGTTCGGCGCATTGCGAAGTTCACGATGCCGGACATTCTCGAGCTGCGATACGGGCCCACGGCCCGCACGCTTGGGACGCTCGTGACGGCCATCGCTTACACAACGATCGCGGCGTATCAGTTCCGCGGCGGCGGTCGCCTCCTGAATCTGATCGCCCCTATCGATGTCGGCACCGGCGCGCTGATCACGGCGGTGTTCTGCATCGCGTATACGGCGCTTGCTGGGATGCTGGCGGTGGCGTACCTCGACGTCGGCAATGGGCTGATGATGATCGCTGGCGTTGGCGCAGCCGTGGGCTATCTCGTTGTGCACGCCGGCGGTCCGGGCGCTGCTCTGGCGTCGCTCCGCCCCGATCAGGTCTCTGTGTTCGGGACGCTCGATCCGTGGCTCGAGGCGGGCGCATTGTTCCTGCCGACGATGCTGCTCCTCATGGGCGAAGCCAACATGTACCAGAAGTTCTTCTCGGCCCGTGACGAACGAGCCGCACGCAATGCGGTTATCGGTTGGATCGCGGGGACGATCTTGGTCGAGAGCCTCATTTGCGCGGTCGGCGTGTTCGGCAGTGTCTCTTTGCCCGGTCTGAGCGCGGGTGACTCGGAAGCGATCGTGATGCGCGTGGCGGTTGACGTCCTGCCGGTTGCGCTCGGTATCGGCCTGATCTGTGGCGCTGCGGCGATCATTATCTCGACCGCGAACAGCTTCCTGCTCACTCCGGCAAGCGCGCTGATGAACGATGTGTACCGACGGTACATCAACACCGCGGCCTCCGATAGGCAGGTCCTCCTATGGACCCGAATCATGGTCGTGGTGCTCGGTGTCAGCGGCTTCCTGGCGCTCCGATTTTTTTCAACCATCCTCGCGATGGCGTTGTGGGCGTACACGATGTACGGCGCCGCCATCACGCCCGCTCTGCTGGCGGCCTTCATCTGGCCCCGCGCGACGCGACAAGGAGGTGTCGCGTCGATCGCATCTGGCATGCTGGTGACGATCGGCTGGGAGGTCCAGGCGAGAGCTGCAGGTGGCTCGTACCTGTTCGGCCTGCCCACGGTGTATCCGGCGTTCGCCGTCTCGGTGCTCGCGCTCATCGCCGTGAGCCTGGCAACCCGAGCGCCGACCGAGCGAGAGCTCGTCGCTCTTCGCTGACCTCCGGGCCCTCGAGATCTGAAAGGTCGGACGGTCGCATCCGGCGGTACACTGAACGGTGTGAAAACCGTCCTGGTATCCACGTACGACCTTGGCCGGCAGCCGCTCGGCCTGGCGTCGCCGGCCGCCTGGTTGCGCCAGGCGGGCGCGGACGTCGAGTGTGTGGATACATCACGCGAGCCGCTGACCGACGAGCAGATTCGGGGGGCCGCGCTGATCGCGTTCTATCTCCCCATGCACACGGCGACCCGTCTGGCGGCGCCGCTCGTCGCGCGGGTGCGAGCCCTGAATCCGGACGCAGATCTTGCCGCCTATGGCCTCTATGCGCCGCTCAACCGCGCGTGGCTCCTGGAACGAGGTGTGGCGCATGTGTTGGGGCCCGACGCTGAACAGGAGTTGGTGGCCCTGGCCAACTCCCAACTCCCAACTCCCAACTCCCAAGCGCCAACGGCCGAAAGCCCAGAGCCCGAAGCCCAAAGCCCAAAGCCGAAAGCCCAGAGCCCAGTGAAGCTCACGTTCATCCAGCCAGACCGAACGTCACTGCCGCCGCTTGCACGATACGCGTCGTTGCAGATGCCCGACGGCACGCGGCGCGTCGTGGGGAGTACGGACGCCACGCGCGGGTGCAAGCATCTGTGCCGGCACTGTCCGATCGTGCCGGTCTATCAAGGCAAGTTCAGGGCGGTCCCGATCGACGTCGTGATGCAGGACGTGCGCGCGCACGTCGCCGCCGGCGCGCAGCACATCAGCTTTGGCGACCCCGATTTCTTCAACGGCCCGACGCACGCGCGCCGCCTCGTGGAGCAGCTCGCCGCCGAGCTCCCGGAGATCACCTACGACGCGACGATCAAGATCGAGCACCTCTTGCAGCACGCGGAGATGCTGCCGTTGCTCCGCGAGACGGGGTGTCTCTTCATCACGAGCGCAGTGGAGTCGGTCGACGATCAGGTGCTCGAGAAGCTGTTGAAAGGGCACACGCGCGCGGATTTCGTTCGCGCGGTCGGCTTGTGCCGTGATGCCGGCGTCACGCTTGCGCCGACGTTTGTGCCGTTCACGCCGTGGACGACGCTCGAGGGATACGTGGACCTGATCGATCAGGTCGAGGCGCTGAACCTGATCGACGAAGTGGCGCCGATTCAGCTCGCCATCCGGCTGCTCGTGACCGCGGAGTCCCGGCTGCTCGAGCTTGCCGACATCAGAGACGCGATCGACGCCTTCGATCCGCAGTCGTTGACCTGGCCGTGGAAGCATCGCGACGGCCGCGTCGATGCCCTGCAGGTGGAGGTCATGCGCATTGCCGCATCGCAGAAATCACGTACCGCCGCGTTTTCCGCCATCGCCGACGCCGCGTACGCTATTCGGGGTCAGACCCGGGGTCAGACCCCAACTCTGACCCCAACTCTGACCCCGGGTCTGACCCCACCCTACATGACGGAGGCTTGGTACTGCTGCGCGGAGCCGGGCCCGGAGCAGTCCGACCTGGTGTGACGCGCGTTCTCCTGCTGGCGACGACGACCGGCTACCAGATCCGGTCATTCGGCGAGGCGGCCGAGAGACTCGGGGTGCGGCTCGTGTTCGCGAGCGACCGGTGCGATCGCCTCGAGGATCCGTGGTGGGACCAGGCGATTCCGATCCGGTTTCACGACCCGCCCCACTCGATTGATGCCGTGGTGTCAGCGTGCGCAGGTGCGCCGCCACCTGCCGCGGTGCTCGCGGTTGGCGATCGGCCGGCGGTCCTCGCTGCGGACGTGGCCGACGCGCTCGGACTGCGAGGGAACACCCCCGCGGCCGCCCGAGCCAGCCGCAACAAGGTCGCGAGCCGCAACGCATTCAAATCGGCTGGCCTGCCCACACCTTTGTTCCGGGAAGTCTCCCTCTCGGATGATTCCTCGGCACTCGCGGCGGAGTGTGCGTACCCAGCCGTGATCAAGCCGCTGTCACTGTCGGGCAGCCGCGGCGTGATGCGCGTCGACGATGAGCGCGCGTTCGTGCGGTCGTTTGACCGCTTGCGCCGGCTGATGCGGTCGCCGGACATCCTGATCGAACGCGATCCGGTTCATGAGCAGGCGCTCATCGAGTCCTACGTCCCGGGCCATGAGTTTGCCGTCGAAGGCGTGCTCACCGACGGCGGGTTGCGTGTGTTCGCGATCTTCGACAAGCCCGAACCGCTCGTCGGCCCGTTCTTCGAAGAGACGGTGTACGTCACGCCGTCGACGGCTTCTGCGGAAGTGCAGGCGGCGATCGTGGAGCACATCGCCGTGGCCGCCCGCGCGTTAGGGCTCTCGCACGGTCCCGTGCACGCCGAATGTCGCGTCAACACCGGCGGTGTGTATGTCCTCGAGGTGGCGCCACGGCCGATCGGCGGGTTGTGTTCGAAGGCGCTCCGATTTCGTGTCCCAGGTGGGCCGCGTGACGCCGAGCGCCCGGGTGCGGAGCCAGCCGCCTCACTCGAGGAGGTCCTGCTGCGCCATGCGCTTGGTGAAGACATCTCCGGATACGAACCGCAACGGTCCGCCTCTGGTGTCATGATGATTCCGATTCCGAGACGCGGGGTCTATCGTAGTGTTGCTGGCGTGGAAACAGCGCGTGCGGTCGTTGGTGTAGACGAGGTACGTATCACCGCGAAAGCCGACGAAATCCTTCTGCCCCTCCCTGAGGGTCACAGCTATCTCGGGTTCATTTTCGCGAGCGGCGTCGATCCAGCGTCGGTGGCGCAGTCGCTCCGCGACGCGCACGGCAGGCTGGTGTTCGTGATCGAGCGCGAGATCGCGGTGGCCTCGCGATAAACCCGAGCGCCCCATACGGGAAACACCTGATTGGGAGTTGGGAGTTGGGACCGGTTTGGGTTGGGAGCTGGGACTATTTACTCTGTTGAGGAACGTAGCCGGGAGGGAGCGCGGCGCCGTCGCCGAAGAAGAATTCCTCCAGGTGCTTCGCGATGATCTCCTGAGCCTCTTTCTGCCACGGCATCAGGCGGTACTCGTTCAGGATCATCTTCTGCCGCTCTTCCCACAGCTTCCAGGCCTGCGCTGAAACGTTCTCGTACAGACGCTGTCCCAGCTCGCCTGGCCACGGGGGCGCATCGAGAGCGGGCATGACCTTCTGGAACTTCACGCATTGGACAGTCCGGCCGCTGGTATTTCCGACTGGCCGATCCTGAACGGGAGGTGCGCAATCATCCATAGCAGGCATGTTACCCCCTCGCCTCCCGCAGGCGAAATTACAACTGACGAACTGATTTACACAACCAACGACCTCGTCTGTCAGGTTCTGCGTCACAGACCCGAGCCAGCCGCCAGACGAGAATCACGCCAGACGCTCCTGTTTCCAACCTCCGCCTCTGGATGAGCTTGGCCCATCTTTTCTGGCACACCCCTTGAACTCCATCCCTGCAGCCAGAGCCATGCTGAGGCCATCGACGGTCGCAGCATCGAGACGAATCACGAGGAGGGTACTGTGGACGGAGCCCGCAAAGAACGTCGCGGATTTGCTTCAATGAGTCGGGAGAAGCAGCGCGAGATCGCCAGCAAAGGTGGTCGCGCCGCCCACGAGAAAGGCACCGCCCACGAGTGGACGCCTGATGAAGCCCGGGCCGCTGGCCGCAAGGGCGGTCAGAGCAGCCGGGGCGGACGGGGACGGCTGGTCCCGATCGGTGCCGCGGGGCTGCAGAACCTGCAGTCGGAAGCTCCCGGCATGTCTCGCCGCGCGGATTGACCATTGGCCCCCGTGGCCAGTTCCTTGGCTGGCCCCCGTGGCCGGTCCTTGGTCGTCTTGGTCGTCCGCTGACATCCTGACGCGTCAGGCCTTTCGGACTTCGACGCGGGCGTCGTTGAAGCATGCGCCGCCGCCGAGGTCGGTCAACGTGTCAGGGGCCAGGGCATTGGCGGTGTAGCCGTTGGCTGTGTGCTTACGCCACAGCCCCTTCGGCAGCACCACCGTGCCTGGCCGTATCCAACCACCAACCTGCAATCCGCATCGAACCTCGCCGAGGGCGTTGAAGAGGCGGATTGCATCTCCCTCGTTCAGTCCTCGAGCCGCTGCATCGTCGGGGTGCATCAGCAGTCGCACGTCGGGACGTGGCAGCTCGCTGAGCGTCGAGCTGATCGTACGCTCGCTCGCCGGCGAGATGAGTGCGAGAGGAAACTCCGCGGTCGCGGGGTCGGGCTGGTATCCGTACAGACCGGCGGGCGACTGCGCATCGAGATAGTCGGGAAACAGATCGACCTTGCCGTCGCGCGTCCGCGGTTGGACGTCCACAAACTGAATCGGTCGGCCGCCGGCAAGTGGAATCGCGGCGCCGTGTTCGGCGATTTCCGCGCTGGCGGTCCCGGGCATGCGCGCGAGCACGTGCAGCATTTCCTCGAGCTCGCCGCTCGGATCGCCCGGTTCCGCCAGATCGAGCCGTTGCAGCAGTTCACCAAACACTTCGGCGTTGGAGCGCGCTTCACCCACTGGCTCGATCACCGGCTTACCCAGCCGAAGGCTGATCGGGCCATATCCACGCACGAGATCGTATCCCTCGAGGAACGTGGTCGCCGGCAGCAGGACATCCGCGTACCGTGCGGTGTCCGTCATCACTTGATCGAAGACCACGGTGAAGAGATCGTCACGCTCGAGCCCGCGAAAGATCCGACTCTGGTCGGGTGAGGTCACCGCCGCATTCGAGTTGTAGACGAACAACGCTTTGATTGGCGGATCGAGATCGGTGAGCGCGCGACCGAGCTGGTTCATGTTGATCAGCCGGGTCGCGGGCTCCTGCGCGCCGATCCAGGTCCGCTCGATACCCCATGCGTTGGTGTTGCTCATCGAGTAGCCGCCACCACGCACTCCGAACTTGCCGGCGACGGCCGGGAGCGCGAGGATGGCCAGGCTCGAGTTCCCGCCGTTGCGATTGCGCTCCTGGCCCCAGCCGCACCGAATCACGGCCGGGGTCGTCGTCGCGTACAACTCGGCCACGGCGGCAAGGGCGTCCCCCGAGATGCCCGCTTCGGCGGCGGCACGCTCGAAGGTCCACGGCAGTGCCTTGGCGCGCAGCTTGTCCGCGCGGTGGGTCCGGGCGTCGAGAAACGCGCGATCGGCGAACCCCTCTTCGAACAGGTAGCGATGGATGGCGAGCGCGACGGGCAGATCAGTGCCCGGCCGAATGGCCAGATGAAGGTCGGCCTGTTTGGCCAGCGCCGTCGTGAGTGGATCGATCACCACCAGCTTCGTGCCGTTGCGCTGCGCGTCGCGAATGTAGGGCACCAGATGAATGCCCGATGCCGACGGATTCGCGCCCCACAAGACGATCAGGCGCGCGGATGGGTAGTCTTGGTAGGTGATCGACGGCATCTTGCCGTAGAGCGCTTCGTTGGCGGCTCCAGTCGGCGCGGCGCAGACCGTGCGCGCGAGTCTCGATGCGCCGAGTCGCCGAAACATCGTCGCATCGCTGGTGTCCTGCGTCAGCAGGCCATTCGATCCCCCGTAGGAGTAGGGCAGGATCGACTCGCTGCCCCAGGTCTCTCGCGCCTCGGTGAGACGCTCCGCGATGAGCGCGAGCGCATCGTTCCAGGAGGCGCGTTGGAAGAGCGCCAGCCCCTTGGGACCCTTGCGAATGGCCGGGTACATCACGCGGTCGGTGCCGTACACGCGCTCCGTGAATCGGCGGACCTTGGCGCAGATATATCCACCGGTGACGGGGTTCAGCGATGAACCATCGATGCTCGTGATGCGGCCGTCCTGCAGCCCGATGTCCAGGCTGCACGAGTCCGGACAATCCAGCGGGCACACGGTGTCCACGACATGCTCGGCCGTGAGAGAGGTGACTGGCTTCACAGGGGATAGTGTAGGCTGGGTTCGGCAGTCACTGGAATCCTCCACATTGTCACGCGCACATGTCGTGATTGTCGGCGGCGGGTTTGGTGGACTCTCGGCGGCAAAGTTCCTGCGGAACGCCGACGTCCAGGTGACGCTTCTCGACCGGCGGAACCATCACGTCTTCCAGCCCCTTCTCTACCAGGTGGCCACGGCCACGCTCTCGCCCGGCGACATCGCCGCGCCGATTCGATGGATCCTGCGGCGGGCACGCAACGTGCGCGTCCTCATGGGCGATGCGCGGCGCATCCACGTTGCGGAGCGTCAGGTTGAGCTCACCGACGGCGCCGCACTCCACTACGACTACCTCATCGTGGCCAGCGGCTCGAGCCATGCCTACTTCGGTCACGACGAATGGGAGCAGCACGCACCTGGACTGAAGACGCTCGAGGATGCGATCGCGATCAGGCGCCGCCTCCTCATCGCCTTCGAGCGCGCCGAGCGGGAATCGGATCCGATCCGCCAGCGCGAGCTGCTCACGTTCGTGCTCGTTGGTGGCGGACCCACGGGTGTGGAGCTGGCCGGCACGCTCGCCGAGATCGCGCGACAGACGCTGCGCGACGAGTTCCGATCGATCGACACCTCACGCGCGCGGATCGTACTGGTCGAGGCGGGCCAGACGATTCTCCAGACGTTCCCGGAGCCGCTGCGCCACGCCGCGCGCCGGTCCCTGGCCCGTCTTGGCGTGGACGTTCGCGAGGGTATTGCCGTGACGGGCATCGACGCGCACGGTGTGACGCTGGGGACCGAGCGGCTGGATGCCGGCACGGTGGTCTGGGCGGCAGGTGTGGCCGCGTCTCCGCTCGTGGCCACGCTCGGCGTGCCACTCGATCGCGCGGGACGGGCGATCGTCGAGCCCGATCTCTCGGTTCCCGGCCATCCGGAAGTCTTCGTCATTGGCGACGCGGCGGCCTTCCATCAAGAAGGAAAGCTCCTGCCAGGCGTCGCGCAGACCGCGATGCAGGGGGCAACCCATGCCGCGCGCAACATTCTCCGTCGGCTCGACGGAAAGCCGACGTTGCCGTTCGTGTACCGCAACCTGGGGAATATGGCGATCGTCGGACGTGGCTCCGCCGTCGCCGACCTCCCCTGGGCTCGCTTCTCAGGTCTGATCGGCTGGTTCTCCTGGCTCTTTCTTCACATCGTGATGCTGATCGGCTTCCGCAACCGCGTGGTGGTGCTGTTCGAGTGGGCCGTTGCGTATCTCACTTTTCAGAGAGGTGCACGACTCATTACCGAAGATCGTTCGGAGCGTTCGGATCGTTCGGATCGTTCGGATCGTTCGTGCCGTTCGGATCGTTCATAACGTTCGGATCGTTCGAGGCGTTCCGATTGTGCCTGGTTCGTTGGTAGCGACGTGCGGCGTTTCGCTTGGCGTGCGGGGATCGTAGATACCGTTGGAACCTGGCAACAGCCTGGAGGCCGCGGTCCGCGAGTGTGTCCAGCCGCTGGAATTCCGATTCCGGCCAGTAGCCAACCGCAAGGCCTTTCTTCAGCAGCGCCTTTGTCTCTAGTGCCGACGCACGGACGATGTCGAGGAAGTGGGCGAACTGCGGTGGGCTGAAGCGCCCGAACCCCTCGGCGACGTTTCTCTGGGCGGAGTCGCTGGCATCGCGGATCTGGTCGCGGAAATCAAAGTCCCGCGACGCCGGCGGCACGTCCGTCGCCTTCCACACCTCGACGCTCAACTCGTTCATTCGCTGCCATGTGAGCAGATCCTCGAAACGCCGAGCTCCGCGCATGCTCTATCGAGGAGCAGGGTGCATGCCACGCGCAAACTCTCAGCGATACAACGGAAAGCCGTGGAGACATGGCAGAAAACGAGACGTGCACGCAACGAAATGTTCGAACGTTTTGAACGCCCCGAACGCCCCGAACGCCCCGAACGCCCCGAACGATCCGAACGATCCGAACGATCCGAACGATCCGAACGATCCGAACGATCCCTTAGCAGATGGGATGAGAAGGCTGGTCTCCTGAACGGGATGCATTTACGCTCCCAGTGAATAGACGCACTCGAGGTGCATTCAAGGAGACCAGCCATGAAGAAGAATATCAGCACGACGACCGTGATGAATACCGGAACCT
>DATDOE010000063.1:0-37556 GCA_035293405.1 Vicinamibacterales bacterium | reverse complement strand
CTCTATGAACTGGATCACCGGCAAACAGGTCATCGTCACTGGACCCACGTCTGGCATCGGCCGGCAGATCGCGCTGCAGCTCGGCGCGCTCGGCGCCGATCTTGTTCTGGCCTGTCGCGACGTGGTGAAGGGGCGCGCCGTGGCGACGGAGATCGCCTCGGCCGGCGGCGCTGGTCGCGTCGAGGTCTTGCCGGTCGACACCTCGAGCCAGCAGTCCATCCGCGATGCCGCCCGCGTCTATCGGCAGCAGCATCCCCGACTCGACGTGCTGGTCAACAATGCAGGAACCGTTCAGGACCAGCGCGGTGAGAGCGTGGACGGCATCGAGCTCACCTTGGCGACGAACGTGCTGGGTTATCACTTGCTCACGCGCGAGCTGCTCGACCTGCTCGAGGCCGGCGCTCCGTCGCGCGTAGTCGTCGTCGCGTCGGCCTTTGCCGGCGATCTCGACCTCGACGACCTGCAGTTCGCACGGAGACGATTCGATCGGCTGCAGGCATACAGACAATCGAAAGCCTGCAACCGGCTCTGGAGCTGGGCGCTGGCACGACGGCTGCGGCAGCGGGGCGTCACCGTGAACGCGATGACTCCGGGGTTTGTCCCGGGCACGGATCTGTCTCGCAACATGCCGCCCGATCTGCGACGAGCCTACAAGGAGCGAACCGGCCGCACGATCGCGCAGGGGGCCGACACAGCGGTCTGGCTCGCCAGCAGTTCCGACCTCGCCGACGCCACCGGCGGTTTCTATACCGATCGGCGAGAAGTGCCGTGCGAGCTCAGGAACCTTCAGGAGGAGGAACGGCTCTGGCGCATGTGCGAAGACCTGGCCGCACGCAGCGCCACATAGAGCAGCCATCCGGCCGGGCCGAACAGAAACGTCAACACCAGGCACGGCAGCACGAGAAGGTGCGGTACGCCGCGATCGCGAGCATCGCGGACCTCCCAGCTCCCGATGAGCAGATCGAACGCCAGGTAATGGATCCAGCCAGCCAGCAACGCCCACGGGTTGCTGAACAGCGTTGCGACCGCCGGCAGGCTCGAGAATCCTCCCTCGCTTCCACCGAAGGTGGTCACGACAATCGCCACGTACACCACGGCGAACAGCGCCGGCACGACGATGCTGGTGACGACGCTCGACACCCAGCGCTGACGCGGGAGAATCGCGAGCAGCACCCACGCGAGAGCGGCCACGAGGTTCGCGATCGAGAAAATGGAATCGGGCGTCATGGCGTCACCTCTCAGGACAGCACGAGGGCCTGTCCGGGAATCGCGGCCCGTCGCCTCGTCACAACCCAGACCGCGGCGGCCGTCAGTGTCGCCCAGAGGGCGAGCGCGGCGAGCGTCGCCGCGTCAGGATTCACGAGCGCCTGGCCACGGAGAGCCTGCCATAGGAGGATCGCGAAGAGCGAGACGTGGCTCGCCGCGGCGGTGAGCACCAGACGCACGCGCACCGCATCGGCCCAGCGCCGGCGGCTGAGGACGAGCGCGACCACCGGCAACAGCTGCAAGGCATGCAGGCCCAGGAAGTGCGCGACGCGCAGGTCGCCGTGCTCGACGCTCCACTGTGTGCCCGGCAGCCCGGGCCCGCCGTCAGGTGCGCCCACCGTGTGCGCGCCGACCACCGCAATGCGCCCGGTCGCCCGTGCCTGTTCGAGCTGCGCGGCCGTTGGGCTGGTCATCAGACCTCCCGTGCTGGCACCGACGATCGTCATCGTCATGCCGAGACTCAGCGCCCATCCGAACGCTCGATCCTGGAAGGTCTGACGCCAGAGCGCGATCGCCGCTGCGATGCTGCTCAGCGTCTGGATGACGATGGCGGCACCCATGATCGAGAAGAGAGCGCCATCGAGCGTCGTTCCCACATTGAAGTGGCTCGTGACCCCGCGCCACGCCTGCGCGTCGATGATCGCCACTTCCAGCGTGAGCACCACGGCCGTCAACCAGCCGATGACGCGGCGCGTGCGGAGCCAGTCCGGCAGGAACGTCAGGACCCACGCAAGGGTCAGCATGTAGATCGCGGTGGACACGGCGAACTTGGCGGGCTTGAGCCACGCGGGAGCGCCGGTGATGATTCGGGGATCCACCGCCAGGCCGATGACCGAGACGACCAGCGCGGCCAGCATCAGCAGGCCGGCCACGGTCAGCGGCGGGCTAGCCGTCCACAGAAGGTTGAAGAGGTTCCGAGGGTTCAAAGGGGTCCGGGGGTTCTCGGGGTTCATCGAGCGCTGCATGACGTCCTCCACATGTTGCCGTTGTCAACATCAGCATACTGCTCCATGTAGACTGTGTCAACATTCGTGGTATCATGGGGAATATGGCCCCCGCTCGCACTCCCCGGCCGGCTCGCAAACGCGCCGATCGCTACCACCACGGCGACCTTCGACGGGCCCTGCTCCAGGCCGCCGTGCGGGCCATCCACCGCCACGGAGTGGACGGTCTCACACTACGACAGGTCGGCAGCACGCTCGGCGTGTCGCGCACGGCGCTCTACCGTCACTTCGCCGACAAGTCAGCGCTCCTGTCAGCGGTCGCCGCGGAAGGCTTCCGCATGTTGCGCCTGGAGCTCGTCGAGGCCTGGGAGAGAGGCGGCCGAGGGCGTGGCGGGTTCGAGGCGATGGGCATGGCCTACGTGCAGTTCGCCGTGGCACACCCGTCTCACTACCGCGTGATGTTCAGCGCCGACGTCACCAGCGCCGCGAATCCGGAGCTGACGCAGGAAGGCGCCGGTGCGTTTCAGGCGCTCGTGGACTCACTCATCGCCCAACAGCACGACGGGCTGCTACGCGGTGACGATCCCATGCAGATGGCGCGTTTCGTCTGGGCCAACGTCCACGGCATCGCGATGCTCGCGATCGATCGCCGTCTGGAGCATCAGAAGGCGGAGGTCGAGGAGGTGACCAGGTACGCAATCGAGCGGATTCGTACCGGCATCGCTGCCGTCACAGCGTAACGCGCGTGCCGACCCAGAACGCGAGGGGCGCGCCCGGCGCGTAGAGCGTTCCGTGTTGCAAAGGAAACTGGCCGTCGATCGCGGGAAATGGCCGCGCGATGAATGTGGCTGCGCTCGTGAAGGCGACAGGACCCAGTTGCGCCGCGGTGTGGTACCGACGGTCGAAGAGATTGTTGATCTGAAGGAGCAGCTCGAACCGCGGCTTCACCTGATACCGCGCGCCGAGGTTGACCACGGCGTATCCGCGTGTGGCGCCTGACCCGAGGTAGTAGCTGCCATCGGCCTCATGGGCGTTGTTCTCATTGCCGCGCGCGTACAGGCTCGACGTGCCCACAACGCCCACCTCCAGCGACACGTTCGATCGGACCCGCACGTCGCCAAACACCTTCAGCATGTGCCGGGGGATCAGTGGGACCCGTGCGCCCGGCTCGATCGTGATTGTGCCTTCGAGCCCCGGCTCGCCATCGAGGGCCGCCTGATTGGCGCTGTTGCTCTCGCCGTTGACGCTCTCTGCGCTCTGGAACGTGCCGTCGAGGAATGTGTAGCCGACGCCGAGCGTCACCGGTCCAAGCCGGCTGTCGGCGCCGGCCTCGAGACCTTGGCGACGCGTCCGGCCGAAGTTTCTGAAATAGCCGAAGCCTGTCTGCTCCGACGTCACGAACAGAATGTCGTCGCGGTTGTCAGCGCGAAATACCGAGACGTTCCAGTTCGCTCGATGCCTGCCGCGCAGGCCCGCTTCCACGGTTCGGGTCACGACCTGATCGAGGGGTGGATCCCCCGCCATCGCGTTGGGCAGCTTGCAGGGCGATTCCGGATCGGCGCATCCGAGCTCGATCGACGTGGCCGCACGGCTGCCTTCGCTGTACCCGGCGTAGGCGTTGACCTGGCGCCGCAGATCGATGGTCAGACCCGCCGCAGGATTGAAGCGGCTGAAAGTGTGAGTGCCATCGAGTGAGCCCGGCCCGCCGCCGGGCGTGATGCGATCGGCGTTGTCGACGACCGTGCGATTGAACCGTCCCGAGAGCGTGACGTGCCAACCGTCCCGCAGCCGCAGCGTGTCGGTGGCGTACAGACTGAACGTTCGCGTGTGGCCATCGAGATCGACGCGCGCGTCGAACGGCTCGCCGTCGACGCTCCCGCCGGTCACACCGTCGGCGAATGCACCCGTCCCCGTCACACTGCGATCGGGATTGAGATAGCCCAGCTCAGTCGATTGCACGAAGGCCGCGGTGCTGTAATCGTACGCCGCACCGGCGGTGACTTGATGGCCATCGCCGCCTGGTGCGCTCAGCCAGGTTAATTGGCCGGACGCACCGGCATTGTGCTGCTGAATGGCGCTTCGGTTGAGGAGGCCGTTGCACTTCTCGCCAGGCTCGTCGCCCAGGAGCACATTGCCGAGACAACGCCAGTAGGGAAACGGCGTGTTCGCCGCCGTGGCGCCGCTGGCTGGCACGTCGTTGTAGCCGGCCGCCAACAGCGCTGCGCGTTCGGCCGCGCCGGGCTGGTAGATGGCCTGGTCGAGCGAGTCTTCGTTGACGTCGCCGTTGAGCGTGTTCGTGCGGATGCGCCGGTAATACGCGGTGCCGGCAAACGTCAGCGTGTCACGAAGGCTGTGCCGCCCTGACACGTTGAGAAAGGCGGAGCGGTTGTCGGTCGTGTCTGGCTTCGTGTACACGCTCGCGGAGTCGCCCTCGAGCAAACGCGCTTCCTGCAGACCGTTGCCGTTCAGCACGGTGTCCGCATAGGCGAGGCCGACGCTCACATCTGTCTTCGGCCGCTGCCATCCGAGCTTGCCGAACAACTGACCCACGTTCGACGGCGACTCGTCGCGCCACCCGTGTTCGTCGAAGAGATTCCCGGCGAAGTACCAGTTCAGGCCGGTCGTCCTCGCGCCACCGTGTTCGAACTCGATCGCCCGCCGCGTGTGGCTCCCGTAGATCGCTTGCACTCGCGTGCCCGGATCGGTGCGGCCGTTCTTTGTCTGCACTGACAGCGCACCACCCAGGGTGTTCAGACCGAACAGCGGATTCGATCCCGGCATCAGCGCGATCGACGAGATGGCCATCCTCGGGATGAGATCCCAGCTGACCACGTCGCCAAACGGCTGATTGAGTCGAACGCCGTCCATGTACACGGAGAGGCCCTGTGGCGTCCCAAGAAGAGGCGACGCCGTGTAGCCGCGGTAGTTCACGTCGGGCTGGAACGGATTGCCCTGAATCTCGTTGACGTGAACCGCTTCGAACCGCCGGTTCATGAAGTCCGACACATCGAGGGCGCCCGACCGATCGATGTCGCGGCTGGTCCCCGTCTGCACCGGAGCGGGAATTCGATTGATCGGCACGTCGCTGCCTGCCAGCGGCGTGTTACCCACGACTGTGATGTTGAACACCAGCGGTGCAGGTGCGGCCGGGGCGGGCTGGTTCTGCGATGCTACTGGAGCAGGGGTGCTCGTCGTCTCTTGTGCCAGCGCGACCGACGAACAGATGCCTGCACACGCAACCACGCTGGCGGCAACGAGGACACGAACGGGCTCGAACGGTCGCGACATGGGATTCCTTATTGTTGATATCCCTGTGGGCGTCCGTTTGTTCACGTTCTTTTTTTCGGGATCGCGAGCGGCCGTGCGACGTGTAGAATCTGCCGCACTGTGTCGGACCTCATCGCGTCGTCGAAGCTGCAGCCCACCCTCGAGCTCGCTCTGCGGGCGACGCTCGATCTGCCGCGAACCGGATCGGAAGCCGTCCACGCCGATGTACTCGCGCTCTTCGACGAGCACGGAGCTGGGCTCCACCGATACGCTCGATCGTTCGGCCTCGGCACGGAAACAGCTCGAGATGTGGTGCAGGAAATCTTTCTCTCCTTGTTTCGTCATCTCAGCCTCGGTCGCCCGCGACACAACCTGCGAGGCTGGCTCTACCGCGTCGCGCACAACCTGTCGTTGAAGCAGCGACGGACGACAACGCGGCGGAAGGAAAGCGCGCTGGACGAGGCGCTCGTCGAGCGCCTGCTCGACACGGCCGCAAATCCAGAACAACGGGTGGCACAGGACCAGCGGCGCGAGCGGCTGCGCGCCGTGCTTCGCGCGCTGCCGGACCGCGACAGACGCTGCCTCTACCTGCGCGCGGAAGGCCTGCCCTATCGCGACATCGGGAAAGCGCTCGGCGTGTCCCTCGGAGCGGTCGCCAATGCACTCACCCGAGCGACGACACGCCTCACCAACGCGGACATCGGATGACGTGATGCGCAATCACTCTACTCATCTCGCCGACGAAGAGCTCCTGCGCGCCGTCGATCGCGAGCTGCCGTCTCGTCGGCAGGCGGCGGCCGATGCGCATCTCGCGTCGTGTCCGCGATGTCGCGCAAGAGGCCGCCAGTTCGATGTCGTCGCCGCCGCCGTCGCGGGCGCCTATCAGCATCATCGCGAACCCTTCGTCGTCCTGGGTGACACCCGGCACAGACTCCAGGGGGCGCTGCGGGAAGCATCGGCGCGAATGGACTACTCGTGGCGCTTCGCATTGCAGTCAGCGTTCCCACTGAGGCCGGGATGGAGCGTGGGGGCCGCGCTTGCGGCAGTCGCCGTGCTCGCGTTCGGGTGGCAAGTGCCGCGCGTCCCCGAACCGATGTCGAACGTCGCGTCGGTCGAGCACGGCGCGCTGCCGGTTCGATCGCTGACACCAGGCGCGACCCTGGCGCTCAGCATGGGCGACCTGTGTGCCGCCGACGCGCCGCACGCACCGCGCCGCCTGCCCGCCACCGTGCGGCAAGAGGTGCTCCGCCGCTATGCCATGGAGCGGGTCTCCCCGGATGAATATGAACTGGACTACCTGATCACTCCTGAACTCGGCGGAGCCTCGGAACCCGGGAATCTGTGGCCGCAACGCTACGGGCTGCCGCAATGGAACGCGCGGGTCAAGGATCAGTTGGAAGCGAGGCTCCCGCAGCTGGTGTGCAGCGGGCAGGTCACGCTCGAAACAGCCCAGCGTGAGATCGCGGGCGACTGGGTCGCGGCCTATAGGAAGTACTTCAACACCAGCGCCCCGTTGCCGAGCCGGGCCGAACTCTCAAGAGATGATGACGACCTGCTGTTCGAGGACGGGAACGAAGAGCATCCGTTTCAGGCTCATGCCGCTGCCTCGTCCGCCGGCTGTCTCCGACCGTCAATGGGCAGGCTGATGATGAACACCGTGCCTACGCCCGGCTCGGTCTCGAACGTTATATCGCCGCCGTGCTGGTCCAGAATGACGGCCCGCGCAATGGCCAGTCCCTGTCCCGTACCCTTGCCGACGTCCTTTGTCGTGAAGAAGGGATCGAAGATCCGCTCTCGGAGGTCGCCGGGAATCCCACCCCCGGTGTCGCTGATGCGGATGACCACCGCGGCATCGTCGTGGCGCGTCTGGATCCCGATGCGGCCCCTCCGATCGGTCCCTGCCACCGCGTCGCCGATGGCGTGTGCGGCGTTGACGATGATGTTCAGCATGGCCTGATTGATCTCTCCCCCATGGCACACGACCGGTGGGAGCGTGCCGAAATCCGTCTCGACATCGGCGATGTACCTGTATTCGTTGCGCGCGATGACAAGCGTGCTCTGGATCGCCTGGTTGAGATCGACCGGGCTCATCTCCTTCTGGTCCGGATGCGCGAACTCCTTCATCGAGCGGACGATGGTCGCGACCCGGCTCAGGCCCTCGATCGAGCGATCGACGGCGCTCGGCATGTTCTCGACCAGGTAGTCGAGATCGGCATCCTGCTCGGCCTGCGTCACCTCGGCGGCGGCATCGAGCGACGGACGCGCGTCGACCACGGTCTGATGGAGAGCCCGGTACTTCGTCAACACCAGCGCCAGATCGGTCACCGCATCCCGCAGGAAGTGCAGGTTGTCGTTCACGAACTGGACCGGCGTGTTGATTTCGTGCGCGACTCCGGCTGCCAGCCGTCCGACGGATTCGAGCTTCTGCGCCTGACGAAGCTCGAGCTCGAGCTTCTTGCGTTTCGCAATGTCATGAACGAACACGGTGAACGCGCAATCGCTGCCCGGCTGCGCCTTCGCAATCGACAGCTCGATGGGAAACTCCTGCCCATCGGATCGCCGTGCGGCAGTCTCGACACGCTGATTGAAGGCCTGGCCTCCCATGATGAGTGTCTGCGCGGGACCGTGCGATGGGGAGTCGGGAGAGCGCTGTCGCACGATGACGTCGTCGATCGGCTTTCCGAGCGCATCGGCAAGCGTCCAGCCAAACAGCTTCTCCGCCCGCCCGTTCCACCACGTGACCTGACCCGCCGAGTTGAGCGTCACGACCGCGTCGAGCGCGCTTTCCAGGATCAGATGGTTCCGCGCCTCGCCCTCACGGACGCGGGCTTCGGCCTCGACCGCGCGTTTGGTTTCGGCGCGCGCCTGCGTCCATTCCTCGCGGAGTCGTCGGGCCAGGCCGTCGAAGGCGCGAACGAGATGGCCCAGCTCATCGCGAGCCGCGACATCGATCGGCGTATCGAGGTCACCGGTCATCAGGCGCTGGGTCGCGATATCGAGACCCTTCACCGTCCGGGCAACGGCCAGATAAAACGCCAGGAGCAGGTAGGCCACGAGCGCCAGCGTGATGGCCGCCACGCGATAGACGAGTCGCTTCTTGCCTTCGAATCCGGCGATGCGGACACGAAGCAAGTCGTCCAGTTCGTCCACTGAAGCGATCCAGAGCACGCGGGCCGCGGCCTGCACCTCGGTGGCGTGGCGCGTGATCTCCTCGAGCGGTGCGCGCGCCGTGCCGTCGATCGTGACCGCGTCAAGGACATCGACGAACGCATGCGTCCCTTCGACGTAGCGTCGCACCGGCGCGCCGAGTCGACGGGCGACACTGCCGCGTGCGTTGTTGTTGGCAGCCACGACGTGCCCGTGCTCAATCTCACTGCTCACCGACTCCAACTGCCCGCCGATGCGAATCAGCTCCGCGCGAGCCGAGGCCGTCCAGCCTTCGTCTCCGCGCGACCCGTCGCGGAGCACGTCCCCGAGGACGCTATCGACGTCGGGTAGCTTCAGCAGCGTCGCGTCCATCAGGTAGTAGGTGTCGAGATCTGGATCGAGAATCAAGTTCGAGGTGTCGCCGACGTGAAGGCGAAGGCCGCGGAGCGCGGTCAAGAGGCGCCGTCGCACGGTCTCGGCCTCGGCGGTGCCGGGTCCAACCGTTGTCGCGCGGCGCCACATCTCGGACACCACGCCGAACAGCTTTACCGTCCCCAGCGTGTCGCCCAGGTCGCGATCGACCTCACTCAGGGTTGCGAAGCGAGCGCTGATCTCGGACGCAGGGCGGTCCTCCTGGATTGCGAGCTTCAGCGCGCGGACCGGACGCAGGTATGCGTTGCCTTGCAGTTCCTTACCAGTGAACTGGACGCGCTGATCGATTTCCGAACCGAGGAGGTACAGATTCAGCGCCAGGGGAAGAATGAAGAGGAAGCTGATGAGAGCGAACTTCCTGGCGTAGCTGAGCTCGTTCATGACACGGATAGCCGGTGCCATGACGATGTTCAGCGTGCGGAGAAGGGGGCGAACGAGCATGCGGCGACCTCACGGCCCTTGTGGGCGTCTTCGTGGATGACCTCGCCCACCGCGCGTCTGGTTCCTGCGGGTTACTGACTAATCGACGCGCGAACCCCTTTCTTCAACGGTTGCCCGGGCCGATACGAGGGGCGACGCGGGCTTTGGGCGGATCACACACGGACGGCGGGAAACAGCCGGACGGGACAGGGCGTATTCCCCGATCAGGATTGCCAGCTGAGAGTCAGCTGAAGGGGCCTGTCCGTGGGTTTGCCGGACAGAGGGGAATTCCGGTATCCTACTTAGTCCACTGGCTTTTTGGGCGAGATGGCTTGGGCAACGCGCCGCCGGTGGAGTGACGGCGATCAGGGGGGCTGCACCTTGATTCTGATCGAGCGTCCATATCAATTCTGGCCTGAGTCGGGCGGAGCGGATGCATGACACGAAGACCCTTGGTCGTGGGCTGCCTTGCGGCAATGATGTACGTCTGTGCCGTCTGGGCGCAGACGGCGCGGCCTCAGCCCGCGCCTGCGACACCGCGGCAGACGCAGCCCGCACCCCGCCGCGCGCCACCGGCCCAGCCGCGGACGGTGGCCGCGTCGACGGCGACGAGCCCCGGGATTACGGCCGAGGATCAGCGCGCGTTTCTCAACCAGTATTGCGTCAATTGCCATAGCGAGAAGATGAAGGCGGCAGGCCTGGATTCCTCGCGCCGGTTGACCATGGACGCGCTGGACCCGGTCAACGTCGACAAGGACCGCGAAAAGTGGGAGCTGGTGGTCCGCAAGACCCGCGCGGGCCAAATGCCGCCACTCGGCGTCCGGCGGCCGGAACCCGAGCGGTTCGAGGCGCTCATCACGTCGTTCGAGAACGCGCTTGACCGGACGGCAAGTCCGTTCACGCCGCCTCCCGGCCTTCATCGTCTGAACCGGACCGAATACGCCAACGTGATTCGCGATCTGCTCGACGTCGACGTCGATCCGGCCAATTACCTGCCGTCGGATGACTCCACGTCGGGCTTCGACAACATCGCCGGGGCGCTCGGCATTTCGTCCACGCTCGTCGAGGCGTACGTCGGGGCAGCCCAGAAAATCAGCCGGCTGGCGATGGGCTATCCGGAAGAGCCCACGCTCGTGGTCTATCGCACGCGCGAGGACACGTCGCAGGACTACCACGTCGAGGGGATGCCGTTCGGCACGCGCGGCGGCATGCTCGTGCCTCACGTCTTCCCGTCTGACGGCGAATACACGCTGACGGTCACGCCGATCTTCGGCGACAACATGTCGCCGACCGGGTTTGGTTCCGTGGCCTGCGAGCGGCTTTCTCTCCTGCTCGATGGCGACGAGCTCGGGCTGATCAACTGGCAGGGTGGTGGCCGGAACACGCCGACCAACTGCGGCCGCGGACGCGGGGCCGATCCAGCGCCGGCGGCCGGCGGCGGTCAGGCCGGGCCCAATGCGTTCTTCGGACGCGGTGGCCCGCCGATGCGCGTCCGCTTCAAGACCACGGCCGGCATGCACAAGGTGGGGGCGACATTCCTCGCCACCAACTTCGCCCCGCTGCTCGATCTCGACAAGCACTTCATGCGCGACACGGTCCAGACCGGGCCGACACCGGGCTACACGTTCTTCCCCCACGTGGGCACGATGCGCATCGAGGGTCCGTTCAACGCGACCGCGGCGAAGGATTCGCCGAGCCGACGCAAGATCTTCACGTGCACGCCGAAGTCGGCGGCCGAAGAAACGGCTTGCGCGCGCCGGATCGTCTCCAACCTGGCGACCTACGCGTTCCGCCGCCCGGCCACGCCGCCGGACGTCGATTTGCTGATGCAGTTCTACAAGTTCGGCCGCGAGGAGAAGAACTTCGAGCAGGGCATCGAGATGGCGCTGGCCCGTGTGCTGGCCTCGCCGCAGTTCATCTACCGCATCGAAGAGCAGCCGGCCACGCTGCGTGCCGGCCAGGCGTATCGCATCAGCGACATCGACCTCGCCTCGCGGCTCTCGTTCTTCTTGTGGAGCACGGGGCCGGATGACGAGCTGCTGAAAGTGGCGACTCAAGGCCGGCTCAAGGACCCGGTGGTCCTCGAGCAGCAGGTGCGCCGCATGCTCAAGCACCCGAAGGCGGAGGCGCTCGCCGTCAACTTCGCCGGACAGTGGCTGAACCTGCGCGGCCTCGATGCGACCGCGCCGTTGCCGCTGATCTATCCCGACTTCGACGATCCCCTCCGGCAGGCGATGCGGCGCGAAGTCGAGCTGCTGTTCGACGCCATCGTGCGTGAGGATCGCAACGTGCTCGATCTCCTCACCGCCAACTACACGTTCGTCAACGAGCGGCTCGCGAAGCACTACGGCATCGCGGGCATCTACGGCAGCCAGTTCCGTCGGGTCACACTCGGTGCCGGCATGGAGGCGCGCGAAGGTCTGCTCGGCAAGGGCGCGTTCCTGGCCACGACGTCGAAACCGGAGCGCACGTCGCCGGTCACCCGCGGCAAGTGGGTGATGACGAATCTCCTCGGGATGCCGCCGCCCTCGCCGCCCGCTGACGTTCCGCCGCTGCCGCCGCACGCCGGGGATCCGAACGCGAAGGAACCGACCATGCGGCAGAAGATGCTGGATCATCGGGTGCGGCCCGACTGCGTCCAGTGCCATCGCCTGATGGATCCGATCGGTTTCGCGCTCGAGAACTTCGACGGCATCGGCTTGTGGCGGAGCCACGACGAGGGCACGCTCGTGGATCCCAAAGCGCAGACGTTCGACAGCACGCAGATTACGAGTCCCGTGGATCTTCGCACCTGGCTCGCAGGCAAGTACGACCGCCAGTTCGTCGCCGTGACCACCGAGAAGCTGCTCACCTACGGGCTCGGCCGCGGTGTCGAATATCGCGATATGCCGCTCGTGCGCGCGATCGCACACGACACGGTGAAGAGCGGTGGGCGCTTCTCGTCGATCGTGCTCGGCGTCGTCAAGAGCAAGCCGTTCCAGATGAATACCAAGATCGAGGCCGCCGCTCCAACCAATACCGCGAGCGCGCGCCCGGCGACCGACAACAGGGGAGTCAACTGAACCATGTCGTTCATCACCAAAAGGCACATTCATCGTCGGGCGTTTCTGCAGGGTGCGGGGGTCACGCTGGCCCTGCCGCTGCTCGACGCGATGGTTCCGGCGAGCACGGTGCTGGCACAGACCGTCGCCGGACAGCCCAAGAGCCGCTTCGTCGGGATTTTCTATCCGCACGGCATGGCGCCGGGACACTGGGAGCCTGCCGTCGAAGGCGCCCTTCCCGACAAGCTGCCCTACATCCTCGAGTCGCTCGAGGGCCTCAAGAGCCAGACCACGGTGCTCAACGGGCTGTGGTCCCAGTCGGCCGAGCCGCCTGAGGGCACGACGGGATCAGATCACTGGGTCGCCGCCGCATATCTGACGGCCATCAAGCCGCGCAAGACAGCGGGGGCTGATGCCACCACGGGCAGCGCGACGATCGATCAGCTGATCGCGCAGAAGATTGGACAGGACACGCTGCTGCCGTCGCTGCAGCTCGCCGTCGAGGATCCCAACTCGAGCTCCAGCAACTGCGGTGAGGGCTACAGCTGCTCGTACACGAACTCCATTTCGTGGACGGAGCTGCCGACGCCGCCCGAAGAGAAGGTGCCGCGTACCAGCCCGCTCCCGATGGAGCTGAACCCGCAGGTGGTGTTCGAGCGCCTGTTCGGAAGCGGATCCACGCCGGAAGTGCGCGCGCAGCGAATGAAGCAGAGCCGGAGCATCCTGGACTCGCTGGTCAAGGAACTGGACGGGCTTCGAAAGCAGCTCGGGGCGACCGACGTCCGCGTGGTGAATCAGTACACCGACGAGATTCGCGAGATCGAGCGCCGCATCCAGCTGGCCGCCAAGGCCTCCAACGACGTGCCCGACCTGGATCTGCCGCCTGGCATTCCCGAACAGTTCGATGAGCACGTGCGGCTGCACTCCGACATGCTGGCGCTGGCCTTCAAGGCCGACATCACCCGCGTGGCCACGCTGCTCGGCGCGCGGGACCTGACCGGCCGGGTGTATCAGTACCCGAAGAGCCCGCTCTTCCCCGAGGGCGGCGCGAGCGTCAGCTTCCACGGCGGATCGCATCACCAGGACGATCCGGTGCAGGTCAAGCGCTACGCCGCGCTCAATCGCTATCACCTGTCGACGATGGCGTATCTGGCTGAAAAGCTGAAGTCGATTCCCGATGGTGACGGCACCCTGCTCGACCGCTCCCTGATCATGTATGGGACGAACATGGGTAAT
The DNA here is from genome assembly GCA_035293405.1 of Vicinamibacterales bacterium. Taxonomy (GTDB): domain Bacteria; phylum Acidobacteriota; class Vicinamibacteria; order Vicinamibacterales; family UBA2999; genus Gp6-AA40. The sequence goes on along the minus strand of DATDOE010000063.1, from coordinate 23,803 downwards.
TCGAACCAGCACCAGCACTACGACGTACCGCACTTTCTCGTCGGCGGCGCCAACGGTCAGCTCAAGGGCGGCCGGCACCTCAAATACGATCGCAAGACTGTCACGACGGGCAACCTGCTGTTGAGCGTGCTCGACCTGTTCGGTATCAACAGAGACAAACAAGGCGACAGTACCGGTCGCCTTCCGAGGCTGGTCTAGTGAAAACGTTCATGAGCGTGCGGGCAGCGAGCTGCCTGGTAGTCCTGGTAGTCCTGGTCTGCATGGCCGCGTCCGTGACCGGCGCGGGCCGGAGCGACGTGGCCGACGCCGCGCAGAAGGCCAACCGCGCGGCGGTTCAGAAGCTGATTCAACAGAAGGCCGATGTGAACGCGCCGCAGGTTGACGGGGCGACCGCGCTGCACTGGGCCATCTATCACCACGACGTCGAGCTCACCGATGCGTTGATTCGCGCCCGCGCGAACGTCAATGCGGTCAATCGCGCGAGCGTGACGCCGCTCGCCATGGCCGCGATGTACGGCCATGCCGCGCTGATTGACAAGCTCGTGAAGGCGGGCGCGGACGCGAAGCAGAGGGGGCCCAACGGCGAGACGATGGTCATGTTCGCGGCGCGCAGCGGCAACCCGCAGGCGATCAAGATCCTGCTGGAGGCCGGCGCGGATGTGAACGCGCGCGAGACGGTCCGCGGCACCACGGCGCTGATGTGGGCCGTCGAGCAGAAGCACGCCGAGGCCGTGAAGACGCTGCTCGCCGCCGGCGCCGATCCCAACGCCAAGTCCGGCGGAGCGGGGCTCCCACGAAACTACATGGCGAACCGCGTCAACATCCGCACGGTGGACATGGCGCAGGAGCGGCGGAAACGCGCAGTGGCCGCCGGACGGACCTACGAAGAGCAGCTCGTCTTCGAACAGAAACAGGGGATCGACCTCGGTGGGCAGCGGGGCCTGGCACAAGCGCTCGGTCCTGATGGTCTGCCGCTGCCCGGCCGGCAGGGCGGAGCACCGGGCGCCGCACCCGCGGCGGCGCCAGCGCCGCAAGCCGCACCGGCGCCTCAGCCAGCACCCGCACCTTCAGCGTCGCCTGCGCCTTCAGCGTCGCCGGCGGCGCCGGCAGCAGGCGGAGCAGGACAAGGTCGGGGTCGCGGCGCAGGTGCCGCCGACGCCCAGGCGCCGCAGGCGCAGGAGCCCGACGACGACGACGACACCGAAATCGTGGTTGCGGGTCTCGTCGGAACGGGCGGCGGCGGCCTCACGCCGCTCGTGTTCGCCGCGCGCGAGGGCGACTTGGAGTCAGCCAAGGTGCTCCTCGATGCCGGCGCACGGATCAATCAGCCGACCGAGTACGGCTGGACGCCGCTGCTGACCGCGATCAACAACCGCAACTACCAGCTGGCCGCGTATCTTCTCGAGAAGGGCGCCGACCCCAAGATTGCCAACAAGGGCGGTTGGACGCCCCTCTACCTGGCCGTGGACAACCGCAACATCGAGGGCGGCGACTATCCAGTTCCCAAAGGGGACATGGATCACCTCGAGATCATCCGGATGCTGCTCGAGAAGGGCGCGAACCCCAACACGAAGGTCAAGGACAACACGCTGACCCGCACGATCTTCACGATGCAGTGGTTCTTCGAGGACGGCGCAACGCCGTTCATCCGCGCCGCGCAATCGAGCGACACCGAGCTGATGCAGCTTTTGCTCAAGCACGGCGCCGATCCGAAAGCGGCAACCGCCAACGGCGACAACGCCCTCACCGCATGCGCCGGCATCGGGTGGGTTGAGGGCGTGACCTACGAGCGTTCCGCGAAGTCGAACCTCGAAGCGATTCGGATGCTGCTGGACCTCGGGCTCGATCCCAACCTGCCGAACAACGAAGGGCGCACGCCGCTGATGGGCGCGGCCATGAAGGGCCGGAGCGACGTGATCACCCTGCTCGTCGAGCGTGGCGGGCGTCTTGATACGCACGACAAGGGCAGCCGCGACACCGACAAGGTCGCGTCGATCGCCGCCGGGCACACCTGGCAGGCGATTGACTACGCCGAGGGCCTCGTTCGCGTGGGCGTCCAGTCAGCGGTCTTCCGCACTGAAGCCTCGACACTGATTCGCAAGCTGATGGCCGAACGGAACATGCCGGCGCCACCGATCGATCGCACGATCAACTCCGTGTGCGTCGTCGCGCTCTGTCAGGGGATCTCGAAGTAGCGGGACTCGGGACCCGGGATTCGGGACTCGGAATTGTAGGGGCCGCCTTCAGGCGGCCCTTTCTTTTTTCAATCCAATCCGAAATGTTCCGCCAGGTATTTCTGCACGACCACGAAGTCGTCATCTGAGAGCGGCGCGCCTTCGTTGAGCATCGAGACGAGCGTTTCTTCCCACTCCTCAGACGACCGGCGCCCGAGCTTGATGCGGCCCAGGTCGTGGCACATCGTGCAGGTATTGAGGACGATGTGCTTGCCCGGCCCATCCGGAATCGGTCCGTGGTGTTTGGCGAGATAGTCGACGAGCACGGGCAGGTCGGCCTTCGACACCTTCGCGCCCTTGTCGATCATCGTCGTGATGCTCTTGGTCCACCCCTCGGCGTCCATGGCCTGCACCTGGATTGCACGCACGGTGTGGCACCCCTGACAGCTCGCGTTCATGATCCGCTCGCCGGGCTCAGATTCCTGCGCGCTTCCCCGCGCAGCGGCCATCAGCGCCAGCGCGGCGAAGGCTGCAGACACGACGAACCCGGTGCGGCCGGACATGATCTAATGTTAGCAGAGCATCCGGAACCGTCCGCTGACCTGCGTGCGTCACATCTTCTTCATTTGTGTGCAGATGGCTGCCCTGGCGTGGGGGGCAGCCGTGCTTGCGTCCGCGCAGTTCACCAACGCGGCCTTCGAGCTCGAGCATCCGGCGGTGGCGTACGGCACCGCGCCCACCACCGATCGCGTGGCGTCACTCAGCCGGCGGCTCGAGTCGGGTGGCGCGCGCTTTCAGTTCGACACGCTGACGGGCTACCTCAAGCCGCTGCTCGACGCGCTCGACATCCGCGTGGACTCCCAGATTGCCGTGTTCTCGAAGACCAGCCTTCAGGGGGACCGCATCGACCCTCGAAATCCTCGCACCATCTTCTTCAACGATTCCGTCGTCGTGGCATGGGTGCGCGGCGGCTTCATCGAGATCGCGGCCCACGATCCGCAGCAGGGCGCGGTGTTCTACCGTCTGCTGCAGGCGGCGGCCGGACCGCCAGTCGCGCTTCGCGACAACCGGTGCCTGCAGTGCCACTTCTCGAACAACACGTTGGGCGTGCCCGGCTTTCTCGCGCGCAGCATTCCGAGCGCGACCGACGGCGCGGCGCTGACGTGGCTGGGCAACTACACGACCGATCATCGCAGCCCGCTGACCGAGCGATGGGCCGGCTGGTATGTCACTGGCCGCGCCGGCTCGAGTCGTCATCTCGGGAATGCGCCAGTCCGGGACAAGACCGTCCAGGATGTCGTCGTGCAGGACGCGAACCTGAACCTCACGACGCTGTCCACGCGCTTCGATACGACCGCGTATCTCTCGCCGCTCAGCGACATCGTCGCCCTGCTGGTCTTCGACCACCAGATGCGGATGATGAACCTGCTGACGCGTATCGGATGGGAGGCGCGAACGATGGCGCACGACGGCCGCAGTGACGCCGCGATCCAGGCGGCACTGAACGATACCGCGGTTGAAGCGGTGGACTACCTGCTGTTGGTCGATGAAGCGCCGCTGACTGGAGTCAGGGGCACCTCCGGGTTCGCCGAGTCATTCGCCGCGCGCGGGCCACGCGACAGCAAGGGCCGATCGCTTCGCGATCTCGACCTGACGCGGCGGCTCCTGAAGTTCCCGTGCAGCTACATGATCTATTCGGCAGCATTCGACCAGCTGTCTCCCGCCGCCAAACAGGCCATCTACGGGCGGATGTGGCAGGTACTTTCCGGTGCCGACGCGGCGCCGAAGTACGCGCGGCTGTCTCGCGCCGATCGGCTGGCGGTGATCGAGATCCTTCGGGAGACGAAGAAGGACCTGCCCGGCTTCTTTACCCCTCGCCCGTCCCAACCCTGATCGCGGGCAGCGCGAACGGCCTCTGCAGCCGCTGGTAGATCGTGCCGAAGAGCCCGGCGCCTGCGAGCGCGCCGGCCAGCGCGGCAAGCGCGTAGACCTTGCCCTCGCCGATGTTCACCAGGATCGGACCCGGGCACATTCCGACGAGCGACCAGCCGACCCCGAACAACACGCCGCCGGCGATATTGCCCCGATGGAGCGGCTTCAACTCGATCTCGATCTTTCGGCCGAGGACCGTCCGGCCGCGTCGCTTGATCAACCAGACGCCTGGTGCGGCCACCGCCACGGCGGCGCCGATGATGCCGTACAGCTGGAGGTTGGTGAAGAGGAACATGCCCTGGATGAAGTTGTAATCGGCGGCGCCAGAGCGGCTCAGGATGAAGCCGAAGCCGGTACCGAGGGCAACGTAAAGCAGGGTCATCACAGGCCCGCGAGCGGGAAGAGCAGCCGGTAGACGATTTGCGTCGTCACGATGCCGGCCGCCATGAATGCGATGGTGGTGATGACGCTCGGGCGCTCGAGATTGGCGAGGCCGAAGATGCCGTGTCCGCTCGTGCAGCCGCCGGCCAGCCGCGTGCCAAAGCCGATGAGGAGCCCTCCCACGAACATCCAGGCAAGCTTGCCGGCGGGCCCGAAGCCAATGGCCTCGTCGAAGATGCCTAGCGCCCATGTGGGCGCCCATCCCCCGCCGAGAACCGCAGACAGGAATCCGCCGAGCGCGAGGCCGGCCAGGAGCGGAAGCCTCCAGGTGCGGCCCGAGATGACGGCGGTTCGCCGGAAGTAGGGAGCAGGAAGCACGAGACTGCAGATGTCCTCGAACCCGGTTGAGATCCCGAGGCGCCGGCTCGCGATCGCGAGCAGCGCGAGGGTCACGCCGGCGATGCCGACTCCGGCGAGCGCCCAGTGAAGGGGAGGGAGGTTGTGAAGAATGAGAGGCATCTACCCAACAACCTCGCAGTCGCCGTAGTTCTGAGAGACGGAGGGCTCGGCGATGAAGCGTCCCACCTGCATCTGCAGGTAGCCGTGACGTGAATGGACGGCCTTCAGCTTCTTCGGCGACGCCTCCTGGGCGAAGACCGTCGTCACATTGAGCTGTCCCACAGCGCTTTCGACGAAATACAGGCTCCAGCCCGAGAGCACGGCGGTCACGTACGCCCGGCCGGCGGTCCCCGTGAACTCGGCGGTGCCATCCTGAACGTCGATCGCCGAGATGCTGAACAGCATCTCCTGGGTCTTGGTCTGTGGCTGCGGTTCACCGTTCTTCCAGGTCGCGGAGGTCGCGGCCGGGAAATGGCACGTCAGGGCCTTGAGCGATGTCAGGGGGTTCGGCGGCTCCGTTTGGGCGCGCAAGGCCGGGGCAGCGAGCACCACGGCGGCGGCCGCGATGACCACCCGCACAGGCAAGAGGATCTGCATAGTCAACTTATAATCCATGGGCTGATGAAGAGGCTCGCCGTTTTTCTCGCAATCATCGCCGCCAGCGTGACGCTCGTCACGGCTGGGGGCCAGTCCATCGACGCTCGTCTGAAGCAGCTGTTTCCGGCCGCCACGGCATTCTCTCCGAAGGAGGGCGACCCGCCGCACTTCACGGCCTACACCGGCGGCCGTGGCGCGCAGACGACGATCGGCTACGCCTTCTGGACGACAGAACTTCTGCCGCTGGAACGAGGGTACGGCGGGCCGATTGCGATGCTCGTCGGGCTCGACATGACGGGCCGCCTCACCGGCGTGATCATGGGCGATCATCACGAGCCCTACGGCGACTTCTCGATCGACCCGCCACAGTTCGTGGCGCAGTTCAGAGGCAAGGACGTCCGCGATCCCTTCAAGCTGGGCGACGACATCGACGCGGTGTCGCGGGCGACGATCACGATGTCGAGTGCAGTGCGGATCATCCGCAACAGTTCCCGGCGCATGGCGCGCCAGTTCCTCACCGCGCCGCCACCACCCTCTCGATGACCCGGACCCGGTCCCTTCTCGCGCTCTTCTATCTTCTCGTCATGTTCGTCGGATCGGCGGCTGCCCAAGCGCCCGCCGGTGGCTTCGACTTCCCTGACGATGAGGAAGACACGCCGACATGGGCTGATGACCTGCGGGTACAGGCCGTGGACATCGGCATGGTGAGCGCCTTTACGGTGCTGGCCTTCGTCAGCTTCTTCCGCAAGAGCGTGCGCCTCAAATACGTGACGCTCGTCGCATCAGTCGTTTACATCGGCTTTTGGAAGAGTCAACTGCTCTCGATCGTCAATGTCTTCGCGCTTGTTGGCGGCAACCTGCCGATCTTCCGCTACAGCATCGCGTGGTATGTCCTGCTCGTCGTGACAGTGGTCTCCACGGTGTTGTGGGGCCGCGTGTACTGCGGCCGCATCTGCGCGTTTGGCGCGCTCACGCAGTTGATGGACCAGGTGCTGCCCGCGAAGTGGCGCATGACCATTCCGCGCGCGATTGAGCGGCGGGCCGCCTGGATCAAATACGGCATCCTCGCGGGGGTCCTGATCTACTTCGTCGCGACGCGCGATCCGCTGATCTATCCGTATGTCGAGCCGTTCTGGATGTTCGGCGGCATCGGGTACGGCACGCCTGTTTTGTGGACCGCGCTCGCTCTATTGCTCATCGCCACTGTCTTCGTTCGCAATCTGTACTGCCGCTTTCTGTGTCCGCTCGGCGCCGCGCTCGGGATTCTGTCGAAGCTCACGGTCTTCCGGATCAAGCGCTGGTCCGAATGCAAGACGTGCAAGATCTGTGAGAAGGCCTGTGAGTGGGGCGCGATTCGCGGGCCCGAGATCGTGCTGACCGAGTGCGTGCGCTGCGACGATTGCGAGCGGCTCTATGAGGACACCAAGAAGTGTCCGCACCATCTGATCATCATCCGGAAGGCCGACATCCTCGCGCGGCGCGCGGGGACGACGGTCGCCACGCCGCTACCGAGTTCACCAGGCTAACGGCGCCCCGGCAGACCAGGTCTCAGTTCAGGGGGCAATTTCAAGAACTCTGGCGCCGTTCTGGGGCTAGAATGACTCCCGGTCAAACCCGTGGAGTGGCGGATTATTGCGTTGAACTTCGTGTATGCGACGCTCGGCGTCGTACTGATGTTTCTCGCCTATCGCGCCATCGACAAGCTGACGCCGGAAGTCGATTTTCCCGCGGAGCTCCGGAACGGCAACATCGCGGTGGGCATCGTGATCGCCTCCATCTTCATCGCCATCGCGATCATCGTCGGGGGCGCGCTCAATTGAGGCGAGGCATGCTGAGCGCCAGGCGAACCGCGGCGCTGACGATGGCCGTCTTCCTGGCGGCGGGGAGCGCGTTGGCGGCGCCACTCGATCCCAGCCGATACGACCAGACGTTCCGCAAGTACTCGAAACGATACTTCGGACCGGCATTCGATTGGCGACTGTTCAAGGCGCAAGCGATGGCCGAAAGCAACCTGCGGACGACCGCTCAGAGCTGGGCCGGCGCGCGAGGCGTCATGCAGCTGATGCCGGCAACGTATCAGGAGATCCAATCGAAGAACCCCGAGATCGTCGGCACGTGGGATCACCCCGAGTGGAACATCGCCGCCGGAATCGCCTATTCGCGTCAACTCTGGACGGCGTGGACCAACGATTCCATCGTGGACGACCTGCGGGAGTTCGTGCTGAGCAGCTACAACGCCGGGCGTCTGACGCTCAGGCGCGCCCAGAAGGTTGCGGAAGAGAGGAAGCTCAATCCGCGAGCGTGGCCGGACATCGAAACCGTGGCGCCGAATGTGCCCCGCTGGCGGCACAGCGAAACGCTTACCTACGTCTCGCGCGTCCTCGGCAACCTCGCGGGGATGGATTCGCAGGGAAGGCTCACGGAGCGTCCGTCGGCGGCGCCTTGACCACCAGGCGGCCCGCGAGCCCCGACGAGACCATCACGTTGTTGCGTGCGGTCACGATCACACCCTCGACGCCGGGCAGCCGCTCGATGAGAGCCATGCCCTTCTCTGGACCAAGCAGGAACACGCCAGTCGACAGCGCGTCGGCCAGCATCGCGCGCGTGGCGACGATCGTCACGCTGCGAGTGCCCTGCACGGGCTCTCCGAGATCGGGGTCGATGATGTGGTGGTAGCGACGGCCGTCTTTCATGAAGAACCGCTCGTAGTCGCCTGACGTGCTGAACGCCGAATCGGTCAGGTCGATGGTGGCAAAGCTCCGGTCGGCCGGGCCGCGCGGATCCTGGATGCCCAGACGCCATGGGCGCTCGCCGCGCCGGCCGGCGACGTAGAGATCGCCGCCGGATTGGATCATGAAGTCGGCGAGCCCACGACCTCGCAGAATCGCCGCGCTTCGCTCGACGGCGCAGCCCTTGCCGATACCGCCCAGATGCGCGCGCATCCCCTTCTGCATCAGAAACGCAGTGCCAGCTTCTTCGTTCACGTCGAGCTTGCGGTAGTCGACGAGTGGAAGCTTGGCGAGGATGTCGGATCGCGCTGGAATGCGGCCGTCAAGATCCTGATCGAATTTCCACAGGCCGGACAGCGCGCCAAACGTCACGTCGAACTTTCCGTCCGTCCACTCGCTGGCCTGACGCGCCATCCCCAGCACTTCGCGCACCTCTGGGCTGACGGGGACTGCCGACTGGCCCGCCGCCCGGTTGAGCCGCTCGATGTCGCTGCCGTCTTTCCACACGCTCATCAGCGCGTCAAGGCGATCGAACTCGTTGAACACCGCCTCGAAGGCGGCGAGCGCAGCGGAGTCGTCCGCTGTCCAGGCGGTGAGACGGACCTCCGAGCCCATGCTCACTCGGGACCGCTCGACGATAGCGGCCGCCTGGGGTGGCTGGGCATCGCCCCGGTTGCAGCCACCGAGAACGGCGGCCAGGAGGAGTGCGGCAGCGAGGATCTCGAACAGCTTCCTTCGAGCTTCGGGATGAGCTCCGCCTCGATCCGCAAAGGCAATCTGGACAAGGCGCGAAAGCAGGGCGCCGACTCGCCCGCGAACAAGCTGCGCGCCGACCACGACTACACGCACAAGCATCTGAAGGAGGATCTCTGATCTTCGCGTCTTCGCGCAGGCTGAAGCCTGCGCGCTACGGGTCAGCTGTCAGCAGCACATGCAGCGCGAGGGGCCGTGCCCCTCGGAGAGGACGCGGCCATCGCGGTCGGCAATGGTAATCGCGAGCGCGCGGCCGTCTTCGAGTCGCAGCACGAGCGGCGAGCCGACGAGCGGAACCAGATCCGCCGAGGTGTCGACCGATCCTTCAATCCGATGCAGCCCGGGAATGGGCAGGCCAGAGCCTTCGGACACGCCCTGGTACCGGGCAATCCGGTAGCGAACCTGGCGGATAACCTCGCCGTTCGCGCTCAGATCTCCCACCCCGGCGCATTCCTCCACGAGCTTCAACATGCGATTCCCATCGTCCCACAAGTAGGGCAGAATCTGCTCATGCGCCCAGTGGTCACGATGCTCCTGATTTCCGCGCTGATGCTCGCGGGCACGTCGGTGTTTCGCGCCCAGGACAAGACCGTCGATCAGGGGGTCTATACGACAGCCCAGGCCGCCCGGGGCGCAAAGCTGTTCGAGAGCAATTGCACGATGTGCCATCGAGAGCCGGGCGGAACCGCCCCCGTGCTGGCCGGCGAGCGCTTCACCAAATCGTTCGCCGACGCCACGCTCCAGACCGTCTTCACGACGATCAAGACCACGATGCCTCGCAATGCCCCGGGATCGCTGGGCGATGCCGAGTACGTCGACCTGGTGACGCATCTCCTGAAGATCAACGACTACTCCGACGGAATGAACGAGCTGGCGCTCGCGGACTTGGGGGGTATCAAGGTTCCGGGGCAGTCCGGGAGCCTGGACTTCGCGCTCGTCCAAGTGGTGGGCTGCCTCGCACAGGCGGGGCGCATCTGGACATTGAGCCGTGCGACCGAACCCGTGCGGACGCGGGAACCTGAAGCGCCCAAAGACGCTGAAGCAGGACAGCTCGACGCGAAGCCACTCGGGGAGCGCACGTTCAGACTGCAGCAGGTCTACAGCGCGCCGGCCGGATGGACGAATCAGAAAGTGGCCGCGAAAGGCTTTCTCACCAAGTCGGGCACCGAAGATCGGGTCAATATCACATCGATGCGGGCCCTGACCTCGGCCTGCGCGAACTGATATACAATTTCTACCCCTTAACTAAAGGGAAACACAGGGGAAAGCCGCCGATGAACAGAGGGGTTTGCGTCTGTCTCGCCGCCTGGGTGATCGTGCTCGCCAGCGCGGTGAGCCATCCCGTGGCATCGGCCCGCGACGAGACTCCTGCGGCCGCCCTCTCGGGTCAGACCCAGGGGCAGCCCCCCGCACGGCCCGCGGCCCCCGCAGTCGCCGCGGCACCCGCATCCCCCCACGGCGCCCTGATCAATCAGTACTGCGTCACCTGCCACAACGAGCGCGCGAAAATCGGAGGGCTGGCACTCGACGCTGTCTCGCTCTCGAACATCCCGGCCGGCGCTGAGGTCTGGGAAAAAGTCGTCAAGAAGGTCCGGGCGGGCATGATGCCGCCGTCCGGTATGCCTCGCCCGGCGCAGCCAGCACTCGACGCGCTCGTCGCGCACCTGGAATCCACGATCGACAAATCGGCGCTCGCGTCGCCCATGCTCCGCAAGTCGACGATGCATCGGCTGAATCGGGCCGAGTACGGCAACGCCGTTCGCGATCTGTTTGCGCTCGACGTCGATGTCGCCGCCCTGCTGCCGCCCGACGAGGAGGCCTACGGGTTCGACAACAACGCGACGGTCCTCAACGTTTCGACGTCGTTGATGGAGCGCTATCTCTCCGCGGCATGGAAAATCAGCAGCCTCGCGGTGGCCAGTCCCCGGATCACGCCGTCGCTCGAGACGTTCCGCGTTCGAGGTGACCTCTCGCAGCACGACCACGTGCCCGGCCTGCCGCTCGGCACCCGTGGCGGCATTGTCGTCCGCTATTACTTTCCCGTCGACGGTGAGTACGTGATCAGCCCGCGGCTCTACCGGGAAACGGTCAACATCGTCCGCGGTCTCGAGCTGGAGCACGACCTCGAGGTGACGCTCGATGGACAGCGCCTCGTGCTCGCGCGCTTCGGCGGGGCCAAGGACGAGCAGGCCAACTACCTGCAGCCGACGCTGGCCGGCGACGAGATGGAGAAGCGCTTCCAGAAGCGCATGAAGGTGACCGCGGGTCTGCACACCGTCGGCGTGGCGTTCATCAAGAAGAGCTCCGCGACGACGCTCGAGCTGCTGCAACCATTCGAGCGCGAGCGCCTCGATCCGATCACGCCGGTCGGCATCCCGGAGTTGGACAAGGTCACGATCGAAGGGCCTTTCAATCCGGTCCGATCGGAGAACGCGCCCAGCCGCCGGAAGGTCTTCACCTGCCGTCCGGCATCCGAGCGTGAAGCGCCCGCCTGCGCACGTACCATCCTGGGTTCAGTGGCGCGGCGCGCCTATCGAGGTCCGGTCAGCGACGCCGACATGACGCGGCTCCTCAGCTTCTACGACAAAGAGCGATCCAGCGGGGCGGACTTCGATGCGGGCATCGAGAGCGCGCTGACGTTCCTGCTCGTGCATCCACGCTTCCTCTTCCGCGTGGAACAGGATCCCGACCGCGCCGCGCCCGGCTCGATCTATCGCGTCAACGATCTCGAGCTGGCGTCGCGGCTGTCGTTCTTCATCTGGAGCAGCATTCCCGACGACGAGCTGCTCGCGACGGCGACGTCAGGGCGACTGCAGAATCCGGCCGTGCTCGAGCAGCAGGTCCGGCGCATGTTGAAGGACGAACGTGCCCGGGCGCTCGGCAGCAACTTCGCCGGCCAGTGGCTGTATCTGCGCAACCTGCGCGGGCTCCAGCCCGATGCCGACGTCTTCCCGGATTTCGATCACAACCTGCGCGACGCGCTGCAGCGCGAGACCGAGATGCTGTTCGAGAGCGTGGTGCTCGAGGACAAGAGCGTCTCCACGCTGCTCAACGCCGACTACACGTTCGTGAACGAACGCCTGGCCCGGCACTACGGCATCCCGAACGTGTACGGGACCCAGTTCCGCCGCGTGGCGGTGACCAACGACGCGCGCAAGGGCCTGCTCGGCCATGGCAGTGTTCTGGCCCTGACGTCGCAGAACAATCGCACCTCGCCTGTCCTCCGCGGGAAATACGTGCTGGCAAACATCCTGGGCACGCCGCCCCCCTCGCCGCCTGCTGTGGTGCCGCCGCTCGACGAAAACCCCGGTAAAGCCAGGTCGATGCGGGACCGCATGGAAGAGCACAGGAAGAGCCCGGCCTGCGCAGGCTGTCACAAGCTCATGGATCCCATCGGCCTGGCGCTGGAGAATTTTGACGGCATTGGCCGCTGGCGCACGACCGATAATGGCGCGATAATCGACTCGGCCTCGCAATTGTCCGACGGAACGCAGATCGACGGACCCGCGGCCCTGCGGCAGGCGATTCTGCGGCGCCCGGACATGTTCGCGCGGAACATGACCGAGATGCTGTTGACCTACGCCCTCGGCCACGGCATCGAGTATTACGACATGCCGTACGTGCGCGCGATCGTCAAAGACGCGGAGCGCTCCGGCTATCGGTTCTCGTCTCTCGTACTCGGTATCGTGAAGAGCGCGCCGTTTCAGAGCAGGAGGTCAGAGTCATGATCGTGACGAAGAAGGCCATCGCCCGCCGCACGATGCTTCGAGGCATTGGTGCCACCATGGCACTGCCGCTGCTCGACAGCATGATCCCCGCGGCGAGAGCGCTGGCCCAAACGCCCGCGGCGCCCATGACCCGCTTCGGGTTCGTCTACGTGCCGCACGGCTCGATCATGCGAGAGTGGACGCCTGCTCAGGAGGGCGCGAACTTCGAGTTCTCCCACATCCTGAAACCACTCGAGCCGTTCCGCAAAGACCTCACGGTGCTCAGCAACCTGGCCAACTACGGCGAGGCCGGGCACTCGGTGAGCTCCGCGATGTGGCTGAGCGGGACGTTCCCGTCCAAGGGCAGTCTGCTCAAGCTCGGCCCGACGGTCGATCAGATCATCGCCAAGAAAATCGGGCAGGACTCCACGTTCCCCTCGATGGAGTTCGCCACTGAGGACCATTCGAGTCACCTCGGAAGCTGCGCGGGCGATTTCCTCTGCTCGTACATGAGCACGATCAGCTGGGCGTCCGCGACGCAGCCGCTGCCGATGGAGATCAACCCGCGCGTCGTGTTCGAGCGGATGTTCGGCGGCGACCGCGCGACGCCCGCCGAGCGCCGTGCCCGGCTCGAAAAGAACACCAGCATCCTCGACGCGGTGAGGCAGAGCGCGAACGAGCTGAAGGTCCAACTAGGCCCTCGGGACCGCACCCGCCTTGGCGAGTACATGGACAACGTACGCGAGATCGAGCGGCGCATCGTCCAGGCCGAGAAACAGCGCGACGAAACCGGCATCGAGGCGCCGCCCACACCGGTCGGCATCCCGGAGAACTGGGAAGAGCACGTCACGCTGATGTTCGACCTGATGCACCTGGCCTACCAGGGCAACCTCACGCGTGTGACGTCGTTCATGATGGCCCGCGAGCTCAGCACGCTGAGCTATCCGCAGATCGGTGTGGCTGACGGCCATCACCCGGTGTCGCACAACAACAACATCCCGGAGCAGGTGGCCAAGAAGATCAAGGTCGACATGTATCACCTCGACCTGTTCGGGCAGTTCCTCGACAAGCTGAAGGCGACACCCGACGGCGACGGCAGCCTCTTCGATCACTCGCTGTTCCTCTATGGCAGCGGGATGACGAACGGCAATCAACACGATCACGAGAACCTGCCGACGCTGCTCGTTGGCGGGGGGGCGGGCACACACAAGGGCAACCGTCACATCAAGATGGCCAAGAGCACGCCGCTCTCGAACCTGATGATGTCGCTGATGGACAAGGCCGGCGTCGACACCGACAAGTTCGGCCAGAGCTCCGGCCGGATCGAAGTGTAGGGGACGTATTGACGATGCACCGAACGCTTGTCGCCGCGTTGTGCGTGGGCGCCTTCATCGGAGGCGCGACCGCGGCGGTCGCGCAGACCAATGGGCGACTTGTCGAGGCCCTGAAGAATCAGCAGGCGACGACCGCGCGTACCCTGATCCGCCAGCGCGTGGACGTGAACGCGGCCGACGTGGACGGATCGACACCACTTCAGTGGGCCGCGCACTGGAACGACCTCGAGACGGTCAAGGCCCTGCTTGCCGCCGGCGCCAAGCCGAACGTCGCCAGCCGCTACGGCATCACGCCTCTTCATGAAGCCGCGACACTGGGCAACGCGGCCATCGTCAACGCGCTGCTCAGAGCCGGCGCACAAGCCAATACCGCGTACGGCGAGGGCGAAACCGCACTGATGGTCGCCTCACGATCGGGCAGCGTGGAATCCGTGAAGCTGCTCCTCGAGGCCGGCGCCGACGTGAACCTGGCCGAGAAGTTCCGCGGCCAGACGTCCCTCATGCTGGCCGCCGTCGAGAATCACGCGCCTGTGGTGAAGGCCTTGCTCGCGGCTGGCGCGCAGCCGAACACGCGGACGGCCGAGTACACCTTTCAGAAGCTCACGGGTGGCGCGGGAGGAATCATTCACGACCGGCCGCAGGGTGGGCTCACCGCGCTGATTCTCGCCGCCCGCCAGGGCGCGCGCGATGCGGGCGAGCTGCTCATCGCCGGCGGCGCCGACATGAATGCCGCGGAACCGCAGTACGGCTTCACGGCCATGCAGGCGGCCATCTTCAACGGCCACTACGCGTTCGCGAAGCTGCTCATCGAGAAAGGCGCCAACCTCAACGACGGCTCGCTGTACGTCGTGATGGAGATGCGCAACCTCGCCAAGTACACCAACCGGCCGAATCCGCCTGAGGCGGACAATGGCGTGAGCCATATGGAGGTGGCGACGCTGCTCCTCGCGAAGGGCGCCGACGCCAACGCGCCGTACACGAAGCAGATTCCGCCCCGACAGGCACAAGGCAACATCAACGTCGCGCCCGGTTCGACTCCGCTCTACCGTGCGGTGCGCGCGGTCGATCTGGCGTCGGTGAAGCTGCTCGTCGAGGCCGGCGCGAATCCGTCCCTGGCGATCAAGGACGGCTCCACGCCGCTCATGGCGGCGGCCGGGCTCGGCGCGCCGCGCGGGGGCGACGAAGAGGTCACCGAGGCCGGGGACCGGAACGATCCGGTCGATGTCATGAAGGTGCTCGTCGACAAGGGCGCGAACGTCAACGCCGCCAATGATGCCGGCATGACGCCGATGCACTACGCCGTGCAGCGCGGCACGGATCGCATCATCGAGTACCTGGCCAGCAAGGGCGCGCGCTTCGACACGAAGAACAAGCAGGGCCGCACGCCCGCCGACCTCGCGCGTGGACGGACCGCCGCGCTCGTCAGCAAGCTCACCGGCGGCGCTACCACGCAGCAGTGACGGGCCGATGTAGGGTCCGCCTTTAGGCGGATCGTCAGGGCCGGCTAAAGCCGGCCCCCACGCTGACCCGCGCAGGCTCAAGCCTGCGCGCTACGATACCTCCAGCAACACTTTCAACACCGGCTTCGTCTGCGCACGCGCGAGTGCTTCGATGCCCTGTGAGAGATTGAATCGGTCCGAGATCAGCGGACGCACCTTGACGCGGCCCTGCTCGAGCGCGGCGAGCGCCTGATCGAACGGCCCACACCTCGAGCCGACGAGGGTGACCTCGTCGATCACAAACGGCGCCCACGGCATCGTCTGCGCGCCGGCGACGGTGGTCTTCAGGACGATCGTCCCACGCGGCCGTACGAGCTTGAGCGCTGAGGGCAAGCCGGCGTCCGAGCCGGTGCAGTCAACCACGATGTCGGCCGCGCGCTCATCGAGCGGATCCGACAAGAGCGCAGTGGCGATGCCGAGCGAGGTCAGCAACGCCAGCTTTTCCGGATGCTTCCCGACCACGAGGACATGATCGGAGAGTCGGGCCAGCACCTGGGCGCAGAGGTTCCCGAGACGGCCGTCGCCGAGGACGAGGACCCGATCCCTGGGACGCACAGTCACCTGGGCCGGGATCTGAAACGCCGCCGCAACCGGTTCGGTGAAGACGGCGACCTCGTCGGACAGGGAATCGGGCACCGCGTGCAGGTTGTGCTGCGGAACCGCGATCATCTCGGCGAAGGCGCCGTCATGATTGAGAATTCCGAGCACCGTGCGGTTCGGGCAGTGCGTGTGCAGGCCGCTGCGGCAGGTCTCGCACCGCCGGCAGGCACAGTTGATCTCGCCGACGACGCGTCGGCCGGCCATGGGGCCGGATTCGGCGACTCCCACGAACTCGTGGCCGAGCACGCCGCGAAACCCCATGTAGCCTTTGATCAGCTGAAGGTCGGTCTCGCAGATGCCGGCGCAGAGCACACGAACGAGGACTTCCCCGTCGGCCGGGGTCGGTGTTGGCCGGTCCTCGTGGACCGAGACATGATCGTCGAGCACAATAGCGCGCATCCCTCGAACGCTATCAGAGTCATCAGTGTTTCAGCCAACCTTACGGCCGCCACCGGTGTCTAACCACAGGATGCCTTCCCGCCGCTGCCTGCGGGCCCTGATTCCGTTCAGCCTGCTGATCGCGCGGCTCGCCTCCGCACAAAGCGCTCCGGAAACGCCGGCGGCGGACGCAACAGCGTTCGTGTACGCGGCGAACGAGCCCAAGCGCGCGTTGAAAGACGGCAAGGTCATTCGCGCAGTCCGTATCGCGATTGCTCCGACGATCGACGGACGCCTTGGCGACGAGGTGTGGACGCTCGCCCCGATCGCCACGGGTTTCTTTCAGCGCGATCCCGATAACGGACAGTCGATGACCCGGGCCACGCGCATCCAGATCGCGTACGACGACCGGTTTCTCTACGTCGCCGCGGCGTGCCTCGATGACAACGCCTCGGTGGTGGCCACGGGACTGGGCCGGCGCGACGAACAGCCGCCGACCGACATGATCATGATCGCGCTCGATCCGCGTCACGATCATCAGACCGGCTACGGCTTCCAAACCAACCCCTCCGGGTGGCAGGGGGATCTGTCGACCTCCGACGACGATCGCAACGACCGCGACTACAACTCGGTATGGGAAGTGCGCACCGAAGTCACCGAGACCGGCTGGACGGCCGAGTTTCGGATTCCGTTCTCGCAGATCCGATTCACGGCCTCACCCGAGCCCGGGCAGGTCTGGGGCTTCAACGTCCAGCGACAGATTCGCCGCCTGAACGAGAGCGGCACGTGGGTGCAGAAGCCGCGCGGCGAGCGCGGCGAAGTCTCGTTGTACGGGCACCTGGTGTTCGATCGGCCGATTGCCCCGCCGCGACGGCTGGAGCTCACACCGTACACGCTGGCGCGATCGGCGTATCGGCCGGGCGCGAGCCAGGACGGTGGCGCCTCCGCCGGCGTCGACCTCCGAGTCGGCTTGGGCACTGACGCGACCCTCTCGGCGACGATCAATCCCGACTTCGGACAAGTGGAGCAGGACCCGGCCGTACTCAACCTGTCCGTGTTCGAAACCTTTTATCCCGAGAAGCGGCCGTTCTTTCTCGAAGACAGCCGGACGTTCGTTCCCCCGTACGGTCTCTTTCAGTTGTTTCACTCGCGCCGCATCGGTCGCGCACCGGGACTCTCCCTGGGCGATACGGAGATCGCCGTCGATCCGCCCGATGAGACGACGATCCTCGGCGCCGCCAAGCTCACCGGCAAGAAATCATCGTGGACCTACGGCGCACTTACCGCCACGACCGGCCGCGAGTACGCCGATGTCGACACGCCCATCACCGATGGGTCCGGCTACACGCGCAACGAGCGCCTGATCGAGCCTGCGACCTCGTACAACGTCGTGCGGCTGCAGCGTGACGTCATGGGCTCGTCCAACATCGGCGCGCTCGTCACCGGCGTGTTCCGCGAGAAATCCGAAGATGCGTTCACGGGTGGATTCGATTACAACCTGCGCTGGGATCAGAACCGGACGCGGTGGGACGGCCACTGGGTGGTCACGCATGCGCCGGGGACCGGCGGTGTGAAAACGAGCGGTGGGGGCGTCACCAACTTCAGCTTTTCGCGAAAGAACCTGAACGCCGGCGGCCACTACGACCATTTCGGCCATGATTTCCGGATTAACGATATCGGATTCTTCCGAACCCGCGCGAACCGGAACCAGGGCTACGGGTACGTCGAAGTCGGCCAGCCCGATCCGTGGAAGATGTTCCGGCGTATCTGGAGCTTCACGAGTGTCGGCCAGGCCTGGACCGACGAGCGCCTGCTCTTCCAGCGCAACGGCGAAAGCGGCGTCTCGCTGCAGCTCCGGAATTTCTGGAACTTCAGCGGCGGCGCCGGCAGAGACTTCCTTGCCTTCGACGACCTCGATACTCGAGGCGGTCCGCCGATCGTGAAGCCCGCGGGCCACTACCTGTTCTTCAATGCCAACAGCGACTCCCGTAAGTCGTGGCGCTTCAATTTCTACACGAGCGCGTCGAAGAACGTGGTCGGCGGATCAGGCAGAAATCTCGGCGCCGGCCTCTCGATTCAGCCGTCGGACCGCGTCCAGGCGTCGGTGTCGACGAACTACAACTTCGGACACGACATCGC
Organism: Vicinamibacterales bacterium; assembly: GCA_035293405.1. GTDB lineage: Bacteria > Acidobacteriota > Vicinamibacteria > Vicinamibacterales > UBA2999 > Gp6-AA40. Next base: position 5,181 of record DATDOE010000063.1, on the reverse strand, counting down.
GCAGTGGATCGCGAACGAGGATGCGGACGGTGACGGCACCACCGACTACGTCTATGGGGAGCTGCGTCGTGACGTGCTGGACCTCACCGTCCGCGCGACCTATGCCTTCAACCGCGACCTGACGGTGCAGGCGTACCTGCAGCCGTTTGTCGCCGTCGGGGACTATGACAACATCCGGCGGCTGGCGGCCCCGCGGTCGTTCGACTTCGTCCCGGTGACGATCGCCACGGATCCCGACTTCAACACCAAGTCCCTCAGAGGGAACATCGTGCTTCGGTGGGAATACGTGCGCGGCAGCACGCTCTTCTTCGTCTGGGATCTCTCACAGGCCGACTACGGGCGGCCGGGGCGATTCAGCCCGCTGCGCGATCTTGGGACCGCATTCGGCGCCGATGCCACGCAGGTGTTGATGGTGAAGGCGACGTACTGGTTGAACCGCTAGTGACCCGCGTCTTCGGCTTTGGGCTCACCGCCCGGCGCCCTCGCCGGTGGCCGCGGCGTGCGCACGCCGTAGCCCGCGCCTGCCGCACCGCCGGGATAGGTCTGCATCCCGCGCGACATGAAGTCGGTCATCGTGAGCCCTAGCAGGACGACCAGGAAGAAGAACGCCGTCCCGACGAACAGCTTCGTCAGCTTGCTGCTGTACTTCGCGTGCATGAAGAACAGGATGACGAGCGTCGCCTTCGTGATGGCGATGCCGATAGCCACCGGGAAGTTCAGGTTGCCGAGGTTGACGAATGCCACCGCGACCGTGACCGCGGTCAGCACCATCAGTGCCCCGAAGATCGCGTAGTACATGCTCTTGGGTGAGACGTGTCCCGACATGGCGCTTATCCGAAATGGTGGGCCCGGTCCACCAGGTAGAGCAACGGGAACAGGAAGATCCACACGATGTCGACGAAGTGCCAGTAGAGACCGCTCATCTCCACGGGCGTGTACCACTCGGATGAGAACCGTCCTTTGTGGGCCATCCACGCGATGACGCTGAGGAGCACGAACCCGATCAGCATGTGCGTGGCGTGCAGGCCGGTCATCAGGAAGTAGAGCGAGAAGTAGATCTGCGCCTGAGCGCCATACGGTCCCGGGAACATGAAGTTCGGTCCGGGCACATGATGATGCTCGAACTTCTCGGCGTACTCGAAGTACTTGATGACGAGGAATGTCAGGCCGAGCAGCATGGTCAGGATGAGCCAGACGACCGTGGCCTTCCGTTGGCTGGTCTGTGCCGACCGAACCGCAAACGCCATCGTCAGACTGCTGCCGATGAGGACGACCGTGTTGACGCCGCCGAGCACGACGTCCAGCTCGAGACTGGCCTCCGACCACGCTTCGGGGTACCACACCCGATACAGCATGTAGGCCAGGAAGAGGCCGCCAAAGAACATGACCTCGGTGATGAGGAAGAGCCACATGCCCAGCGTGGCGGCTTCCTGCTGCTGCCCCAGCGTGTCGAAGTGATGCTGCAGCGCGGGATGATGCGCGTGCGATCCGTGATCGCCGTGTGCAATGAGTGCCTCAGACAACTTTGACCTCCCGCCTGGCGTAGTCGTAGGCGTCCTCGGTCACGATCGGCTGCACCTCGAAGTTGTGTGGGAGCGGCGGAGACTGCGTCGTCCACTCGAGCCCCGTGGCATGCCATGGGTTTTCTGAGGCGCGCTCACCGTAGAACAGCGACGCCATCAGATAGATGCCGATCAGCAGGTAACCGACGCCGAGAATCGACGCCCCGGCAGACGACAGCACGTTCAGGACCTGGAACTCCTCCGGGTAGACGTGATACCGGCGCGGCATGCCGAGATAGCCGAGGATGAACTGGGGGCCGAACGTCAGATTGAATCCGGCAAAGACGATGATCGCCGCCACCTTGGCCCAGATGTCGGAGTACATGCGGCCGGTGATCTTCGGCCACCAGTAGTGCAGGCCGGCGAAGTAGCCCATGATCGCGCCGCCCACCATGATGAAGTGGAAGTGCGCGACGACGAAGTAGGTGTCGTGGATGTGCACATCCACGCCGAGTGCGGCCGTGAAGAGCCCGGTCAGGCCGCCGACGAGGAACAGGCCGAGGAACGAGAGGGCCCAGACCATCGGGGCCTTCATCCAGATCGCGCCTCGATACATCGTCGCGGCCCAGTTGAACGTCTTCACCGCCGACGGAATCGCCACAGCGTAGGTCAGGAACGAGAAGACCAGCGCCGAGTACACCGAGATTCCCGACACGAACAGGTGGTGCGCCCACACGAGGAATCCGAAGATGGCGATCGCCAGGCTCGAGAACGCGACGAACGAGTAGCCGAAGATGCTCTTCCGGGAAAAGCAGGCGATCACTTCGCTGATCGCGCCCATGGGCGGCAGGATCATGATGTAGACCGCCGGGTGCGAATAGAACCAGAACATGTGCTGGAAGAGCACCGGGTCGCCGCCGAGCGCCGCGTCGAAGATCCCGAACTGCAGGCCGCGCTCGATCGCCAGCGCCAGCACCGTGATCGCGATCACGGGCGTGGCGAGAATCTGCACCAGGCTGGTCGCGTAGACCGCCCACACGAACAGCGGCAGCCGGAACCAGGTGAGTCCAGGCGCACGCATGCGGTGGATGGTCACCATGAAGTTCAGCCCGGTCAGGATCGACGCGAACCCGGTGATGAAGACGCCGATGCCGGTCATCATCACATTCGAGTTCGAGGCGCGGCTGCTGTACGGCGTGTAGAACGTCCAGCCGGTGTCGACGCCGCCGGACACCATCGCGTAGACGGTGAACAGGAAGCCAATCACGAACACGTACCAGCTGAGGAGGTTGATCTTCGGGAACGCGACGTCCTTCGCCCCGAGCATCAGCGGCAGGACGAAATTGCCGAGAATGGCCGGCACGGCCGGAATCAGCACGAAGAACACCATGGCCACGCCGTGCATGGTGAACATCTTGTTGTAGGTGTCCGCCGACACCAGGTCGCCGGCCGGGGTGGCCAGCTCTAACCGGATCAGCGACGCGAACAGGCCCCCGAGGCAGAAGGCAAACGTGACCACGACGAGATACAACAGGCCGATGCGCTTGTGGTCCTTGGTGAGGAGCCACGACGCAACGCCGTGCTCGTGGTTCAGATAGGTGACGAGAGGAGCAGTTGGTGATGCCATGGGTCTTACCTGTTCTCCTGCGCCGCCGGTGGCGGCGTCTCGCCTGGTCCCGCCGCGGACACGGTGCTCACCCCTGCGCCCGGCGCGTGGAGCGTCTTGACGTATTCGACGAGCGCCATCACGTTTTCTTCAGTCAACAGCCCCTGGAACGTCGGCATCAATGGCTGGTAGCCGGCGACCAGCTTCAACTGGGGCGTCAGAATGGACTCGCGCACGTAGCTCTCGTTCATAGTGACGACCGAACCATTCGACAGCTGCACGGGTGCGCCGAACGTGTTCACAAGGGACGGGCCGCGTCCCTTGCCGTCGCTCAGGTGGCAGGTATTGCACGCCAGGTCGTTGAACAACTGCTCGCCGCGCGCCGCGAGCGAACCGCCGACGGCGCCGCCACTCAACCACGCCTGATAGGCCGACGGCTCCATGACCACCACTTTCCCGATCATGCCGGAATGGCTGGTGCCGCAGTACTCGGCGCAGAAGAGATGGTACTCGCCGATCTTGGTGGCCTGGAACCAGACCGAGCTGTAGCGGCCGGGAATCGCGTCCGCCTTGACGCGAAACGCCGGGAAGAACATCGAGTGCAGCACGTCTTCCGACGTGAAGGTGACCTTGACGGCACGGCCGACCGGCACGTGGAGCTCGTTGATCTCGTTCTGGCCGTCGATGTGCTGGAACTTCCACATCCACCGTTTGGCGGTCGCGTAGATCTCGAGCGTCTGGTTCGGCGGCCGCTGGAGGTCGAAGAACACGTCGGACGCCCAGGCGAAGATCACGAGTGAGATGACGAACGGAATAATCGACCAGGCGAGCTCCAGCGGAATCGATCCGTGGATGCTGGCGCCGACGGCCAGCGGATCGTCGGTGCGGTATTTCACCGCGAACACGATCACCGCGACCGTCACGGCCACCGCAAAAAAGGCGGTGACCGCCACGATGAAGAAATACAGGTTGTCCACGCGCGGCGCGAGCGTGGAGGCCTGTTCAGGAAGAAGCTGAAACCCAGGAAACATAGATGCTCAGGCGTGCCTCTCCGCGGGCGACCGCGTCTCGCGTCGCCGCATCAGCACGATGAAACCCGCAATCAGGCTGAGGGTCAGCGCCCCTCCGAGGCGGAGGATGTTCATGAACACCGCCCCGTACCGGCCGTGGGTGGGATCGTACTGGTAACAGTAGAGCAGCAACTCATCGATCACCGATCCGACCTTGCCCTTGCCCGAATCGACCAGCGCCAGACGGAGGTCCTTGGGTGAGTACTCGACTCCGTAGAAATACCGGGACAGCGTCCCGTCGGAGGTCGCCACGAGGAGGCCGCTGACATGAGCGAACTGATGCGACTGCTCGTCCCATTGATAGGTGAACCCCGCCGCCGACGTGACCTGGCGGATGGCCGCCTCGTCGCCGGTCAGAAAGTGCCAGCCGTCCGACGTGTCGCGCGCCGCCCAGTGATCGAGGTGGGCCCGCTTCTTCGCGTTGGCGGCTTCGGGCGTGTCGCGGGTGTCGAAGCTGATGAGCACGATGTCGAACTCTTGACCGGGCGTGAACGGCAGCACCTTCAGCGCCGATGACATGCCGTTCATCACCTGGGTGCAGAGCATCGGGCACTGGTAGTACACGAACGCGAGCACCACGGGACGCGTGCCGAAGAACTCCCCCAGCGCGACGCTGCGGCCCGCTTCGTCCTTGAAGCGCACATCGAGCGGAAGCTTGTCACCCAGCCGCTGGGCAAACGTCACGTCCTTGAACTGCGGCGGCACGTTCGAGGCCACGATGCCACTCGAAAATCCCATCGAGCCGGGCATGCCGGGTTGTTGCTGGGCGCTCACGCGGCTCTCGGTAATGCAAAATGCCAGAGGCAAAATGCAAACGGATAGCACCACGCGCAGCACTGCCGATCGCGTCGCCGTTTGAATTTTGCATTTTGAATTTTGCATTTCGTCGTCTTACCTTCTTCTTTCCATCGCCCGGCCCGCGCTCGAATCAGAGGGCATCATGCCCGGGGCATCTGCGCGCTGCGTGCCGTCGGCGGGCGGCGCGCAGATGCCCCGGGCATGA
>DATDOE010000062.1:0-73088 GCA_035293405.1 Vicinamibacterales bacterium | reverse complement strand
TCATCCAACACGAGCCGGACGGCGCCGGCCATGAACTCGTCCGTGAACTGTCGCCGCGCGCGCCGTCCCGCTTTGCGTGATCCCATTCTGGACATCGTATCCGCCCTTCGGAAGATGTCCACCAAACCGGATCAAGCTCATCGGCCGCTCCTTCGGTCAGGAGGAACGAGTACACGTGGCCGCTGGCCGTCACGAGATTCAGATTCGTCGTGGTGGCGGCCTTGGCCGGCTTGACGTACGCGAGGTTCTGCGTGCCGGAGATGATCCAGAAGTCTTTGTCTCCACACACGTAATCCAGGATCTCTTCCTGCTCCGGCAAGATGATCATCGTGGTGAATCGGAGTTTGGCGTTCACGCGCACGACGGACCGCGCGCTGTAGCTCACCTCACGCGTGGTCTGGGCGTCGTCGGCGGCACCCATCAGCAGCAACGAGACGAGGAGCACGGTGGATCGAGTCATGAGTGTTCTCCCTATGCGTTGGCAGCGAGGCGGTCCGCCGCCGCGCGGAGGCCATCGTCAGCGGTGGCGGCTTCCAGACGAGCGTTGTCGGGCGGCGTGTTGGTGTAGATCCAGTAGGACTGCGGATCGACGCGAAGGTTAATGACCTTCGCGAGATCGGGGCGCTTCAGCAGCGCCTGCTGCCGCGGGAGCAGGTGCGTAATGAGCGCCGCTTCGGTGTGATTGAGGTGAAACAGCTCGCGCGCGCGATCAATATCCATCCCCGGATTGGCGAGAAAGAACTTCGTTGGGCAACTTTCGACCACCGTGCGCAGCAAATCGCTCGTGGCGAAGTCGTCGCTGCTCTGGGTGGCGAGGAGCATGGCCGCGTTGCGCTTCCGCCAGGTCTTCAGGGCTTCGGTGATGTACGCCTTCACGGTGCCATCGCGCGCGAACCGCCAGGCTTCGTCGAGCACGAACAGCTTGAGCTGCGAGGTCGCCTCGGGGTTCTGAATCGAGGCGCTCGCTCGGTGAAGGACGTAGAACAGGAGTGGCTCAAGGACGAGCGGGAACTTATCGAGCCCCTCGAAGTCGAAGCACTGCACACGTTGGAACGTCAGGGTGTCTTCGGCATTGTCGAACATCGCCGCGTACGGACCGCCCTGCACCCAGCGGTGCAGCAGCTGCGCGAGCGCGCGCGGCAAGAGATTGGTGAGCGTGATGAGGCGGCGCTGCGGCGCGTCCAGCGCGTAGAGGTTCTCGACCGCTTCATACAGATCGCGGTCGTCCTGCATGGTCAGCTGGTATTGCCCACTCGACTGCAGCAGGACACGCACGAACGAGAACAGGAAATGCAGGTTCTCCTGCGTCGGCTCCAGACAGAACGGATTGATCGTGAACTCGCGGCGCCCGAGACCCATGCGCCAGGTGCTGCCTCCCAGCAGCCTGGTGAGCTTCTCGTAGCTGCCGCCGAGATCGAAGATCACCGTCACCGGGTCGTACTTCTGCGCGTGCGTGATCAGGAAGTTCAGGAGGAAGGACTTCCCGGAGCCCGTCGCGCCCTGAATCAAAGACATGGCCCACGTCTTCGTGATGGAGGTTCCAGAAGTACGGCGTGTGGTGCTCCGTCTCGAACACGGCGAGGTATTCGCGGTTTCCGAGATGCGCGCTCGTGCGCTGGCCCGTGTGAAGCGTGAAGAGGAAGCTGAGGTCGGCGACGGTGGTGTTGAGCAGCGCGAGACGGCGGAGATTGTGAGCGGAGTTGCCGGGCACGACCGCGAGCCACGCATTCAAGAGGTTGTAGCTCTCCTCGTAGAGTGATCCGTCGTGCCCGGCAAAGGCTTTCACACATTCCGCCGCACTTCGATCGAGCCGCCGGGCGTCCCGGTCGAACAGCACAATGCTGAGCGAGCACGCGCCAAAGAAATGGCCGTGCACCTCCATTTCGGTCAGGCTCTGCCCCAGCTCGCTGACGGTCGCCGTCGCCGAGTCGTCGACGAGCATCTCCTCTGGCTTCGTTTGCGAACTGAGGTAGTTGATCATCGAGACTTTCTTGTTGAAAAAGTGCCGGCGGCGCGTGTGAATGTCACGCCGCATCTGGGCGTTCGGCAGGCGCTGCCATTCCAGGCACGCGATGAAGCTGCTGGGGACCGTGTACAGATCCTGCAGGATGTGGGCGAACGTCTTCGCTGGCGGCTCCTTCATCGTCATCACCTTGACGCGGAAGTCATCCACGTCCAGGTGGTCCCGATGGCACTCGACCGACGAGTCGGCGGCGTAGAAATCCAGATGGGTGTCGTACTTGAGCACCGCGGAATCGGCCTTGTGCGGCGTGTAGTTGAGCAGACGTCTGAAAAAACGGAATGCCTCAGTCTTGCCGAGCCGGACCGGCCTGACCGTGTCGGCGAGCTGGATCGTGAAGGCGTCGGCTTTCTGGCGCAGATGGGCGACGGCCTGGTCGAGCTGCTCCCCCATCACCGTGGTGACCGTTCGCGTCGACAGCCATTCACGAAGCGTCGCGATCGGCGATCGGGTGAGGCCGGCCAACCGGCGTGAGGCGGTCGGTCCGAGGGTCCAGCTCTCGTAGAACACGACGAGATACAACTCCAGCTCGAACAGCGCGTCGGCTTTGCACGAGAGGTACTCGGCACGACGCTGGAGCGCCTCGTTGACAACCGGCTGGGGATGGGTCGCCGAGGCAATCGGCGGCGCTGGGCGCTTGATCACGTACTGGTAGACGCGGAAGGACTCGTCGAGTTGCCGAAGCGCCTGCTCGAAGCGATGCGTGATCGCCTGTCGCTCGACGTGGTCGAGGCATTCGTAGTCGACGCCTTCCAGGCGGAACACGACGCCCAGGGCGCCGGACTTGGTCAGAAACGTGGAATCCTCAGCGACAAAGCCCCACAGGGCCAACAGGCCGTTCACGGCTCCGGCCTCGCGGTAGTCCTTCAGAATGCGGCTGACTCTGACCATGACTCACCCCTTGAAGGCGATCTCGAACCGGTCATGCTTCGCGGCGTCATAGCGCGCGCGTCCCGTTCCCGACCGCAGCAAGATCTGGAGCATCTGCGGGTCGCGCGACGTGCTGAACCACGCGAACGCGTAGAGCAGGACGAACAGCAGGCAGCCGGCGAGAAAGCTGTAGAACAGGTTGAACGTCGCCGCGCCGACGAGCAGCGCCAGGAAGAACAGACGTCGATCCACGCCGCACACCGTCAGCGGACGATGGAGCGCGCGATAAACGGGTCGGTACTCCGGCAGATTCCCGGCATGCATGGCGTGCCTCCGTCGAACTGGCTAGAAGAGCCAGGCGAGAAATTGCGCGGCGAACAGCGCAAGGCCGCCGCCGAAGACGATGCCACTGACCTGTCGCTTGGCGCCGCCTTCGCCGAACATGAACATCAGTCCGCCAATGACGATGGCGACGAGCGCGAGCGACCGCGCCAGCGGTCCCGTGAACGTCGCTTCAAGATTCGAGGCCGCCCGTTCCCAAGGCGATTGCGCGAGCGCGATCGACGGAAACGTGACGAGCGTTACAGAAGGGATCCAGAGGCGGCGGATGAGCGACGCGAGCGGTCGCGTGCGCAGGAGGTGAGGTGTCATAACTTCCTCCACAAGCGCGTGTCCTGTCGACCTCGGGCGGCGGCTGCCGAATTGGAGAGCGGCGGTCGGTCGTGCGCGGAAGGCCGGACGGTTCAGGCGTTTCGTTGTTCTTGACCGCCCGCGGATGGCCCTGGATTCGGGAGACGGTCCTGACCAGCCATCCGCGACAGCGATCGACTATGCGCAGCGTATGCGGCCGTGCGCAGCGCTGTCTGCCACGTTTCAGACAGTGTCGCGCGTCCGACAGTTCGCGAACACGCTGCGCGCCGCTGAACTGCGGTGCAACAGCGCAGTCAACCAGCGGAAGGGACGTGGTCCTCTTCGCGCTCATTCACGCGATAGCAATCACACGCGGCCATTCTCAGCTGCGGGCGGTTCTTGATGATGATGTGGCCGTGTCGATACCAAATGTGGCCGGCGTCCTGGAGCGCGACGGCCGCCTCAGTGACGGCGGTGCGCGGAATCCCCAAGACATGCGCCAGACCCTCATGCGTCAGGTCGAGCGTGTCGGAACCGAGACGGTCGCCGGCACCGAGCAACCATCGGCTGAGGCGCTGTGAGGGCGAATGGAAGCGATGGCAGACGAGAGATCGCGAGGTCTCGCTGAGCACGTCGTGGGCGTAGCGCAGGAGGGATTTGTGAAACGAACTCGAACGCCCGAGTTCCGCGCGCAGGGCCTCGGCGCGCATGCGTAGGGCCGCCGTGGAGAGCTGCGCCACGACTCGATACGACGTGGTGTCGCTGTGCAGAACGATCGGCAGCCCGATGAACCCCTCGCTGCCCACCATCGCGACCTCAATGGCTTCGGCGTTGGGCGTGATCGCGAGGAGCGAGAGGAGGCCGTGCGTCGGAAAGTAGGCATGCCGAACCGCGTCGCCGGCTTCGTACAGGACCTTTCCTTTGGGGAGCACCACGTGTTCGAGTCGCGAGGCCAGGCGCAGTCTTTCGTCTGGCTGGAGCGAGGCGAGGAGCCGGTTCTCGCGTGCCACGACGTCCCTCCTGCTCGAGGATTCCGAGACGCCAAGGCTCCGCCGTGGCGCAGTATTCGGGCGGCCCAAGGTCCCAGCGATCGGTTGCGGCAGAACAGTGTTCACACTACTGCAAGAGTGGAGCCATGGAGCGGTCGCGCTCGACTTGGCATGACGACAACGGGGCGCGAGCGGCAAGACTTTGCAAGATCGGAAGTTGGAACGCTTCTTCGGACCTCAGAAGCAGTGGCGGACCGCTTCGGACGGCGATCTCCGCCTAACGAATCGAGGGTAGCGACTACGCATTTTTGGTACCGCCGAGGTCGCTGGATCGTGGAGCCCCGCTCGCCCCTCTGCATCGGCCCGACACACGTTTCGCTCGCACCGCGAGCGCCGATCGCTCACGCGACCATTTCCTGCTCGGCGTAGGCCAAGAGGATCAGGTCACGCACGAGATTCTGCGCGTTGGCGTCGACGATCGGCCGCAGCAGCGCGAAGCTCCGGCGTTCGCCATTCACAGCGTACTGGCGCGCGGGGAACGTCACGGTGCGCCCGCCGTTCTTGCGCTCCCAAATGGTGAAGCCGATGAGCTTGAGTCCGGCGAGCGCGCCGTCGGTAAAATGGATCTCGGCGTCTGCGAGCTTCCCTGGAGGGTTGCCCTTGTCGTTCGGGAAGAGTTTGACGGTCACGTTCTGCATCGGTCCGGTTGCGTTTGCCATTGCTGGCCTCCCTAATGCGAACCCGCATCCCCGCGTTGCCTTTCTGCCATGTCCACCTTCAAGGGCAGAAACCTCCGCCGTCTGGCTATCCGAGGGAACTCCGGGCGCTCGGCGACCATCTCCGAATGCGCCGGCTGGATTCGCGACTGTTGCAGCGCGAGGTCGCCGAGAGGATCGGTGTGACGGAACGCACCCTCTGGAACTGGGAGAACCGGAAGGCGGAAGCAGCGCTGCAGTGGCTCCCCAACATCCTCCGGTTCCTTGGTGACGATGCTCGGCCTGAGCCGACGCCGTCGGACAGACGCTGATACGCGGAATCACCCAGAAGGCCCTCGCTTGCCGCCTGGATGTGGACCCGAGCACATTGGCGCGGTGGGAACACGAACAGCGAATTCCAGCCGGAGACGTCCTGAAACGCGTTCTGTTTCCGATGCGCTCCCGGAGCGGATCGGGCATAATCTCATGCCTCCAGGAAATCGGACCCCGCTCATCCTGAATGTGACCAGGCTGCGCAACGTTAGTTGTAACGGGCGATTGATATGGGAACTCCTGTCAGACTGCTCGTGATCGATGACTCGGAGGAGGATGCGGAGCTGATCTTGCGCGAGCTCGCGCGCCAGGGCTTTGATATCTCCCACGAGCGCGTCGATACCGAGGGGGCGCTCGTGGCTGCGCTCCAGAAACCCTGGCACGCCATCATTTCCGACTTCTCGATGCCCCAGTACGACGGACTCAAAGCCTTCGAGATCGTCAAACAACACGGCTCAGACGTCCCATTTATTTTCGTGTCCGGGGTGCTCGGGGAGGAGCGCGCGGTCGCGGCCATGCGTGCCGGAGCGAAGGACTATGTGCTCAAAGGCAAGCTCGAACGGCTCGGCCCCGTCGTGAGCCGAGAGCTGGCGGAGGCTGCGTCTCGTCGCCAGCGGGTCGAAGTGGAGCGGGCACTGCAGATCGAGGAACGCCGTTATCGGAGCATCTTCGATTCGGCGGCTGTCGCCCTCGTCGAGCTGGACCTCTCGAGCACCAAGGTGGCGCTCGACGAGGTGTCGAAGCACGGCCCTGTGGAGGCACATCTCGTGGAGGGAGACGAGCTGGTCACGCGCGCGGCCGAGCAGACGCGAATCCTCACCGCAAATGCCGCCGCGGTTCGCATGGTCCAAGCGGAGGGACCGGGGCACATCGTCGGTGCGCTGGCGAGCGCGCTTCGCCCTGGCTCGGGCTCAGCCTGGCTTGAGATTCTTCGCGCCCTCGTGACCGCGACGGGAACGTTTCAGAAAGAGGTCCGGATCGAGACACTCGCGGGACGACAGATCGATGTCCTGCTCGCGTTCCAGGTCCCGGCCACCCTGATCGACTCTCACAATGTGATCATGAGCATGACCGATGTCACCGACCGCAACAGCCTCGAGCGCCAGATCCGCGCGGGGCAGCGCCTCGAAGCTGTCGGAAAGCTCGCAGGGGGCATCGCCCACGACTTCAACAACGTGCTTACGGTGATCGAAGGCTACACGGAGTTCCTGCTCAAGAGTCTGCCTGACGGGGATGCCCAGCACGACGACGCGCTCGCGATTCAGGATGCCGCGCGACGAGCCGAAGGACTCACGCGCCAGTTGCTCGCCTTCAGCCGCCGCCAGGTCGCCGAGCTCCGCGTCGTGAATCTCAATCGCCTGATCCAGGAGATGGATCGGCTGTTACGGCCCCTGATCGGCGAAGACATCGACGTCGTCACGGCGCTCAGCGAGGATCTGGGTCTCGTGGAGATCGACCCGACTCATGTCGAGCAACTGATCATCAACCTCGCCGTCAACGCGCGCGATGCCATGCCGATGGGCGGCAAGCTCACGATCGAGACCGCCAACGTCAGGCTCGACGAGAGCTACCACGAAACCAAACCGGCTGATGTCCCACCGGGAGATTACCTGATGTTGGCCGTCAGCGACAACGGAACCGGGATGGACGAAGAGACACGCCTGCACATCTTCGAGCCGTTTTTCACGACGAAGGCCGCTGGTAAGGGTACTGGGCTTGGCCTCTCTACGGCGTATGGCATTGTGAAGCAAGCCGGCGGATTCATCTGGGTGTATAGCGAACTTGGACAGGGCACAACGTTCAGGATCCACTTGCCTGCAAAGACAGGCGCTCGTGAGTCGCTCGTGAGTATGAGGCCGACCTCGGCTGCGCTCGAAGGTACCGAGACCATTCTGCTCGTGGAGGACCAAGAGGCGGTGCGGACACTCGCTCGGCGGGTTCTGACGAAGGCCGGCTACACCGTCCTGAACGCCTCAGACGGCGACCAGGCACTCCTGGCCCTCGAGCGTCACACGGGGCCGGTCCACGCGGTGCTCACGGACGTGGTCATGCCGACCATGAGCGGACGCAAGCTCGCGGACCGTCTATCCGCGCTCCGACCTGGCGTGAAGGTGCTCTACATGTCCGGGTACACGGATAACGCGATCGTCCACCACGGCGTGCTGGAGCCCGGCGTGAACTTCATTCAAAAGCCCTTCACGCCAAACACGCTCCTCTCCAAGATCCGGGAGGTTCTGGATGCCGGTTCGTCAGACGAAGCAAAGTCTTGAACGGGCCATTCTTGACACGGCGATCGACGGCATCGTCAGTATCGACGAGCGCGGCATCGTGCGAACACTCAACCCAGCCTGCGAGCGTCTTTTCGGCTATGAGGCAGGAGAAGTCATCGGGCGCAACGTGAATATGCTCATGCCTGCGCCGTACCGCGAGGAGCACGACGGGTACATGAGCCGATACCGCGAAACCGGAGAGCGTCGGATCATCGGCATTGGAAGAGAGGCTGCGGGGCGAAGAAAGGATGGCTCGGAGTTTCCCCTGTATCTCTCCGTGGGCGAGTGGGTCGATGACGACGGCTTGCGTTTGTTTGTTGGCGTGCTGCGGGACATCACCGATCTGAAAGAGGCCGAGCAGCGAATCCTGCAGCGCCAACGCGAGTTGGAGGCGGCGAACAAGGAGCTCGACGGGTTCACCTATTCCGTGTCGCATGATCTGCGCGCGCCATTGCGGGCGATCGATGGGTTCGGCCGGATCCTGCTCGAGGAACAGGCCGAGCGGCTTGACGCCGAGGGCCGGCGTGTCCTCGATGTGATCCGAAAGAACGTCGGGAAGATGGGGCAGCTCATCGACGACCTCCTGGCGTTCTCTCGGCTTGGGCGCGACGGGATGAAATCCAGTCGCGTCGATATGACCACGCTGGCACGAACGGTGCTCGAAGAGATCACGGCCGCACAGACGGACCGCGCCATCGACGCACGCGTTGCCGACTTACCCGACGTCCTGGGAGATTTCACACTGCTGCGCCAGGTCTGGATCAACCTGCTCGGAAACGCCATCAAGTACACGCGCCCCAGATCGCCGGCAGTCATCCAGGTGACCGGCCGCACGGAGGATGACGAGGTGGTCTACACCGTGACGGACAACGGTGTGGGCTTCGACATGGCGTACGTGGCCAAGCTCTTCATGGTGTTCCAACGGCTTCACAAGGCATCTGAGTTCGAGGGGACAGGCGTAGGACTGGCACTGGTCCAGCGAATCGTGACGCGCCATCGCGGTCGTGTGTGGGCGGAGGCGCGACCCGATGAGGGCGCCACGTTCTCTTTCGCCCTGCCGAGAAAGGACAGGTGAGATGTCCAACTTCAACGAGGTCGAGATCCTGCTCGTAGAGGACAGCCCGGAGGACGCCGAGCTCACGATGCGGACCCTTCGCATGCGGAATCTCGCCAACCGGTTGCATCATGTCGAGGACGGCGCGGCGGCGCTCGATTTTATTTTCGGAAGAGGTCAGTTCGCGGGTCGTGACGTGAACACTCGACCGAAAGTCGTGTTGCTCGACCTGAAATTGCCGAAGGTGGACGGGCTGGAAGTGCTTCGTACCATTAAAGAGGACTCGAGGACGCGGGACATCCCCGTGGTCGTGATCACCTCGTCGAGAGAAGATCGCGATCTTGACGAAGCGTATCGTCTGGGCGCCAACAGCTACGTGGTCAAACCGGTCGACTTCAACCAGTTCTCGGAGGCTGTGGGCCGGCTTGGCCTGTACTGGGTCCTCATCAACGAGATGCCAAGAGCTGCGGGAAGCTGACGGTTGCCGTCAATCCGCGCGTGTCACTCCATCATCCAATACTGGAGTGCCTCGGCCAGATGTTCCGCGTGAATCGCGTCGCGGCCCGTGAGATCCGCGATCGTCCTCGCCACCTTCAGGACGCGGTCATATCCCGTGGCACTGAGTGCGAGCCGGCGCGCCGCTGTCTCAAGGAGGCGTAAGCCATGTTTAGCGAGCCTGCAGTGCCGCCCCAGCGCACGGCCCGATAGCCCAGCGTTGACGTGAACGCCCGTCCCGCCGTAGCGAGCCGCTTGCCGATTCCGCGCTTCGATCACCTGCGCGCGCACCGTAACCGAGCTCTCACGGGACACTGGCCCAGTCATCAATTCGCCAACAGGAACCGCTGGCACCTCGACAACGAGATCGATACGACCGCGGAGCGGCCCCGAAAGCCGATTGCGGTACCGTTGCGCCTGCAACGGCGTGCAGTGACATTCATGCAGCGGGTCACCCCGATAGCCACACAAACATGATTGCGGGTTCCTTCGCAACCGAATGAGGAACCCCAACACGCGGGACACGGCGATCGGGGCGTCGGCGCGAGGTCTCCGAGACGCGGCACCTATGGCGCCTGTGTGCCAGCCGCACGTCGCCGGCACAGCCGCTTGAGCGGCAATCCGGTGCCGTGCCGCGTCGTCCGTCTGCTGTTTGACGGCGGAGCCACGCGCGAACGCGCCAAAAGCGAACGCAATCAGAAGATGTCAGCAGAGCTGAATCGGAACAACGACCGACAGGGACGGCTGAGGAAAGCTCGCTGCCGATCATCGACGGCGGGATCGCCCGTTGGCCGGCTCAGTAACCTAAGGATCGTGAGCGCGGGACGAGAAACGGCCGGAGCGCGAATCATCCTGGCAGGACCGGTGTGCTTGAACGCGTCGAGCGACGGAGCGTCGACGCGCTCCGTCGCTGGACAACTGACGTTAGGCGGTCGCCGCCGCCTTTTCGTACTCCGCGTACGCCTCGAGGATCGAGCCAGCGTCTTGCAGTGCGACGGCCGCTTCCGTGACTCCAGTGCGTGGGATGGCCAGGACATATGAAAAGCGTTGAGAGTTGAGGAAACCGGCGAAAGGAGAAGGCAGGGGAGAGACCGGCATTGTCCCGGCGCAGGGCGCGCGGGGGGGATAGCGCAGCCTTGCCCGAGGAGAGATCGTCGCTCCCGTGGCATTCTGCGCGGCCGTTTTTGCAGAACGCGCGGGCCGGATGCGCGCCCAGGGGAAATGAACGGCAACGGCGCCGACGCCCGCTCACGCGGGGGTAGGCTCGATGTCCGCGGCGGCGACCGCCGGCTGCAGGCCGTTGATGAAATCCGCGGCGCGCTGCGCGTGCGAGGCAGCGGTGAAGACGGCGCGGTTATCGTTCTTCAGGACTTCCAGCCAGTTCGCGATGTACGAAGCGTGGTCCTCACGCGGTTCAAGCGCGAGATCAAGATCAGCACACAGGAAAGCGGCGCCCAGCTCGGCGACGAGTTCTTCGATGGCATAGCTTTCAGAGCCAAAACGCCTGCCGCCGAAGTCGCGGGCGAGGCGCGATTCGTGCGCGGTCCAGTGCGTCGTCTCGTGCGCGAGCGTCGCGTAGTAGCTCTGCGCGTCGCGGAAGGCCTCGAAGGGCGGGAGGACGATGCTGTCGGTTGAGGGCCGATAGAAGGCGCGGTTGCCGCCGTGGGCGAGCGTGGCACCGGTGGCGGTGAAGAAGCTTTCCGCGTTCGCGATACGTGCGAGCGGGTCGAGCCGCGGGGCCGCCGGCGCGTGGTATTGCGCGGGCAGGCCTTCGATCTGCTCGACGTTGAACACGGTGTAGCCCTTGAGGAAGTGAATAGCGCGCTCGATGTCGTCGCCAGTGGCAGCGTCGGTGTCGGTGCGCGTGACGCTGTTGGCGTAGATGACGGGCGAACCCTTCTCGCCCTTGCGGACGTGCGCGTCGAGTTCGACGGCCTGGCGGTAGGTCATCCAGACCGGGGCGGCGAAGCCCTGCACGCTCGCCGAAGCCCAGAGCGAGAGGATGTTGATGCCGGTGTAGGGCTGGCCGTTGTGACGCAGCGGCCTCGTGACGCGCCCGGCGGCGTGCTCGGCGTTCCACGGCCTGAGCCAGGGCCGCGCGCCATTTTCGAGTGCGGCGACGATCTGCGCCGTGATGCGAGTGTAAACGTCCTGCCGTTCTTCCTTGTCGATCTTCATTGTCCTGTCCTCCTTCGCGGTTGGGTTTCTCAACACGCGGAGAACAGGGGCCGGGCGGATAAGCCGGCCTGTCACCCCCGAATTCCGATGAGGGGGGGAACGGCTTGCCCGTTGACAGGGCGGCGCGCCCGGCCAGAATGCGCGGGGAGAGTTGAGAAACAACCGCTTCGCGAAGGAGGCGGGACAGCAGACGAGACAAGGAAGGCAGGATCGGCCCGCAGGGATCAGCGGAACGGATTTCGTCGCCGTCAGGATCGCGCGGCGGTGTCATGCGAGAGGGATCGTTACCGGATGTGCCAGCCGGTCGATATCTCGACGCCTATATCGAGGCGGCCGGGATCGAGGACGACAAGGGCGCGCCGCTCTGGCAGAGCATGACAAAAGAGAAACCCAGGAATAAGGATCGCGCGAGGAGAGAACGGAGACTGAACGGAAAGCGAATGACGCGCTTTGATGTCTTCCGGATGATCAAGAGGCGCGTGCGCGACGCGGAGCTCGGCGACGCGGCGAACTGTCACACGTTCCGCGCGACGGGAATTACAGCATACACTGAACGGCGGGACGATCGAAGGCGCGCAGGCGATCGCGGCGCATGAGAGCCCGCACACAACGAAGCTCTACGACCGCACGTCGGATGAAATCACGCTCGCGGATATTGAGAAGATCGGAATCTAGGCGACTCATCTGCCGTCGGTCTAGATTCCGAGAAAGGCTGGAGAGACCCTCACGAATATCCAGCCGACGGCGCTTAGAAGAAGCACGACGATGCCGCTCACGAGTGTCACGTTGAAGTAGAACTCCGGGATTCCAAAAAGCCTGGTGGGCTCACGAACGCGGATTGCGATTGACCAGTCGTCGAGCGCGGAGCTCAGGCTCACGCCCTTGGGCAGCGGATTGGGAGGGCCGTTGACGCGCACGGAAACAAGCACGCGACGGAGCCCATATTGCGTAGGCCTGGCGATGAAGCGTCGTTCCTGGCCGTTTGTCAGCGTGAGCGGAACAGGATCGGTCGGAAGAACGGAAAAGGAATCGCTGCGGAGCTGGATGCTCAGGACCTTGTGGGCGAGTTCGCTCTCTGGATTTGATACACGCGCCGTGAGTTCCGCGTCGCTATGAAAGTCGATTTCGGCTGGGTAGCTGATACTCAGGCGATTGAGTTCGTGCAACCTGCGGCAAGGCGCGAAGATGGGTTGGCTGTTTCGGTCCTGGTTGATCGGCGGCGTCGTTCTGATCGTCTTCGGAGGACTGGGAAGCATAGCCTCAAGCTGCGGCCAATCGCCCGCCGCGACCCGCAGCGCCTCCGACAGTCGCGCTCTCTACTCCAGACTCTTGGACGACGAAGCGCCGGACGCCCCACAACCCCCAGCGGTCCCTGAAAGCAACCAATCAATCCCTGCGCTCGGCCGCGGGCAGCAGCAACCCCCGCAAGGCAGCGCGGATCTTCTCGACCTTCTTCTGAAAATCTTGGATTCGTTCGCGCAGTGGGTCGAGGATCGTCGCCAGCGCTTTTTGTGAAGTCTCTGAAAGCGCCGTGGCGTTCGCCTTGAGCTTTGAGTGCTTTCTGCAGATGCTTGGCGAGGACGCCAAGGACGCGTGCCAACGGGTGATCGACGCGGTGATGCTCGAAAAGCTAAAGCAGCAGAGAGCCTCAGACTACGCGGGGCTTGGTCTGATACCGGACGGACCGACACTCGATGACTTCGCCGCGATCGAAGCACGTCTGAACAGTCGATACCCCGAAGAGGCCCTGCAGGCAATGCGACGGCACGGGTTCAGCGGTGTGAACATCGAGGCGCGCGCGAAACGAGTCGGCCGAGGTGACCTGTATAACATCATGTATCGCAATTTCTCCCGAAATGTACACGGTGGCGATTTCACGGAACTGGTCCTGGCAAACGAGCCTTCGTTGATCGGGCGAGAGAGATATGAGGCGTACATCGAGAGCCGGGACTCCATCGCTGTCGAGCTCGCGTTCGGATCTCTGGGCGCTGTCTTGGTTGGCACGAACGGCATCCTTCGCCTCGGCTTTGACCAGCGGTGCGCCGAGTTGGCTGCCAAGCGTGAACGAACGCGGGAGGCTCAGAAGGGCAGGGAGGTCTGACTCCGCTTGCCGACGGCGCGTGGCGCAATCATGAGCCGCCGCGGCTGAAGCGGCGCGTTAGAGCAGACTCGAAAGCGAAGCCACATGCAGCGCCTCTCGTGATGCACCTGGGAGGAAGGTAGAATGCTCAGGTGGAACCGGACCCGGGGGTTCTCTTCGAGGTGCTCACGCCCTTGGGTTTCCGAGTTCGCGTCACTCACGAACGGTGGCATCTCATCACGACTGCGAAGCATCCAGTGATGGAGGGCCGGGAAGACATCGTGAAGACCACCTTGGAGAATCCGGAGCAGGTTCGACAGAGTCGCTCGGACCCCCTCGTCTTCCTCTTCTATCACGCGGCGGGATCGAGTCGTTGGGTCTGCGCGGTCGCGAAGCGAGCTGCCGATCAGGGGTTCTTGATCACCGCTTATCCGACCGACGCCATCAAGGAAGGCACTCAGATATGGCCGAAGTGAAAATGTTTTACGATCGAGAGGGCAAGACCTTGACGGTCTGGTTCACAGAGCGATCACGCGAATACGTCTGCGAGGAGACAGGCGACGAAGTCGTGCTCATGAAGGACGCGGCTGGTCACGTGATCGGGTTCGAAAAGCTGAACTTCTCGATTCCACAATCGGACTCGCTGCACGTGGCGCTGGAGACGGTGCCGGCCTGACGCCGCGCGTTGCCACAATGTTGCCAAGGCCAGGGCTGATTCGAGTGGAGTGCTGAGGACGCGAGCGGACAACTCAATGACTGGAAGTCGATGAGACCAGGAAACTTGTCGCCAGAAGTTCCACGCCGTCACCAACATACAGATTCGCGTCAGTAGAGTTCGACTCCCGCCGCCTCCAATACCCGAGCTTGCCAGGTCACTGTTGCCAATGGCTTCAGTGGCATAGGCAGAACTCCAGGCACGTAGCTCACTCCGGCTAGTTCACCTCGATTCCGACGACTGTGGTCGATGATGCGGAAAGACAAAGAAGCTGATCGCCGAGAGTCGTCAGTGCTCCAGAACCGAGGGTCCCAGCGTTTGGCAGAAACACGACGGCTGGCCGCTCACTGGCTGGGACGTCTTCGCCGTTCCACCCACTCCGATAGCGCGGCCCTCGTACGCGAGGATCGGGACACGCGGTGAACCACCTCCCCGACGCCGTGTGGCGCCGAAGTTCGTCGGCCTGATTTGTAGATGCACCCGCTGAGACAGCGGGAATCCGGCTCCAGTCTATCGGCCGCGGGTGCGGCTCTTGATGTCGATAACCTTCAGACCGGTCGCCTTCGCGACTGCGAGCTGTCGATCATCTGCGGATACGAAAGTCGTGCACATCGCAAGATGCGATGCGGCGACGTGCAGTAGGTCCACGCTGCGCGTCAACGTCTTCGCTGTGTACGCACGCGACAGCTCAGACGCATTTGTGAACACTTGATCGAGATCGAGCGCGAGACGGACGAGACGCTGGCTTGCAAGATCGTCTTGGAGCTGGTCTTGGACCGCGCGGCATTCGTCGCGCGTCATCGCGTCACGGCCCACCAGCAATTCGAAGGCGTTCAAAACCTCCAGGCCGTGTAGATGCGTGAACGGCACCTGCGAGGCGGCCTGAACGGCGCGGCGAGCTGTAGATGAAAAGCGCTCGGACACATACACCGCCACCAGGGCCCTCGAATCAACGTAGGTCGTCACCGGTCACCGCGGTCCCCAATAACGACCTCAGAGCCGGACGGCGCGATCACGCGGTCACCAAACACGCCTCGAGCCCGCGCATTGAGGTCGGGCCACGGTGAGGCCGGACGATCCGTTTGAGCGAGGGGACTGAGGCGTGCCACTGCGCGGCGTCGGCGTGTGACTTCAATGACCTGCCCTCGCTCGACTCGTTGCATCACCGACTTCAAGTTCTGCTGAAGCTCGCGAATGGAGATCGTCGACGTCTTGGCCATGTGTAACATTTTGTACGACATTGCGCCGCCAGTCAAATGCCCGGGATTGAACAACTGGCCGCAAAATGCGTGTCGATTACTCAATCCATCACGAGGCGCGAAGGGCTTGCCGCCGGATTTGGCTGAGCAAGCTCTGAACACGAGCAATCCGTCGCGTCCATCCTCGCCCTCTCGACGCCGATTCTCGCCCGCAGAACATCGCAGACGGTCGGAACCAGTGCTCATCTCACGTCCGAGTGTCATCGTGGTGGGCGAGGAATGAGGTCGTATCTTCATGACAGCCAGGGGGTTGATCGGTTCCTAGAGCGCCGATCGGTTTGATTGTGGTGGAATGTCGAGCATTGCAGTCCAGGGATCGACGGATCCTGCAATCTATTGACAACGCGACATGTTGGCTGCGTCGTCCACTTCCACCGCGATGCCGGCTCACGCGGACACCGAACGCGGTCGGGCGCTCCTGGCGCTGCTGACCGGCGCCTGCGTGATCGGCCTCGCGCCGATCCTGGTCCGTCTGGCCCAGGCGGGCCCGGCCTCTGCCGGCTTCTGGCGTCTTCTCTTTTCGTTGCCGTTGCTCGCGACGCTGGCAACACGGTCGGCCGGCGGCATCGGCCGACCCTCTCGATACGCCTGGCTCGCCGGCATCGCGTTCGCGCTCGATCTCGGCTTCTGGCACTACGGCATCGCCAATACGTCGGTGGGCAAGGCGACGGTGTTGACCAACCTGACGCCTGTGGTGGTCACCGCGGTCGCGTGGATCTTCTTGAAGCAGCGGCCGGCCGGCCTGTTCCTCGTGGCGGTGGCGCTCGCCGTCGCCGGCGCGTGGATCATGGCGGTGGCGAAGGGCGTGGGCGAGGTTGGGCCCAACCCGCTCCTGGGCGATGCGTTCTCGCTCGCCACTGCGATCTGGTACGCGCTCTACTTCCTGGCCGTGAGCGCCGCACGACGGCGGGATGCAGCGATGCGCGTGATGTTCTGGTCGTCACTCGCCGGCGCGCCGCTGCTGCTGATCGCGGCGCTCCTCCTCGGTGAGCAGATCGTTCCCGCCGCGGCCGCAGGCTGGGCCGCGTGCGTCGGCCTCGGCGTCGTGCACGTGGCCGGTCAGGGCTCGATTGCCTGGGCACTTGGCCGTCTGCCGCCCGCAACGGCGTCGGTGACCGTATTGATCCAGCCGGTCGTCGCCGGAGCGCTCGGATGGTTGCTGTTCAACGAGCTGTTCAGCGCGTGGCAGACCGTCGGCGCAGGCGTGGCCTTGTCCGGCGTAGTCCTTGCCCAGTGGGCCTCGCGAACCAAGCTGGGGGACTAGGGAATCACGTCATCGGGTTGTCTCTCGAACGCGCCGATGGCGCAGCGCTTGCCGGCAGGCGTGGTCCGTGGCCGAAGCCGCTGATCGACGGCGAGGCGGCACAGGTCGGCGGGGACGCGATCGATTGCCGGGCTCGCGCTTCGGAGTGGCACCGTGTTCCAGGCTCCTCCATAAGTGCCGTAGGGCCCGAGCAGCGGCGAGGCGCCCAGCAGGTCGCCGGGGCGCGCAATGAAGCGGCACGCGCCGGGATCCAGCACGAGGTTCCATCCCTGAGACGCAATCCGGCCGCTGCCGCCGCATTCACCGGGTTCCACTGCTCCGAGGTTTCCGGCGAGCAGCGTCGCCTGCATCGTCACGGTGTTCAACGACGCGATTCCAGCGGCGAGGCGAGCCGAGTTGTTCACGAGCGTGGCATGCACGAGCGAGGCGGTGGACGTCCTGTCCACGTGCATGCCGCCTCCTGACCCGCCGGGACTCGACGGAAACGAGAACGACGCCACGTTGGAGGCCAGCGTCGTATTGGTCAGGCGCAGCTCGCTCTTGTCGAGCACGGCGATGCCGCCACCGTTGCCGGTGTCGGCCGCGTTCTCGAAGAAGCTGCTGGCGGTGATGTCGGCAGTGCTGCCACGCAGAGCGATGCCGCCCCCCTGGCCGACGCGGGTCGTGTTGCGAAAGAATCGAACGCGATCGAGCACGACGATGCCCTTGCGCGTGGCGAGCAGCCCGCCGCCGTCGTTGACCGATTCGTTCTCGTCGAACCGGGTCATCGCAATCTCGACCCGCCCGCCGACGACCAGGACTCCCGCACCACCGGCTCTGTCCGTGACGTTCTTGCTGATCACGCTTCCGGAGATCGCCGCCTCGCCGTTGATGATGCGGACGCCGGACCCGACGTTGCGGGTCACCAGGACTCTGTCGGTGACGAGCATGCCGCCGTCCCGAATCTCGATGCCGGCGTCGGTGTTGTCGGCCACCGTGCTGAATGTCATCTCGATCCGTCCGACGGTCGAGACCCCGATGTGACCGCCCCTGATCGTGACGCCCGAAACCTTGACCGTGATGCCGGCGGAGATCTGGACGACAGGCCGCGCCGGATCGGCCGCCTGCAGCGTCACACGATCGAGGCCCTCACCCTGGATGCGGACAGCGCGCGTAATGGAGAAGTTGCCGGTGCAGACGCCCGAGCGGAGGAGGATGCGTCCGCCGGTCTCGATGGACCCGAGCGCCGCCTCAAGACCATCGCCCGCGTCGCAGCGGACTTCGAGCTCGGACGGCGCTTGAGCCCCTGCCGGGGCCGCGGCGACGAGCGCACCGACGGTTGTCAGAATCACGAACGCGGACACACGGGCTCGGTCAGGCATCTCCCACCCCTACGTCAGCCTAGTGATGGGTCCGCCGGAATCGTTACAGCTCAAAATAGCCGCTTTTGTCGCTTTATGGCGCCCTGACAAGTTAGGTGGCACTCCTATACGCCCAGCTTGGGGTAGGGTCAACCGTCGAGTACCCACCACTTCGCCCTCGACTTTGCCCGGGCCCAGGGGCAAGATCACAAATTGGTAGGTCCGGGTCGGGCAATCGACCGGCCGCAGAGACTTCTATGGCAGATCACGACGAATCGACACTCCCGGAGCCGGCAGGCAAGCCGGTTCCCGACCTGATCGAGCAGTACCGTGTCCGCCGGGACGCGTGGATTGCACAGGCCGACGAGTTGGCCCGGCTGCGCGACGAAGTGCGCGGCTCCGCCGAGCGCGAGGCCATGGAGATTGTCACGTCCGCGCGCAAGAACGTCCGGCAGATCGTCATGGAAGCGCGGCGCGAGCTTCTCGTGCTGTCCGCGCAGGTACAGGCGGCCCTCGGCGAAGCCTCCAAGCAGGATCCAACAGCGCTCTTGAATCAAGGGCGGGACGAAGCAGATCTAGAGGATGGCGATGAGCGCGGCACGTTCCTGCCCGCGCCGAGCGAAATGTCTGACGCGGTCTTCGCACCCGAAGACGCCGTAAAGAGCATGCTTGACGAGGCTCGCGCGGATATGGACGCGCTCGTCGAGGATGCGCGGACGGTGCCGTTTCAGGCGATCTCGCCGCAGCCGCTTACTCCGGCCATCATGCCTCCGCCTCCTCCCACGCCGCCGGCGTCGCCACGCGCGCCGATGCAGGCGCCGATATTTGCCTCGTCGATGCCGGCGCCGATGTTTGGGCAGTCCACGCTGTTGTCGTCGGCGGCCTCGAGGGTGCTGCTCTCATCGCCCTTTCCCAGTGAAGCGGTTCCCGTACCCGCCGGCCGGCCGTTGAGGACGTTCATCGCACTCTTTGGCCTGGCGGGTGTCGCCATCGTGCTGGGCACTGTGTGGTGGCTTCGCTCACCCAACGTCGTATCCGCAAGTCCCGAGCGCGCGGCTGAATCCAAGGCGTCCGCGCCGGTGGCGCCCGCCGTCGCAACGCCTGCGGCGACAACAGATCCACTCGCGCCGGCCGCGAGCGCACCGTCGGATTTGTCGCTCGTGGTTGAAGCACGCAAGCCATCCTGGATTCGAACGACGATTGATGGAGAGTCGGACGATGGTCGGACGTTTGCGGCAGGCGAGACGTTTCGCGTGACCGCTGAACGCAGCGTCGCGCTGCGTGTTGGCAACGCAGGTGCCGTGTACGTGTCGGTGAACAAGGGCGAGGCGCTGCCGCTTGGCCGCGAGGGTCAGGTCGTGACCCGCCAATTCGTCGTCGAAGGCCCCAAGCCGGCCGCACCAGCTCCGGCCGCACCAGCACCGACACCGATCGCCCCAAGACCCACACCGCTGCCCTCGGTGCCGACGGCCAAAGGACCGACGACCTCTCCCGCGCCGTCGCCGGCACCTGCGCAGGCGCCGCCGATCGTGCAGTCTGTTGCCGCGGCACCGCCGCCGAATACGCCGACACTGGATGCGAGTCCGTCGCCGGTCAACCGCGGAGAGCCGGCTGCCGTCACGGCGCCACGCGCGGAATTGACCCCGCCTGGCCCCTCGTCTCCGCAATCCGCCGTCCTCGCCGCGTCGCGACAGTGGCTCGATGCGTACCATCGACAGGATCGCACGGCCATGGCGGCGCTCTCAACCGACGGCCTGCAGCTGGCCGACGAGCGTCGCAATGAGGAACGCTTTCCACCTGCATCCCCGGTCAGTCGAACGCTCGACAAGGTCAGCGTCCAGATCGCCGCTGATACGGCGGTCCTCACAGCCGTGATGACGGAGCGGTCTGAGGATGCGGCCGCACCGCGCGTGTCCCCGGTTTCGCAGGTCTGGGTGATGAGCGGCGGTCAATGGCGCGTGCGTTCGGTGCGTCTGGTCAGCGAAGCCCGGCTCAATCAGATCTTCCGGTGACCTCCGCGCTCGAGCCGCCTCCAAACTTCTCGCCCTCAGCAGCTTAGGCTCCGCCTTATAATGCGAGCAGCCGTGTCTGCTCTCGACGATCACATCCGCGACACACTGAACCGCGCACTCGATTCGATTCGAGGCAATCTGGAGGCCGAGCTCGGCACCTTCCAGGAGGGTCTCGTGCGCGCGGCAAACGACGCCGGTACTCGAATTGCTGCGGAGGCTGCCGAAAGCGCCACCGCCGACGCACGTCGAGAGGCGGAAGAGCGGCTCGCCGAGGTTCGGGAGGCGGCGGCACGCGACGTCGAAGAGCGACAGGCGAGCGCGGCGGCCGAAGTAGCTGCGCTTCAACGCCTGCTCGATGAGGCCCGTGACAACGCGACGCGTCAAGAAGAGGACGCGCAGCGCGGAATAGACAACGCGAAGCGTGATGCAGACAACGCGAAGCGTGAGGTTGAAACCGCCACGCGAGAAGCGGACAACACGAAGCGCGAAGCAGACAACGCGAACCGCGAACTCGACAACGCGAAGCGGGAACTCGAGAGCGCCCAGCATCGGCTCGAGACCCTCGAGCAAGAGAAGGAAACCGCGCAGCGCGACATCGAGGCCGCACGGCGCGAAATCGAGACGTCGGGCCTTGAAATCGATACCGCGGAGCATGAGCTGGAAATCGTCCGGCGCGAATTGAGCCAGTTGACCGATGCGGTGCGACGCGCCGACGAACGGCTGGCGCAGGCCGCGCGTTTGCCGGACGCAATCCGAGTTCTGGACGAGGCCTCGACGCTTGGTGAGGTGCTCGATAGTCTGGTCCGGAGTGCTGGCCGGGAAGCCGGCCGGGCGGTCGTGTTTCTCGTCAAAGGCGATAGGCTTCGGGAGTACCGCATCGTGGGCTTTGAGGCCGAGTCCGGCGCGGCGAGGCTCGATATGGGGCTCGACGAAGCCGGGCCTATGGCCGAGGTCGTTCGCTCGGGTCAAGGGGTGACGTCTTGGGGCGACGAGGGTCAGTCATTGCCGTCATTCGCCGGCGGAAACGGCCATCGCCACGCCGTGTCCTGGCCGGTCGCCGTAGGTGGCACGGTCGTGGCTGTGCTGTATGCCGACGGCCCGATTGCCGATAATCCGAGTAGGCCAGATTGGCCTTCGCTCCTTGATGTGCTTGCCAGGCACTCAGGGCGAGTCCTCGAGGCAATCACGGTTCGTCAAGCGGCAGGGCTCATGACATCGAGGCCGGCGACCGATGGGTCACCCTCCTTGTCAGCGGACCATCGGTCGGCCGGGAGTATCGGGAGTCTTCAGTGAAACAGCTCGTCATGACCCTCGTGGTTGCCGTCGCCCTGCTCCACGGAGTGGGTGCGCAGCAGTCCAGCGAGGATCTCACTCGGCGTGAGGGGACGGCGACGCGGCTGACCGCGACGCGGCATGCCCCCCTGCCAGCCGATCTCTCACAGTATTGGTTCGTGCAGGACGTGCCCGGCGCGTCGGCCGGCGCGCGTCGCCCGGACCCGCAGGTCTTCGCGAAATTTGCCCGTGGTGTAAGAGCCATCGCCGGTGGTGATTTCGCGGTCGGCCTGCCGCTCGTGAACGGCACTGAGTTGACCGGAACGCCGCTGGCCGATTACGCCCGCTACTACACCGGCGTGGCCCTCGCTGGTCTGTCGAAGTTTGCTGACGCTGACGCGGTGTTCTCGGCGCTGTATCTCCGCACCCGCGAAGGCGACCTGAAAGAAGCGGTACCGCTGCGCCTCGCCGAGGTGGCCCTCGCACGTCAGGATGCCGAGCGTGCCAAAGATGTCCTCCGCGGTCTCAAGTTGGGAGAGCTCAGCAACCCCGAAGAGGCGTTGTTGAAGCTCGGGCACGTCGAGGAGATCCTCAACCACCGCGACCACGCCCTCGAGGCCTACCGCCGGGTCTACTACACGAGCGCGCTGACCACGCAGGCGATTGAGGCACAGGCTGGCATCGAGCGTCTCCAGACGACGGCGATCATTCCGGGCGATCTCGTCGCCCGTGCGCTCGAGCGCGCGGAGCGGCTGTTCGCGGCGCGGCGCTGGGCGCAGGCCCGCGCCGGGTTCGAGCCACTGGCGAAGGCGGCTGAAGGCGCTGACAAGGATCTGATTGCCCTCAGGCTCGCCGAGTGTGACTACTACCTCGATCGGTTTCGTGCGGCGCGCGTGGGGCTGAAGCCACTCCTGAAGGGTTGGTCACGAGAAGCCGAGGTGCGGTTCTTCAACCTCGCCGCGGCTCGCGGCCTGGGTGAGAAGGAGACGTTCGTCACGCTGGCCCGGGAGCTCGTCGCCGAATTTCCCGACAGTGAGTGGGCAGCGGAAACGCTCAACGGCCTCGCCTCGTTCTATCTGGTGGCTGACGAGGATGCGGAAGCCGATCGCGTGTTTCGCGAGTTGGCCCTTCGGTTCCCGAAGCATCGCTATGCGGAACGTGCGGCATGGAAGGCGGGATGGGCTTCGTATCGGAACCGGCAGTTTGCCGAGGCCCTGGCGATGTTCGAGTCGGCCGCCGCCGCGTTTCCCCGCGCGGACAACCGGCCGGCGTGGCTGTACTGGGCCGGCCGTTCGCGCGATCAGTTGAACGACCCGCTCACCGCCAATGCGCGCTACCGGCTGGTCGTGGCCGACTACCACAACTCGTACTACGGGCGGCTCGCGGCCAAGATTCTCACCGAACGGCGCGAGCCGGTCATGCCGGATCCCGCCGATACCGTGATCGCCAACATCGCCCCGGTCAAGCGGCCTCCGACTGAAGCCTTGATGCGTGACCTCACGTCACTGCAGCTCTATGACGATGCGCTGAAGGAAGTGCAGTATGCGCAGCGGGTGTGGGGCGAGACCCCGCAGCTGCAGGCGACGGCGGCATGGATCCGGTACAAGCAGGGTCTGGGTCTGCGCGCACAGGATCGATTCGTGGCCATACGTGGCGCGATCACCATGATGCGCCGCGCCTATCCGCAGTTCCTGGCCGCTGGCGGCGAAGATCTGCCGGCCGATGTGCTGCGGATCATCTTTCCGCTCGACTACTGGCCGCTCATCGAGAAATACTCGGAGCTCCACGGTCTCGACCCGTATCTCATCGCGGCACTGATGGCGCAGGAGTCGACGTTCACCGCGGAGATTCGCTCGTCGGCCAACGCCCGTGGTCTGATGCAGCTGATGCCGGCGACCGGGCGTATCTACGCGCGCAAGCTGGGGATGAGAGGCTTCACCACGGCCTCGCTGCTCCAGCCGGAAACCAACGTCCGGCTCGGCGCGCAGTACTTCAAGGATCTCGTCGATCGATTCGGCGGCGCGCACTATGCGCTCGCCAGCTACAACGCCGGCGAGAACCGTGTCGCGCGGTGGATGACCGAGGCGCCGGGGCTGCCAGCCGACGAGTTCATCGACAACATCCCGTTCCCGGAGACGCAGAACTACGTCAAGCGCATTCTCGGGACCGCCGAGGATTACCGGCGTCTGTATGGGACCGGCCTGCTGAGCAAGAACCCCCGCCTGGCCGCCGTCCGCTGATTGATGGACGACCTGCTCGAGTTGACGGGTCGAGCAGAGGCGGCCCACTTCTGGTTCCGCGGTTTCCGAAAATTCGTCGCGCCCGTGCTACACGATCTCGCCGGTGGGCGCGACCGGCTCATGCTGGTCGACTGCGGATGCGGTAACGGCCACAACATCGGGCTGCTTCGAGCTCATGGAAAGGCGCTGGGCTTTGACGTGGCCGAAGGTGGCCTCGCGCGGGCGCGTGCGGCCGGGTGGACCGTGCTCCGAGCCGACGTCACACAGATCCCTTTCGCGTCTGACGTGTTCGACGTCGCGACGTCCTTCGACGTGCTGCAGTGCATTGATGGCGATCTCGCCGCGCTTCGTGAGATGGCGCGTATCGTGAAACCCGGCGGGGCGGTCGTGGTCACAATGGCGGCGCTCGAGGTCCTCCGAGGCGACCATTCAGAGGCCTGGCAGGAGCGAAGGCGCTATACGCCGGTGATGGCGCGGCGCCTGGTGGAAGCGGCCGGTCTTCGCGCCGAGCGGGTCGCTTTCGTCTTCGCGTCGCTGTTTCCGCTGATGCTCGCCGTGCGCTTCGTGCAGCGGTTGTCGCGGCCATTCAGGGCCCACGACGCGGCGGCGGACATCGCGGTGCCGAGCGCGCCGGTGAACGCGCTGCTGACCGCACTCCTGAGCGGAGAAGCCGCTCTCGCGCGGCGCATCCCCATGCCGATTGGCAGCTCGTTGCTGGTGGTGGCGAGGAAGGACTAACTCAACTCCCAACTCCCGATCCGCGCCTGATGCCAACTCCCAAAGCCTAAAGCCCAGAGCCCAGAGCCGAGAGCCAACACCCAACGCGGGAGAATCAGAACCGCACCAGCCCGCCGAAATACATCCCCTTCAACTTCAGGTTGCCGGCATCCTCGTCGACGAGATAGTCGGCGGTCAGCGATCGATACCCGAGTTGCGCGCCGACATGGCTCCCGAAGTTCAGGGTGCCGTAAATGTCGAGGTCCCACTCCGTCGCCTCGACGTCTTCGTCAATGGCGTCGGTCAGCTTCTTGGCGACGAAGCCCGGCACTTTGAAGCCAGTGAACTCCGCGGTCAACGAGAAGGTCTTGTGCGGGTACACCCGCGCCAGCATGCCGATCGTCGGAATCGGGGCTGAGACCTCGGTGAGCTCGCTGCCGAAGCCGGGTGCCGCGAGGTCGGCCGACACCTTGTTGAGTTTCAGCTCGGTGACGAAGCCGACGACACCGCGATCCATGGCGACGAAATCCCACTCGTAACCGAAGCGCCACACTTCCCATTTCAGGTCGGCCGTTGCCGCCACGCTGACTGGGAAGGTCTGACCACCGAAGGAGATCGTCCGCCGCAATATCGCTGACTCGTTGTATTCCGCGAGCACGTGACTGACGCGAAGCTTGTGCTTCTTCCCGGCCTTGATGACGCCGCGAAACTCCTTGAATCGCTTGTTCTCGATGGCGAACTCCTGAACGAAGTCGACCTCTGTCTGGCCGAGCGCGGCAAGGCCGCCGGTTTGAATCAGCAGCTGAGGTGTCGGCTGCCAGAACATCAGCCCAAGCTCGACGTGGAAGTTCTCACCCGACGCGGGAGTGGCCACCCTGAATTGCGCCTCGGCGCGGGCAGAGAAGAGCAGACCGAGCAGAGCGGCAGCCAGAAGTCGGGTTCGCAGGGTTCGCATGCTTCGTCTATCGGCTGGCCGCGGGGTACCCTGTAGATGTGTCGCCCTCTCCGGAACGCAGACTGCTCAGGTATTTGACCAGGTACCGCCGGTCGTTCCTGCTCGGCTTTGTCTGCGTGGTCTTGACCACCGCGATCTCGCTGGCCGGCCCCTGGGTGCTCAAGTTCGCCATCGATGACCTCCACGACGCGGTGACTCTGGAGAAGGTCCGGCTCTACGCGGTGGTGATGCTGGGACTGGCAGCTGTCGGCGGACTGTTCAGATTCCTCATGAGGTGCATCATCATCGGCGCCTCGCGCGACTTCGAGTACGACCTGCGGAATGACTTCTTCGCCTCGCTGCAGCGGATGCACCTCGGCTATTTCCAGCAGACCCGCACCGGCGACCTGATGTCGCGCGCGACCAACGATCTGAGCGCCGTGCGCATGATGATCGGTCCCGCCGTCATGTACTCCGCGACCACGGGCCTGACCTTCGTCGTGGCGATCATCCTGATGGTCTCGATCAACCCCTGGCTGACCGCCATCGCGCTCGTCCCGCTGCCGTTTGTCTCGTTCGCGGTGTGGTACTTCGGCGGGGCGATTCACACGCGCTTCGAGAAGATCCAGGAACAGCTGTCGGACATCAGCGCCGTCACTCAGGAGTCGCTGGCCGGGGTCCGCGTGGTGCGCGCATACGCCCAGGAGGCCTTCGAAATCGAGCGCTTCAGACGCGCCAACGAGGAGTACCTCGTGCGGAACCGCGCGCTGATCCGGCTGCAGGGGATGTACTACCCGAGCATGGGCCTGCTGATGGGCATCGGCGCACTGCTCGTGCTGTGGATTGGCAGCCGCGAAGTCGTGGCCGGGCGCATGACGGTGGGCGAACTGGTGGCGTTCAACACCTACCTGATGATGCTCGGCTGGCCGATGATCGCGTTCGGCTGGGTCACCAACCTCCTGCAGCGGGGACTGGCGTCGTGGAAGCGGATGCTCGAAGTGCTCGACGCGGTTCCGGCGATCTCGGATCGTGACGCGGTCACAACGGCGCTCGAACCGATTCGCGGCGCGATCGAGTTTCGTCACCTCACGTTCCGCTACGGCGAGACCACCGTCCTTCACGACGTCTCGTTCGTCATCCCCGCCGGCACGACGACGGCGATTGTGGGCGCGACCGGATCGGGAAAGTCGACGCTCCTGAGTCTGCTGCCCAGGCTCCATGACGCACCGCCGGGCACGGTGTTCATCGACGGCGTGGACGTACGGCACATTCCGCTGGCGACGTTGAGAGGCGCAATCGGATTCGTGGCGCAGGAGCCCTTCCTCTTCAGCTCCACGATTGCCGACAACATCGCGTTCGGGATGCGCGGCGAAACAAGGGATCGCGCTCGCGTCGAGCAGGCAGCGGCCACCGCCAGGCTGGACCAGGACATCGACGCGTTCCCGCAGGGGTACGACACGATGGTCGGGGAGCGCGGGATCACGCTCTCCGGTGGACAGAAACAACGGACGGCCATCGCTCGTGCGCTCGTCACGGACCCGGCCATCCTCATCCTGGACGACGCGTTGTCGGCCGTGGACACCTACACCGAAGAGGAGATTCTGCGGCGTCTCTCGACGGTCATGCGCCAGCGCACCTGCATCATCGTTTCGCATCGCGCGTCCACGGTACGCGGCGCGCATCAAATCGTCGTTCTGGACGAGGGGAGGGTCGCCGAGTCGGGCACCCATGACGAGCTCGTGCGTCGTGACGGAGTGTACGCGGAGCTCCATCGCAAGCAGTTGCTCGAGGAGGAGCTGGCGGCGTCCTGATGCACGACGAAGACGTCCTCGGAAAAGCCTACGACGGCCGGCTGATGCGCCGGCTCCTCGGATACCTGCGCCCGTATCGGCGGCAAGTGGTCGTCGCCGTGGCGGCCATCATTGGCCACTCGTGTCTGGAGCTGACGCCGCCGTATCTGACGAAGATTGTCATCGACAGCTACATCCCGGCTCGCGATGTGTCTGGACTCGGCCTGGTTGCGGCTCTCTATCTGGTCACTCTGATCGGCTCGTTCGCGCTGGAGTTCGTGCAGACGTGGACGATGCAGCTGACCGGTCAGCGGATCATGTTCGACCTGCGGATGCAGATGGTCAGGCATTTGCAGCGGCTGGACCTCCGCTTTTACGATCGCAACCCTGTCGGCCGGTTGATGACGCGGGTCACGACCGACGTCGATGTGCTCAACGAGCTGTTTACCTCGGGCGTCGTGTCCGTGTTCGGCGACATGTTCACGCTGGTCGGCATCATGGTGATGCTCGTGTGGATGGACTGGCGCCTGGCGCTGGTCGCGTTCTCGGTGTTGCCGCTCATCGCCATCATCACGCAGTGGTTCCGCCTCAACGTGCGCGAGACCTATCGCACCGTGCGCACCTGGATTGCCCGAATCAATGCGTTTCTTCAGGAGCGCATCACCGGGATGGCCACGGTGCAGCTCTATCGACGCGAGCCGCGCGACTTCGAGGCCTTCGATGAGATCGATCGCGCGCACCGCGACGCCAACGTGCGGTCGATCTTCTACTACGCGGTGTTCTATCCCGGCATCGAGCTGGTCAGCGCGCTTGCGGCGGCATTGATTCTCTGGGTCGGCGGTGGCTGGGTCGCGGACGAGGCGCTCACGCTGGGCTCGCTGGTCGCGTTCCTCCAGTACTCGCAGCGGTTTTTCCGTCCGATCAGCGATCTCTCTGAGAAGTTCAATGTGTTGCAGGGAGCGATGGCCTCTTCCGAGCGGATCTTCGCGCTGCTCGACACGCCAGTGGAGATCACGTCGAAGGAATCTTCAGATCGTAGAGCGGGGGCTTTCGCCCACGCTCAAGAATCTCGAGATCGTGGCGACAGGGCTTCGACCCCCGCGGTTGAAGACGGCGGCGTCATCCGGTTCGAGGACGTGACCTTTGCCTACGTCGAGGGAGAGCCCGTCCTGCGGAACGTCTCGTTCGAGGTCGAGCCGGGACAGCGCGTCGCCATCGTGGGCGCGACGGGATCGGGGAAGACGACGATCGTCAGCCTGCTTCTGCGGTTCTACGACGTCCAGCAGGGCCGCATCACGATTGACGGCGTGGACATCAAGAACCTCGATCTGGGTGCGCTGCGTCGTCAGTTCGGGTTGGTGCTGCAGGACGTGTATCTCTTTTCAGGCACGATCGCCGGCAATATCAGGCTTGGCCGCGACGCCTTGACGGATGACGACGTGCGGCGCGCGCTGGGTGCCGTCCATGCCTCGAAGTTCGTCGACCGCATGCCTCGAGGGGCGCAGACTCCGGTCGCCGAACGCGGCGCGACGCTGTCGTCCGGGCAGAAGCAGCTGCTGTCGTTCGCGCGTGCGCTCGCGTTCGACCCGCGCGTGCTGATCCTCGACGAGGCCACGTCGAGCGTCGATACCGATACCGAGCTCCTCATCCGCGACGCGCTGACAGTGGTGATGCGCGGCCGCACGACCATCGCCATCGCGCACCGGCTGTCGACCATTCAGGACATGGACCACATTCTGGTGCTGCACAAAGGTGAGCTTCGCGAGTCGGGCACACATCAGGAGTTGCTCGCCGCACGCGGAATCTATCGTCGTCTCTATGAGCTTCAGTTCGAGTCGGCGTCGGCGTCGGCTTTAACCGGACCTTAGACGGGAGGCGTCGAAGGCGGCAGGGGCGACGGAACCGCCGGTGTTGGAGATGCAGTCGGCTCTGCCTCCGGGCCCGCGTCCTCATCGGGCACTTCGGCGGCCTCGACTGGCACACCGTCAGCCGGTGGAACACCAGCAGGCGGCGGCGGGTCAGCGGACGGAATCTTGCGCGAGGCCTCACGACGCCGGAACAGGCGATCGATCAGAGTGGGCGCAGTGGCCCGCGGATCCCACCCGAGCCTCAAGACGGTGACTTGAATATCCTTGCGCCCGAATCGCAGTGCCTCGTGGCAGCTCCACATGTAGAGATCGAGGAGCCGGCCCTGCACTTTGGGGCCCGTGTCCATCACCGTATACACACCGTTGTAGCGTTGATCGCCGGCGCCGATGTTCAGCACGCTGCCGACTGGGAGGAGCGCCGGATCGGCCGCGGCAATGCCGGTGCGGACGCCGACGCCCGATGCCGTCGTCGTGCCTTTGCAATACGCGGTGGCACTGAACGGCAGACGCGCCCCGGGCAGAGGTGAGCCGTCGGCACTGGTCATCGACTGCCACACCGCGCTTCGCGAGTCGAACATCTCCGCTTCGTACAGCAGCACGAAGCCGATCACGGCGATCAGCAGGACCGCGACCTTGAGCGAGGCGTAGCGCGAGAGTACTCGCATTGTTATTTGAAGTGCTCGTACCCGGCCGGCAACCCACGCGTGCCGTGCTCATCCTTGAGTAGCAAATCCCGGGCCTTCGTGACGACTCCAATCCGTGTTATCGGCAGATCGCCGAGTTGCTGGCACACACCCCGGAAGCGGCCCCGATGAGCTGGCCGAACCGTGAAGAAGAGCTCGTAATCATCGCCACCGCTGAGCGCGGATTCGAGAGGGTCGCGTCCCTTCTGCTCCTGCCAGTCTTTGACGTCCTTGGTCACCGGAATGGCTGAGGCGTCGAGCGTCATTCCCACGCCAGAGGCTTCGGCGACCTGCCGCACGCAGTCGGCGAGACCGTCGCTGATATCCATGCAGCTCGAGGCGGCTCGATTCCTTCCGAGCAGCATGCCGGCTCGGACTCGAGGTTCGGGCCTGAGATAGCGCTCGACGCACGAGCCTCCGGGAATGACGGCCCCCGTCCGGGACGCGTCTTGAAGGCGCTCCAGGCCAACGGCCGCCTCGCCGAGGCTTCCGGTAACGTACAGCGCATCGCCTGGCCGTGCGCCGGCGCGCTCGAGAAGCCGGCGAGGCCGCACGGCGCCGATTGCCGTGACATCGAGCATCAACGGCCCGGGTGTGTACGTGATGTTGCCACCAATCAAACTGACCCGGTGCGCCGCCGCCAGGGTGAGGAGCCCATGCAGTATCTGGTCGAACGTCTCTACCTCGAGCGTCGCCGGCAGCGCCAGCGAGAGGAGCGCGGCGCGCGGCGATGCGCCCATTGCGGCCAGGTCGCTCAGATTGACGGCCAGCGCGCGGTGCCCGATGGCCTCGGCGGGCACGAACCGGCGATCGAAATGCACGCCCTCGATGAGTGCGTCGGTCGTGAACACGTCGAACGCGCCACGCACGGGCCGGATGACCGCGGCATCGTCGCCGGGTCCGAGCACGACCCAGGAAGGCATGGACACATGCGCCCTGATTCGCGCAATGAGCGCACGTTCTCCGATGTCGGCGACGGTCAGCGTCTGCAATGAGGAACCGGCCAGAGGGGAAAGGCAGCGGGCCGAAAAAGAAAAGCCCCGCTTTGCCGTGTGGGGAGGTCGAGTGAACCTGCGAAAGCAGGTGGAGCCGCCGTTGTTAGTTGCGCTTCAGGCTTCCTCGAAACAGAGGCATGCACAACGCGCAACCTCGCGGCTCACTTAGGATTAACGTTGGCTCAGACGAGCCTCCGAAAACCATCACGAGCAAAGCAGGAGCTCACGGGATCTTATCGTGCGATCCGAACCTGGTCAACAGTGGCTAAACCGCCTGCTTTGTGGCGACTTGTGCCAGCGCTGCATCCACAATCCGCTCGAGCCGTAATGCACGCTCGTGCAGACTGCCCAGACTGCCGGTCGAGGAGACCTTGTGATCGCGCTCGCGGAAGAATTCGTCGGCGATGTTGAGGGCGACGAGGATGGCCAGGCCGAGAATGTCGCTGGCCGGTGCTGAATCGGAAGCGGCGCGCATCTTCTGGTCGACGTAAGCGGCCAGCTCGGTGACGTACCGTTCGTCGAGCGCGCTGCGAATCGGATAGCGCTGGCCTGCGATCTCGACCGTGATGACGCTACTCATCGTCGATCTGGTGTTGGCACCGGTTAGATCGACTCGAGCTGCTGAAGCATGTCGGCGACGCGCGTGCGGATGAGGTCGCGCTCGTCGCGCAGCGCCATCAGCTCGCTGCCCGTGGCCTCGCTGTCGGCCAGCTGCGCGCGCAGGGTGTCGAGCTCGCGCATCAGCCGGGAGTTGTCCTCGGCCGCCTTGGCGTGCTCCTTCCGAAGCTGCGTGACCACGCCGACCAGGAGCTTCACTTTCTCCTCGAGACGATCGATGGAGTCGAGATCAGTTCGCGTCGCTACCGCCTGCTTTGCCATCCGGGTACGATCCTCTGCTGATGTGGGTGCCGGGTGAGATGGTGCCACGAAGAGTACGAAGATTCAAGCTAACGCTGTACGGCGCCATGGCGTGCGGTAAGCGCGGCAATCACCGCGTCCATGGCCTTCTGCACCTCGGCATCAGTGAGCGTGCGGTCCGAAGCCCGGAACGTCAGACGCAGCGAGAGGCTGACCTTGCCGTCGGGCACGCCTTTTCCCTGATAACGGTCGAATTCCTTGACGCGCGCGAGCGTGTCGGGAGCGTGCTCGCTGATCGTCTGCCTCACGCCGGCGGCGGCGAGCGTGTCGTCGATCAGGATCGAGATGTCGCGGGTCACCGAAGGATGTCGCGGGAGGGGCTCGATGTGCACGTCCTGGCTGGCTGCGGCATCGACGGCATCCAGATCGATCTCAGCCACGTAGACATCGTCCCCTGCCGGCACGCCATGCTGTTCGGCGATCGACGGCGCCAGCTGGCCGAGCAGTCCGATGCGGGTGCCATCCATCATGAGCGCGGCCGCGCGCCCCGCCACGAGCCACGCCTCGCGTACGGGTTCACTCTGTGCCTCGACCCGCAGCGCTTTGCACAGACGCTCGACGACGCCCTGCATGTCGAAGTAGTCGACGTCGCGCGTCCCGCCGCTCCAATGATCGCCCCCGATCGCGCCCGTCCACGCGCAGGCGATCGCGCGTCTTTCTCCGCAGCGCCGCGAGAAGCGCGCGCCGATCTCGAAGAGGCGCACATCACGCTGCTCGCGACGCCGATTGTGCGCGACGGCCCCGACCAGGCCCGGGATCAGCGACGGCCTCAGCACGCCGAAGTTCTCGGACAGCGGGTTGGCGATCGGCACGACCTCGCCCTCGTCCGCAAATCGGGCCGCGGCCGATTGCGCGATGAACCCGAAGGTCACGGCCTCGAAGAATCCGGCGCCCGTCATGAGCGTGCGCAACGCACGCGCCTCTGTGACCCGCGGGTCGATCGGTGGCGGAGCCACCGTGAGCGCGGGGAAGGTCACGGGAATCCGGTCGAACCCGTAGTGCCTGGCCACTTCCTCGATGAGATCCACCTCGCGCAGCACGTCGACCCTGCGTGTCGGGACCGTGACGTCCCATCCGCCCTCGGCCTCTCGAAGCGCAAAGCCGAGGCTCTCCAGGATCCGCCGGATGTCGGCGTCGGGGATGGATGCGCCGAGCAGTCCCGCGACACGCTCTCGTCGCAAGCGGCGCATGCCCGGCTCCACCCGCGTGGGATACCGGTCCACAATCGTCCCTCTCGCCGTGCCGGCGCCTATCTGTTCGAGCAGCGCGCACGCGCGCTCCATGGCCGTGACCGGCAGCCGCGGGTCGGCGCCGCGCTCGAATCGAATGCTCGCCTCGGTCTTGAGCCCGAGCACTTTGCTGGTGCGACGCACCGACAGCGGATTGAAGTACGCGCTCTCGAGCACGATGGTGCTCGTCTCGCCGCTCACCTCGCTCTCCGCGCCTCCCATGACGCCCGCGACGGCCACCGGACGATCCGCGTCGGCAATCACGAGCATGTCGGGCGTCAGCTGGCGCATCTGGCCGTCGAGCGTGCGAATCGTTTCCTCAGGTCGAGCCGCTCTCACGCGGATCTGCCCGCCGCCAAGGCGCGCGTGATCGAACGCGTGCATCGGTTGGCCGAGCTCGATCAGCACGTAGTTGGTCACGTCAACGATGTTGCTGATCGGCCGCACGCCGGCCGCGCGCAGCCGCGCCTGCATCCAGTCGGGAGACGGCCCGACCTTCACATCAGCGACCGCCCCGGCGTAGCGCAGGCACAGTTCGGGGTTATCGATGACGATGTCGATGTCACCCTGGTCGACCGACTTGAGCGAGGACAGCGCGAGCGAGGAGGCACCGACCGCCGGCCGGCGTACCTGGAGTCCGTAGGCGGTCGCCACTTCCCGGGCGATCCCGCTCACCGACAGGCAGTCAGGGCGGTTGGCCGTCACTTCGAAGTCGATGACCGCATCGTCGGCCGACGTCTCGATACCTTCCACGGCGAAGCCGCGCACCGACATCGTGGTGGCGATCTCCTCGGGCGTGCCGGGGACGTCCACGAATTCGCGCAGCCAGGAGACGAGAATCTTCATAGCGACGGGAACTGCTCGAGAAAGCGCAGGTCGTTCTCGTAGAACAGACGGATGTCGTCGACGCCGTACTTCAGCATCGCCACGCGTTCCATGCCCATGCCGAACGCGAATCCGGTGACGTTCTCGGGGTCGTAGCCGACCGCCTCGAAGACCGCGGGGTGGACCATGCCGCTGCCCAGAATCTCGAGCCAGCCGGTGTGCTTGCACACGCTGCAGCCGGAGCCGCCGCAGCTCTGACACGAGATATCGATCTCGGCGCTCGGCTCGGTGTAGGGGAAGAAGCTCGGACGCAGCCGCACGTTCACATTGCCGAAGAGTGCGGTGAGCATCGCTTCGAAGGTGCCCTTGAGGTCGGCCATCGTGATGCCTTCGCCCACGACCAGGCCTTCGAACTGCTGGAACATCGGCGTGTGGGTCAGGTCGAGGTTGTCACGCCGGTAGACGCGGCCGGGCACGATGATGCGCACCGGCGGCGCGAACGTCTTCATGTACCGAATCTGCATCGCCGACGTATGCGTGCGCAGCAACGTGGCGGCGCGGACTTGCGCCTCGGGCACGTGGCCGGGCCGGGGCGACCGGTGCGCGCCCCACGTGCCGCCGACGATGGGCACGCTCAGATAGAGCGTGTCCTGCATGTCGCGCGCGGGATGGTCGGGCGGCATGTTCAGCGCCTCGAAGTTGTGGAAGTCGTCCTCGACCTCCGGCCCTTCGAGGATCTCGTAGCCCATGTGGGTGAAGATGTCCTCGACCTGCTGGCGAACCCGCATCAACGGGTGAATGCGTCCACCGGGCAACTGGCGTCCGGGTAGCGTGACGTCGACGGCGCCGGCCAGCGGCCGCGAGGCTGCCAGGGCGGCGTGCTTCTCGGCGATCGAGGTTTCGATCTCGGTCTTGAGTGCGTTGAGCAGGCCGCCGACCGCTCGCCTGGCGTCTGGCGGTAGCGAGCCGAGCGTCTTCATCTGCTCGGTCACCAGCCCTGACTTGCGGCTCAGAAATGCGTCGTGGAGGCCCTTGAGCGCGGCGACGGTGTCGACGGCAGCCAGGCGCGTCTCGTAAAGCGCGCGCAGTGCGTCGATAGCCGCGTGATTGAGAGGGGAGTCAGACATGAATCAATGCTCAATGCAGAAGGCCCATTGCTCAATGCCAATCGGGTTGGTCATTGGGCATTGGGCATTGAGCATTGTGCATTGATCAGGCGGAAGCGGCCGATTGGGCGGGGAGCGCGGCCTTCGCCTGCTCGGCCACTTTGCTGAATGCCGCCGGCTGCCGGACAGCCATGTCCGCGAGCATCTTGCGATCGAGCGCGTTGTTGGCGGCCTTGAGGCCGCGCATCAGCTGCGAATACGTGAGCCCGTTCTCGCGCGCCGCCGCGTTGATGCGGACGACCCACAGCCGGCGATACTCGCGCTTCTTGTTCTTCCGACCGACGTAGGCGTATTTGAGCGCCGTGTCGACCGACTCTTTCGCGGCGCGATACAGCTTGCTCTTGGTCTGGAAGAAGCCTTTCGCACGCGCCAGGAGCTTCTTGCGTTTGGCGCGGCGGACTGTTCCTCGTTTTACTCTCGGCATCTGAAGAATCCCTGTAATTCAAAATTCAAAATTCAAAATGCAAACAATTCAAGGTCGTTCTTGAATTTCGCATTTTGCATTTTGCATTACACCGTTCATTTATACGGAAGCATCAGCTTCAGCTTCGGCAGGTCCCCGTCCGCGACCGTGCGCGTGCCGCGCATGTGACGCTTCGACTTCGTCGTCTTGCTCGTCAGGATGTGGCGCTTGAACGCGCTCCCCCGAACGATCTTCCCTGTCCCCGTCACCTTGAAGCGCTTGGCGGCGCCCCGGTGTGTCTTGAGTTTCGGCATATGTCTACTCTTCCGTGGTCGTGTCCGGTTCGGCCTGAGGCCCCGCCGACGTTTCCGCTTTCGGTTTCGGTGCGCTCTTGCGGCCGGTCCGCTGGGTCAGGATGACGTGCATCTGATTGCCCTCCTGCCGGGGCATCGTTTCGGCCAGAGCCACGTCCGCCAGCTCGGACATCAGCCGCTCGAGAATGCGCCGCCCGATCTCGGGGTGCGCCATCTCGCGACCGCGGAAGAAGATCGTCGCCTTGACCTTGTCGCCTTCGGCCAGGAAGCGCTCGATGTGCTTCTTCTTGAACTCGTAGTCGTGCACATCGACCTTCGGCCGGAACTTGATCTCCTTGACCTCGATCACCCGCTGGTGCTTCTTGGCCTCGCGAGACCGCTTCTGCTCCTGGTACTGGTACTGGCCGAAGTCCATGATCCGGCACACCGGCGGCACCGCGGTCGGGGAGATCTCGACGAGGTCGAGTCCCTTCTGACGCGCGATGGTCAGCGCCTGCGGCGGTGGCATGATCCCCAGCTGCTGTCCGGTCTCATCGATGACCCGGACTTCGCGAACCCGTATGCGTTCATTCGTGCGAACGCGGTCATCACGTCTGGGCGAGCGATCGAAAGCGATAACGTCCTCCGAAATCTTACGGGGTCAGACCCTGGCGTCTGGCTCCGTCGGTCAGTCTCCAGTCGTCCCCGGCCGGTGCTACGCGGGCTGTTTCTCCGCGACGGGCGCCGGCCCCGCCTGGTCTCTCCGGCGAATCTCCTCGATCGCGTCGGTGATGAACGTGTCGAGCCCCCGGGTCCCCAGGTCTCCCGCCGAACGACTACGTACCGAAACTGCCCCCTCGGCGGCCTCGCGATCGCCGGTTACCAGCATGTACGGGATCTTCTGCAGTTGGGCCTCTCGGATCTTATAACCAATCTTCTCCTGCCGGTCGTCTAGTTCGACCCGCAGCCCCGCCGCGGCCAGTCGGTCGCGTACGCCGGCGGCGTACGCCCGATGCCGGTCCGAAATAGGCATGACGACCGCCTGGACGGGAGCCAGCCAAAGTGGCCACGCACCCGCGAAATGCTCAATCAGCAAGGCGACGAAGCGCTCGAAGCTGCCGAAAATTGCACGGTGAATGACCACCGGACGATGCTCGGCGTTGTCCGCCCCCGTGTATTTGAGGTCGAAGCGCTCCGGCATCGCGTAATCCAACTGGATGGTGGCGCACTGCCACTTCCGGCCAATGGCGTCGACGACGTCGAAGTCGATTTTCGGCCCGTAGAAAGCGCCATCGCCCTCGTTGATGGCGT
The DNA here is from genome assembly GCA_035293405.1 of Vicinamibacterales bacterium. Lineage (GTDB taxonomy): Bacteria > Acidobacteriota > Vicinamibacteria > Vicinamibacterales > UBA2999 > Gp6-AA40. The sequence continues at coordinate 36,240 of DATDOE010000062.1, read as the reverse complement.
AGGTCTCGCCAACCGCGTCGAGCGCGCGCTTCAGCTCCGCCTCCGCGTGATCCCACCGCTCGATCGTGCCGAGGAACTCCGGCGGCCGAGTCGAGAGCTTCATCTCGGGCTTCATGCCGAAATCTGAGTACACCCGCTGGACCAGCCGCAGGATGCGCTCGACCTCTTCGCCGATCTGCGACTCCATGACGAAGCAATGGCCGTCGTCCTGACTGAACTGCCGGACCCGTGTCAGGCCGCTGAGCACGCCCGAGGCTTCGTTGCGATGCAGCGGTGTCTGCTCGTGAAACCGGATCGGCAGGTCGCGGTAGCTGTGTGCCTCACTGGCGTACATCAGGAAGTGCCCCGGGCAGTTCATCGCCTTGAGGCCCATCTGCTCGCCTTCCGACTCGACGAGAAACATGTTCTGGCGATAGTGCTGCCAGTGCCCTGACGTCTCCCAGAGCGCCTTGTTGAGGACGATCGGCGCCTTCACTTCCGTGTATCCGGCCGGGATGAGCACGTCGCGCATGTAGTTCGACAACGTGTTGTACAGCGTCGTGCCCTTGGGCAGCCAGAACGTCGCGCCTGGCGCCCACCCGTGGAACATGAACAGGTGCTGCTCGCGCCCGATCTTCCGGTGGTCGCGCTTCTTGGCTTCCTCCAGCCGGGTCAGCTGCTCCTTGAGATCCTTCTCGGAGAGGAATGCCGTGCCGTACACGCGCTGCATCGGCTGATTGCGCGCATCGCCCTTCCAGTACGCGTTTGACGTGGTCAGCAGCGTGAACGCCTTCAGCTTGCCGGTTGATGGCACGTGCGGGCCGAGACAGAAGTCGACGAACGTCTCCGAGTCCTTGATCGTGTAGACGGACACCTCCGTCTGGCCTTCGGTCTTCTCCTCGATCAGCTGTACTTTCAGCGGCTCGCCGCGAGCTTCGAAGAAGCGCTTGGCGTCGTCGCGCGGCCACAGCTGCCGTTCGAAGATCAGGTCGGCGTCCGACAGCTCGCGCATCTTCTTCTCGATCGCCTCGAGGTCCTCGGGGACGAACGGCCGGGGAACGACGAAGTCGTAGAAGAAGCCCTCGTCGGTGGGCGGACCGATACCGCACTGCACGGCCGGGAAGAGGTTCGTCACGGCGGCCGCCAGCAGGTGTGCCGTGCTGTGGCGGTAGAGGGGAAGCGCTTCCGCGTTCTTCGAGGTGACGATCTTGAGCGTCGCGTCCGTCGTCAGCGGGTACGAGAGATCGACGAGCGTGTCGCCAACGACCGCCGCGAGCGCCGCCTTGGCCAGACCAGGAGAGATCTCGGCCGCCAGGTCCGCAACGGAAGTACCTGCAGGCACACTTCGGGTCGTTCCGTCGGGTAGCGTGATGTTGAGGTCGCTCATTGAGAGAGATTTTATAAGGCCCGCCTTCGCAGCTCCGCTGCTTCCGCCTTCGCGCGGAGCGCTTCGGCGGACAAGCCGGCGCGTACTGTCAAAGACTGGCTTGCCAACCGTAGCTCGCAAAGCGAGCGAAGGTTGGTAGGCGCGGGTGGACTCGAACCACTGACCTCCTCCGTGTCAGGGAGGCGCTCTAACCAACTGAGCTACGCGCCTGTATCTTGCGAAATCAGGCGAAAACCGAACGCTCAGTATAACAAAAGGGAGAAGGGTTTAGGGGGATTGGGGAAGGGCGACCCGGACGGCGGCCGCCCCGCCTGCCTAGCGGACGAGTGCTTTGAGCGCTTTGCCGACGCTGAATCGCACGACCCGCCGCTTCGGAATCTTGATCGCGGCACCCGTCTGCGGATTGCGCGCGGTGCGCGCTTTGCGCTGCGCCGTCTTGAACGTACCGAAGCCGACGAAGGTGATCGGGTCACCCTTCTTGAGCGATTTGGTGATGCCGTCGATCAAGGACTCGACCGCGGCCGCGGCGCCCGCTTTGGACGAACCGGTGTCCTTCGCGATCTTGGATATCAGGTCCTGCTTGTTCATGAGACTTCCTCCAGTGCGCGCACGCTGGTGACGACACGTGTGCCCGCGCGCATCACGGCGTGGGTTATACCTCAGAGAGGTGCAGGAGGAAAGCGTGATCTACGCGGCCTTCTTCTCGGCGAGTCGTTCGAGGGCTTTGTCGAGCGTGGCATCCTTCGCGGGAGGCGCCGCGCCGAACTCGACGTCGGGCTGATCGACTTCGACGTCAGGTCCGAGTCCGCGCTCGTGAATGCCTTCGCTCTTCGGTGTCAGGTAGCGGACCGACGACAACCAGAGCCCGCTGCCATCGGGTAGCTTCACCAGCTGCTGGCGCGCGGCGCGGCCCAGCGTGCGCTCGCCCACCAGCTCCGCGCGAGCGTTGCCGCCGAGCGCCGACGCGAACAATTCGGCCGCGGCCGCGGTGCCCTGATCGATCAACAGCTCGACGGGGGCGGTGATCGCGCCGTCGCTGACCTGCGCCGGAATCACGTCCTTCTGCGTCTTCGTCTGCCGCACCGCCAGCGTGCCGCTGCGCACGAACACGCGCGCCGTCGCAATGCCGTCGTCAAGATCGCCTCGCGCCGTGCCGCGCAGATCCACGATGAAGCGGGTGGCCCCCGTCCTGGCCAATGCATCGACGGCCTGCTTGATGTGGGCCGGCGACTCCTTGTTGAACTCGATCATGCGGATATAGCCCGTGGAGGCGTCGGCCATCCGCGACGTCAGGTCGGTTCCGGCCACGCGCTCACGGACGAGCGACAGCTCGTGCGGATCGGCGGCGTTGCCCCGGATCACCAGAAGCGCGACCTTGCTGCCAACCGCGCCACGAAGCAGGCGCGCGCCCTCGTAGACCGACATGTCGCGAGTGGGCCGATTGTCGATGGCGCGGATGAAATCACCAGTCCGGAGTCCCGCCTTCGCGGCCGGAGATCCGTCGCGCGCCGAGACGACGCGCAGGTAGTACTGCCTGGTGATCTCCAGGCCCACGTCCGCCGGGCCGGCGCTCGTGTTGCCTTCCAAGGTCTTGACCATGTCCGGCGTCAGATAGGCGCTGTCCGGGTCGAGGGCATCGGCGAGGCCCCGCATCGCCCCGCGCATGGCCTGTTTCAGGTCGACTTCCTCGACGTAGTTATTGACGACATGGGAGACGACATCATCGAAGACACGGAGGTGCTGGTACGTGTCGTCCTTCGCCATGGCCTGGCCGAGGTAGCCGCCCACGAGCGCGAAGACGATGACCGGCGTCGAGACGGCGAGAACCCACAGGCGTGTACGAGATGTCATGAAAACGACTCCCAACTACCAACTCCACAAGTCCCAACCATGGAGTCGGGTGTGGGAGCGGGGGTTATCGAGGCTTGAGCCATTGTACGGGATCGACCGATTTGCCGTCGATCCGCATCTCGAAAAAGAGCGCCGGCGGCCCGGCCGGTGAAAGGCCCACCCGGCCCACCTCGGCCCCGGTTTCCACAACGTCACCCATCTGCACCCCGGCCGAGCCGAGATAGCCGTACAGCGAGTAGTTGTTGCTGCCGTGGTCCAGGATCACAAGGGTGCCAAAGCCGGTGTAGGCGTCGGCGAAGGCCACCGTCCCGCTATGGACGGCACGGACAGACGCCTCCTCGGGGGCCGTCATCTCGATGCCGTTCTTGACGGCGCTCCCGCCCAGACGGCCGGCGACCTGTCCGAAACGGCTGCTGAGCCGGCCGCCGCCGATGGGCCAGTCGAGGGCGCCTCGAAACGGCAGCAGGGGCAGTGCGACCGCATCGGGCGACCGTCCTTCGGCGGACGCGGCGATCTGCAGCTGGATCTTGTCGTAGGCCACCTGCAGCTCGCCCACGTACTGCGCGGTCAGGTCGCGCCGCGAATCAATCTGCGCGATCATCGCCGCGCGTGCGGCGATGGCGCGTTCCGCATCGGCGCGCGCGCGTTTGGCTTCGGCCTCACGCGTCTGAAGCTCGTGGGCTTTCTGCGCGAACGCGGCGCGCTCCACGCGAAGCGCGTCCAGCGTGCGCCGGTGCTCGGTCAGCCGCTTCTGGTTGATGCTCGCCAGCGCCGACACCGCCCGCGTCGCCCGCGCAAACTCACGCAAGTCGCCTGCGCCGAAGAGCAGTCGTGCATACCCGCTCCGTCCGCGCTTGTAGATGTCGACGAGCTGCACCTTCATGTCCGGGAGCTGCGCCAGTCGCTGCAGCTCCAGCCTGGACAGTCGATCGGTCGTCATCTGCAGCGTGCGCTCGGCCTCCGCCGACGCGGTGGCGGCTTGCTTGGCCTGTTCGGTCTTCAGCTCGCGGTCGATTTCGAGCTTGCGGAGATCAACGACCACGTTGCGCGATTCGCCGGCGAGGCGCTCCGCCTCCCGTTGCAGGGCGCGAATGCGCTCGGTCACACGCCGCGCCTGTGATTCAGGGGACGAGGCGGCAGGCTCCTGCGCACCCAGCGCGGCGGCGGCCAGCGTCAGACAGATCAGCGCCACCGCTGGATAACGGAGGACGGAACAGGTGGAAGGAATGCGAGAATTATACGACGTGGGGCGCGTGGCAGGGCTGGATGTTGGTGAACGACGGATTGGCGTGGCCGTCAGCGATGCGACGCGCACCCTGGCGCGCCCCGTCGGTGTGCTGCGGACGTCCGGCCTCGACGGCAATGCGGTGGAATGCGCGGTCGCCGAGGTGGCCCGGCTCGCGTCGGAGGAGGATGGCCTGGCGTCGCTCGTCGTCGGACTGCCGCGTCATCTGGATGGATCTCCGAGCGACATGACACCGCGCGTCGAGGCATTCGCCGCCAAACTGGGTGTCCGGACGTCGCTGCCGGTCATCCTTCAGGACGAGCGGCTCACGAGTCGTGAGGCGGAAAGCCGGCTCGCACTGCGGGAACGAAACTGGCGCGTCCGGAAGGAGCGGCTCGATGCCGCGGCGGCGGCCATCATCCTGCAGGACTACCTCGACGAACAGTAATGCGGAAGCTCCTGCTCCTCGCCGCGCTCATCGCTCTTGGTCTCGCCGCCGTCGGCGGCCTCTACGCCACCGATCTGTGGCGTCGCATTCACGAGCCGTACAAGGGCTACCCCGAGAGCGAGCAGTTCGTGGACATCGCGCAGGGGGCGGGCTCGGCCGACATTCGACGCGTCCTGGCTTCCCACGGCGTCGTGTCCGACGACCTCACGTTCCGCGCCGCGCTGTGGTGGTCGGGACGCGCGCGCTCGTTGAAAGCCGGCGAGTACCGATTCGATCAGCCGATGAGCGCCCTGGCGGTCATCGAGAAGATCGCCGCCGGCGATGTGTACGCGCATCGCATCACGTTTCCAGAGGGACTCACCATCGCCGAGATGGCCAAGGTCTACGAAGCGCGGGGCTTCGGTCCCGCGCGGGATTTCGTGAAGGCCGCGGGAGACGCGTCACTGGCCAAGGACATCGACCCGAAGGCGACCGACCTCGAGGGATACCTCTTTCCGGAGACGTATGGCCTGTCGCGCCACGCTCCCGCATCGCAGTTGGTGGCGATGATGGTGGAACGGTTTCTCGCCATTTACGACGACACATTGCGACAGCGCGCGCGTGAGCAGTCGCTGACGACGCGGCAAGTCGTGACGCTTGCGTCGCTGGTCGAAAAGGAAACCGCCAAGGCTGAGGAACGCCCGCTGGTGTCGGCGGTGTACCGCAACCGCATGACCCGCGGCATGGGCATGCAAGCCGACCCCACCGTGGTCTACGCGCTGATGAAAGCCGGCCGCTACAACGGCAACATCAGGCGGGAAGACCTGAGCGTCGATTCGCCGTACAACACCTATCGCTACTCCGGTCTTCCACCTGGCCCGATCGCCTCACCGGGCCGCGCCTCGATCGAAGCCGCGCTCGCCCCGGCCGCCGTCCCGCATCTCTACTTCGTCAGCCGCAACGACGGCTCGCACGTCTTCGCGGCGACGCTGAAGGAGCACAACGCCAACGTCCTCGAGTACCAGGTCAAATACTTCCGGCAGCGGCGCGCGCAGGAAAGGGAGAAGGGGGCAGGGGGAAGACGTAAATGACCTGATTCATTGCACCCTTGCCCAAACGCGAGTGATTCCGCGTGGCAGGTGATCTGCTGATTGATCGCGGCATGACCAAGATCAGTTCCTTCCGCGAGCTTCACGTCTGGCAGAAGTCGATGAACCTCGCGGAACGGTGCTACAGGATGTCGCGCCGCTTTCGTCGCGACGACCAGTTGGTCCTCGGCCACGAGATACGCAAGTCGTGTGTATCTATTCCATCGAACATCGCCGAAGGTTTCGGCCGCCACTACACGCCTGAGTACATTCACCATCTGCGCTACTCGACCGGCTCGAGCCACGAGCTTCAAACGCAAGTCGAGTTGGGGAGAAGAGTTGAGATTGTGACCGAGGACGAAGCGTCGATGCTGATTGCGGATGCCGAGGAAGTGGGCCGGATGCTGCACGGCCTGATCGGCTCGTTGGGACGAGCAAGAGGGTAGGGACGGAACTCATGACTGGATGACTGGAGCCTTGGTCGGCTCTTCCCCCTTCCCCCTTCCCCCTTTCCCCTTCCCCCTGTCGTATTACTCCACGTAAGCGGGCACTTTCGGCAGCGTCGCGTGGGTGGCGATGTCGTGCTCGATCCAGAGCTGTGCGCCGGTCTGCTTGATGAACGCCTCGACCTTCTCGCGCGATGCTTTGGACTGCTCGGCGTTGAACTCGAACGTCGGCACGCGGCCGGTCGTGCGCTCCTCGGGGTAGTGATAGAGATCGCCCGCCAGGAGCACCCCTCCCCGCTTCGCCAGCTTCACGAACACCACTTGATGCCCCGGCGTGTGGCCGGGCGTTGACTTGACGACCACCGTGCCGTCGCCGAAGACGTCGAAGTCCTCGTTGTTCAGGATCCTGGTCTTGGCGTTCTTGAGCGCGCTGTAGTGCGTCGGCTGGATGATGCCCTGTGGCATGTCCGCGAACATGTAATCGCGCTCCGCCTTCTGGACGATCCAGGTCGCCCTGGCGAACTCATTCGCGTTGGCCGTGTGGTCGGAGTGGTAATGCGACATCGCGAAGAACGTGATGTCCGCCGGCGCATAGCCTGCCGCGGCGAGCTGCGGCAGGAGTGGCTTGGTCGCCGACATGATCCCTTCGGTGACCGGTGCGCCACCTTTGAAGTGGCTGTCAGGCACCGCGCCGGAGTCGAACATCAGCGTGCCCTTGGGGTGCACGATGAGGTACGACGTATTGGTGAAATCCACTTCTTTCAGCTCCTCGCGGGTGAAGTTGAAGAGCTTGGGATCCAGTCCCTTGATGGAGCCGTTCTCGAACGCGTAGATGCGCGGCGTCGTGACGGCGGCGCGCCGCTGTGCCGACGGCGCCGCACACATCATGGCGGCGAGGATCGCGAGCGCGAATACGTGTCTCTTGACGGTCATCGAGTGCTCCTTGGAAAGCGATTCTAGCCCTGCTCGTCTCCGCCGCGCTCGCCCCACTTGAGCTTCTCGCGCAGCAGTTCGAAGTAGCTGCGCGCCGGCGCCTTGACCAGCCGCAGCGTGCGCTCCGACGTCCTGACGCGCACGACGTCGCCCTCCTGCAGTGGGTAGCCGAACTGGCCGTCGTAGGTCACGAAGATTTCGTCGAGGTTGCCCCGCAACTGCGGACGCACTTCGATTACTTCGCTGCCGGGGACGATGATCGGCCGGTTGGTCAGCGTGTGCGGCGCAATCGGCGTGAGGACGATGGCATCGGCGCGCGGGTGAATGATGGGGCCGCCGGCGGCCAGATTGTAGGCGGTGGAGCCCGTCGCGCTGGCGATGATCAGGCCGTCGGCTTTGACCTTGGTGACGAGGCCGCTGCTGACCGAGATCGAGAGCTCGATGATCCGCGAGAGCGCGGCCTTTGTGAAGACCACGTCGTTCAGCACGATTCGCGAATCGAAATGCTCGCGGGCGCGATAGGCGTCGGCGGCAAGCATCGCCCGATCGTCAAAGGTCGCGGTGCCGTTGAGGACCGACTCGAGCACCGTGTAGAGCTCGTCGATGCGTGTCTCGGTGAGGAACCCGAGGCTGCCGAAATTCACGCCGAGGATAGGGACGTCGCGCCCGGCCTGCGCCGTGCGTGTGGCCATGCTGAGCAGCGTGCCGTCGCCCCCCATGACGACGATCAGATCGACCTCGGCGGGAAGAGTCTCGCGCGAGTACGTTGTCGCGTCGCCGTCGGTGCGGGCGAGCGCCGCGGTGTCGGTCTCGAACACGACGTCGATCGTCCGCGCGCGCAGCCAGGTGGCCAGCTGATTGAGGGGATCTGCCGCGGCCAGCAGCCCACGCTTGGCCACGATGCCGACGCGCGCAATGCCGTTGTGGGTCATGACGGACGGAAGTGGACGAGGAACTCGACGTTTCCCTTCTGTCCAGTGACGGGTGAGGGCGTCGACGCCACGCGTGTCAATCCTACCTCAGCGCCTGCCGACGTCACTTCGTCGAGGACGCGCTCGTGCACGGCGGGATCGCGAATCACGCCTTTACGGACCTCGCCCCGCCCCGCCTCGAATTGCGGTTTGACGAGCGCGACGATGTCGGCGCCGGGACGAAGCAGCGGCGGGACGACCGGAAAGATGCGGGCCAGCGAGATGAACGACACGTCGATAGTGACGAGGTCCACCGCCGTTGGCAGCATGCCTGGCTTCAGGCTCCGCGCGTTCAGATGTTCGATGACGAGGACGCGCGAGTCGTTGCGCAGCGTCCAGTCCAACTGCCCGTGGCCCACATCGAGGGCTACGACACGCGCGGCGCCGCGCCGCAGCATCACATCGGTGAACCCGCCGGTGGATGCGCCGATGTCGAGGCATTCACGACCGTCGACGGAGATGTGAAACGTGTCCAGCGCGTGAGCGAGCTTCAGCCCACCCCGGCCGACATACGGGTGGTCCGGGACGAGCAGCGTCACATCGGCCGTCGTCTCGACGGGGGTGCCGGCTTTGGTCACGGCGTGCCCGTCCACGCTGACCTGTCCCGCGATCACGAGCGCCCGCCCGCGTTCCCGGGAGGGAACCAGCCCACGATCGAGCAGCAGTTGATCGAGACGTACGCGCATTCTGCGATTGGGGTCAGACCCCAGCTCTGACCCCGATTCTGACCCCGACTCTGACCCCAGTTCTGACCCCAGTTCTGACCCCACGTCCTACTTCGAGCGGTGGACGATCCAGCGGCCGATCCCCAGCAGCCGATCGTCGGCGATGCTGGCGGCCGCGAGCACGGCTTCGGCGCGCTGGAGGCAGTCAGCGGCCATCCGCCGCGACACCTCGATCCCGTAGAACAGAGGATAGGTGGGCTTCCCGGCGGCCGCATCTTTGCCCGCGGTCTTTCCGAGGTCCGCCGATGCCCCTTCCACGTCGAGGATGTCGTCGACGATCTGAAACGCCAGACCAAACTCTGCCGCCGCCCGATCGATCGCGTCCACCTGACGGTCGTCGCCGCCTCCCATGATCGCCCCCGCCTTCGCCGATCCGCGAATCAGCGCTCCCGTCTTCTTCCCGTGCATCGTCCTCAGCGCGTCGGCATCGAGCGCGGGCGGTATCTGCCCCGATCGGTCGGGCGTCACCGAGGCGAGGTCGATGGCCTGCCCGCCGACCATCCCGATCGGACCAGCCGCCGCGGCGACGGTCTCGACGACACGCAGCTTCCTCGCGACGAGCGTCGCATCCGACGTGCGCGGCTCGCGCGCCAGGAGGTTGAACGCCTCGGTCAACAGCCCGTCTCCGGCGAGGATGGCCATGCCTTCACCTGCGACGACGTGCAGTGTCGGCCTGCCGCGCCGCATCGTGTCGTTGTCCATCGCGGGAAGGTCATCGTGGATGAGCGAGTAGGTGTGAATCAGCTCGATGGCGCACGCCGCCGGCATCGCGAGCGCTCGATCGCCGCCCACCGCGTCCGCGCTGGACAGGCACAGGATCGGCCGCAGCCGCTTGCCGCCGGCCATCAGGCTGTAGCGCATCGCGTCGGCGACGACGGCCGGGCAATCAGGAGCCGCAGGCAGCACCGACGCCAGTGCCGCTTCGACCTCGGCATGACGCGCGTCGAGATAGTCGGCGAGCACTAGCCTTTGACCTTTGACCTTTACCCTTTGACCTTTGAATCGTCCTCAGTCGCAAACGTCGCGGGTGCGGGCTTGAGCTCGCCGCGCTCATTGAGGATCTCGATGCGGCGTTCGGCCTCTTCGAGCCGTGCATGGCAGAAACGCGAGAGGTGCACGCCGCGCTCGTACAACTGCAGTGACGCTTCGAGCGGCAGATCGCCTTCCTCGAGCTTCTTGACGACGGTCTCGAGCTCCGCGATGGCGGCTTCGAAGTCCTTGATGGTGGGATCCACGCTATTGTCTCCGGTCCTCACTCGGCGGTCTGCAGTCGGTGACCTCGCACGCCAGCTCACCCCGCGCGACGGTCACGGTCACCTGATCGCCGATCTTCACGTCCGACGCATCGCGAATGACCGCTGTGCGGTCACCGTTCCAACAGACGGCATAGCCTCGTGCCAGCACGGCCAGCGGGCTCAGGCTGTCCAGTCTGGCGATCGCGTCGCCGAGTCGTGAATCGATCGCATGGCGATGGCGGTCCATTGCGGAGACGAGCTTGCCCTCACCGGCCACCAGCCGTGTACGCACGCGGCCGAGCCGGCGGCGCAGATCGAACGTCTCGAGCGTCAGCCGCAGCCGTTGATAAACGCGCTCGCGCCGGGACAGCCCGCCGCGCATCGCGCGCCGCAACTCGTGCGTGAGCTCCGCGGTGTGACGCCCGCGCATCGCGAGGCGACCGCGCGCGCCGGTCGGCCCCGAGCGCGCATCGAGCGTGCGCAGACGCGATTCCAGTCGATGCCGTCGCGCCGCCATCGCTGTCCCCACGCGGTGCGCGAGCCGATCGATGCGCGACACGAAGTCGTCCTTGCGCGCCACCACCATTTCCGCGGCCGCCGACGGCGTCGGCGCCCGCAGGTCGGCGACGAAGTCCGCGATCGTCACGTCGGTCTCGTGCCCGACGGCGGAAATGGTCGGTACCGGACAGCCGGCGATCGCGCGGGCGACGACTTCTTCATTGAACGCCCAGAGGTCTTCTATCGATCCGCCTCCACGGCCGACGATCACGACGTCCACGCCTCTCACGCGCGCGATCGCCGCCAGGCCACGCGCGATGTCCAGGGCTGCGCCCTCGCCCTGGACGCGAGTGGGCCTGATCACCACGTGAGCGTTCGCATAGCGCCGGCTCAGGACCTTGATGATGTCGCGCACAGCCGCGCCATCCAGCGAGGTCACGACGCCAATCTTCCTCGGCAGAGCAGGGAGCGGGCGTTTGCGACTTTCATCGAAGAACCCTTCGCGTGCGAGCCGCTGTTTGAGCTGATCGACGGCGAGTTGTCGCGCGCCGAGGCCCTCGGGCTCGAGGTGCTCGCACAGGATCTGGTATTCGCCCTTCGGGTCGTAGACGCTGACGCGCCCTCGGGCCACGACCCGCAGGCCGTCCTGCGGCTTGAACCTGAGACGAAGCAGTGACGAGCGGAACATCACGCCCTTGATCTGCGCGTGGGCGTCCTTCAGCGTGAAATACATGTGGCCGGTGTTCCACACCCGGCAGTTGGACAGCTCGCCCTCGACCCAGATCTCGAAGAACTCCTGTTCGACCAGCGTGCGAATGCGGCTGGTCAGCTCGGACACGGTGTGGACGCGTCGCTCCGGGGCGGGCGCAGGCTGGTGTCGGACCGGCGCTGGCTCGGGCTCAGGCTCGGGTTCAGGCTCTTCGAAGGGAAGGTCGAACAGGTTCATCGCTGATGCGCGTGCAGAGGCTCACTCGCCTTACCCTGAGCGACGAGCTCCTGCTCCGAATAGCTGACGCGTGTGACGAGGCTCGCACGACCGGTCTTGTCGTCGGCGGTCACCACCACGCCGTTCAGTCGCGGATTGCCGGTGGCCGGCTCGAACTTGATCGGCATGCCGGTCAGAAAGCGCGCCAACGACGGCTCTCGCTCCATGCCGATGATCGAATCGTGCGGGCCCGTCATCCCGGCATCGGTCATGTAGGCAGTCCCGTTCGGCAGGATCCGCTCGTCGGCGGTCTGCACATGGGTATGCGTGCCCACGACCAGCGTGACCTTGCCGTCGAGATGCCAGCCCATCGCGATCTTCTCGCTGGTCGCCTCGGCGTGGAAGTCCACGATGATGACCCGCGTCCGGTGGCGGATCGCATCGATCTCGCGCAAGACCACGGCAAACGGGTCGTCGATGTTCAGCATGAAGACGCGGCCCATCACGTTGATGACCCCGACCTCGCGGCCGTCGCCGGTTTGCGCGATGTACGACCCGCGGCCCGGCACGCCCGCCGGATAGTTTGCCGGGCGGAGCAGGCGCGGCTCGCCGCCGATGTACTCGATCGCCTCTTTCTTGTCCCAGATGTGATTGCCGGACGTCATCACATCGACGCCCATCTCGAGCAGCGAGTCACCGATGTCCTTGGTGATCCCGAAGCCGGCCGCGGAGTTCTCGGCGTTGGCGATCACCAGATCGACGCTGTGCCGGTCGACGATCCAGCGCAGACCCTTGCGAATGAGCTCGCGGCCGGGCCGACCGACGATGTCGCCGATGAAGAGGATGTTCATAGCCGCCGGTCCGACGTAATCGGGATCGTTTGTGATTGGCCGCGACGCTCGGTGAGCTTGGGGATCACGATCGTGAGCTCGCCGGCGTCCAGCGCCGCGCGGGCCCGCCCCACGTCGAAGGCGCCGGTCAGCCGCACGGCGCGCGCAAACCTGCCGAACTCGCGCTCCACCAGATGAAACGTCGGGTCCGTGGTGACCGGGCTGGGTGCCTTTTCGCCCGCGACCACCACGACTCCGGCCCGGAAGAGCACTCGGAGTGCCTCGGCCGGAATACCGGAGACATCCACGACGATCTCAACCGCGTCATCCGCTTCGACCACATCCAGGGCGGGATGGCACTCGCCGGAAAACACCCGTTGCTCAGGACGTAAAGACGCGTCCAGGTCCTCGAACAGGTTCCGAAGGTCGTCTCCGAGCTCACGGGATTCGGTGGAGGGAATAGAGGAGAACTGGGCCACGACGGCCCATGATCGCACGGGTCGGCACACAAAGGGCAGATCTCAGCTGAAGACCGCTGAAACCGTTTCCCGGCTGCTGCGTCCTACTCATGAGTGTTAGTGCATCATATATTATGCTTGCTACACACTAATATAGTGGCTACCATAGGGACACCAAGGGAGAGACAAGATGAGCAAGGTGATTGGAATCGACCTCGGAACGACCAATTCAGTGGTTGCCGTGATGGAGGGCGGAGAACCCGCCGTCATCGTGAACCAGGAGGGAGGCCGTACGACGCCGTCCGTGGTGGCATTCACCAAGGAAGGGGAGCGTCTGGTCGGTCAGGTCGCCAAGCGGCAGAGCGTGACCAACCCGGAAAGCACGGTCTTCTCCATCAAGCGTTTCATGGGCCGCAAGCACGACGAGGTCTCGCAGGAAACCTCGCGCGTGCCGTACCGCGTCGCCAAGGCTGACAACGGGGATGCGTGGGTCGAGGTCCGCGGCAAGAAGTACTCGCCGCCGGAGATCTCCGCCATCGTGTTGCAGAAGCTGAAGACGGCTGCTGAAGATTACCTCGGCGAGACAATCACCGACGCGGTCATCACCGTGCCGGCGTACTTCAACGACGCCCAGCGGCAGGCCACCAAGGACGCCGGCAAGATCGCCGGACTCAACGTCCTGCGCATCGTCAACGAGCCGACCGCGGCGGCGTTGGCCTACGGTCTCGACAAGAAGAAGGACGAAACCATCGTCGTCTACGACTTCGGTGGCGGCACGTTCGACGTGTCGATTCTCGAAGTGGGTGAGGGCGTTGTCGAAGTGAAGGCCACCAACGGCGACACTCATCTTGGCGGCGACGATCTCGACCAGCGAGTGATCGACTGGATGACCGCCGAATACCGCAAGAGCGACGGCGTCGATCTGAGCCAGGACCGGATGGCGCTGCAGCGTCTCAAGGAAGCTGCGGAGAAGGCCAAGATCGAGCTCTCGACGGTGATGGAGACCGACATCAACCTGCCGTTCATCACGGCGGATCACAACGGTCCGAAGCATCTGCAGATGAAGTTGACGCGCGCGAAGTTCGAACAGCTCGTCGACGATCTGTTCCAGCGTTCAATGGGGCCGGTCAAGCAGGCCCTGACCGATGCGGGGCTGAAGCCTGCGGAGATCGATGAGGTCGTGCTCGTCGGCGGCGCCACGCGTACGCCGAAGATCCAGCAACTGGTCAAGCAGTTCTTCGGCAAGGAACCGCACAAGGGCGTGAACCCGGACGAGGTGGTCGCGGTCGGCGCGGCTATCCAGGGCGGCGTCCTCAAGGGCGAAGTCAAGGACATGCTGCTCCTCGACGTGACCCCGTTGTCGCTCGGCATCGAGACGCTCGGTGGTGTCATGACGACGCTGATTCCGAGGAACACGACGATCCCGACGCGGAAGAGCGAGATCTTCTCGACCGCGACCGACAACCAGACCAACGTCGAAGTGCACGTGCTCCAGGGCGAGCGCCAGTTGGCGCGCGACAACCGCACGCTCGGCCGATTCCAGCTGGTCGGACTTCCGCCTGCGCCGCGCGGCGTGCCGCAGGTTGAGGTGGCGTTCGACATCGACGCCAACGGCATCGTCAACGTGGCGGCGAAGGACGTCGCCAGCGGCAAGGAGCAGAAGATCACCATCAGCGGTGCGTCCGGCCTGAACAAGGCCGAGGTCGATCGCATGGTGAAGGACGCCGCCGCGCACGCGGCCGAGGACAAGACGAGGCGCGAGCTGATCGACGAGCGCAATCAGGCCGACTCTCTCGCGTATTCCGTGGAGAAGACGGTCAACGACAACCGCGATCGGCTGCCGGCCGTCGAGGTGAGCCGTGTCGAGAGCGCGATCAGTGCGGTGCGTGAGGCCGTGAAGAGCGACAACCTCAGCGCCATCCGCGACACACGCGTCGCGCTGGAGAAGCTGTCGCACGCGCTGGCCGAGCAACTGTACAAACAGCAGGCCTCCGGGCCCGGGTCTCAGACTCACGGGCAGGACGAGGTCAAAGACGGCGAAGTCGTCGATGCATAAAGGGAGAAACAAGATGACCATCACTCGATTCGATCCACTTCGTGACTTCTCTGAGTTGAACCGGCTGTTCGGCGAGGTCTATCTTCGGGGTGAGGACCGCGCGGTGCCCGGCAGTTGGGTGCCGCCGGTCGACATCTTCGAGACGGCCGGCCATGATCTGGTGATCAAAGTCGAGCTGCCGGATGTGAACCGCGAGGACGTCGAGGTCACCGTCGAGAACAGCGTCCTGACGGTGCGGGGTGAGAAGAAGATGCCCGCCGACGTGAAGGAGGAACAGTTCCGACGCGTCGAACGCGGCTACGGGCCGTTCAATCGCTCCTTCACGCTGCCGCCCTCGGTAGATGCGAGCAAGGTCACCGCCGACCATAAGAACGGCGTGTTGACCGTGAAGCTGCCGTTCAGGGAAGAGGCGCGGCCGCGGACCATTCACATCGAGGTTGCCGCCTGACGGCGGCTCCTGCTAGTCTGGGGCCATGGCTGAGACGAACGCGGTTCTTGAATCCGAGGACCAGGCTGACGGGGCACCGCGTCCCAAGGCGGCACTGATCGAAAGCCGGTTTCTATTCGTGGACGTCGCGGCCATGCGCGCCAAGCAGCTACGCCGCGGCGCCCTTCCTCGCTTGAGCGCTGACGACGAGGCCGCGGACGAACATCGCGTGCTGCCGTTCAAGGCTGAGCGCGTGGCGATGGAAGAAGTCCGCCGTGGTCTCGTTCAGTACGACGTGCCGGGCACGATGCGGACCGGCGATCCACACTAACCTTTGGAACCTGTAGAACTCTTGTGCCGTAGTGTCCGATCAGGATGCTGGCCTTCATCATTCTCAGCGCCCTCGTCATGGCCTTCATAGGGGTCGCTGCCATTCCCTTCATGATCCTCGGCGCGATTATCTGGCTCGTCACGCTGCCGTTTCGGCTCTTCTTCAAGCTCCTTGGCGGTCTCTTCGGGATGATCTTCGGCCTGGTGGGCGCGTTGCTCGGCCTGGTGTTTGCGCCGATCGTGATGGTGGTTGTGGCTGTGGCGCTCGTCGGGGCCTTGATCGCTGCGCTCTTCTCGTTGTTCGTGCCGCTGTTACCTCTGGCTCTGCTCGCTCTGCTGGTCTGGGCGATCTACCGGGTCACCAGGCCTCCCACCCCCGCATTCTGATAATCTCGGCGCCATGCCGAGAGTTCCCGTTATCGTTGCCCTGCTGCTGGCGTCGTGCGCACTGGCGCCCGCGCGCGCGCAACAGCGCCCACAGCCTCCTCCATACAGAATCCTGATCAGCAATGACGACGGTGTTCGTGCCCCGGGCATCGCCATCGTGGCGCAGACGCTCCAGGCCATCGGGACGGTGATCATCGTCGCCCCCGCGGACAATCAAAGCGGCAAAGGTCACTCGATCGTGACGAGCGAGCCCGTGATCCGAGAGGACCTCACCCTGCCAAACGGCCTGAAAGCGATCGGCCTCACGGCCACGCCCGCCAGCTCGGTCAACGTCGCCATCAGGAACATCCTGATGGCCAAGCCCGACCTGGTTGTGTCCGGCATCAATCGTGGCTACAACCTCGGATTCTCCGCGTACCTCTCGGGTACCGTCGGCGCCGCGCGGGAGGGCGCGATGCACGGCGTCCCCGCGATTGCGACGTCGTTGGCGGAGGCGGGCGCGCCTCGCGACTACGTCTACGCGGCCGAGGAAGTGCTGGGCGTGGCTCGCCGCATCAAGCAGTACGGCCTGGCGCCCAACACCTTTCTGAACGTGAACATCCCCGCGGTGCCGCCGGGCGGCTACAAGGGATACATGATCACGACGCAGGCGCTGCAGCGCGGAGGGAACGAGCGGTTCGAGGAGACGAAGCACCCCGGATCCGGTCGCACGATCTACTGGAACGTCTATGACGAAGGCGGGACGGCGCCGCAAGGTACTGATATCTGGGCCGTCTCGAACGGCTATGTCTCGGTCACGCCGATGAAGCTCGGCGAAAACGATCCCTCGCAAGTCGACGCGCTGAAAGCGATCTTCAAATAGCCATGCGAACAATACTGACTCTTCTCATTGCGATTGCGTGTGCGGCGCCCGCGGCGGGCCAATCCGCTCAAGGTGCCCGGCCGAACGTCGTCCTGATCATCACTGACGATGTGGGCTATGGAGACATCGGCAGCTACGGCGCGCCGGACATCAAGACCCCGAGCATCGACAGCCTCGCGAAAACCGGCTCGCGTCTGACCGACTTCTACGCGGCGCCCAACTGCTCACCGACGCGCGCCGCTCTCATCAGCGGCCGCTATCAGCAGCGATCTCGGATCGAGAACCCTCTAGGCGCTGCGCGCCAGGCGGGGGATCAGGGTCTGCGCGCGACGGGTCGCACACTGCCACAACTCCTGAAGAACAACGGCTACCGATCTGCGCTCATTGGCAAGTGGCACCTCGGTTACAAGCCGGAGTTCAGCCCCCTCGCCCACGGGTTCGATTACTTCTTTGGATTCAAGGGCGGGCTGATCGACTACTACCAGCACACCGATCAGAGCGGCGAGCACGATCTGTTCGAGAACGACGCGCCAACCCATGTCACCGGCTACTCGACGGACCTGTTCACCGAGCGATCGGTGCAGTTCATCGAGCAGAATGCCGGACGGCCCTTTTTCCTCGAGGTGTCCTACAACGCGGCGCACTGGCCGTTTCAGGTGCCGGATCGTCCATCGGTGGCGCCGGGAAACGGGAGGTTCGTCCAGCCTCAGGAGGAGCCGACCAGCACGCGACAGGATTACGCCGCCATTCTCGAGCGCGCGGATCGCGGCGTCGGGCAGATCCTCGCGGCCCTTGAGCGCCGGGGCCTGACGGAGAACACGCTCGTCATCTACACGCAGGACAACGGCGGCGAGTGGCTGTCGCGCAACGCGCCGCTCTTTCACCGCAAGAGCACACTCTGGGAGGGCGGGATCCGTGTGCCGGCGATCTTCAGCTGGCCTGGGCGGATTCCTGCGGGTGGAACGTCGGCGCAGGTGGGCATCGTGATGGATCTCACGGCGACGATCCTCGCCGTGACCAACTCGCGAGTGCCGCCCGAGGCGCGCCTCGAGGGCATGAACCTGCTCCCGCTCCTTCAGCAAGGCGCGCAACGGGCGGAGCGCACGCTCTTCTTCAGGATAACGAGTCCCGCGCGGCGGCAGCGAGCCGTGCGCCAGGGGGACTGGAAGCTGCTGCTCGACGGCGGGGTGCCATTGCTCTTCAACCTGGCCGGCGACGTCGGCGAGCGTAACGACCTTGCCAGCCAGCGCACGGACATCGTCAGGCGTCTGTTCCCCCTGATTACCCAGTGGGAGCAGGACGTCGACGCGGAAGCGAAAGCGCTGGCCGGCGGACCTCCGTCCGCGCAACCCTGATCGGTTAGAAACGTCTTTACGTCCACAAGCCGCGGAGACGCGGAGGCGCGGAGAGGATCTGCGGCCAGGGAGATTCGATGAAAGCTGTTCGTGTGCACGCGTTCGGAGGTCCGGAGGTTCTTCAGTACGAGGACGTCGACGTCCCGCGGCCCGGCGCCGGGGAAGCGGTCGTGAAGATCGCGGCGTCGGGCCTCAACTATCTGGACGTCCAATATCGCACGGGACGCCTCAAGGTGCCGGCGCTGCCGTTTGTCATCGGGGCAGAGGCGTCGGGAGTCGTGACCGAGATCGGAACGGACGTGACCGAAGTCCGAGTCGGCGACCGCGTCGGCTATGCCATGGCGTTGGGGTCGTACGCCGAGTACGCGGTCGTGCCCGCATGGAAGCTCGTCCCGCTGCCTCCAGGACTCGACATGCAGGTCGCGGCGGGCGCAATGCTCCAAGGCCTCACGGCGCATTACCTCACGCACAGTACGTTTCCGCTGAAGGCGGGAGACACGGCGCTGGTCCACGCGGCCGCGGGCGGCGTCGGGTCGGTCGTCACGCAAGTGGCCCGCCTGCTCGGCGCGCGGGTCATCGCGACGGCAGGCACCGACGCGAAAGGCGAACTGGCGCGACAGGCCGGCGCGCACGACGTGATCATCTATTCGAAGCAGGACTTCGAAGCGGAGGTGCGACGACTGACCGACGGCCGCGGCGTGGACGTCGTCTATGACTCGGTCGGGAAGGACACCTTCGACAGGAGCCTGAATTGCCTTCGCCCGCGCGGGATGCTCGCGTTGTTTGGTTTCTCGAGCGGCATGGTGCCGCCCTTCGATCCAGCGACGCTCGGTACGAAAGGGTCACTCTTCCTGACGCGGCCAGGATTGCTTCAGTACATGGCGACGCGGGACGAGTTGCTCACGCGGGCCAAAGCCATCTTTGAATGGCTGGCGAGCGGCGCACTGAAGATTCGCATCGGGCACGTGTTTCCGATGGCCGACGCGGCAGCAGCCCACCGGGAACTCGAAGCGCGGCGGACCACCGGCAAGGTGCTGCTGCAGTAGGGCCTCCGCCCCTCCGCCGCGTCGCTATAGTCGTCCGCCAGCTCAGGCAGCGCGGCTCCATACGGGCGTGGCGGGCGGCGACCGAGATCGATCGGTGCCTCTAACACCCTTTCAGACGGGTCTCCTGACCCTCCTGGCGGCCAATCGTTCCCCGGAGAGCTTCGTCGCGGGCGGCATCGCGTTGAACGTGCGCGCCAGCGACGCTGACGTCGCGACGCTCGAGGCCGCCGGCTACTCCTCGTCGCGAGAAGTCTGGACGCCGTCGTTTCGTCGCGCGTGGATCACCCGTGGCGAGGAAGGCGTTCGGCTCGAGTGGTGCTACGACTCGGCGTGGCGGTTCTTCCCGATCGAACCGGACGCCCTGCTCGGATGGAAGCTCCACTGGTTCGACGCCCTGACCAACAAAGCGCTTGCCATGGGCGGCCGGGCCGAGACCCGCGATCTCGTCGACATCGTCAATTACGCGGCGCGCTGTCCGCTGCATGCGGTCATCTGGGCGGCCTGCTCGAAAGATCCTGGATTCGGTCCGCTGCTCTTACTCAGTCAGATGCAGCGGCACTCCCGTGTGGATCCCGCCGATTTGCGGGCGATGGGGGCGTCGATGGAGCCCCAGATCCTCAAGTCGCGCTGGCTGGACCTGGCGGCCCGCGCCGAAGTGGAGATCGAGCGCGCGGGAACCGCCCGTGTCGAAGTAGGCCTGGCGTTTGTCCACGAGAGCGGAGCCATCGGCTGGTTCGA
The DNA here is from genome assembly GCA_035293405.1 of Vicinamibacterales bacterium. GTDB lineage: Bacteria > Acidobacteriota > Vicinamibacteria > Vicinamibacterales > UBA2999 > Gp6-AA40. Next base: position 16,061 of record DATDOE010000062.1, on the reverse strand, counting down.
CGATTCCGCGTACGTCCCCCACCGCGCCACACTGCGTGGTGCGCTGCCCCGGATCGTCGGCGAGCGCAGCTGAGGCGCGTACGCGGCGGCATCGGAGTGCAGACTGTTGTCGCTGTACGCCGGGAACAGATCAGCCGCGGGACTTGGCCTCTCGTCGATCGTCGAACGCCTTGAAACCCTGGAGCTCCGCGCGAAGGTCGTCTGAGCCTGGGGCGCGGTCATTCCACTGGTATTACCTTCGACCAAGTCCATGTGCTCACGACTGTGGCAGGGGCCAAAGTCCTGAAGGCTACGGTTCTGGGTCCTCGTGGTGCGTTCGTTCGCCTCTGCACAGACCTTGGTCCTTCCCGTCGCGCCGTGAAGTTCGGCCCGTCGACGATTCACGTCTTCACCGGCGCAGACGGTGCGCCGATTGACGATGTCCTGACGACGGCGGATGGCGACGCGCTTGCCCAGCGGATGCTCGACATCGTCCGCCGTATCTGCTCCGACAAGGACGCCACGGTGCACGCCATTGCGTCGGGCGGAAGGAAGGTCATGAGCCTGTACCTGAACGCGATGATGCAGATTGCCGGACGCCCGGAGGACAAGCTGTTCCACCTGCTCGTCCACCCGGCCATCGAGCGCCAGATCGTCGACAAGCGACGGCGCCTCGACTACTTCTATCCGCGGGGCGCGGTCAGAATCGATGGCCAGACGATTCCTGAACAGGACCAGCTCGCCTACATCGAGATTCCGCTCCTGACGATCACGACGACCGATACGCTGAAGCGCAATCTCCCATGGGCTGAGATCGTTCGCCTCCGCAAGCGAGAGGCGGCTTGGGGCGTTGCCCCGCCTCCGCTGACCGTCGATCCAAGGACGCTGAGCCTGCGCATCGGCGATGTGGAAGTGCGTCTTCAGCCACGCCAGTTCTTCTGGTACTACTCGGTCGCTCGACTGGGCACCGAGGGTTACGGCCCTCTGCCGGCGGGCGCGCTTGCGCGTGCCCTCGAATTTGAGGCGCGCGGACAGCACCGGTTCAAGCCGGATGTCGAGGATGCGGCTCGTCTCCAGGAGGTGGAGCGCTGCCTGCGCGCCTATCATCACGCGCTCTTTCCGCGCGACGGCGACGAGTTCTCGGCCGTGCTGAAAGGCGGGCTCGAGGCCGACTTGGACGGGCTTCGAGGATACATGTCCAAGGCCAAACGTCAGCTCAAGGGCGCTCTCGGGGCAGCCTCGCGAACCTATGAAGCGCGGGCGCGCCGCGGTACCGGTGAGTACAGCATCGGCGTCTCGCCGGACGACATCCGGATCCTGGCCGGCCCCGCTCCGAGGCGGCCGCCTCCGCTCACATGACACGTTGATGACGGCTTCTTGGCGACGCCGTCGAATGCCACCCCTCACAGGAAGTGTTATGACACCAAGAATGGGAGGACCGGAAGACTCACCACATTGACGGCAACGTTGCCGCCTACATGGTCGCCTTCGACACAGCCGCGCAACGTCTGTCAGAGCGCGGACCGTTTCAGCCGGACGCGAAGTGTCAGCGTCCGGGCACGATGTTCAGCGTCACTCGAAGGCGCGACAGATCCGGTCGTGCCGCGGCGCTGGGGGCGGCGCTCAGCGGCAGCATCGGCGCTTCATCGTCGAATGATGCGTTGACCTCGATCGTCGTGCCCAGCGGCAGCGGTACAGGCTCGCGAAGCCAATAGCGCCGCGCCCAATCCGGTCGAGGGTGAAACGCGATCAGCTCGGCGCGTGTTCCGTCCGGTCGAATGGCGGTGACCTTCACGGCCGTGTTCGTGTAGCCCGCGTTCGGGTAGATGCCGATGACCCGCACGTCGTTGGGCAGCGTGCGGCGAAAGACCCGTCGATCGGGCGTGTCAGGCGACAGCGTGAGTGCCTGAAGGGGTGTCGCGGCTGTCGGCGCGAAATACACGCCCACGGTGCTGCGGTCGCGCATCTCCTGTCGCTCGTACTCCCATGTTTTTCTGTAGAGCACGTGCACGACGAGCTCCGACGATGGAGGCAGATCGAAGCCAAGCCCTTCGTCGAGCGCGACCGGCTCGTCGCCCGGCAGCCAGAGGGCAAGCACGGGCTCGTTGTATGCGCCTCCACCCAAGGATGACGAAGACGATCGTACGAAGATCTGGGCGGCGCGCACGATCTCTGGACGCCCCGGCCTCAGATCGATCGCCCGGACTCGCCGGCCCCCGGTGATGCCGGTCGGGATGATGAGCTCGGCGGTTCGTTCCCGGGCGTCGGCCAGGAGTGTGAATTCCGCAGGGAACGGCAGCGTGAGATCCGGTGCGCCAAGCCGCCAGCTGTTGTCGTGCGTCATCGGAGGCGGACTCTTGTCGGGGTCACCGAGCGGCGTGCCACCGGTGACCCACGTCAGGATCGTGTTCAGCTCGCGAGGCGTGAGTCCCTGGACGTTGTGGAATCGCCCCGGCGCAGAGTCGACGCTCCACGGGGGCATCTGTCCGGCGAGCAGCTCGGTGCGGATCGATTCTCCCCACGGCACTGTGTCGGCGTGGGTCATGAGCGACATCGGAGCGACGCCGCCGCTCACATGGCAGCGTCCGCAGCGGTCGCGCAGGATCGGGAACACATCCTCGTTGTAGGTGTAGGGCGAGGTGATCGGTTTGTGCGCGTCGCCGCGGGCGACGCTGAGAGCAAGAGCCCCAGTCACCAGCGCGGCCACGAGCATGACGTGCGTGGCTCGCGGCATCGCTTATTGCCCACCGAAGGCCACGATGACCTCGGTCACCGCAGCCGTGAACGCCGCATACGCGGATTCGATCTGACGCCGGTTGCCGATGTCACCCGAGGCGTCAAGCAGCCACGCAGCGCGCACCACTCGGGCCAGCGCCGGCTCCCCGGTTTCGCGCCTCGCGGTGGAGAGATGTGCGAGGTGCGGCTCGAGCGCGATCGCGAGATCCTTTGCCTGGAACGCCGGCACCCACACCGCGCCGAAGTCGCCGCGCGCGATCAGCTCGCTGACCTGTTTGTCACGCATCCGCAGCTGTTCCAGGATGCCGCTCATCGTGTCGGGGATCGGCAGCGGAGTGAGGCTGGTGTCCGTCCCGGGCGCCGGGACCGCCGCCGCGGGCGCGACCGCCTGGGCGACGGGTTGTGTTTGCCTCGCGCGGGGCGCCGGTGCGGCGGGTTCCTTCGACAAGGCGGTGAATGTGAAATCGAAGCGGTACTCCGGCTGGTCGTCCGAGAACTTCACCTTCGCGCTCATCTCCGCAGGAAGCGGAAGCGTATCGACACGTGCTTCGAGGTACGGACGGTTGCGCCGAGCCTCGAGCGAAAACGCCGAGAGCTCGGTGGTCTTCCGCGTCGCTGGATCGAACGTTTCCCTGGTCACCACGCGCGCCTTCACGCTCGACATCTTCTCGGCCGACAGGGGACGGCCGAAGTCGTCGTACATGTAGAGGCGGAAGACGCGTGCCGAGGGATAGACACCCTCGAGGTGATGCCAGCTGTCCGGTGCCATGAAGAACTGGCCGCCGTGCTGCGGGTTGTGATTGCCGTGCGGGCGGAGCGTCCGATGCGCGATCCGGGGTGAGCCATCAGTGCATGTGCCTGGCTCAACGTGCTCGATGGTCGAATCCGCACGGCACCTCCACGTCAGCGCGACGGTCACCGGAACCAGTTGCCGGCGGCAGAGACGGCAGGAGCCTGGATTGGATTCTGTGACCGTGGAATGGATGGGGCACATCCATGCGGAGTCGAGCCGGACCGGGACCAGGGCCATCTTGCAGTACGGACAGGTACCGGCGCGCGACTCGATGACGTCGGGATGATGGACGCAGGTCATCGAGATCGACGGCAGGCTCGGCACGACCGGCGTCCTGCCGCGCTGGGCCGTGACCACAGCCGTGATCAGGACGCCGACGAGTGCCGTTGCCAGGATGGACTTCATTGCGACTGACGTATCGTCCTTTGGCGCAAGGTGGTTCAATTATGTCAAACACGTGCGCTCGAGGTATTTAGCCACGGAGAACGCGTGTCTTCCGTGGCCAAGAAACGAGAAAAGATTCGTCAAATCCATGCACCCGACTACTGCTGCTCCGGCCCGGTGCTAGACTCAGCGCGTACGGCTCACACCCTTCCTTTCGCCCTCGTCCTGATCCTCGCGCTCGCGGTCCCGGGCGTGGTACCTCCCGTTTGGGCGCAGCAGTCTTCCGACGGCGCGCGCGTCTTTCAGACCAGTTGTGCCTCGTGTCATAACGGCGCGGTCGACGCGCGCGCACCGAGTCTCGACGCACTGAAGTCCCGCACACCGCAGGCCGTCATCGAGAGCCTGGTCATTGGAGCCATGCGCCCGCAGGGCTCGCGTTTGAGCGGCCCTGATCGCCGCGCCGTCGCGGAGTTCGTCACGGGAAAGACCATCGGCGGCGATGTGACCGGGGCAGACAAGGGCCGTTGCTCCACGCCCGCGCCGATCCGTGAGGATGCACGTGAGCCGGCGTGGCGCGGGTGGAGCTCGACGATCACGAACACGCGATTTCAGTCGAGCGAAGTCGCGGCGTTGCGTGTCGCCGACATTCCCAGACTCACGCTCAAATGGGCGCTCGGCTTCCCTGACGCCTCGGTCGCGTGGGCCGCGCCGACCGTCGCGGGCGGCCGTGTCTACGTGGGCAGTCAGAACGGCACGGTCTATTCGCTCGACGCGAAGACCGGGTGCATCCACTGGACCTTCAGCGCGGCGGGCGGCGTGCGCACCGCGATCGCGGTGGGGCCTCGCGACGCCAGGTCTCCCGGCCGCCTGTATTTTGGCGACACCGCGGCCAGCGCCTATGCGGTGAACGCTGATACGGGACACGTCGTGTGGACGCGCAAGGTCGACGATCACGCGCTGGCGAGGATTACCGGATCTCCCACGCTGCACGACGGCCGTCTCTATGTCCCCGTCGCGTCCTATGAGGAAGCGCAGGGCGCAGACCCCCGCTACGAATGCTGCACCTTCCGCGGCAGCATCGTCGCGCTCGATGCGGCGACGGGAGGCGTGATCTGGAAGACGTACATGATCGCCGACCCGGCTCGACGCCGCGGCACGAGCAGCGAAGGTGCCGCGCTCTGGGGTCCGTCCGGATCGGGAATCTGGTCGGCGCCGACCGTGGACCAGCGCCGGGGCCGCCTCTACGTCGCCACCGGCAACGGATACAGCGGTCCACCGCATCCCTCGAGCGATGCGGTGGTGGCACTCGATCTGAAGACCGGAAAGATTCAGTGGACGCGTCAGGTCACGCCCGGCGACATCTACGTCACGGGGTGCCGCGCGGGAAACGCGAACTGCCCTGACGTCGTCGGGCCCGATCATGACTTCGGCAGCCCGCCCGCGCTGGCCCATGCCGGCGGCAGGGACGTGCTCGTGATCGGCCAGAAGTCGGGCGTGGCGTTCGCGCTGGATCCCGACCGCAACGGTGAAGTGCTGTGGCAGTACCGTGCGGGACAAGGCGGCACGCTCGGCGGGATCGAGTGGGGCGCCGCGGTCGATGCCGACTTCGCCTACTTCGCGGTCTCCGACATCACTCAGCCGAAGCCGGGCGGCATTCACGCGGTGCGCCTGGCGACAGGAGAGCGCGCCTGGTTCGCGCAACCGGCGATGCCAACCTGCGGCACTGGGCGCGGCTGCAACGCGGCGCAGTCCGCCGCGGTGACCGCGATTCCTGGCGCTGTCTTCTCCGGCTCGAACGACGGATCGCTGCGAGCCTATTCAGCGGCAACAGGATCGGTGCTGTGGGAGTTCGACACCAATCGGGAATTCCGATCGGTCAATGGTGTCGCCGCGAGAGGCGCGTCGATGATTGGTCCGGGCCCTGTCGTGGCGGGTGGTATGGTCTACGTGAATTCTGGATACGGTGCGTTCGGCGGTCGACCTGGCAATGTGCTGCTGGCCTTTGGCCTGGAGTAGCGTATGAGATCGATGAGAGACGAAGCGATTCGCGGCATGGCGCTGCTCGTGACCGCAGGTGCGTGGCTGTGCGCCGCAAGCGTGGTGATTGGCGACGCGGCACCGCAGACTCAAGCGCAACAGCAGGGCGAGCGCGCGCCGACGTTCAGCGCCGACGTGGCGCCGATCTTCCACGCCAAGTGCGTGACGTGTCATCGGCCAGGCGAGGTGGCCCCGATGTCGCTCGTCACGTTTCGCGACGTCCGGCCGTGGGCCGGAGCGATTCGCGACAAGGTGACGACACGCGTGATGCCTCCGTGGCACGCCGATCGACAGTACGGGACCTTCCGGAACAACCTGAGTCTCGACCAAAAGGAGATCGACACCATCGCGAAGTGGGTCGGCGCCGGCGCGCCTGAAGGTGATCCGTCGAAGATGCCCGCGCTACCGAAGTTCCCCGAGGGCTGGCAGATCGGCACGCCCGACGCGGTGCTCGAGATGCCGACGGCGTACCACGTGCCGGCAACCGGCACCATCGAATACCAGTACTTCGAAGTACCGACCAACTTCACCGAGGACCGGTGGATGCAAGCTGGCGAAGTGCGAGCCGGCGATCGCGCGCACGTCCACCACATCATCGTCTACGTGAAGGAAGCCGAACCGGTGGTGCGTCCGAACGTGGTGAACGTCAGGCCGATCCTGTCTGGGGCGCCCGCGGCACCGCCGGCGCCCGCCGCAACGCGTGCTGAAGCAACGCCGCGCGCTCAGCCAACGCCGGTCGTGCGGCGCACCGGTGACCAGATGCTGGTGAACTGGGCCGTGGGCGAGGACGCCCCGATCTTCATGCCTGGTATGGCGAAGCGGATTCCCAAAGGTGCGTCGCTCGTCTTCCAGGTGCACTACACCACCAACGGCAAGCCAGGCACCGACCGCTCGAGGATCGGACTCATCTTCGCGAAGGAGCCGCCGCAGCGCGAGGTGCGCACCGGCGTAATTGCCAACGCGGCGTTTGCCATTCCCGCAGGCGCGCCGAACCATCAGATCGATGCCGAGGCGACGTTCAGCGAAGACGTCAACGTCTGGTCGATGCATCCGCACATGCACCTGCGCGGGAAGGACATGACCTACACCGCGATCTATCCGGACGGCCGGCGCGAGATCGTGCTCCGCGTGCCGAAGTTCGACTTCGGATGGCAGACCGACTACTGGCTCGCCAGGCCGTTGACGCTGCCGAAGGGATCGAAGCTGTACGTGACCGCCCACTACGACAACTCAACCGCAAACCGGAACAACCCCGATCCCGCGGCGACGGTTCGCTGGGGCGATCAGACCTGGGAAGAGATGATGATCGGGTTCTTCACGTACACCGTGGAGAGCGGCCGTCCTGTCGCCACGTCCGCACGACGGTAAAACGGACGATGCAATTCAGAATTACTGCCGCTTCTCCGCCGCCCTCGCCGCGCTGAGGATGTTTCGCATCGAGTTGTTGCCCTCGTGGCAGGCGTACTCGAACATGGTCTCCGGCTGCGGCGTCAGGTCCAGCGCCGCGGTCCACGGCTTCGTCCAGGTGTGCGGATCGTCCACCGTCACTTCATAACGCAGCGTCGAGCCCACGCGGGTGAAGCGCTCGATCAGGTGCAGTGTGTCGCGCGAGCCGCGATACGCCGTCCTGTCCGTGAAATTGGTGACGTCCACCACCAGGGTGTCACCGTCCCAGCGTCCTTGTGAATCACCGAAGTAGCCGCGAATGCTCGCCGGCAGATGCGAGCGTTTGTCGGTCGGGATGATGCGCGTGTCGTGGATCATCTCGTAGGTGATGGCGACGTACCCTGGCCCCTGGACGATGCGGGTGTTGGCGTTGTAGACGGTGGGGAAGATGGCGCCGGGCAGGCCGCGCGCGATGCAGCGCTCCCAGAGGCTGAGGTCTTCCGGGCCGCGGAAGGCGGCGTTGTTGAACGCTCCGTTGGCGCCGAAGGTCCCGCGGGCTTCCTGAGCCCTCCGCTGACCCTCAGCGGTCAGCGCGGGGATCCGGCCGTCGGGCGGGTCGATGACGAGCGATGTGCGCCGCGACGGTTTGCCGCGTTCCAACCAATGCGGGGGTGGGGACGTGGCCGAGCCAACGGCACCGGCGTTGGAGCGGTCGGCCGTCTCGAGATCGAAGTCCGAGTTGTCGCTATCGAGCTGCCGCTGGACTTGCGACCGGCGTGTGGTGAACTCCTGATCCGTGAGGAGCTGCCGATCACCGAACTCACGAGGCCGCTCGAATGGCACGCTGAGCTCGGCCTCGCTCGTCCACGTGCCCTGCAGATCGGGATCGCCCCATGGCGTGCGGGGAGCCGAGGGAGCCTGCCCCGAGACGGAGAACGTGCTGAGCACGCACAACGCGCCGATCGACACCAGACGTGTGGTCTTCATGTGTGAACCCTCGACTCTGGCCGAACTCTTCCACATCGACTTCGCGCTGTCCAGGGGCTTCAGGTCCCGGCGCCGCAAAAAAGGCGTCAAATTCCCAGCGTCTTGCGCACGGCCGCGAAACGGGGGTCGGCGCGGAGGGCATCGATCCTGGGATCGAGGTCGATCGAATACAGGAACGCGGAGTTTTCTTCACAGGCCCGTTCGAGCTCGGCGAACGCCTCATCCCGCTGTCCGAGCGCATCCCGGAAGATGGCCATGTGATACGCGTCGACGTAGTCCGATCGTCGCAGCTCGTCGAGCGCCTCCAGAATCGTCCGCGCCTCCGGCAGCCGATCCAGCTTCGCGAGGCAGCGGCCTTCGAGCGCGCGCATCCAGGGAAGGTCTGGAGACATCACCGATCCGAGCTGGTACTGGGCGAGGGCCTCGTCGAGCTGGCCTGAGCACTCGAGCGCGAGCGCGTAGTTCGCCCGCGAGATCTGCAGATAGGGGTGCAGCTCCACGGCCTTTCGGCCGACGTCGATCGCCGTGTCGAACTCGCGTTTCCACACGCGGACGTTGACGGCGGCGGCCGGCAGTGTCGGCAGGAGAGGGTCAACCTGATAGGCGCGATCGAGTACCTCGATCGCCTCGTCGAGGCGGCCAAGCGTGGCATACAACAACGCCATGCGCACGCACGCCGTCCCGAATGTGGGCTTCTCCTGCAGTGTCTGCAGGAACTCCGCTTCGGCTTCGGTATAGCGTCGCTCGTACATGTGCAGGCCGTGCGCGCGATTGCACCGCAGCTCGGGCCTCAGGCCGCCCACTTCGACCGCCCGCTCGTGTGCGGCCAGAAACTCGCGGTAGACGTCCCTGGGTGACCGCATCCCGAACGTGGCCAGCATCAGATAGCACGTCGAGAGACCGTCCCATGCCCGGAAGTCGCCGGGACATTCCGCCGCCGCCTGCTTGAAACACTCGATGGCGCGATCGGCGCCCTCCCGGGTGCGCCGGTTCCAGAAGTGCCATCCCTTCCGCACCAGCTCGTCCGACGCGGGAACCTCGAGGCAGTAGCCCACTTTCGGCCGATGCGTGATCCAGCGGCCGTACTCGCCGAGGCAGCGCCGTACTTCGCCAACCGTGACATCGACCGTGTGGCGAGAGACGAACGTCCCTTCCCAGGCCTCGGCAATCATCTGCTCGTACGCAATCGAGCGGCCGCTGTGCTGCAGCAGGACGCGCAACGCGTGAAACGCCTGTGGCCGCAGGCGAACCTCGGCGCCGTCGCGCAGGAGGCGAGTTTCCGAGGCGTGCAGTACGAAGGGGCCGAATGGGACTTCCGTCATGAGGGTGTGCCGATCGCCGGGAGAACCCGGGAGCAGGCAATTTGCCGCCTTTTTGGTGGCCGGTCAAGCGATGCGCGGATCACAGGCAATAGCGGGAGATTTGACCGATTTTTGCCGACAGCCCCCAGCACCCGGACATACAATCGCCGCGCTTGAAGGTTCATCAGCGGGCTGTGAAGGAGTAAGAGCGCATGCGGAAACTGAGCATCGGGTGTCTCCTCGTTGGCGTGCTCCTGCTCGCACCGACGGCGGTGTTGGCGCAGGCCTCGATCACCGGCGTCGCCCGGGATTCCTCCGGCGCCGTGCTGCCCGGAGTCACGGTCGAGGCAGCGAGCCCGGCGTTGATTGAAAAAGTTCGCACAGCGGTGACCGACGGCGGCGGTCAATACCGTATCGTCGATCTCCGCGCGGGGACCTATACCGTCACGTTCACGCTGACTGGCTTCAGCACGAGCAAGCGCGAAGGGATCGTCCTGGAGGGCGCGTTCACGGCGACCGTGAACGGGGAGTTGCGCGTCGGCGCGCTCGAAGAGACCATCACCGTGACGGGTGAGACGCCGATCGTGGACGTGCAGAGCGTGCGACGACAGACGGTCCTCGACAACGACATCATCTCGTCCATTCCGGCGACCCGTTCGTACAACAGCCTCATGCAGCTGATGCCGAACACCGTCACGCAGGCGGGCGCCGCGATGGACACGCAGGTCGTTCCCGGCATGGTCGTCTTCGGTGGCGCCGGCGGGCGCAGCAACGAAGGCCGGGTGAGCGTCGACGGCATCAGTGTCGGCTCCGCCTTCAACGGCGCCGGCGTCTCGTCGTACATCGCCGACGTCGGGAACGCCCGTGAGGTGACGATGATTACCTCCGGTGGGCTTGGCGAGGTGGAGGGTGGTGGTCCGGCGCTGAACATCGTGCCGAAGGAGGGCGGCAACAGCGTCCGCGGCAGCTTCTACGCGGCAGGCGTCACCAAAGGCATGATCGGTTCCAACTACTCGGAGGAACTGCGCACCCGCGGCTTGACGACACCGGGCAAGACCCGCAAGGTCTGGGACTACAACCTCGGTGTTGGCGGGCCGATCAAGCAGGACCGGCTGTGGTTTTTCGGCACGTTCCGGGACGAAGGCAGCGAGCGCTCGGTGCCAGGCATGTTCGCGAATGCGAACGCCGGCGACCCCACCAAGTGGACCTATGTCGCCGACAGGAGTCGCCCCGCCGTGAACGCGGCGTCGTACCGCGTGACGGCGCTGCGCCTGACCGCGCAGGCCACGCCGCGCAACAAGTTCACGGTCATGTGGGACCAGCAGATCCCGTGCGAGGGCGGCGCCGCAGCCGGCTTCTCGGGCAGCGCGTGCCGCACCTCGAGTAACGACTTCGTCTACGGCGGATCGACCGCGGCACCGACGCCGTCCGCCTCCGCCACGTTGGCGCCAGAAACGGCGGCCTATCGCGACTGGGGCAATCGCGTCTATCAGGCCAAGTGGACGGCGCCGGTGACGAACAGGTTGCTGTTCGAGGCCGGTACGGGCTCGTATCGCAGCCGCTATGGTGGCAAGCAGATCCCAGGTCTCCCCACCGAGAACCTGATTCGCGTCGTGGAGCAATGCGCGGCGGGCTGCGCGGCCAACGGCGGCATCCCTGGGTTGACGTATCGTTCGGGCAACTGGTCCTCGAACGTCAACTGGAACAACCAGTGGAATGCGGCGATGTCGCTCGTGACCGGCAGTCACAGCGTGAAGATCGGTTATCAGGGCGCATTGCTCCTGGACGACCGCAAGACCTTCACGAACAACGAATTCCTGCAGTACCGCTTCAACAACGGCGTTCCCGATCAGATGACGCTGACGATTGGTCGGTTCGGGGTCAGCCAGCGCGTGCGGAGCGACGCGTTCTATGCGCAGGAGCAGTGGACGCGGGGCCGGATGACGCTGCAAGGCGCGCTGCGCTACGACCATGCATGGAGCTACTTCCCCGAGCAGACGGTCGGTCCGGTGCGCTTCTTCCCGACGGCCAAGACGTATCCGCACACGGTGGGCGTCGAGGGCTATCACGATCTGTGGCCGCGCGGCGGCGTCGCCTACGATGTGTTCGGGACGGGCAAGACGTCGGTCAAGGTCAACATCGGGCGCTATCTCGAGGCGGCGCAGAACGGGGGCTTGTTCACGGCGCTCAATCCGACCGCGCGACTCTCGACGACCACGACGAGATCGTGGACCGATACGAACGGCAATCGCGTCGTCGACTGCAATCTCCTGAACCGGTTGGCGCAGAGCCCGACTACGACCGGCTCGATCGATACCTGCGGCGCGAACACGACCGCGAACTTCGGCACGGAAGTCTTCGAGTCCACGCTCGATCCTGCCCTGATCTCGGGTCGGGGCGTGCGCTCAGGCGACTGGCAGTGGGGCGCCTCGGTGCAGCAGGAGGTGCTGCCGCGCGTCGCCGTCGAGCTCGGATATGCGCGACGCTGGCTCGTGAACTTCCTGGTGACCGACAATCGCGGACGGAGCCCGGAGGATCACACGCTCTTCGGCATCAACATTCCCAGCGACGCGCGGCTGCCGAATGGCGGTGGCGGGGTACTCCAGGGTCTCTACAACGTCACACCGGCCGCGGCGGCCCGGCTGACCGACAACTTCCAGACGCTGTCAGACAACCGCGGCGATCGCACCCAGACCGCCAACTCGTTGTATCTCAACGTCACCGCGCGCCCGCGTTGGGGTCTGGTGGTGCAAGGTGGATTCAACACCGCCAAAACCAATAGCGACTACTGCGATGTTCGGGCCGCCGTTCCGGAGTACACGGTCCTCGGTGCGCAGTCTCCCACGAACCCCTGGTGCGACACGTCCACGGCGTGGGTCACGCGCCTCACTGGCCTCGGGACCTACACCATTCCGAAGATCGCCGTATTGATTGCGGGCACATTCCGCAGCGATCAAGGCGGCGACCTTGCCGCGAACTGGGCCGCGCCCAACTCCGCGACCGTCGGCTTGAATCGACCGTTCGCCGGCGTCGCGGGAACGACGGTGACCGTCAACCTGATCGAGCCGGGCACGCTCTACGGGGATCGCGTCAACCAGTTCGACATGCGGTTCGCGAAGATCCTGCGCTTCGGGCGCACGCGCACCAATGTCGGGTTCGATGTCTATAACATGCTGAACTCAGCGCCGGTGCTGGCCTACAACCAGAATTTCGTGCTGCCGTCGGCAAACAATCCCACGGGTTCCTGGCTGACGCCGACCTCGGTACTGCAGCCTCGGTTTGTGAAGTTCAGCGCGCAGATCGACTTCTGAGGAAGTGTGAAGTGTGAAGTGTGAAGTGTAAAGCGGCGGGGAGACGTAGGGGCCGCCTTCAGGCGGCCCTTCGTCTTTTACGCCTTCAGGAGGCTGGTGATCTCATCGACGACCATGTCAGGCACGTCTTCCTGCAGGTTGTGTCCCCCAGGAAGTGAGCGGCCGCTCACCTTCGTGCCGCGCTCGCCCCAGATCTTCATCACGTCGTAGATCCGCCCCATCGCACCCTTCTCGGCCCACAGCACGCGCAGCGGACAGGTGATCTTCTTGTTCAGGTCCGCTTGGTCGTGCTCGAGATCGATCGACGCCCCGGCGCGATAGTCCTCGCACATGGCGTGGATGTTCGCGGGGTCACCCGATGTGCGCAGGTACTCGAGCTGAATCTCGCTCGTGGCCCGCGCCTTCTGCGCATCGGCCGCCGCCTTCAGCTCGTTCTCCGGTCCCGGCGCTGGACGCAGATAGTTGAACCAGTGAAAGTAGGCCCGGACGAACTCGATGGTGACGTGCGTGTAGAGGTAGTAGGTCGGGATGATGTCCAGGACGGCCGCGTGCGTGATCGTGTCGGCATGGTCGAGCGCCATGCGGTGCGCGACGCGGCCGCCGCGATCCTGGCCGATGACGGGAAACTTGTCGAAGCCGAAGTGCTTCATGACCTCGACCTGGTCGAGCGCCATCGCACGTTTCGAGTAGTTGATGTGGCTCTCACCGTCCGGCGGCTTGCTGCTGTCCCCATAGCCGCGCAGGTCGGAAACCACGACGGTGCGGGTGGCGGCGAGCTTCGGCGCCACCATGCGCCACGAGATGTGGGTTTGCGGCGCGCCGTGCAGCAACAGGATCGGCGGCCCCTGCCCGCCGATAACGCCGTTGATGACCGCGCCGCTTGTCTTCACTTTGAAGGGCTTGAAGCCCGGGAAGAACTTACTCGCCGTATCGACACTCTCTTGTGCAGAGACTGTCCGTCCGAAGCTCGACGCCACGCCGAGCGCGGTGACATGCATCAGCCAATCTCGCCGGTCTAACTGTTCCATGATGGGGGTCATGGTAATTCAAAATTCAAAATGCAAAATGCAAAACGGGGATGCAAAATTAGCGCAAATTCGCGAGCTGTCTTTTTGCATTTTGCATTTCGCATTTTGAATTACAGAGTCGGACCCTGCCTGTTCCAGTCCGTCGCGTGCTCGTAGACATCCGCGACGCGGAGTATCGTCGCCTCGTCGAACATCCGGCCGATCAACTGGAAGCCAATCGGCAGCCGCGTCGGTTGTCCGGTGAATCCGCACGGGACGCTGATGCCGGGAAGGCCGGCCAGGTTGACGCTCACGGTGAAGATGTCGGCAAGGTACATCTGCAGCGGGTCGTCCGTCTTCTCGCCCAGCCTGAATGGCGGGATCGGGCTGGTCGGCATCGCGACCAGGTCGACCTTTTCGAACGCCTGTTCGTAGTCCCGCCGCAACAACGTCCGCACCTGCTGCGCCTTCAAGTAGAAGGCGTCGTAGTACCCGGCGCTCAGTACGTAGGTGCCGAGCATGATCCGGCGCTTCACTTCCGCGCCGAAACCCTCGTCCCGCGTACGGCTGTACATCGCCTTGAGGCTCTCGTCCTTCGTCGCAGGTGAGCGGTACCCGTACTTCACACCGTCGTAGCGAGCGAGGTTCGAGCTGGCTTCCGCTGTGCACACGAGGTAGTAAACCGGGATCGCGAAGCGCGCGTGGGGCAGCTCGATGTCCACGAGCGTGGCCCCCGCATCCCTCAGTACGAGGAGCGCCTCGTCAAAGGCGCGGCGCACGAGATCGTCCACGCCATCGGCGACGAACGCGCGCGGCACGCCGACGCGCACACCCTTCGCGCTGCCGGTGAGCGCGGCCGCGAAGTCCGGCACCTGCTCTCGAGACGAGGTCGAGTCCATCGGATCGAGTCCGGCGAGCGCCGACAGCGCCGCCGCGGCGTCGCCGACCGATCGCGTGATCGGGCCAATCTGATCGAGCGACGAGGCAAAGGCCAGGAGGCCGTAGCGTGAGACGCGGCCGTAGGTGGGCTTGAGGCCGACGACGCCGCAGAAGGAGGCTGGCTGGCGGATCGATCCGCCGGTGTCCGAGCCGAGCGCGAGGGGCACGCACTGGGCGGCTACCGCCGCCGCCGACCCGCCGCTCGAGCCGCCGGGTGTCCGATCGGCCGCCCAGGGGTTTCGCACCACGCCATACGCCGAGTTCTCGTTGGACGAGCCCATGGCGAACTCATCGCAGTTCGTCTTGCCGACGATCACCGCGCCGGCGGCTTCGAGCCGCTGCACGACGGTGGCGTCGTACGGCGCGATGAACGTGTCGAGGATCTTCGACGAGGCCGTCGTGCGCATGCCGGCGACGCACAGGTTGTCCTTCAGGGCGACCGGGACGCCGGCCAGGGGTCCGGGCACGGCGCCTGACGCGCGCTGGCGATCGATCGCCTCGGCGCGGGCGAGCGCACGTTCGCGCGCGACCAGGTTGAACGCGTTCAGCGCGGGATTGGCTTTCTCGATCCGATCGAGCGCGCCGCGACAGACGTCAACCGCGGAGACCGTGCCCGCGGCAACCGCGTTACGGATCTCGCGGGCCCCGCTTGCGACCGGCGTCATCCGATGACTCGCGGGACGCGGAAGAGGCCTGCCGCCGGCGCGGCGTCCGGGGCGTTGGCGATCGCCTCGCTCACCGGCAGCGACGGCTTCGGCTCATCGTCTCGTTCGACGCCGTGCGCGTGGACGTGCGCGGTCGCCGCCACGCCCGTGGTGTCGACGGCCTGCACCTGCTCGGCGTAGGCGAGGATGTCGGCCAGCTGCTTCGTGAAGAGGTGCTTCTCGTCCGGCGTGAGCTCGAGGTGCGCGAGGGCCGCGATCCGCTCGACGTCGGCGATGGTCAGTGTGGACACGATTTCGATGCTATCCCAACTCAACTCTCAACTCCCAACCCCTTGACACAAGCCCCAACTCCCCCGCCTTCGCGCGGGGAGTCCACGCGCGCTTCGGCGCGGCTTCGCCAAAGCCCAAAGCCTAGGAGCCTGTCCGAGTAATGGCATGGGTCGCCCGGCGGGTTCCGGCGGCGTGCCGGCATCTGCGGCGTTGCCGCTCCTGGACACGGGCCCACCGTGCCGGCGTCGCGGCGCCTGGCATCTGCC
>DATDOE010000061.1:0-128516 GCA_035293405.1 Vicinamibacterales bacterium | reverse complement strand
ACGCGATTCCTTCAGGGAAGAACAGCTGCTGCAGCCGCTGCTTGTAATCGAGCGAGGCTTGCACCCAGAGGTCTGAGGCGCGCGGCAGAATGCGTTCTGCGAAGGCCAGGATGCCCTCTACGTCGAGTTCATCGACGGCCTCGGCGTGATGGTCGATCTTGGCGAGCGTTAATTCCTCGCGCAGCTTGTCGCGTTGCCGACCGTAGGTCGTGACGTCGATCGCCTCCGAGTACAGGAATGCCTCGTCCAGCTTGTCCATCTTCTGCTGGATTGCACTGACCCGCCGTTGCTGTTCCGTTGTCCGGTCGTTCGCCTCGGCCCTACGCTGCTCCCACACATGGAGGATTCGATCCTTAACGAGGCGCATGTAGCCCGGTGTTGGCTGCAGTAGAGCCAGTTCGTCCACGAACGCGCCTTCGAGTGCAGCCTTGCTCACGTTTACCGATCGACACTGACGCTGACAGTGGTAGTACGCGTAGTGGCCATTGCGTCCCTTCGACCAGCTACCCGTGAGCGGCCGGCCGCAGATGTCGCAACAGACGAATCCGCGCAGTGGGAAGTCCGGATGGTTCCTCTGCCGCGGACCAGCCACGACAACACGGCCGTCGAGAACGGCCTGCGCGCGGTAGAACGTGGCCTCATCGGCGACCGGCTCGAAGTCGCCTTGCACTGAGACACCGTAGTCGGGGCTCTCGATCTTCCCGATGTAGATCGGGTTCCGCATCATCTGGCCAAAGCTCTGCGGCGACAACACCAGGCCCTTCCGGCTGCGCAGCCCTGCTTCGGTCGCGCGTGCGATGACTTCCTGCTTCGTGTACTGCCCGGTCGCCAGATCCTCGAACGCGCGCCTCACGAGCGGCGCGCGTTCCGGGTCGTGCGCGAGGCTCGCGCCCGACCACTTCGGCGCATTGAGGTAGCCGAGAGGCGCCGGGAACGTCCAGGGCCCGAGTTCCAGCGCCGCGCGCATGCCGGCGCGCGTGCGATCCGAGCGCACGTCGTTGTCGAACTGCGCGAACGCGGCCAACACACCTTCCATCAGCTTTCCGGTGGATGTGTCGTCGATCGGCTCGGTGGCTGACCGCAGCGAAATGCCGAGTGATTTCAGGAGTGCGCGGAGCGCGAAGTGGTCGTATTTCTCCCGCGCGAATCGCGTGAGGTTGTACACGACCACGAAGTGGACCTTGCCCTTGTGTGTGCGACAGTACTTCAACAGCGCCTGGAGCTGAGTGCGGTCCGTGGTCTTGGCGCTCTCGCCTTCCTCGTGGAAGCGTTCGAGGATCTCGTAGCCCTGCCGACGGCAGTACTCCTCGCAGGCACGGAGCTGGGTCGGCAGACTGAGGTTCTCCGTCTGCTCCTTTGTACTGACGCGAACGTAGATCACCGCCCCGATCATCTCCGGCAGCTTACCGCCATCATGGAACGCCGGCAAGGTGTGTCGTCTCGCCACGGAAGCTAATGGACGCGAACGTCCTGCAAGGCAAGTTCGATCACAACATGCGCGAGCGATTCGGCATGACGCGCGACGGCGAGGATCTCTTCGTCCGACATCATGTCCGCCTCATCGCCGAGCAATTCTCGACAGCGCGCGACAGAGATCGGTTCCGGCTCTTGTTCCGCACGACCGATAACGTCCATAGCGCTCCCCCTTGAACGCGAGTCGCGACGATTCGTGTTGGATGGGTGGCGCGCTCCGGCGCGTCGATGTGGTGATCGACGCGCCGAGTCCGTGTGAGCGCGGATGCGGGCCTGAAGCCGGCATCGTCCCGACGGAGCTATGCTCCGAGCGGCGACGATCGTGAATGGTTCGACCGTCTGTTGCGTTCAGTCAAAACCAGGCAATGCAATGCCGCTGGTGAACGCACCCTCTGCGCGGCGCGTGATCCTGAGGAGGATGCGCCGAGAGAGGTACCGAGGTTCGCAGCTCAATAGACGCGGCGACGAACCGCTTCTCGGTAGTCGTGCATCAGTCTGCGATGTTTGGGGATTGCGCTCGATGTCGTGCCCTGTGGGCGCCGACCGGATGCGCGCTCCGTTGGCCCTTGGGGCGAACGGAGGAAGTGCCGTGCGGCACTGACGTGATGACGCCAACATACGCCTGCGCGACTCCCGCGTCAACCTCATTTGAGCAATCGTTTGAGCAATCGACACGCTGACCACCATCGCGTAACTGCCTAACGCGTGCCGCGCGGAGGCGTCGTCAATGCCCGAAGGCCCGGCCAGCGGCCGGGTCGAAGCGAAGCGAAGAGCATTGACGGCGCTGAGCACGGCGCCAGCATCAAGAACGCGATGGTGCGATACCAGGATCTGGGTCCGCAGACGTGGTGCTTCCTCCGGGAAAACTGCGTACACGCGCGAACGATTTCCATTCGATTCATCGGTCGTCTTGTTCCGGCAAAATCCGGACACAAAGATGTGCACGCGGGCGGCGCGTTCGTCCGGCACAAACTGTGCGCAGAGACAGCGACATGCGGCACGACCAACGATGGCGTGAACGACCCCGTCCCGACGGCCCGGGGTCATTCGCAGGGCAGGACAGCGGGGTCGTTCACGCCATCGTTGGTGCTGTGACGTCGGCACGGGCGCCCTTGAGCGAGGCGGCACAGAGCGCCGCCTCGCGTTGCTGTGCGCGGCAAAGTGCGCCGCTCCAAGCGGTTGCCCGTGGTTCTCGCTCATGGAGCAACCAGGGGTGAGGGACTGTCCGAAGCGGGCGTCGGAACTAGGGGGCCAACCTGACGCGATTTTCGCTTGGCCCCCCGTTTGGCCCACACGTCACGGTCCATCGTGCTGGTGAGCTGGAGGTACTGGCGGTTCAGCAGCTCCACTTCGATCGCCGAGCAGCCGTGCGATCGATCGTCGCGCAAGGTGGTTGAGTGAGCCCGCCAAAGCACCCGGTCGCCCTCTCGACGCCAAGCGCGATAGAGGGCCTGGATCTTCAGCATCCCTTGCCTCCGGAACTCCTCCCTGATGTACCGATCGTCCGGGTCGCCGAGGTGTCCGTACTGTGCCTGGCGTTCGGGAAAGTACGTCTCCAGCGCTTTGCTGATACTCGGGTTCATGGGCATCCAGAGTTCCTCGCGGACGGCGGCTTTGTAGAGCGCGACGGACTTCCTGAAGCGGCGCGGGACAAGCAATCGGATCGTCCATGTGTGCAGGTAGCGGAACAGCTCCGCGTGGCGAATCAGGAACTGCCGAAAATCGACCGGCACACGCCGGTTCACGAGGTAGAGGAACACCAGGTGGCTGGTACCGTCCTTCTCGACGCCGATCGGCAGCTTGTCGGGGAAGCAGCGAATCGTCTGCAGGCGCCCCGACCCGAAGGCGATGTGCGGGTAGTCCTCGGGCCGTAGCCAGTTGTCGCGCATCAGGCCGAAGAAGCGCCGCTTGTCATCCTCGGGACTGAGCCACCAGTAGCATCGGTCACCCAGCACAGCATCGAGAATCATCACCCGCTCGACCATTCGACCGAGCGTCCGCAGACGCCGATTGCGGTTGTCGACTTGCCCGATCGCTTCGTAGAGCGGCTTGTGGTGGACGTGGTACAGCCGTCCGCGTCGCACCGGTCCCGGCTCCATAGCGCGGGCGAGTCCTCGCGCCACGAGTCGGGCAACGAACTCGCGGCTGTTCTGGCCGCGCGACGTACCGGTGAACGCGCAGTACTGCCGTTCCAGGAAGCACCCGGAGTGGACCATGACCGTCACGAGGAACTCACGCTGCCGTTGCGTGAAGCCGACGACATCCGAGAGGGCCATCACCCGGCTGACACTGACGCTGTCGAACGTCGCGTCCCGCGGGTATTCGTGCGTCACAGGAATTCCTCCATCAGACGCGGATGTGGCCCGGAACGCCCTTTGCCGCCACGCGAGCCGACGACGTAGATACGGAAGCCGGTTTGGCCGTGGCTGGCGGCATGGGCGCCGCGATAGTGCTCCGTGAACAGCTCGACATCCTGGTGGAGTTCGCGCCCGTCGACCTCGTACTCAATGCGGTAGTCCGGGAAGTGGACCCGTCCATCGAAGTACGGCAGATCGTGCTCCCGCGCCCATTCACGAATCTCGTGCTCATCGCGGTCTGGCCGCCCGTCGCTGTCGGCCCGGCCTCGGTTGTGTTCTTGGAGAAACTCCTGGTACTCGCGCTTGAGGTCCTGCTCCAGGACGACGCGGCGAATCTCGAGGTTCCCGTGCTCATCTCGAAGGCGGGCTTCCTCCTGGCGGTACGTCGCGTAGAGATTCGAATCGTGGTGGACCTCGCGGGGGCGACTGACTCCGGCATGGAACGCTTGTGGGGCCTCGCCGCCCCGCTCCACGGTGTGAGCGTCGAGAAGGTCACGGCCCTGCTTCGTGAGGACTAGACCGCGGTCGTCTCCCCCGAGATCGACGGCCTCAACGAGCGCCTCGGCGCGGAGATGGCCGAGGGTGTCGTGCTCGATGTCGAGGTCCTGATCGGGCACGACACGGAAGGTGCCGACGGCGGCCAGAGTACGGCTATCCTCGCCGTTCAGTTCATAGACACGGCCACGATCGACGACCAACTCGCGCTCCTCGCCGCGCGGCAGGTCGAGGTTGTGCATCAGGGCGTCGCGGGGACCCTGATCGTACCGGTCACGCTCGTCGTACACGCGCGGCCGTTCATCACTGTGATCCCGGTCGCCGTATTCACGCGGATCACCGCATCGAGCGTCAGACATCGCCCTCTCCTTGGGTGCTGCTGTTTGGGTTGTCCGTGAAGACGCCCTGGCAGTGTCTGCAAGGGGCTATTCAGGGAAGCGCCGAGGCGCCGGGGCGTTTCGCCGCGACGATCAGCGCGTGGTCTGTGGGAACCGTGCTCGGGGCCGTAGAGGCGACCGAGCGGTGGTTCGGCCTGCGTGCATTTGCACCGCGATGGACCGGCAGCCGACCAAAAAGCTGCTTCGAAACCTTATACGCCTTTGCCGCCGATGGCGCAAGCCGCCAAACGAATGAGGTGCAGTCGTCGGTTGACACCGCAGTCGAGGCACCCTACGCTGGTTTCATGAACCTGCACGTTCCGCCCGAACTTGAAGCGAAGCTAACGCGTCTGGCGGCCGAAACTGGGCGCACGGCCGACCAGGTGGCGCTCGACCTATTGGCCAGCTCGATGGACCACGACGAGTGGTTCCGCGCCGAGGTCGAAAAGGGGCGCGTCGCCGCACGTGAAGGCAGGCTCCTTGAGCACGATGACGTTGCTGCTCGCATGGATCGGCGATATCGCGGCTGATGCGCGTCCGATGGACCACGGACGCCGCGGATGACCTCGAACGCATCTGTGGCTACATCGCGACAAGCCGTCCCGGCGCTGCCCAGAAGGTCGCAGCGACGATCCTTCAACGCGTGGCAGATCTTGAGACATTTCCACAATTGGGACGTCACGGCCGCGTTGAGGGAACCCGAGAGTTGACCTTCGCATCGCTGCCATTTGTCGCGATCTACGAAGTTCACCTGCAAGAAGTACACATTCTCCGAGTTCTCCACGGCGCTCGGCAATGGCCGCCGGGCTAGGGCGAAGACGGAGTCACACTCTCGTATCGCTTGTCGCATTCTTTTCTATGCGCTTCGTGTTCCGGGGGTAGTTCAGCGGCAGAACGCTCGGCTCTGGACCGAGAGGGCGCTGGTTCGAGTCCAGCTTCGCGCCCCCGTAGCGCGGAGCGCGAAGGCGGGCCCGAGGAGCCAATCCGCAGTGCCGCGTGCTTCGCGCGGAGCGTCGCGACAGGCACGCCGGCACCGTACCACGGCGTACAAGACACTTCAAATTGTCATTTCCTGACAGGCCGCTACCAAAAGGCGGACCCGCGTAGAGGACTTTCGGGTCGGGCTCGCTTCACTTCACCTGAAAGTTCCGTGCGAGCACCGCTCGAATCGACGCGACCGTCTGCGCTCGTGCAGCCGCGTTGCTCTCAAACGTCACATCACCCCGACTTACGCACGCATCCTTCCAGGTGAACGGTTGCGCCGTCGCGAGATTGATGAGGGCTCCGCCCGCTCGCTCTTCGAGGCGGCAGTTCTTTCGGCCTTGCGCCTGCGCTATGACCACACGCCCGACCGGCTCGGCAAACGCGTGGTGGAGTCCAGGGAACTCCATGAACTCCACGTCTTTTCCAGCTTTCTTCAGACGTTCTGCGTAGGGAGCGCACGTGGCCGCGGCTTCGTCGGCGCCGCCATGAAAGATCCGGATCGGATGATCCAGCGTATCGACTTCGTCGATGAACGTCGTCACGCAGTTCGGGTAGAAAACGAAGTGCGCAGCGAACTCGGCGTCCGCGGGTCCGTGCAGCCGGTGGAAACGCCGCAGGACGGTGAAGAGAGCGGGCTGCGCGCCTCTCGAGCCGCCCAGGATGCCGATGCGCTTCGGATCGATGCGGGGGTGCTTTGCCAGCAGGTCAAGCACGCGGTATGCGTCCACCAGCATACTCAACACCCCGAGCTGTCCTTGCTCCTCCCGCGTGCTCACGACGCCGCGTCCAGTAAAGCCATCGAGCATAAACGTGGCGAGTCCGAGGTCGTTGAACTCCCGCGCCCACTGATATAGGCCAGGGCCAATGCCGCCGGAGCCGTGCACCAGCACGATCACCCCAACGCGGTCCCTACTTGCTGACCCAGCTGGAAAGCGGAGCTCACCGGCGAGCGTCGTCGGAGTGCCCTCCTTGATGCCCGCCAGGAATTGTTCGTCGGTAAGCGTCGTCGTGTGAATTGGATGCATCTCGCCACGGGACGGGTCCGCTGCGCGGAGCGCACCATCGAACAGAAGGCATCCGATGGCGAACATGCAGATCCAAACACGGGCGCTCATCGTCGTGTCCTGCCCTCCAGGCACAACTGCCGAGCCCAGGTAGAACGTGCCACGGGCTGTAGAGGCGCGGGTGGCCTCGCTCGCCGCCGCGGTTCGGCGGTCGACTGCGCCGGCCGGGGGTTTGCTCACGTTCTGCTCCGCGGACGGCGAAAAGGCATCGGCGCCGCCCCTCACCCCGGCGCTGGAAACGGGCGGTCCCATCGGCTGCTTCATTTGACGCTCCCTTTGGTGTACAAACGAGCGTGCTCGAAGGCATCGCTCGATCCGGCCTTGAGGATGAGCCGAATAGACCTGACTTCGCATTGGGATGGGGCCGGAAAATTCCTGAAAATTTCTGAGCGCAGACGGGAAGCACGTGGCATACGAGTTCGAGGGCTTTCGTCTAGACACGGACAGACAGCGCTTACTGGCCGCGCCGTCCGGCGATCCGATTCACGTATCGCCGAAAGTCCTCGAGACGCTCATCTATCTCGTGGAGCGTCGCGGCGACCTCGTCGAAAAAGACGCCTTGATGAAGGCGATGTGGCCTCGCGTGGTCGTCGAGGAGAACAACCTCGACCGCAACATCTCGACGCTGCGGCGTGTGCTCGGCGAGAAGGCGGGCGAGAACCGCTTCATCGCGACGGTGCCCGGGCGAGGTTATCGATTCGTCGCAGAGGTGACGACGGCCGCAGCGGAAAGCGCGCCCGCCCTCGCCACGGCGCCGGCAGAGTCTCGGGAGGCCCCTGCCATCGTGCTCGAGACCCTGGCGCAGCGAACGACGCGGCGGCGTTACGCCCAGTCGCTGGTCGCCGCCGTGCCAATGGCGGTCGTGCTCGCGCTCGCAGCGACCGTTGTCTGGTGGGTCGCTAGGACGCTCTCGCACGGCGACGTCTCCGTTCAGCGAGCCGCCGGGCCAGGCGTCGCCGAACCGGCAGCCGACGACCCAGCCGTACCGCGTGTGTCGGTCGCCGTGATGCCGTTCGCGAACCGCACGGGCGATCCGTCGTTGCGTTATCTGGGCGACGGGATCGCGGATGAGCTCATCTACGCGCTCGCGCGCGTGAAAGGGCTCACCGTCCCCGCCCGCACGTCCTCGTTTGCCTACCGGGACCGCGACGTCGATGTCCGGGAGATCGCGCGCGATCTCGGCGTCGCGGCCGTGCTCGAAGGCAGTGTGGGACGCGCCGGCGACGCCGTGCGAGTGATCGTACGCCTCGCCGACGCGCACACGGGGTTTAACATCTGGTCACAGAGCTACGAGCGGCGCGCGGACGACCTACTGGGATTGCAAGCCGAGCTGGCGAGCGAAGTCGTCCAGTCGCTCAGTCCGAGCCGGCAGGTGGGCACGACCAGCGTCGGCCCGGTGCGTCCGACGGCGAGTCCCCAGGCCTATCGGCTCTTTCTCGAAGCCAACGTGCTCGTCGGGGCCAGCGATCGCAACTTGCGCGCGGCGCTCGCGCTCTACGACGAGGCGCTGGCGCTCGATCCGACGTTCGCGCGCGCGCTCGCCGGTCGCGCGGCGGCGCGGCTGGTGCTCGTGTCGCACGGCTCGGTGGGGCTCGCGGACCTGAGCGAGGCGGAACGCGATGCGAGAGCCGCCCTTTCGATTGATGCCGACGTCGCGAGCGCGCACGCGTCGTTGGCGCACGTGCTGCGGGCGCGCGGCGAGTGGCTGCAGGCGGAAGCGGCGTACCAGACGGCGCTCGCGAAGTCCGGCAACGACCCGATGATCCTCGGCGGCCACCACATCATGCTCGGGCTCACGGGCCGCGTACGCGCGTCGCTCGAGAAGGCCGAGACCGCGTATCGTCTGGCGCCGCTCGCATTGCCCACGATCGCGTGGCGCGGCATGGGCTACTCGCTCACAGGGCAAGACGAGGTCGCGCGTCGTGAGGCGGCCCTGGCCAGGTCGCTCGGCGCGCCCACGGACGCCGGTGCTCTGCCGTTTGTGATGGCCGCGGCCACGGAGCGGCAAGGCCGTTACGCGGACGCCGCCGCGCACCTCGTCCCCTACCTCCCCGCGGAGGCACGCGCGGCCGGCGCGGGGGCGATCGCGTCGACCTACGGAGCTGCGGCAGATCCCGCGAGGAGACCCGCAGCCCTCGCGGCGCTCCGCGATCTGGCGTCGAAGGTTCCGTTCGGCGATATGGAACAGCGGCGCTGGTCGTTGCTGCTGTGGCTGTACACGCGAGCCGGAGACCTCGACGAGGCATACGCAGCGGGCCATCGCGCCCTCGACGAGGCAGCCCGCTCCGGGTCGATCGGATCGAGCTGGTTTGTCATCTGGTTTCCGTCGATGCGGCCGTTCCGCCAGGATCCGCGCTTTCAGGCGTTCACCGAGCGACTCAACCTGGCGGAGTACTGGAAGGTCTACGGGCCGCCGGACGGGTGCGCGCTGCAAGAGGGCAAGATCGCCTGCCAGTGACTCCCGCAGGCGATTACGGAGCGTTGGTTCGTTGAGCTGCATCGGCCGCCGCCCGTGGTCAGGTAATGAGCAGAGCAAGACGTCGCAGTCGCGAAGATTGAACGCGACGGACCTGAACAGCGGATAGGTAATGAGCAACGCCGCAGGGTTTACCGACCACGCTGCGACGTCTCAAACCGCGTCATCGGTGTGAGGCGATTATCGACCGGCCGATTTCCGGCAGCGCATCAGCCCCGCCGTTGGTCGATTCCTTGGCTGTTCACCTGACGCCACGCCGGCGGCTCGTCACAGCGGCGGGTCAGCGCAATTGACAATGTAAATCGTTGAGCGAACTGCCTATGCGGCGCTTCGGAACGCTGCGGCGAGTTCGAACCATGCTCCAAGCGGTTCCATCTGGGACAAATCTGGGCCACCATCTTCGTTCGGCTGTCACTCATGCCGCCCGCTTCAGCGCCGCGATTTGCCGCAACCAGCTCGACAGTGGGTTCCAACTGATGAAAATCTGGGTCACCAACCTTCGCTCACGCATGCCAACGAGCGCGTGAGCTACGGTTGGCAAGCCCTGCGAAGGCTGTCCGCCGCAGCTCGCCTGGATCGCATGCGAGCGACGGCGGACCTCCCACTGTTGATGAACGAGCGACGGCGGGCACGCGCGATCGAGGTCGGGCGGGTGCGGGATCCGCGTTGTCCATAGCTCGCGCGCCTTCCGAGCATTACAACCGAGTTCACGTTGCCTGGGATTTGCGCATGTGAGCGCGCCGACTTCCAAGGAGTACGCCCACTCCGTCCTGAGTCTGCAGATTCTGCCGCAAGCCTGCAGACCAGGCAGGCACCAAGGCCGATAGCGCCGACGCCGTCTGCGCTTCATCCATCACGGCAACGCAGACGCTCATCGATCAGGATACCGGACTCCTTTCAATCGCGAACAGCGTGTTTCTCGACGAGATAGTTCGCCACTGAAGAATTTCGAGCGCCGGACCGATGGTCACCGTTGTGTGATTCGGTCAGCGCTGCATGCTCCATCTCACGTCTTACGCGGATTGCACTCCGACGGTCTCTACATCGGCACTCGCCGTCTCGAACCTGACGCCGCCCCGCGAGCCGGCCCTCGGGCTTGACGCCGTGGGCATGTTGTCCCAATTAGGTCGCCACGGGTCGGCCGGTGACTGGAGGCGCCTCAACCGGTCCTTCGAGTAGCGTCTTGTACGTGAACCCGGCGGCGGCTGCGCCCAGTAGCGGTGCGATCCAGAACAGCCATAGCTGCTGCACGGCCCACCCGCCGACGAACAGCGCCGGCCCCGTGCTGCGCGCGGGATTCACCGACGTGTTGGTCACCGGGATGCTGATCAAATGGATCAGCGTGAGCGCCAGGCCGATGGCCAGGCCAGCGAAGCCGACTGGCGCACGCTTGTGCGTTGCGCCAAGAATGACAATCAGGAACATGAATGTCATCACGACTTCGGTGACGAGCCCGGCCATCATCGTGTAGCCGCCCGGTGAATGGTCCGCATATCCGTTGGCGGCAAAGCCGCCGGCGAGACTAAAGTCCGCTTTCCCGCTGGCGATGAGATAGAGCACGCCTGCACCAATCAGCGCGCCGGCTAACTGCGTGATGATGTAGGGCACGAGGAGCGCCGCAGGGAACCGCCCTCCGGCCCACAACCCCACGGACACAGCAGGATTGAAATGTCCGCCGGAGATCGGCCCCAGGGCGTAGGCACCCGAGAGCACAGTAAGGCCAAACGCCAGCGACACGCCGTGCAGGCCGATGCCGATGTCCGGAAATGCGGCCGCCAGCACCGCGCTCCCACAACCTCCGAGTACGAGCCAGAACGTGCCGATGAACTCCGCGGAAAGCTTCGCAAGCACGGCTCCACTCCTTTTCCGCATCGGCGCGGGACCGATTGCCGCGAACTTGCCCATGCCAGATATCGACGCACGGACACTACCACATCACGGTGATGAAGCCGTTGGCCGCCTGCTCGTCCCGGTCGAAATCGTCGGTCCGAATCGAGCGATTGGTCACGAGGAACGACAGTACATCGGTGATCGACTGTTGTCCCTCCGCTGATTCGGCGGGAAGAGTCGAGAGCAGGCCTACCGCCAGCACCACCGCGCCGGCCTTCCGCTGCGACGGCGAGCGTCGGGCCGGCGATGCTCTCACACGAATCTCACGGCCGAGAACCAAAGGGTCAGCGCGTAAATTTGAGCCCTGGTCCGTGCAGATTTTTCAAGCGAGGGTGTGTGTCGACGGTGGCGCACGGATGAGATTGATCAGCCCATGGCGGTCCGGAGCACCTTGGCGACCAGCCGTCGGCGCCAATGACGAAGACCTTCGTTGACAATGACGTAAGTCTTCGTCAATACTCCCCGCCATGGCAGCCACACGCCCGCATCCCACCAAGGCCGAACTGGGGATCCTGCGCGTGCTCTGGAGCGCGGGGCCGCTCTCGGTCCGCGATGTCCAGCACGCGCTCAACCAGTCCAAGCCCACCGGATATACCAGCGTCCTGAAGACGATGCAGATCATGGCCGACAAGGGCCTGGTCGAACGTGACGACACGTGCCGGCCGCAGATCTATCGGGCCCGCGATTCCCAGGACCGCACGCAGAGACAGATCGTGACCGATCTGATTCAACGCGTGTACGGCGGATCGGTCAAAGCGCTCGTCATGCACGCGATTGGCACGCGCAAGCCGTCGGCCAAAGACATCGACGCCATCGAGAAGCTGCTCGACCGATTCGAGGGAGACAAGTCATGACGCCGCTCACCGACGCGATCAGTACGGCCCTGATCCACTCACTCTGGCAGGACTCGATGGTCGCCGTCCTGCTGTGGATGACCCTGACTGCGCTGGGCCGGCGCGCGAATGCGCGGTATGCGGCAGGCTGCGCGGCGCTGGCGCTCATGGCGGTGTTGCCGGCGCTCACGGCGACGTTGATCTATGTCGACGGGCTTCGGCCGGACACGATCTCCACCGGGGCCAGCCGCGCCGGCGCGATCGCGGAGAACGCGCGCGCGACTGCCGCCTGGTTCGGAGGGACATTTCAACCCGTCGCATCGCTCACCCGGCTGCAGTCCTGGGCGCTCCCGGTGTGGTCGATCGGCGTGCTGCTCTTTTCGCTGCGTCTCGTCGGTGGCGGCGCGCACGCGCTCGCACTGATGCGCCGCAGCGAGGATGCCGATGTCGGCGTCTGCTCGGTGGTCGCGCGGCTGGCCAGGCGCATGGGCGTCGAGCAGCCTGTGCGGGTAGCCATCTGTGATCGCACCGATGGCCCGGCCACCCTTGGCTGGCTGCGTCCGGTCATTCTTCTCCCGCCGGCGACTGTCCTGGGCCTGACGCCGCTGCAACTGGAAGCGGTGCTGGCTCACGAGCTCGCGCACATCAGACGTCACGACTACCTCGTGAACGTACTGCAGATGGTGGTGGAAACGTTGCTCTTCTACCACCCCGCCGCCTGGTGGGCGTCGAGACGGATTCGTGTCGAACGGGAACTGTGCTGCGACGATCTGGCAGTCGAATCGTGTGGGGATGCGTTGTGCTATGCGCAGGCGTTGACGACGATCGCAAAGCGTCGCGTGACGACGATGGGCCTGGCGGTTGGCGCGACAGGCGGCCCGCTGGTGCAGCGGATTGAGCGGCTGCTGGGGCGAAAGACGACGCGAGCACACGGCGCGCGGTGGGCCGTCCTGCTCACCCTCTCGCTCTCCATCGCGATCGCCATGCTGAACGCCGCGTGGATTCGCGCGCAGGTGGCGAGCGACGAGCTCGTGTACTCAGGCCTCTGGGAGATTCGACCGTCAACGACGGTTGGCTCCGTGCAGCTCAGGCTCTGTTACGCGGAGCTCTTCTCACGATCCGACATGGCCGTGGACAACCTGGGATTGACGCCCGCGCGGTTGGCGGCCACGGACGGCCCGATCCGCTTTTCTCTTCGTCGCGACGCCGGGACGCTCCGCTTCGACGGGACGATCGAGCGCGGCACAATCGCTGGCACGTACACATTCGAACCCGCCTCCGCGTTTTCCGGGGAGCTCGAGACACGCGGCTTCGAGCGCCCGACGTCTTCACTGCAGCACACGCTCGCCCTACACAACCTCGGGCTGGCGGTCATCGACGAGCGGCGGGCACAGGGCATTCCAGATCCGGACGCGTCCCTGCTCGTTCGCCAGGCACAGCTCCACGCCTTGCTCGACGATCTGCGCAGGCGCCTTGACGTGGCCGAGCGCCGGTCCGGCGGGTGGTGCTGAACGATGACGTCGAGCGTCCACCGCGCGATGCGGCTGTCGGCCGCCGTGGTCGCGACACCAGAACCCATCTCATAAACCCGCCGGCATTCGGCCGCCGCGACATCCCGTGGCGCGGCGTTGCTCCTCGCTCAAATATTCCCGGTATTCTCACTCGTCGCGCCTTGCGCGACGGGCGCCGCGCCGCCCTCGGTGCTGCGCCGGGTTTATGAGATGGATTCTGGCGATGCCGATCGCGCTCGGCCTGGTGACTGCGCAAGCGCCGTCCACACAACGGGCAGCGTCGCCTTCGAAGTCGTCTCGATCAAGCGGAACCCGTCGGCGGGTCCGTCTCACGGCATGAAGCATCACGATCGGCATACAATTCGGCCGTATGCCGCTCTCACGATTCTTGTGCGCAGCCGCTCTCCTGGCGCCGGCCGCGCTCGTGCTTGCGCAGGAACCGCTGACGTGGTCAACCCAGCAGGATCACCAGGCCATGAAAGATCAGCTGGGCATCAAGACGCTCCGCCCGGGACCGAGCGGCAACGCCGCACCCGGTGCGCCGAATGCGGCCAACTACGACCCTGCCAAGGCGAATCCGTATCCCGATCTCCCGGATCCCCTGACGTTGAAGAACGGCCGCACCGTCACGAGCGCCGACGTGTGGTGGAAGGAGCGGAGAGCGCAGATCGTCGAGGACTTCGATCGCGACGTGTTCGGCCGCGTACCCATGAACGTGCCCGCGGTCACATGGCAGGTCACACAGACCGTGAACACCGCGGTCGCCGGCGTGCCGGTCGTCGCGAAGCAGATCGTCGGTCACGTGGACAACGCGTCGTATCCGGCAATCAACGTCGACGTCCAGATGGCGCTGGTGATGCCGGCACAGGCCAAGGGGCGGGTGCCGGTGCTGATGATGTTCGGCAACGGCGCGCTTCCACCAGTACCGCCGCCTGCGGATCCACCGGCGGGCCCTGCGAGCTCGGCGCAGCAGCTGATCGCCGCCGGCTGGGGCTACGCGTCGATCAGTCCCGCCAGCATCCAGGCCGACAACGGCGCCGGCCTGACGCGGGGCATCATCGGACTGGTCAACAAGGGTCAGGCACGCAGCCCCGACCATTGGGGTGCACTCCGCGCGTGGGCGTGGGGCGCGGCGCGTGGGCTGGACTATCTGCAGACGGAGTCATCTGTCGACGTCAGGCACATCGGCATCGAGGGCGTGTCGCGTTACGGGAAGGCCGCGCTCGTGGCTGCCGCCTACGAGCCGCGATTCGCGATGGTGCTCGTGGGATCGTCGGGTGAAGGGGGCGCCAAGCTGCATCGCCGGAACTTCGGCGAGGCCGTCGAGAACCTGACCGGCGCCGGCGAATACCACTGGATGGCGGGAAACTTCCTGAAGTACGGCACGGCCGAATCCACCTTCGGCAGCAGAACCGCGGGCGACCTGCCGGTGGATTCCCACGAGCTGATCGCGCTGGTCGCGCCGCGCTGGGTGTTCATCAGCTACGGCATCCCCGAGCACGGCGATGCCCACTGGCTCGATCATCAGGGCAGCTACATGGCAGCGGTCGCGGCCGGCCCGGTGTTCCGGCTGCTTGGCGTGAGGGACCTCGGTGAGCAGCGGGACTACCACACCGCGACGATGCCGCCGGTCAACACCGGCCTCGTCGACGGCGAGCTGGCCTGGAGACAGCACGACGGTGGGCACGAAGACCGCTCGAACATGACCCACTTCGTCGAGTGGGCAAGCCGGTTGATGCGACGACAGTAGGGAAACAATGAAACTGCTGGGCGCCTATCTCAAACACTACTGGCCGTTGGTGGCCCTGGCTCTGGTGCTCGCCGCGATCAACCAGATCTTCTCGCTGCTCGACCCGCTGATCTTCCGCTACGTCATCGACGAGTACGCCACCAAGTACCAGCAGTACACGACCGAGGAGTTCTTCCGCGGCGTGAGCATGCTGCTCGCGGCGGCGGTGGGCGTGGCCTTCGTCTCGCGGGTGGCGAAGAACTTCCAGGACTACTACATCAACGTCATCACGCAGCGGCTCGGCGCCCGGATCTACTCCGACGGCATCCGGCATTCGCTGGAGCTCCCCTATTCGGTCTTCGAGGATCAGCGGAGCGGCGAAACGCTGGGCAAGCTGCAGAAGGTCCGCACCGACGTCGAGAAGCTGCTCACCGTATCGATCAACGTGCTCTTCACGTCGCTCGTCGGCGTCATCTTCGTCGTCATCTATGCGTTCAGCGTGCACTGGGTGATCGCGCCGGTCTATTTCATGACCGTGCCGCTGCTCGGCGTGCTCAGCTCGGTGTTGAGCCGGAAGATCAAGATCATCCAGAAGGTGATCGTGGCCGAGACGACCGCCCTCGCCGGATCGACGACCGAGTCGCTGCGCAACATCATCAACGTGTACAGAGAGGCCGAGGTGTCGCTGAAGAACTTCGAGGACATCCTGGCCATTCCGAAAGAGCCGCGTCCCTCGAACCCGGTGCCACTGCCCGACCTCCATCGTCTCGGGTTCGACACGGTCAGCTTCAAGCACCAGTCAGCCTCGTTCCCCGCGCTCACCGACATCACGTTCGAGGCCGCTCGCGGCGACACGATCGCGTTCGTGGGGCCGTCCGGCGCGGGCAAGACGACGCTCGTGAAGCTGCTCGTCGGCCTCTACCGCCCGCAATCCGGCGAGATCCTGTACAACGGGCAGCCGGCGGCCACCATCGACCTGGATCAGCTTCGGGAGCGCATCGGCTTCGTGACGCAGGACACACAGCTCTTCTCCGGAACGATCCGCGAAAACCTGCTGTTCGTGAATCCGGCGGCGACCGATGCCGACTGCCTGGACGTGCTGCGGCAGGCGGCCTGCGACAGCCTGCTCGCGCGAGCCGACCGTGGGCTCGACACCGTGATCGGAGAAGGCGGGGTGAACGTGTCGGGCGGCGAGAAGCAGCGCCTTTCGATCGCGCGGGCGCTGCTGCGGCATCCGCATCTGCTGGTCTTCGACGAGGCCACCTCGTCGCTCGACTCGCTCACCGAGGAGGAGATCGGCGCGACGATCCGCGACGTCGCGACCAGCCAGAACGTCATCACGATTCTGATCGCGCACCGGCTATCCACGATCATGCACGCCGACCGCATCTTCGTGCTCGAACGCGGGCGCGTCGTCGAGTTCGGGTCGCACGACGCCCTCATCGCGCAGAAGGGGCTGTACTACGCGATGTGGCGCCAGCAGATCGGCGAGCGTCGAGCGGCGCCGGCGCCGATGCTGCCTCAGCAGCCGGCACTCGCCCGGTGAACGCGTGGTTCTATGACGGCCGGGTTCGTCCGCTGCCGGTCTCGCCGGCAGGAGAGCCTCCTGCCGCGACCTTTGGCGACGTCTTCGCGAATTTCACGGGCGAGCTCCCACTCCGCCCGTGGGCGGCACAGCTCAAAGCGGCGCGCAAGGAGCAGGAGAGCAAGGACAACCCCGACGCGCACTGTCTTCCGATGGGTCTGATGCAGTTCCACATGCACCCGCAGCCCAGGAAGATCTTTCACACCCCCGATGCCATCGCCATCCTGTACGAGGGAAACGGAGGCGTTCGGCAGATCTTCACCGACGGCCGGCCGCTTCCGGGCAGCGACGCGCAACCGTGGTGGTACGGCTATTCAATCGGACGATGGGACGGGGACACGCTGATCGTAGAAACCTCCGGGTTCAGAGACGGCGGATGGCTCGACATCGACGGCAGTCCGTTGACGGACGGCGCAAGAATGACCGAGCGCTGGCGGCGTCTGAGCTACGGCACCGTGCAGATCGACATCACCATCGACGATGCCAAGGCGTACACCGGACCGTTCGCCGTGCGCGTGCACAACCGCCTGATGGTCGACAACGCGTTCGATGCCGAGATCATCGAGTTCGTGTGCCAGGAGAACAACAAGGCTCCCCAACTCATGGTCGGGAAGTAGCCGGCTTCAGTTTGAGTGCGCTCCCCACGTCGATACGCGGCCACTGAAGCGGTCGCACTCCGAACGGTCCATGCACTGATGGCCGCTGCGATGCGGCATCAATGCCAGCTGCGGTCTCCACCGCTTGCACTCGTCGCACTGCTCTTCATCAGCCCTGCGGTGCTCTTCAGGGGTCATCTGGTGCGCTTCAGCCGCGACGGGGTGCACGAGTTCGTCTGTCACTGTGGTCCCTTCACTTGTTCACAACCCAAAGGAGCGCTGTGGCTACGGTGACCCCTTCCTCGGTCGCTGGCAGTGCAATACCGCACAGACCCGCCCGGCACCTCCGGGCCCCGCCTGGTGCGCCGAGTCGCAGCCCGGTCGTGTGCAATAAAGGCGTTCCTGCAGAAGCCATGGAATGACCATTGGTCTAGGGTCGGTCGAGCACCTGCCGGAGCTTGGCGGCAAGCGCCGCCGTGCTGAAGGGCTTCTGAAGAAAATCGGCCTCACCCGTCTCGATGCCGTGACGCAGGACCGCGTCTGACGTGTAGCCGCTCATGAAGACCGCCGCCAGAACCGGGTGCTCGGCGCGCAGCCGCTCGACCAACTGCGGTCCACTCATGCCTGGCATGACCACATCGGTCAGCACCAGATCGATGCGCCCCGGATTGTCGCGCGCGATTTCCAGCGCTTCGGCGCCGCTTGACGCCGGCAGCACGGTGTAACCGCGGCGTTGCAGCGCCGCCTGCGTCATCTCGCGCACCGCAGGCTCGTCTTCCACGAGCAGGATGGTCTCGGTGCCGGCGCTCAAGGTTCGCGCGTCGGACCGGATCGGATCCCCGGCCGCGGCAGCCGCGGTCGCGGGCAGATAGATATTGAAAGTCGTGCCGAGACCTGGCTGGCTGTGGACATCGATCCGGCCGCCGGACTGCTTGACGACGCCGTCAACGACGGACAGTCCCAGGCCTGTGCCCTTCCCCAGCCCCTTCGTCGTGTAGAACGGCTCGAACAACCTGGCCTTGGTTTCGCTGGTCATCCCACAACCGGTGTCGCTCATGGCCAGGAGCACATACGCACCGGGTGGTCCCTCTTCGGCCCCGTCCACGAGCTCGCTCTGGAGGGTGACGTTGCGGGTTTCGATCACGAGCGTGCCGCCATCAGGCATGGCATCACGAGCGTTGATCGCCATGTTCAGCAGCACACGCCCGAGCTGATCGGGATCGGCCATGACGTGATCGACGTCGGAGGCGGTGCGGACCGAGAGCTCGATGTCCTCTCCAAGCGTGCGCCGGAGCATCGTTTCTGCCTGCTCCACGATGGTGTTCAGGTTGACCACCTTCGGCTCGAGCACCGATTGACGGCTGAACGCCAGGAGCTGGCGCGTCATCGACGCCGCGCGCTCGGTGGCCAGACGAATCTGTTCCAGATCGTGGCGAGCCGGCGTGGTGTCGCGTTCGGCGAGCAGCATGTCGGTGTGCCCGGCGATGACCGTCAGCAGGTTGTTGAAATCGTGCGCCACGCCGCCGGCGAGCTGACCGAGCGCTTCCATCTTCTGCGCCTGCAGGAGCCGCTGTTCGAGCTTTCGCTTCCCGTCCTCGGCCACGACCCGCGCGTCGATGTCGCGCCCGGTGAACTGCAGCGCGATGAGCTGCCTGCCGTCGTCGAATACGCCGCTGCTCGTCCACTGTGTCCAGCGACGCTCGTCGGCCCCGGTCACGACGATGTGCTCGCCGGTGCAGACGGGCGTGTCTCGCGTGACGCCGGCGATCTGACCGCGCATCGCCTCTCGATGCTCGGGCGCGATCCGATCGAGGAGGCTGGTCCCGATGGCGACATCGGGTGCCGTGCCGAAGTAGCGGCAGTAGCTCTCGTTGACGAAGATCAGCGTCGCGTCCGGGCGGCACGAGACGACGAACTCGGTCTGGTTCTGAATGAGGAACCGGAACCGCTCCTCGCTTCGCCGGAGTGCGTCCTCGGCTTCCTTCCGTTCGCTGATGTCGTGGCCCTCGGGAATGAGCATCACCACCGCGCCGTCGCCGTCGCGCACAGGCTTCAACGAGAAGTCCACGTGGTGCAGCCGGCCGTCGGCCGCACGGTGTGTGACCTCGAAGCGAACGACGTCTCCGTGCCCGGCCCTGTGTACGGCGGCGCGCAACCGCCCCTGCAACTCGGGCGAGTGGGTCCACCACGGCGTGTCCCAGAACTTCTTGCCAATCACGTCGGCTTGCCCGGCGCCCGCGAACGCGAGCGCGGTCTCGTTGACTTCGAGCAGCGTTCCGTCCACGCTCAACAAGCCGATGAACTGGAACGTCTGATCGAAGATGGCGCGGAAGCGGCGCTCGGTGGTGACGAGTTGATCGGCCTGCTGCCGATTGGCGCGGGCCACCTGCCACGCGACGGGGAGGATCCAAACCGCACTGACAACCGGTCCGAGGTACGGCAGCGACGTGCCGGCCAGATCCGCTGTCAGGCCGACGAACACGCTGGCCAGGGAGCCGACCGACGTCAGGGCCAACAGCACTCCGCCCACGCGGTCGCGGGCACCAACGCGGCGCGCACTGAACAGGCCGAAGATCGGTACTGACAGCGCCATCACGTACATGATGGGCAGGAAGGGACTTGGCGTCAGCCGCTGCAGCGACGAGATCTGCTCGCCCCACGGCATGACGACCTGCACGACGCTGGTCACGATGCCGGTCGAGGGCCGCAAGGTCAAACCAGCCAGCACGCCGGCGAGCAGCACGGTGGTCACGATCCACAGATACAGACGCGCGCGAACACCAGACACACTCGAGAACAGCCACGCCAGGCTGATGACACTGAGGCCGGCCACGTGGCCACGCAGGTTCAGGGCCTGCTGGCCCTCCACCACGGTGTGCGCCGTCGCGATCGACAGCACGGCGTAGGCGTTGACGGACGAAAGGAAGGAGACGAGGGCGAACGCAAGGAGCGTCCACTCGCGTCGTGAGCGAGACCACAGGATGAAGTGATAGATGGCCCCGAACGCGAAGAAGCCCGAAAGGGCGGCGTTGGCAAAGATATAGGGGCCCATGCGGCCGAGGACGAGTCTACTCCCTCACGATCCGTTCTGGACCACGATGGAGATCCGCCGGTTGCGGGCGTCGAGCGGCATGTCCGGCGTGCGCAGGCGAGTGTCGGCATAGCCGCGCACCGCGTCGATCTGACCCTCTTGCAGGCCGAACCGCTCCATCGCCCGCCTCGCGGAGTTCGCGCGATCGGTTGACAGCTCCCAGTTCGCGTACGACGAGGCGGCGTACTTGCGGCTGTCGGTGTGACCCTCGAGCGCCACGGCATTGCCCAGCCCGCCGAGCTCTTTCGAGATCACCACGAGAATCTGCACCGTCTCCGGAAGGAGGTCGGCGCTGCCGACGGCGAAAAAGCTGTCCTTCGCGGTTTCGAGCAATTCGATCCGCAGGCCCTCATCAGTCACGGTGATCTCGATGCGATCCTCGAGCGCCTTGAGCGATGGGATCTTCTTGAGCGCTTCGCGCATATGCTCGGCCGCCTTCTCGAGAGTCTCCTTCGCCGTCTTCACGTCGTTCGGCATCGGCTTCGAGACAGGAGTCACACCGCTTTCCTTGAGTCCCTCTGCCCCACCGGGCAGGATGCCGCCGCCCTTCGTGCTGTCGAATGCGCCGGGGTCGCGAAAGTATCCAGCCACCGCCGCCTTCACAGCCGGCTGCTGATTCACCAGCCACATCACCAGGAAGAACGCCATCATCGCCGTCACGAAGTCGGCGTAGGCGACCTTCCACGCGCCACCATGGTGGGCCGCATGGCCGCCACGCTTTTTCTTGACGATGATGATGGGCTGGCCTTTGTTCATGGCCTACGCCGCCAGGTCACTCTTCTCGGCGCTGGGAGCCTTGCTGGCCGCGCGGCAGAACTGTTCCGTCTCGTTGAACGTGGGACGAACCGAATGCGGCAGCACGCGGCGGGCGAATTCGACGGCGATGGCGGGCGGATTCCCCTTGTACACCGCGAGGAGTCCGGCCTTGATACAGAGGCAATAGTATTGATCTTCGCCGACACGCTGCTCCAGCAACTGTGAGACGGGCTGAACCACGCCGTAGGACAGCAGAATGCCGAGGAACGTGCCGATCAGCGCCGCGCCCACGTGGTGGCCGATCTCCGACGCAGGGCCATCGATGTGGCCCATGGTGATGACCACGCCGAGCACCGCGGCCACGATGCCAAGGCCGGGAAGCGCGTCGCCGATCTTCGCGAGCTGAGACGAGGGCCGCAGCGCCTCGGCATGGTGGACCTGGAGATCCTCGTCCATCAATGCCTCGAGGTCATGGGCCGCAATGCCGCCGACGATGATGACCTTCGCCGAGTCGGCCAGGAAGTCCACCGCCTCGTGGTGCCCCAGGAACGTGGGATAGCGCGAGAGAATCGGACTCTTGCCGGGATCCTCGAAGTGCGCTTCGAGTGACATCACGCCCGACTGCTGCACCTGCTTGAAGACCAGGTAGAGCAGCGACAGCAGATCGATGTAGTCCTTCTTCGTGAAGCCGCTGCCCATCACGCCCTTGAGCTGCGCCAGCGTGTTCTTCAGAACGGACAGCGGCGTGCTGACGATCAGGCTGCCGATGGCGGCGCCGCCAATCACGACGAACTCGGACGGCTGGTTCAGGACGAGCAGGTCTCCGCCGGCCATCAGATACCCGCCGACCACCGACCCGAGCACGACGACGAGGCCGATGATCAGAAGCATTCGAGCCTGTCCGATGCGCGCAGCCAGGCACGCACCATGTCGGGATCGAAGTAGGTGCCCGCGGAACGCACGATCTCGGCGTTGGCCTCGTCTCGCGACAGACGTTCACGGTACGTGTGGTCGGACGCGAGCACGTCATACGCGTCGGCGACGGCCACGATGCGCGCGCCGATGGGAATCTCCCTGCCCTTCAGTCCGGCCGGGTAGCCGAACCCATCCCACCGCTCGTACACGGCGATCACGATCGCTGCCACAGGGCGAAGGTGCGGAACGACGCTGAGGATGTCGAACCCGATACGCACGTGCTGGCGCCGCAGGGCGGCTTGCAGTTCTCCGTCCGCATCGTCGTCTTCGAGGTGCGGATCGGGGATGGCGAGCTTGCCGATGTCGTGGAGTAACGCGGCGTGCTCCACCTGGTCGATCAGCGGCTGCGGTAGCTCCGCGGTGCGCGCGATGGCCATGGCCGTCCGCGCCACTCGTCGGGCGTGGGCGTAGCCGTCCGGTGCGCACGCGCTCATCATGGCCATCAAGGCGTCGAGGGCGGAATGGGGCACAACCGCGCCGCCCATGTCTGGATGTGGCTGGAGCGCCGGATCGACGACCGTGGCAGAACCTTCCCGAAGGGGCAGCATCGACGTGGAAATCGGCAGCGGTCGGTTGGGCCTTGAGCTACATGTCTGTCGAGACGGGAAGCGCCAACTCCCAACCGGACGAATGAAGATGCGCACAGGCGTGCCGATAGTGTCGTGTAGAGCACAATGCGCACACTGATACTCGACGACGAAGAGCCAATCGTGCACATGTTGGCAATGGTGTGCGAGAAGGAAGGACACATCGTCTTTCCGTTTACGCGGTCCGTGGATGCCCTGATCCATCTGGCGTCCGAGCCCATCGACCTCCTTATTACCGACATGCACATGCCCCAGCACGACGGCATGACGATCATCCGCGAAGCCCGCCGTCTGCAGCCGAGCGTGTTCACGCTGATCATTACCGGCCACACGAGCCGCTACCCGATTGAGGATCTGATGGCCGAGGGCACCGCGGACATCATGTTCAAGCCGTTCCACATGAACGAGCTCCGCACGCGTCTGGCACTGGCCGAGCGTCGCCGGAAGCTCATCGATCGGCTGCACGGAGAGAAGCAGGCGTTGCACGACGTGAGCCACGAGATGATTTCCGGGCTGGAAATGGAGCTCGAGCAGGCGCACCGGAAGGTGTCCCCCTGACCCGCGTCGAAGCAGACGCACCGATGCGCACGCTCATCCTCGACGACGAGGAGCCGGCCGTGCACATGCTCTCGAAGGTATGCCGGGATGAAGGGCACATCGTGGCGCCCTTCACACATTCAGCGAAAGCGCTGCTCTACCTCGCACGAGAAGAGGTGGACCTGCTCATCACCGACCTGCATATGCCCGGGCCCGACGGCGTCACCGTGGTCCTGGAGGCGCGGCGGCTGCAACCGGGTATCTTCACGCTGATCGTCACCGGCCACACGAACCGGTACCCGATCGAGGCCCTGTTGGCCGACGGCACCGCTGACGTCATCATCAAACCGTTCCGCATGGACGAGCTGCGCACCCGCCTCGCGCTGGCCGAGCGGCGACGCGGCCTCATCGCTCGCCTGCAGGGCCAGACACGCGCGCTGTACACAGTGAGCAACGAGAGAATTCGAGCCCTTCAGCAAGAGCTCGAAAAGCAGCACGAGAGCGCGTAGCGTCCGGCTTCAGCCAGGCTTCAGCCAGACCGTGCGTGCTGGTAGTAGAGCCGGTCGTGACGCTCGACCATCTGGTCGGCGGTGTAGTCCTCCAGGAAGCGACACCGTGCCCTGCCTGTGATTCGGGCACGCTCCATGGACGGCACGTCCAGCGCACGCTCGATCGCACTGACCAGCGTGGTCGCATCGTGCGGGTCGAACAACCAGCCGGTCTCCCCCTCGGTGACCAGGTGTCGGAGCGGCGCGATGTCGCTCGCGATGACCGGTACGCCGGCCCGAAACGCCTCGAGCACAACCAAGCCCTGTCCCTCCGTGAAGGACGGAATGGCGAGAAGATCGAATGCGGGCATCCAGCGCTCGGCGTCCGGCCGATACCCAAGCGCGAGAATCCGGTCGGCGACGCCCATCTCCGCCGCGAGCGGCTGCAGATCTTCTCCGCCCTCGCCGATGAACACGCACGCCACACGCCGGCCGAGTCCTGCTGTGTGGACCCGACGCCGGCCGGGTCCTGGTGTGTGGACCCGGCTCCCGTGCGCGATGCGGGCAAGAGCCTCGACCAGCAGCCGCTGATTCTTATTGGCGTTGACCGACCCGACGCAGCCAACCAACTGGTCACCACGGGCCCGAAAGGGTGCCAGCGCGGCCTCCGCTTCTCCAGGCAGACCGGCCGTGCGATCCGGGATGCCGCACGGAATCGTGTGCGTGTGTTCAGCCGGAATCCCCTGCTCAATCAACAGCGACCTCGTCGCCTCCGATGTGACCACGACGCGGTCAACGGCGCGCAGCACGTCAAGATCCTCGCGAGCCTGGGCCGGCGTCTTGTTCGTGCCCCAGCCGTGCTGTGTCTGAATGACGGGTGTGCGTCGACCTGCACGCCTGGCCAACAGCAGACCGATCCGGGCCGGCGTTCCAGCGTGTGCGTGAATGACGTCAACCGGACTCTGCGGAAGATCGGCGTGCAGGCGGTCGAGCACGCGACGGTTCAGGGC
The DNA here is from genome assembly GCA_035293405.1 of Vicinamibacterales bacterium. Lineage (GTDB taxonomy): Bacteria > Acidobacteriota > Vicinamibacteria > Vicinamibacterales > UBA2999 > Gp6-AA40. Next base: position 103,702 of record DATDOE010000061.1, on the reverse strand, counting down.
GCGATCCCGCTTGAAGAGAGAGTCCTCGAGAACGAGCGGAACGCCCGCGTTGGCAAGTCGATCGACGTCGTGGGGATAGTTGCCGTAGCCCGCCTCCCCAGTCGCCGACGACACGACGATCACCTGATGCCCCGCCGCCTGCTGCGCGCAGGCGAGGTCCACAATCGCTCGACCTGCGCCGCCCTGCAGGAACGTGGTGAGGTGGAGGATGAAGAGCCGCGGCATCAGGCGCTCCGGCGCTCCTCGACAACCGGCGCACGGACGAAGAAGTTGCCCACCAGCTCGAGGCCAGGGATACGGTGCAGCCTCAATCGCCGCTCGTACTCGCTGACCTTTCCCAGATCGGTGATTGCGAGCACGTCCCACGCGTCTTCAATCGCCACCGGCTGGAAGCTGGCCGCGGCCGCCACCGAGCGGTAGAGCTCGTCACCCCGGGTCGCGCCAAGAACCGCGAGCCGGGCCGGAGTCGTCAGGTGCGGGTACAGGCGCCGCACGTACTGCAGCTTGGCCAGAATCGTCTTGCCAATCTGCTGTGGACGCGATCGTGCCCCCGACTGTGCCGCGTGCGCTCGGTACCGATAGAGAGGCTCACCCAGTTTGACGAACCGGTGTGACGGCAGCAGACGCAGCCACAGATCATAGTCCTCGGCGGGAACCAGGTCGGGTCGATAACCCCCGGCCGCCCTGAGGACCGCGGCGCGAGCCATGATCGAGCCATGCGTCACGCAGCACGTGAGCGGCATCAGGCGGGCGATCGCCTCGGGCGTCACTGCGACGTCTTGCTGCCGCCGAACGATCCGCACCCATTCGTCGTCGAGGAGGTTCCCATCGACGTCCACGTACTCGGCGACCGTTGAGACGACGTCGATGTCCGGCATCGAGTCGAGCAGGGCCGCTTGGCGAGCCAGGCGGGTTGGCAGGGATTCGTCATCGGCATCCTGGCGCGCGACATACGGACCGGTCGCGGTGTCGAGTCCGATGTTGAGGGCCCGCGCGATGCCGACCCCACCCGTGCGGATGACCCGAATGCGAGAGTCGCGAAGCGTCTTCAACAGATCCGGCGTGCCATCGGTGCTGCCGTCCTCGATGATGATGAGCTCGAAGTCGCTGAAGGTCTGACCGCAGACGCTGGCAACGGCGGCACCGAGCCACGGCAGCCCGTTGCGGACGGGCAGCAGCACCGAGACGCCCGGTGCGTGGCCGCTCATGCCGCCACCGTTCGCACGAGGCCATCGAGCCGCTCCGCCTGCCCCACCAACTCGTGAGTCGCCAGCACGATCGGTCTCCAGAGAGCCGGCCCCAACGCCAGATCGACTCCCGTTCTCCACAGGCGAGGGAGGAAGCTGAGTCCTAGACCCTCCTGAAGGTGGATCCGAGTCTCGCGGTCCCAGCACCAGGACAGCAGCTCGCTCGCGGCGTTCTCGAGGCCGTTCACCCGATCGCCGCCCCTCGCGCGCACGCCCATCGCGAGGATGTGACGCGCGCGATCGACGATTGGCGCCAGACAGTCGCGCGTGTGGCGCGCCAGAATGACGCGTTCCTCGATCGAGGCCGCGAGCCTCGTCTGGACGCGCAGCGGACCGAGTGCCCGATCGGCTGCCAGTTCATCGAGCGGCCCGACCCTCCATCCTCGCTTGCGAGCACCGGAGGCACCGCAATCGATCGGGTCAGCCGTCACGAGGCGAGTCATGAGACCGAGCAGCCCGGCCAATGGCGCGAACGTCGGGTCGGGTCGCCCGGGAGTGCCGAGGTCGATCCCCAGCAGACCGATGCGGACGGCGCCGGCGTCGGCCGCCAGTGCCACTGCGGTGGCCGGCCAGAGTCCCCAGGTGGGCATCGGCTCTGGCACGAACAGACGCTCAGGCGCGACCCCGGCAAGGAGCGAGCGGGGCGTTCGCCAGTCCGCCGCGACCAGCGGCGCCGTGCGCAACGGATCCGATCCCGCATCGCGAGAATGTCTCGCCGCGTAGTGCGCATCGATCACGGTTCGATGCTCGACGAGGACGAGGTCGGGCACCAGACCATGCGCGGCCAGGACTTCCGCGCCACGCGGTGACGTGAAGAGACGCGTCCGCTCGCGCATCCGCGCGAGCAGTGGCAGCGCAGCGACGGCGGATGGCCCAGCGCCGAACACGAGCACGGCCTCGCCTGCCAGTGACGAGAGCGAGCCCACGGCGGTGGCCGGATGGACGAAGCGATGACACTGCGGATCCAGGCCTGTCTCGCAGAAGCCATCGAAGCTCCGGCGATAGAGCGACCACGCCTCGTGCGTCTGCGGGTGCTCTCCCACCGCGGCACGCAGCTCCTCGCTGGTCACGTAGCCGTCGCTGCCGATGGCCCGGAAGAACGGTGGCAGCATCTCAGCTCCCGCTTTCGCCGCAGGCCACGGCGAGGCTGCGCACCGGTGACTGCGCTGCAGCGCGCAGGGCGTTCAACGCGTCGCGCGCCACGTCGTTGACGTCATGGCTCGATGCGCGCCGGCGCGCGGCTTGCCCCCTCACGTGCGCCAGAGTGGTGTCGCGAAGCAGGCGCACGAGTCGATCCGCCATCGCGCCCACGTCCCCGACCTCGACGAAATACCCTTCGACGCCCTCGTCGATGATGGTCTCGAGATGCCCGACCCGCGTCGCGACGACCGGGCGGCCCGCGGCCATGCCCTCGAGCAGCGCCGTGGAGACACCTTCGGTCGATGAAGCCAGCGCGACGACGCGCGCCTGCGCGATCTCGGCCGCCACGTCGCGGACGGCGCCAGCAAATGAGACATGCCCGGCGAGGCCGAGGTCGGCGGCCAGCTGGGTGAGACGTTCGCGCTCCCGTTCGTTGCCACCACCGACCAGCCGCAGCTCAGCTCCAGGCACCTCTCGCCTGACGTCGCGGAATGCGGTGATGAGATCACCCAGACGCTTGAGTGGATGCAGGTTCGCGACACACACAATGCGCATCGGCGTCTCCGGTGTCGGCAACGGCAGGGCCATGAACGCCGCGATGTCGGCGGCCTTACGGAGCACCGTCGTGCGGCCGGGAGGAATCGCGTATCCCTCGGCCAGGGCCGCGGTCGTGAAGGTCACGCCATCAGCCGCGGCGAGCATCGACTCGTCCGCCTGCCAGTCGAGTCCTTCATTGAGGCGGTAGGTGCCGCCCATGTCGTAGCCCTTCGCGTAGACGATCGGCGTTGAGGTGCGGGCCATGATTCGCGGGATCAACCTGTAGGCGCACCGCTCGAAGAGCACGTGGACCACGTCGTGACCGTGGCGTAGATGCCTGTCGATCGTGGCGTCATCGAAGGCGATCGCGAGATGGCTCGCCACCTCTCGAAACCGAGCCTCGAGTCCACCGCCCGAAAAGGCGAGCACGTGGTGCTCGATCGATGGATCAAGGGTGCGACACGCGCGAAGCACGTTGAGAAAGGTCGTCTCCATGCCGCCCGCGGCCAGCGATTCGAGCACGTGCAGAATGCGCACGTCACGACCTCCGTGACGGCAGGAGCAGGGCCGGCAGATACAGCACGCCGAGCATCACGGCCATGGCCACGGATGTGATGGCCCGCCGCACCTCGTGCCGGACCTGGCGCGAGAGGCGGCGTTCGACGAGGCTGCCATCCGGCGTCACGGCGAGAAACCCACGCGGAGCGAGCAGAAACGCGGTGCGGTCGACGTTGCCCTGGCCCGCGCCATCGGGGTCGTTCCACAACACCGCCACACGATCGAAGCGCCAGCAGCGCACGGCCACCGCAGTCGAGCTGAAGAAGAAGGCCGCCGGTGTGAAGCGCGATCGCTTCCCGTACACGAAGACGTTGGCGGGCGGGACGCCAGCCTGCTCGATGGCGCTCTCGCTGCCAGGCGTCCCAACGACCGCCACTTCGCATTCGGGCTCTCGGGCTCGAAGGGCGGCCAGCGCCGTCTGCAGGTGACGACCCGACCGCAGCAGGAGGATGCGCTCAGGCCGCGGCATCGAGCACCTCGGACGCCCATCCCTCGAGCACGAACAAGGTCCACACACGACGCCAGACGGTGTCGTCGCCCCGATAGAACCGGTCGACGAGGTCGGCCGTGGCGCGCAGGTCGAACACGCCGCGCCGTTTCACCCGATCCGGCGAGAGCAGGTCGCGCACGATCGGCTCGAGGCTCCGGCGCATCCACAACTGATAGGGCAGGCCGAATCCCATCTTCGGGCGAAACAGCACCTCGTCGGGAAGCAGGTCGCGCAGCGCGTGCTTGAACACCCACTTCCCTTCCCCGCCGCGGAGCTTCAGACGCCACGAGATTCGCGACGAGGCGTCCGAGAGCGCGCGGTCGAGCAAGGGCACGCGCACTTCGAGGGAATGCGCCATCGACATCGCATCGATATCGCGCAGGAGGACGAACGACAGATAGCCCCGCTGTTCCAGGCGCGCGAGCCAGTCGCCCGGACGTCCGATATCGGGGGGAACGTCCTGCCTCAGATAGTCGATACCGTCGCGGAATCGGCGCCCATCTCGAAGGAGCGGCGCGAGCACGGCGTCGCGGTCGTGGGCGTCGAAGATGCCGATACCGCGCGGGGACGCGTAGGTCGAATCGAGCAGCGCCAGGCATCCCGCGGCCCGCCGCAGCCGCGCGAGCGGCTCCCACAGGTGATCGTCGGACACGCCCTGCATGATCTGCGTCAGAAAACGTACGTAGCCGGTCGGAAGCCGTTGAAGCGGGCGGGCCAGATCATAGCCGTCCAGCATCAAGGCGTTCCGCGAGTACCCCAGAAACAACTCGTCACCACCGGTACCAGACAGGGCCACGGTGACGTGCTGGGCCGCGGCATATGACACCCAGTAGGAGTTGATGCCATCCGAGGTCGGCTGATCCATGGCCCGCAGCGTATGAGGCAACGCCTCACGGAACATGTCCTCGGTCAGGACGAACTGCTGATGATCAGTGTTGTAGCGCTCGGACACGAGCTTGGCCCAGGGCCATTCGGAAAGGACGGTTTCATCAGGGCCGACAAAGCCCACCGAGAAGGTCTTGAGACGATGCGACACCTGCTGCGCGGCAATGGCCACAATGGCGCTCGAATCGACGCCGCCGGACAGGAAGACACCGAGGGGCCGCTCGGTCATGAGCTGTTGCTTGACGGCAGTTTCCAGGCTTTCCCGCACGAGGAGACATGCCTCTTCGGGAGACTCGATCGCCTGTGCGTCCTCGGGACGAGGCGCCCAGTAGCAGCGCTCCGTCAGTGATCCAGGCTGGCCAATGGCAACGCGTCCCGGGGGGAGCGCGCGTACGTCACGCAGGATCGAGTGCGGCGGCGGCACCGCCTGATACGACAGGTACTGGGCAACCGCTTCCGGATCCAGATCCTTCGACACACATCCGCTGGCGAGCAGCGCCTTGATCTCGGATGCGAACACCGTGCGGCCAGCCTGCTCCCCGTAGTAGAGCGGCTTCACACCGTGCGGGTCCCGGGCGAGCATCAGACGTCCACGCGTCCGGTCCCACAGCGCAAACGCGAAGATGCCGCTCAGGCCGTCAACGAGATCCTCGCCATGCTCCTCGTACAGGTGGGAGAGGACCTCGCCGTCGCTGCCGCTGCGGAGCGTGTGTCCCTTCCACTCGAGCCGCGCGCGCAGGTCGCGGTGGTTGTAGATCTCACCGTTGAAGACAACCTGGATCGACCCGTCTTCATTCGAGAGCGGCTGCCGCCCGCCGGCGACGTCGATGATCGCCAGTCGCCGGAAGCCCAGCGCCGCGCGCTCGTCACTGAAATAGCTCTCATCGTCTGGCCCGCGATGCGCCATGGCCGCCGTCATGCGGCGAACGGCGCTCGTGTCGGGCCGGCCGACAATGCCACAGATGCCACACATGTCAGGCCGCGAGACTCTCGTAGTCGGTCAGTAGCTTGTGCCACTGCTCAACCTGCCCGGCCGCGATGACATGTTCGTTCGCCACCAGGCCTGATGCGCGGAGCTGGGCGCTGATCGGCTGAAGGCCGGGAAGCGACGCGATGACGACGAGGTCGTAGGTGTCTCGCGCCACGCTCTCGAAAGACCGCACACGGAACCCTTCGAGCTGCGTGTCCTTCTTGTTGGGATCGTTGTCGACCACTCCGACCACGCGGCCGGGGGCGATGCGGCTCAGGAAACGAACCGCCGCCTGCCCAGCCGCGCCGGCTCCGAACACCAGCACGCGACGCTCGCGGACATCAGGGATGTCCCATCGAATCAGCGGAACGGTGCGGCTCTCGTCGCGACGACCACGAATCGACGTGGGGAACGTCAGCACCTGCACGTCGCGGATGTCGCCCTCTTTGCACCAGCCAACGACCCGCGCCGGCGAGCACTCCTTGTCCTGATAGCGTGGGGAGTACCAGTCGAACGTATCCAGGACTCGCCACTCCGGCTTTGGGTGCGTGTTCACAGGCAGTATCCGGCGCAGGTGCAGCCAGGGCGTGCGAGACATGAATGGCATCAACCAGAGCCGTGAGAAGAGTGTGACCAGCAACCAGGACCAGGCGTACACGGCCCACGTGGGCAGCGGTCGCAGTACCGCCCGCCAGAAGTCGCTGGCCGCGGAGTACAGCCGATCAGGGTAGTAGTACAACCAGACGGCGATGTCGCCCCCGTCCGCCAGAAGTGGGGGAAGACGCAGGAAGGCCTCGCGCGTGTCGCGGCTGTGATGCAGCACGCCGAGCGAGAAGATCGCGTCGAAGGACTTGGCGCGGAAGGGCAAGCGGAAGACGTCAGCCTGAATCACCGACACATTCGGCCGGTGGCCCAGGTTCTTCTGCGATGCCTCGACCGCAAACGACAGATCGACGCCGACGACTCGCGCGCCCCACCTGGACGCCACGTCGAGAAAGCGCCCAGCGCCGCAGCCGACATCGAGCACCAGCTTGCCGCGCAGATCCTCCGGCGTGAATCCTGTCTTCTCCGCGAACGTCTGCTCCGACTCGTTCCCGCCGTTCTCGACGTCGAGTTGCACCTTGTTCCAACGGTTCCACTCGTACGAAAAGCTCCCGACGTACTGGTCGGAGCTCACGAAGCGCGGGATGCCACGGACGATCGGATACGAGGCGCCGCACGAGCCGCATGCCAGCGTCCCAGTCTCGACCTCCGGCTGCGAGGCCGTTTCGTCGTGCAGGGACAGATCGTCCTGGCAGTCGGGACAACAGAGCAAGTCGGTCAGGTCGCGCTTCATCGCTGAAATGCCTCCGTCAGGCAACGCTCGTACAAGTTGAGCCAGGCGGTCGTCGTGTGACTGGCCGTAAACATCTCCAGCGCGCGCGCGCGCACGCGGCGCGCGCGCCAGGTTGCGGACGCCGGATCTCCAATCGCCGCAAGCACGGCCGTCAGCGCTCCGGTGTCGTCTCCAACGCCGAAGGTCAGCCCGGGATCGTCCAGGACGTCAGGACACCCGCCGACTCGGGTGGCAATGGATGGAATGCCGAGAAATACCGCTTCGAGGAGCGCGTTCGGGAACCCCTCGATGATGGATGGGAGCACGAACAGGTCGAGACCCGCCATCAGACGGACCGCGTCCTTGCGCTCACCAAGGAAGCTCACTGCATCCGCAAGACCGAGGCCGGCTGCGTACGCCTCGAGCTCCGCGCGAAGTGGGCCGTCGCCGACGATCACCCCATGGACGTTCGGGTACACGCGACGTGCCTCACCCAGCACCCGAAGGAACAACTTGTGGTCCTTCTCGTGCGCCAGCCGGCCGACCGTGCCGACTAAGAGAGCCTCGTCTTGTGCGTGAGCGGCTTGGAGGAGACGGCGGCGGGAGTCGAGTCGATCGGCGAGGAAACGGGACGGATCGAGCCCGTTATGGACGACATCGATGCGCGACTCCCTCGTCCAGGTCCACGCGGCATAGTCCTGCGCGAGTGCACGAGCGTTGACGGTCACGGCCGTGGCCAGGCGCGCTGAGAGGATATCGACAGGCCGGTACCACCACTGCCGATACCAGGTCTTCTTCCACAGGCTCAAGCTGCGAACGGCGGTGACGACACAGGGCACACCAGCCAGGCGCGCCCCGGCGCCGCCCACGGCGTTCGCCAGACACAGCCACGTATGGACCACGTCATACCGCCGCGCGCGGCAGTGCCTGGCAATCGCCAGAACCAGATAGCTCAGTCGTGGCTCCCCGAGATACGTGATGGTCACATCGTCACGTGTGAGCCACTGAGCCGAAAAATCGCCGCCGGAACCCCAGAACACAAGGACGTCGATCTCATAGCCATCGGGTGGAGTGCTGTTCACGACTTCGGAGAGCTGACGCTGCGCGCCGCCCAGGCCCAGGGTGGGAACGATATGGAGCACGCGTCGTTTCCCGTGTGCGCCGGCTTCCACACGACGCGGTTTCACCACGCGAGCCACGATGAGCAGCGCGAGCAGCAGCGGTACGTCGACCACGTTCACGACGGCCCGGATAGACAGAGACGGAAGTGTCCGCAGGAACGCTGCCCGCTGGAGCAGTTGTGGTGGTTCATCCCCAGGCAGAATGGCGACGCGATCGAACCGCAGCGCTCCCACGAGCCAGTACAGGTTCAAATGGACTTCCCGACGGGCTGTCATCTGTGGGATGACGACTTCGTCGAAGCGCGTCGTGCGCAGCTTGAGCAGTCGCCACGGGGCCAGCCGATGAGCCCCGAAACGCCGGCCGGGTAGCTCGATGACATCATCGACGCCGGCCGCGCGCAGGCTATCGCGGTGACCCTTGTGGCTCAGGGCAACGACCTCGGCACCAGGATGCCGCCCCCTGGCAAAGCGAACGGCCGCGGCGAACTCCACCGGCCTGCATGACCGCAGGATCAACACCCGCCGAGGCGAGTGCAGAGCGACAGTCGAGGCGATCTCGAGCGCTGAGTTCTTCATGCCTATCGTCGGTTTTGCGACGTCAGTGTCGGGCCCTCGACATCAGGCGCGCGAAAGATCACGGGGACGCGCGACTCAAGGGAAAGCCCTGCAAGCCGAAGGGCAAGCGATGTGCCACTCACTCAGGCTTTAGGCTAGGCGTAACTCGGGATTCGGGATTCGGCGTCATCAGAGGCCGTCGTCGAGGATCTCGGACAGAGGCCGCCCTTCCAGAGACGCCACGCACTGCGGCATGAGGACCGCGTAGGCGCGTCCGTTTTCCCGAGGGTCCGAGTCGTCAGTGCTCCTGAAGCGGACCTCGTCGCGCCAGATGAAGTACTCCCCTGCTGCAAGCGTGTCGAGGCTCGTTCCGAGCCGCAGCGGCTGGCCGTCTTCGACGACCGCAGGGCTCGGCATTCGGATGGCACACGCGAACAACCGGCCAGCGGTCGTGCGGCAACGGAACATGCGAACGTGTGGAGCGATGGCCTCCATGCGAACGGGCGGCACCTCAAACCAGACGAGCGGCAGGCTCGCGGCGAGCGGCGTCATCCATTCGGCGTCGAGACTCACTTCCGCTTTGCTCGATGAACGCGCGGGCTGAAGCCCGCGCTCTACGGCGTCGGTCATGTCCGGCTCGGGGCGGGGCGAATCGTCCAGTGCACCGCGCAGTGTCTCGACGATACGGTCGCGCGAGAGGCCGTCGGCGAAGCCCTCCCAGGTTCGGAGCAGTGCGTCTGCGGTTGGACTGGGAGCCGAGATCTCTTTCACGTCGTCGAGCAGCGCCTTTGCGGCGCATAGCAACGGCCGGCCTGGAGCGGACCGATGTCGATGTCGAACGAGCGATCGCAGACGCGGGTGCCGGCGCTCGAATGACGCCATGACGTCCGGCAGCGGGCGCTGGACGACATGCGGGCCGCGCAGAATCCCTGCTCCCGTCGTGTTGATGAACGTGCGGCCTTTCTCATGACCGATCTGCTCGACGAGCCAGTTTCGGAACGTGACCAGGTGGGCCGCAGTACGAGTCGGGGCGCCATTGATATCCGGCTCCTCGAGGCGCGGCCACGAATCAATCACGTCGCGCCAATGCGATTCCAGCGGAACGCCCCAGTCGGCCAGGCGTCGCCAGTCCTCTTCGTACGCCACTCCCCGGCCGTACGGCCGGTCTCCCGTGAACGCGAGATCAGCGCCGGCAAAGATGACGGGACCGCAGCCGAGCCGAAGGGCCAGGTCGAACGCGGATGTGAGCACCGATCCCCACGCGCGCAGCCGTCCACGGGACTGACCGTGTGAAGCCAGCCACGGCCACGGCTGATGGTCGGACACGGAAAAGAGAAAGGTTCGTCCGCGGAAATGCTCGAGCCCGATCGGCGTCAGGCTCGCTTCCGACACCAGGAACGTCTCGGGGCACGGCGGCAAATCCCACAGGTGTCGTGCGTTGGTCTCGCCCGGATCGAGGGCAACGACGAAGTGAGGCTCGACACCTGCGCTCAGGAGCGGCCGCAGCGCCGTATCGACGGTGATGATGATCGCCTGGTGCTGTGCCTGTCGAAGGTCGCAGAGCGCGTGGTCAAGCGATGGACCGGCGCCGACCACGATGGCCGGCACACCCTGGAACGCGCCATTGAGCGCGGCGACGTCGCCCTCCGTCGCCAGCGCCTGGAGGTTGCTCAAGGTGTTGAGCAGATATCGCGCGCCATGCTTCTTGCGCGCCTCTGCATTCGAGCGTGCGTCGGAACGCAAACGGCGGACGACGGCGCGCGCGCCGTCTTCGGCCCGCGGATCGAGACGAGCGAGGACCGGATTGACGATCACGACCGGATCCGTCGATCCGTCGGCAAACAGCGTTCGGCATTCGGACGCACCGGGGTACTCAGATCCGACGAGCAGTCGCAGACGGCCTTCACCGATCCACGCCCGCCAGTCCCGCCGCGCGAGAAGTGGCTGCACCGTGTCCGGCTCTGGTTCGAGCGCAAGGATTCGTCCCTTCCAGCCGCGATGCTCGAGTGCATCGAGCAGGAACCCCAACCCCAGACCTACGACCGCGATGAGCTGCGGCTCGGGCTGGGCGCCGAGCACGGCCTCTGCCTCCCGGTCGGCCTGACGCTGTGGATCGCGGCTGTGGATCGCGACGGCGCGGCCGCCTGTCACCAGCCGCCATTGCCCCTGGTCCAACAGAACTTTGCCCGTGGGGTGAGGGGCGGCAAAGGCGGGCTGCGCCGAGGCCAGCGCCTCAAGGTTCGGCTGAAGGAAAGGGGTATCCAAGGCGCCCTCCGGAGCGCAAGACGTATGCCGGCTCAAATCTTCGAGGTCTCGTGTAAGACCTGGGCAACCGTGATCCACCAGGGTCGCCATGCCGACACTTGTCCGCCGCACCGTCACGGTGAAGGCCGAGTGTTTGTGGTTCTCTGGCTCAAGGCGAGCTCGCGCGATGGCCTTTGTGTTGCTCACAACCGCGCGGGCCCAGCAATTGACCACTGCCACTCGAAGCCAATACCTTCCCTTCGGCCGGCCGGACTTCGGCGCCGAAGAGATCGACGCGGTCTCCCGCGTCATGCGCGGCGGGTGGGTGGGCATGGGACAGGAGACGGTCGCGTTCGAACAGGAGCTCGCCGCGTATGCCGGCGCACCTCATGTCGTGACGGTCAACTCCTGCACCTCGGCCCTGTTCTTGTCCTTGCTCGTGTCCAATGTCGGGCCGGATGACGAAGTGATCTGCCCGAGCCTGACGTGGTGCAGCACCGCCAACGCGGCCCTGTACCTCGGGGCGCGGCCCGTGTTCTGTGACGTCGAGCCGCACACCCTGTCCGTGTCACCCGAGACCGTGACTCGGCATCTCACGCCACGGACAAAGGCCGTCATGGTCGTGCACATGGGCGGGCTCGCGGCGGACGTCGAGGCCATTCGAGCCGCGCTGCCGTCCCACGTCGCGATCATCGAGGACGCCGCGCACGCCCTTGGCGCGCTCTACGGGGATGGGACGCCCGTGGGCTCGTCCGGCAATCTCACCTGCTTCAGCTTCTACGCCAACAAGAACCTGTCGACTGGTGAAGGAGGCGCCGTTGCGCTGTTCGATGCTTCGCGCGCCGACCGGCTGCGATCGCTGCGGCAACATGGACTCTCAGCGGATGCGTGGAAGCGGTTCACACACCCGCAGAGCGCGCTGAGCGTGAAGGTCAGCGAGCTTGGCTACAAGATGAACTACACCGACCTCCAGGCGTCAATCGGACGCGTGCAGCTCCGGCGCCAGCACGAGTTCGCGACACGACGCCTCGCGCTGGCCCGGCGATATGCCGACGCGCTGAGGGACTCGCCGCTTCCTCTCGACTTCCAGCACAAGGTGCTCGATCACGATCACGCGCGGCACCTCCTGGTGGTCACGCTGCCAGCAGGTCGCATGTGCCTGACGAGGAACGAGGTCCTCCTGGCGCTTCGCAATCGGAACATCGGCGCGAGCGTGCACTATGCACCGCTGCACATGATGCCGGCGTATGCGGGATCAGGCCGCCTCTCCCTTCCACACACCGAGGCGCTGATGGACCGCATCATGACGCTGCCCATCAGCGCAAGCATGACTGACGCCGATGTCGACTATGTGGCCGGTCACCTGATCGACGTGCTCGGCACGACCGTGAGCGAGAGGGCCGCGTCGTGAAGGGCGCGCTCGTCGACACCGCCGGCCACCCCGAGAAGGTCTACGACTTCGGCGGTCGCCTGACGGCGGCGTTTCCCTCGCAGATCCTCATGGACATCGCCGAGGTGTGTAACCTGGCCTGCGTCCACTGTGCCCACCCGGCGTTCAAGGCGTCGGAGCACTACGGCGGACGCTACATGGACCCCGAGCTCAACTCGAAGATGGTGGACGAGGCCAGCCGGCACGGTCGCGGCCTGACGCAGTACATCCGGTACGCAAGCAATGGCGAGCCGCTGGTGCATCCCTCGGCCTACGACATGCTGGACGAGGCCGTCCGCCGCTCCGGCGTCTACGTGACGCTCACGACCAACGGCACGATCATGAACGAGAAGCGGACGACACGCCTGCTCGAAGCCGGCGTGCACCTGATCGACATCAGCATCGACGCGTATCGTCCCGAGACGTACGCCAGGATTCGCCGGCACGGCAACCTCGAGGTCACTCGCGGCAACGTGCTCCGCCTGCTTCGATGGATCAGGGAGTCGCGGGCCCGGACCAAGGTCGTCGTGAGCTTCGTCGAGCAGCCAGACAACACACACGAGATCCAGGACTTCGAGGCGTTCTGGAAGGACCAGGGCGCCGACTTCGTCGTCATCCGCCGTCAGCACTCGTGCAGCGGCGCGGTGATCGAGATCGCCGAACTGCGCAGAGCGTCCACCGGACTCACGACGCGACGACCGTGCCTCTATCCGTGGGAACGCGCGTGCATCAACGCGCGGGGAGACATCGCGTTCTGCCCCTCGGACTGGGTGCACGGCTCGTATGTGGCCAACTACCAGACGACCTCGATCCGTGACGTCTGGCAGGGGGAGTTCTACTCGCGGCTGCGTGAGGCGCACGTGAAGAACGACTACAGCAGTCACGCATTCTGCGGGCAATGCCCTGACTGGGAGTCGACGCGCTGGCCTGGAGACGGGCGGAGCTACGCGGACATGGTCGACGGCTTCGTGAGCGGCGGAGCATCGACGCCATGAGCGACAGGATCGCGACGGCCAACGTTGCGGATCTCATCGTGACCCCGGCCGTCGGCCAGATCGAACGCATGGTGCAGGACGTCCCAGGCTGGTCGCCGCTCGACCAACTCGCTGCGCTCTTCTACCTGGCCTATGGTTCGGACGTCGAGGGCGACATCATCGAGCTGGGATCGTGGTGCGGCCGGTCGACGACGGCACTCGGATTGGCCGCGAAGCTAAGCGGCCACTCGGTTGTGCATGCGATCGACCTGTTTCCCGAGCGGTCGGACTGGCGGCGGAACGAAGACGGCAGCCACTCCCTGATGGTGACTCTGAGCGGCACGGAGATCAGGGCCTACCAGGAGCAAACTGTCTGGGCGGAGCCGTTCGATCGCGACATCGCCCCGGTCTATGAAGCGCATCACAGCGTGCTGGCCGCCTTCGAAGAGACCATCGCACGCAACGGCCTGAACGACGTCGTCCGGCCCTTTCGCGGAAGCCTGGACATGTTCGCCGCCGCAGCCCCCCGGCATCTCCGGTGCAAGCTGGCGTTCATCGACGGCGACCACAGTTACGACGCGGTGTGCCATGACATCCACCTCGTCGAGCGGTTCCTGGCGCCCGGCGGCTGGGTCTGCTTCGACGACGCGTTCTCGTCTTACGAGGGCGTCGATCGCGCCATCCGCGAGGAAGTCATCGACAGCGGCCGCTACGACCGATTCCAGCAGGTCACCCGGAAATGCTTCGTCGCCCGACGCACACGCAGATGAAGGTCGGCATCATTCAGTCGAGCTATCTCCCGTGGCGAGGCTACTTCGACTTCATCGCCAGCGTGGACCTGTTCGTGGTCTACGACGATGTGCAGTTTTCGAAGGGCGCGTGGCGAAATCGAAACCGCATCAAGACGCCGCGCGGCCTGCAGTGGCTGACCGTTCCCGTCCGTCATAGGTCCCTTTCGCAATTGATCTGCGAGACCGAGATCGACAACTCGCGAAACTGGCGGCGCGACCACTCCCAGTCGGTCGCGATCAACTACGCCCGGGCGCCATACGTCCGGGACGTCCTCTCCATGCTCGGAGCAGCGTTCGACGCGCCTCACACGACGATCAGCGGGCTCAATATCGCGCTGATGAGAAGCGTGTGCGACTACCTTGCTATTCGGACGCCGCTCCGTCTCTCGGCCGAGGTTCCTCAACATGGTGCGAAGACCGAACGCCTGGTTGGACTGCTCCGCTCGGTCGGCGCAACCAGCTACGTCTCGGGACCAACGGGACGGGGCTACCTCGACGAAGCCCGCTTTCATCGAGCCGGTATCCGATTGGAGTACAAGGTCTACTCGTATCCGGAGTATCCCCAGCGCTGGGGCCACTTCGAGGGCGCCGTCTCGGTCATGGACCTGCTTGCCAACTGTGGCCCGCAGTCTCGCGACCTGCTCCTGAGCCAGGAACCGAACCAGGCGGTGGCCGCGTGAGAATCGGCACCTTTGGCAACACCAACAACTATCCGCTGCTCCTGGCGCTCGGTCTCAGGCAGCTCGGCCACGACGCGGTGCTGGTGGTGAACAGAAAAGAGCGGCTGCACCGGCCGGAATCGAAGTATCCAGAGTTCGAGCAGGGGTACCCGAACTGGATCATGGACTGCTCGGATCTTGCCGAGGAGGATTTCGTCGCGGCGAGCCCACGCATCGAGCGTGTCCTCAATTTCCTGTCGGCTGGCAGCAGCGGCCTGATCCTCAACGATCTGGGGCCGTCGCTGCTCGAGTTCTGCCCGCTTCCTTCTGTCGCGCTGATGACAGGGTCCGATGTCACCCACTATGCACATCCCGGCACCGTGTCCCTCCGCTATCAGGGATCCTCAGCGGAATACCTCCAGTCTCCGGGGGCCAGGCTGGGGATGCGGAAGTGGGCCGAGTTCATCCAACGCCAGCGGGCCGGTATCCGCTCGGCCACGGTCGTGAGCGCCCCGTTCCCAGGCCTGGTGCCGGCGATGGACGACCTCTTGCGGGAGATCGGTGTCGCCGAGGCGAAACGGGACTTCTTCTACATGGCTGACACCGATTCAGTGCGACCGCGCTGTGCGCGTGACACAGGCCCGTTGCGGGTCGTCAACGGCGCGCGCCTCAACTGGAAGGAGCCGCTTCCACAGGGCTTCTCGAGTCTGGATCTCAAGGGGACCGACATCCTCCTGAAAGGGTTTGCCGAGTTCGTGTCGCTCGGAGGCGAGGCGGAGCTCGTGCTCTTTCGCAAGGGCCTGCATGTCGGTGAAACAGAGACCCTTGCCGAGACGCTCGGTATCGGCTCTCGGATCGTCTGGCGCGAGCAAGTTGACCTGAGCGAGTTCCACGACGAGATCTCACGCGCAGACATCGTGTGCGATCAGCTCGCCGGGGCGGCGTTTCCAGGCATGGTCGCGCTGGACGCGATGGCGCTCGGACTGCCCGTCATCGCCAACTTTCGTCCCGAGATCTTCGATGCCCACTTTCCCAGACCGGTGGCAGGCTGCCAAGCACGAACGCCCTCGGAGGTCGCGAGTCATCTCAAGAGGCTGGCAAGTTCGGCTGGCGCGCGCGCCAGCGCGGGCCGTGCGGCGCAAGGGTTCGCCCGCAGATACCTCTCACCGGCGGCAAACGCGGTCAAGTGTGTGCGTCATCTGCGGCCGCTGCCGAAGCAGGAGATTCAATGAGTAGCCAGGTGCCAACGGAGTTCTTCGCCGAGGCGTCCAGCGGCGTCCTTCAGCTCGCGGAGCGCGTGAGCCAGCTGGCCGGCCAGTTCCGCAGCCACGACGTGAAGGAGGCCAACGATGGCCTCGCGCTGATGACGAAGGACCTCGGTCAGTTCGCGGCCGTGGTTGCCGCGCTGGAAGGTCCGCTGTCCATCGACCCGGCGCGTCTGACTGTCGAGGGCCTCTCTCCCGATCAGCAGATCGCTCGGCTCGCCAACTGGCTGGAACTGCTCATCGAGGCGCAACACGGCGGAGACTGGCTCACCATCGCCGACATCCTCGAGCTCGACCTCGAGCCGTTACTGCGCGCCTGGGTCCCGCTCCTGCTCGAGTGCGCGCCCGGCAGTATCCAGTGAACGCGGGGCCGGAAGGGTACGAGCGCAGCCCGCGTTCCCGGCCGCAGCTTCCGCGGCCCGCCGACCAACACAAGCCGAGAGCCCGTATCGCTCACCCGGCACGATGGTCGGATTCCCGGCCCCTCGACCTCGGTTTTGTCCCGTGGATCAGCCCCGAGACCCCCTCTTCGCCGGGCGTCGGCCTTGCACTCGAGGCGAGATATGTCGGCCTCCGCACGGCCCCTCATCGTTTGCCTGTCGAACACCGACTGGGGCTTCCTGCGCTATCGCAAGCAGCACCTGATGGAGCGGCTGTCGCAGCACGTGGACGTCGTCTACGTGAATCCCCCGCGGGCGCTCAAGGCCCGTGAATGGCCCTTCCGCACGCGGACCCGTCAGCTCTCACCGAGCCTCTGGGTCCATGAGCCATTCGTGATGCCGGGCATCCGCCGATTCGGCCTCGCCAAGTGGATCACCTACGGCTGGATCGCGCGGCGGCTGGCCGCGTGGCGAAGCAATCGGCCGGTCGTGTTGTGGCTCTACTCGCCCCACGGCTTGCCCTTCGTGGACCTGCTGCAGCCGGACCGCGTCGTGTACGACATCGCGGACCTGCATGCGACGCCCAGCGGCCGGCACCTTCGCGATGACGGCGAGCGCCGGGAGATCGAGGCCCTTGCGGAGCTGGAGAAGACGCTGCTGGCTCGGGCTGACCTGACGCTCTGCGTCAGCGAGCCGCTCGTCGAGTGGGTGGGCGACCGCTCGCGTCGAGTGGCACTGGTGCCCAATGGGTGCGACTGGCCACGGTACGCCGACGCACGACCAACAACCAGGAAGCCCGGCAGCTTTCGAGTGGGTTATGTCGGCACGCTCGCCCCGCGATTCGATATCGAGCTCGTCGCCGCCATTGCGACGGCACGTCCCAACTGGATCGTCGAGCTGGTGGGTCCAACCTTGCCGCTGGTTGACGTCTCGCCCCTGACGTCGCTTCGCAACGTCATGCTCAGTGGCGAGGTGCCCTTTGACAACGTACCGGCGAAGCTGGCGTCGTTTGACGTCTGCCTGCTGCCCTTACGTGAGATTGACTTCTCCTACCACTGCTCTCCGATTCAGGTGTTCGACTACCTGGCCGCGGGCAAGCCCGTCGTCAGCACGCCCATCGGACAGCTCCAAGGGTGGCCGCCAGGCCTGATCCACGTGGCACGGGGCGCCCAGGAATTCGTCGCGGCCATCGAAACAGGTCTCGGCGAACGCACGGCGGAGCACGTCGACAGGCGGCGAATGTTCGCGGCGCGGAATACATGGGACGTACGAGTGGCCCAGATCGCCGAAGCGCTTGGCGACATCGGCATCGACATTCATTCGCAGAGTCGCGCGTACCGCGCGCACGCCGAAGCGTGGGCGCTCCGCAGGCCTCTGCTCGCTCGTAGCGCGGAGGCTTTGGACTCCGCGAACGACATGGACGCAGCGGCATGACACCGTCAACTTCGTGATCTTCGGTGTCATCATCGTGTTCATTGTCTGGACGACGTTTTTTCCGTAGCCCTGAGCAAGGGCTGACCCTCGGCACGAGGCTTTGGGCTCCAGCAGGATGCGAGGCTCTAGGCTTTGGGCTTTGGGCACCGCATCAGAGGGCGGTTCCTCGAAACCCGACGCGCTTCCGCAGAAAATTCGTCCGCCGTCCGGCTGGCAGTGCCTGCCACCGACGAATGAGCTCGCGAAGGCCGCGATCACTTTCTCGGGCGACGGCGCGCAGTCTTGCTCTCCGTGAGACCGGCTTCCTCATAGGCTCTTTCCAGAATCTCCAGCACCGCAAGATCGCGTGGCCGCCGCGCGGCCCTCTTGCTCTTGATGATATCCGCGAGAGACGCCACCAGGACGGCGACGCCGGCAATCTCGATCGTGCTGGCCCGGTCTCTCACGCCCGCGAACGACCGGATCCCGTGAATCGTCCCCATGAAGTCCACCTGCAGCCCATCATCGTCGCGCACGAGTCGGTGGAGATCCGAGGCGGGATAGTACGGCCGCAACACGACGGCGCCGAGACGGCGGGCCAGCGCCTTGAGCTTGGTGAGATTGCGGAGAGTTCTTCGAAAGAGAAAATCGAAATCGACGGTCGTGACCGGTGCACCCTGGAGCGCCGCCGCGGCGTTCCCGATGAGGACGGCTTCGAGCTTGATCGCCTCGAGGTGCCGTCCGATTTCGGCCAGCAGCGGTGCCGCGTTCACACGTCGAGTATATCTGCGCGGCTCTGGCTTGGGCCCTCAGTGCTCGGCTTGGCTCTCGGCTTTGGGGGCCTCGGAGGCAGTCGGCCACATCCGGAGGTCCCTTGTGTTGGTTGGCGGCCGCGTAAGCCAGGCCGACGCACGGCGAAGCCGGAACGCGGGCGGAGCGATTCATCGCGTCGACTTCCGTCAACGCGTTCTGGTTGCGGCGAGATACGCCTGTCGTTTCGTGCCGCGTAACGGATGTCGCGACGAGTCAGTTCATAGTCGACGCGGGACCGGAAGGGTTCGAGCGCAGGCCGCGTTCCCGGCCGCAGCTTCCGCGGCCGCTGGCCAACACAAGGGAGATCCGGATGCAGGACGCGCACGCTGAAGCATGCGCGCTACGGAACTCATAGCCCAGAGCCGAGAGCCCAGAGCCTGGAGCCGCAACTACGCGACCGCTGACGTGACCCGCGTCGAAGGCGCGTTCACTCGGCGCGATGCGGAGCGCGCGGCCTTGATCGCGGTCTCACTCGGCTCGTAGTCGGGTACCGCGGCCGCGATCGCCTCGAGGGCCATCGTCGCATCGCCGGCCGCGCACGCGCGGCGAATCTGCCGCAAGGCGGTGGTCACGAGCGACCGCGCCACGTCATGCTGGCGAGCCGACCAGATGCGCGGATGGCTCGTCTTCTTCATCTCCAGCCCCTGCGTCGTCAGCTCCTCACGCAGCTTTTCGCCGGCCCGCAGACCAATCACGTCGATGCCGACCGGTGCCTGCCCCTCCGGCGTCGCCCACTGGATGATGCGCTGCGCCAGATCGCCGATGCGCAGCGGCTGCCCCATGTCGAACCAGAAGACGTCGCCGCCACGGCCCATCAGGTCGGCCTTGATCACCAGCGACACCGCTTCCTCGCCGGTCATGAAGAAGCGCGTGGCCAAAGGGTCGGTCAGCGGGATGTTCTTTCCCTCGCGCACGGCCTGCGCCATGATCTCGACGACGCTGCCGCTGCTGCCGAGGATGTTGCCGAATCGGACGACGACCGGTCTGAACAGGCGGCTGCGCTGATAGACGGCCACGAGCTCGGCCAGCCGTTTGCTCGCCCCCATCAGGCTGCGCGGATCCGCAGCCTTGTCGGACGACACCAGCAGGAACCTCGCACCCACCTCGCGGGCGGCGCGGATCGTTTCCGCCGTGCCAATGATGTTGGTGCGCGCCGCGGCGATGACCGACGTCTCGGTCATCGGCACGTGCTTGTAGGCGGCGGCGTGATACACGGCATGCGGGCGCGCGGTCACGCATGCGGCACGGATATCCGCGCGCCGGCTCACGTCGCCCAGGGCGGTCTCGATCGTCAGTTGCGGGAACTCGGCGCGCAGACGGCGCTCGATTCGGAACAGGTTGTACTCGGCGTGATCGACCAGGGTCAACGACGCCGGGCCGCACGCGGCCAGCTGCCGCGACAGTTCGGCGCCTACGCTGCCACCGGCGCCGGTAATGAGCAGGCGCCGATCCTTGAACGCCCGCCGATCGATCGGCGTGAGCACACTCTCCACGGGCCGGCCGAGCAGACGCTCTTCCGCCGCACGATCCAGCTCGATCACGGCATCTCCTCCAGAATCACGATGTCGACGCGCCGGTTCCGGGCGCGGTTGTCGGGCGAGTCGTTCAACGCCCTCGGGTGGAATTCGCCGTACCCCGCTGCGGAGAGGCGTGCCGGATCGAAGGCCACCGTCTCGATCAGAAACGCAATCACGGCGCTCGCCCGTGCCGTTGACAGCTCCCAGTTCGAGCGGAACGCCGGCGTGTGGATCGGCACATCGTCGGTGTGACCTTCGATGCGCATCGCATGTCCAAAGGGCTGCACGGCCGACGCCACGCGGGCGATGAGATCGCGGGCGCCGTCGGTGACATCGGTGCTCGCGGGCGCGAACGTCCCGCTCTCCGGGAGCGACACCACCAGCCCGCGCGGGTCCTGAATCATCTCGATGCGATTGGCTCTGAGCGCATCTTCCAGCGCCACATTGAGCGTCGAGCGCACGGCGTCCAGCGGCTTCGCCGGCGGTGACTGTGGAACCACGGCGCCACCGTCCTTCACGGGCAGCGGACCTTCCTGCCGGCCGTCGCCCTCGAACGCCACGCGGAGAGACGAGGCCGCGGGGCCGATCTTGTTCGCATCGACGGTGGAAATGCCGTACATCGTCACGAAGAACGCCAGCAGCAGCGTGACGAAGTCGGCGTAGGACAGCAGCCAGCGATCCTGTCCGCCTCCCGGTGGATGCGTTCCGCTTCTCATGCGGACAGCGCCTTCAGCTTGTGCGCCACCAGGCGCGGGTTCATGCGGGCATGGATCGCAAACAGGGCTTCCGCGATCAAGTCGCGGCGACGGCTGCCGAAGGCCGCCCGCTCGCGCATCCGTCCGGCCAGCGGGAGGAAGAAGAGATTCGCCGATCCGACACCGTAGACGGTCGCGACAAATGCCACGGCGATACCGGAGCCAAGGGCCCCGGGCTGGGAGAGATGCTGCATCACCTGAATCAGGCCAAGCACGGCGCCGAGGATGCCGAGCGTCGGGGCATAGCCGGCGGCGGCCTCGAAGACTCGCGCCGGCGCCTCATCATCCGCGTCACGCGCGCGCCGCTCGGTGGCGATCACGTCACGCAACGCCTCGATCGCGATGCCGTCGACGACGAGCATGAGCCCGTCACGCAGGAAGGGATCCTCGATCGCGCCGAGCTCGTTTTCGAGCGCCATCACCCCTTTGCGATGCGCCCGCCCGGCAATGCCCACGAGCCGCTGCGCCAATACGTCGGTCGTGTCCTCGGCCACCCTGAAGGTCTCGGCCACGGCGCGAATCGCCCGCTTCACCTCGCGTGGCGAATAGCTCACGAGCACGGCCGCCAGCGTCCCGCCAAACACGATGAGTCCAGCCGCCGCCTGCAGCAGCGACCGCGGCGATCCCCCTTCGAGGAGCTGCGCGCCGATGATGACCGCGATGCCGAGTGGCAGCGTCAGGAGCGATGCGATATCGAGACGACGCTTTCGGGTCGGGATCGGCGTGGGAGCCATCAGGCCGCTCCCGCCCGCAACTGCCTGCCAGCCGCCTCGATGAGCTGACGGAGTGAGGGCATTTCGAGGCCGGTGCGCGCAAACAGGTCGCGCACGTGCTCGAGGTCCTCGGCGGTATCGACCGTCACGCGCACATCGGGGCGCCGGAGCGGCGCCGGCGCGGACACGGTCAGCACACGGAAATTCCGGGTGTTCCGGCGCACGTAGGTCGTGACGTGCTCGCGATCCGCGCCGTGGATGGCGTCGCGGCCGGCGCGCCCGAGCGCCTCGCGGGTCACGGCTTCGACGGCGGCTCCGTACGGCAAGCCCTCTTCACTGGCGTAGTCGGCCTCGCTGTTTCGGAGTGCGGCCAGTAGCCTCCCCGGCCCCTGAATGTCGGCGCCAGGATTGTCTCCAGTGGCGCGAACAATCGTGTCGAAGCCGAACTCGTCGGCCGCGTCGAGATAGCGGCCGAGCACGTCGTCGGTGTCGCCGCGGAAGACACTCGCCCCGAGCGTTCGCGCCACAGCGGCCAGCGCATCGTCTTCGGCGCGCGTCGTCGTCGCGAGGACGACCGGCGCCACGCCGGCGAACATCATGCGGCGCAGGCAGTGCTCCAGAATCGTGCGGCCGCCGAGCGCCGCGAGCGCCTTCCCCGGCAGGCGGGACGAGGCGAAGCGAGCCTGGACGATGATGCCGGCGCGGGTCCTCATCACCTGTCCACCGTCTTGTCCACCGAAGCGAAGAGTGCGGAGGTGGAAGCGTGAAGCGCGAAGGTGGAGGCGACCTCTGCGATCGGCGGCGGCGAGGCGCAGACCGGGAGTCGCAGATTGGATTCCTCGAGGAATACCGAGGCCTCGTAGCTCGTCATCCAGACGCCTTCGCGGAACTCGCCGACCTGCGACGCGAGCGCGACGCCCATCGCCATGTTGATCAGGAGCTTCGGAAAATCCCCGCCCGAGGCGATGGTCAACGGGATCCCGCCTGAAAAACGCGGGTTGATCTCGAACACCGACGCCCACCCGTCCCGCATGCGGCACTGGATGTTGATCGGCCCCCCGAATGGAATCGCGGCACACACCTGTTCGGCGAGATCGATGAGCCCCTGCGACTTCACCGTGCGGCCCCGGTCCATCACGCCGGCGCGAATCACGACTCGCTCGCGAGGCACGATGGAGATCGGCCGGCCACGCATGTCACACAGCACGTCGATCGTGAACTCGGGGCTGTCCAGGTACTCCTGAATCACCGGTCGCTCGACGTAGTCCAGAAAGAAGTCCAGGTCGCGCTGGTTGCGGATCTTGTGCGCACCGACGGCGCCCCGACCCACGCGCGGCTTGATGAAGAGCGGAAACCTCGGTTTGGAGGGAAGCGCCTCCGGCAGATACGTGCGTGCGACTGGCACCCCGGCCGCGGACAGCTGCTGCCAGGTGGCGTACTTGTCGTTGCAGATCGCGGCGGTTTCCTCCGACGAGCACGCGGCCAGCACGCCCAGGCCGGCAAAGGTCGGTCGCGCCGCCCCGAAGATCTCGAGCTCGTCGTCGATGGTGGGGATCGCGAGCCGGATGCCTTCCGTCTCACAGATCTTCAGCAGCTCCGGCAGGTAGTCCGGATCGTGCGCCAGCGGTACGCGATACGCCTGGTCGGCCACGTGCACCGCAGGAGACAGCGGGTTCACGTCCGTCACCACCACGCGACCAGGAATGCCGAGCGAGCCCAGCGCGTTGCGGAAGGCCAGCACCAGCGGCACACGACGCGAGGCCGCGGTGATGAGGACGTTCACCGGGCTCACGCGATCGTCCCTGCCGGCAGCGTCGAGTCGTGCTTCCCTGGCCCGAGCGTAGTCGAGGGCGCGGGCCAGAGCGAGTTCGACGGCAGCCAGACCTCGGCGCCCATCAGATCTTCCGTCTCGAAAGGCTCGCCGGCCGCGAGATCGCGACACAGCGTGACGCCGATCAGCGCGTCAATCTCGAACGGCGCCACACGGGTCGCGGGCCGCAGCGCGATGACGTCTGCCCGCGAGACGGATTCTCCGGCGCGGAGTCCGCGCGTCGCGTAGAGTCCGCGCCGGCTGGCGGCGATGTTCACCGCTTCGGCCGGTTGACACTCCTTCGCACCAGAGCCAAGTGCGATCCGCGCGTGCTCCATGGCCACGACTATGGCGCGCAGCTCGGCGGGTGTGCTCGAGACGGCGGCATCGATGGCCTCGGTATCGCCCGGCAAGACCAGATGCCGCTCGTAGATGCACGCACCGAGCGCCACGGCCGCCACCGCCGATGGAAGGCCGCTTCCATGATCAGAGAGGCCGACGGGAAGGCGGAAGGCATCGGCGAGCGTGCGAATCGCGCGCAGGTTTTCTGCCGCAGGCGGGGCGGGATACGCCGACACGCAGTGCAGGACGGCGAGGGCGTCGGCACCGCCCGCACGCGCCGCGCCGATGGCCCCGGCGACGTCGCCGAGGGTGCTCATCCCGCTCGAGATCACGAGCGGCTTGCCGGTTGCCGCCAGCCTGGCAATCAGGCCCAGATAGGTGATGTCGCCGCTCGCCACCTTGTAGGCGTCGAACCCGATCTCCTCGAGCGCGGGCACCACGTCCTCGGCAAATGGCGTGGTCATCACCGCAAGACCGTGACGACGCGCGCGCGCGACGATCGCGCGATGGGCATCGAGGTCGAGCTCGAAGGTCGCAAAGAACTCCTGAAGCGACGTGGCCTGCACGTGCGCCGGCGGCGGACACGACGCCGCCACGAGCCGATCGGCATAGAGCGTCTGCAGCTTCACGGCGCTGGCGCCGCCCTCGGCAGCCGCGTCAACGAGCTCGAGCGCGCGCGCGAGGGACCCGCCGTGGTTGAGGCCGATCTCGGCGATCACGAACACCGGAGCGTCGAGGCCGATGCGGTTCAGTCCTACGCTACGCAGCATCGGCAATCCCGTGGTGCACCAGCGCGGCGGCAATCCGCGGGACGTCGCCGAGCCCGCTGACGACGGCGTCGGCGCCGCCGTCGCGCTGCGGCCGCGCACCGCGCGCGAGGAGAATCGTGCGCATGCCGACAGCGCGCGCCCCTTCGATATCGTTCACGCGGTTGTCGCCAACCATCACCGCGCTCTGCGGTGCCGCCTCGAGGAGCCGCAAGGCCGCCATGAACGGCTCGGCAGCCGGCTTGCCGCCCTGGGCGTACTCATCGGCGTAGATGACGTGGTCAACGAGCGCGTGGAGTCCAAGCGCGCGGACCTTGGCGGCCTGCGCGAACGGCACACCGTTAGTGAGCACGGCGGTGCGAAAGCCACGCTCGCCAAGGTCCGCGAGTACCGCCGGTACGTCGTGGCACAACCAGATTTCTGGACGATGACGCCTGAACACCTGCACGAGCTCGGGGACCAGAGACACGTCCAGGCCATACGTCGCGCACACCGCCTGGAGCTCGCTCCCTGGCGATGCCATGTGGCGCGCGGTCCTCAGCCGGGCGTTCACCTCGTCAACCGGGAATCCGAAGCGTGTTCCGATGTGCTGCGCCACGGCGCAGAAGCCGCTGTTGACGTAGCGCACATGGGGATAGAGGGTGTCGTCGAGATCGAAGATCACGGCGGACATCAGCGTGTACCTCCTGCGCGTGCCAGTCGCGATACCGCGGCCGCGGCGCGGAACGCGCCACGGCCATCAATCAATCGCGCGCCCATGCGCGCCAGGTGACGACGCATCGCGGCGTCGCTGAGGAGCACGGCACACTCCGCCGCGACGGCCTGCGCTGAGACCGGCCCTCGCGTCACACCGCGCGCCGCGCCACGG
Organism: Vicinamibacterales bacterium; assembly: GCA_035293405.1. Lineage (GTDB taxonomy): Bacteria > Acidobacteriota > Vicinamibacteria > Vicinamibacterales > UBA2999 > Gp6-AA40. The sequence continues at coordinate 78,144 of DATDOE010000061.1, read as the reverse complement.
GCGACGAAGGCCGCCACCGTGGGCCGCTGAGCGGGCACGACAGGCACCCCCACCGCGGCGACGCCGTGTGCACAGGCTTCGTAGAGGGACACACCGCCGCCGACCACGACCACGCTGGCGCGAGCCATTTCGGCGTGAAGGTTTCGAACCGGACCGACCCAGGCAATGCGAGGGGCGCCGTCGTCGGGGGCCCCTTCCGAAACATCGGGCCGCCTGAAGGCGGCCCCCACGTCTGAGTAGGGGCCGCCGACCGGCGGCGCTGAAAACCCACCGGCGACGCGAACGCGGGCGCGTGGATGTGCGGCGACGATCGACTCGGCAATGTCGAGCGCCAGTTCGGCGCGCGGACCGCCGCCAAGCGCCACGAGCACCGCATCGGGATCGCGTTCGCTCTTCGGACAGGCCGCTGCGAGGCGGCTGCGAACGTCGTCAACAAGCGAGGGGTCGAGGACCGCGAAGCGCGGACCCGACAGGGTTTCACCGCGACTCGCCTGCGCATTCCGAATCAGGCTGCCATCGATCACGAGATCGGCTTCGTGACATCCGAGCCCGAGGTCGTGCAGGCTCACCACGAGGCATCCGGCACGCCGGCCCGCGCGAATCCACTCCCTGGCGTCGGCCGCAATCGGATCGTCCACGACGAGCACGTCTGGCGACAGTTTCTTCAGCAGCTGTGTCGCGCCGCCGCGCACGACGTCGCAGCCGAGCGCGAGCGCCGTCTCCTCGACCGGGAGAGTGCCACGCAGGGCCACGAGCGGACGGACGCCAAGCGCGAGGGCCAGCGATCGGCAGCGCACCAGATGGCCAAAGCCGCGGCGCGGCCCGGCGGGTGCCCGAAACAGCACGCGGAGATCACCGCAGGACGTCATGACAGGCCTCAATGACGCGGTCGACGGCCGCGTCTTCCATCCCCGCCGACAGCGGGAGCGAGAGTGTGGTGTCGGACACGGACTCGGCGACGGGGAACATGCCCCGGCGGAATCCGAACCGCACCTGGTAATACGGGTGCAGGTGCACCGCGCGGAAATGAATGCTGGTCGAGATGCCTCGATCGCGAAGCCCGGTATAGAGGTCATCACGCGACATCCCCCATGTGGCCTCGTTCACGAGGACGGGATAGAGATGCCGTGCGTGCACGGTGCCGGCGTCAACGGGCGCGGGCAGGTGCAAGGGCAATCCGGCGAGCCCGGCGTCGTATCTCGCGCAGATCGCCGCGCGCCTGGCGTGCATGGCCTCGAGCCGCGCGAGCTGGTGGAGCCCGATCGCCGCCTGGATGTCCATCATGTTGTATTTGAAGCCCGGCATCACGACGTCGTAGTGCGGTGTGCCGCCAGGCGCGTAGCGGGCCCAGCCGTCCTTGCTCATGCCGTGCAGCGATGCGGTGCGCATGAATGACGCCGCCGTCGCATCGGCGGTCGTCACCATCCCGCCCTCACCGGTGGTGAGGTTCTTGGTCGCGTAGAAGCTGAAACAGGTGTAGTCGCCGATCGAACCGACCTTGCGGCCGTTGACCACCCCCTCTACACAGTGAGCGGCGTCTTCGACGATCCGGAGCCCGCTGGCCGCGGCCATCGCCTGAAGCGCGGTCATGTCCGCCGGACGACCCGCGTAGTGCACCGGCAGGATCACGCGCGTGCGGTCAGTCAGCGCGTGTGCCGCTGCGCGCGGATCGAGATTGAGGGAGAGCGGATCGATGTCGGCGAAGACAGGTCTCGCGCCGGCGTGAATGATGACGTTCGCCGTTGCACAGAACGTCAACGGCGTGGTGATGACATCGTCACCGGCCTTCACACCCGCCGCCAGGAGAGCCAGGTGAAGAGCCGCCGTACAGGAGTTGACGGCCAGCGCATACCGCGCGCCGGTGTACTCCGCGAACGCGCGCTCGAAGGCGGCGACGCGAGGCCCCGTGGACAGCCAGCCGGATTCAAGCGTGGCGACCACTTCGGCGATTTCCTCAGGGCCGAGGGTTGGCGGCGCAAACGGCACGATTGACGGAGCGGTGGCGGGCATCCGGACACCAGGTGGTGCAACGTGAATACCCGCTGGCTCGACCGGCTCGTTCAGGGGCAGGCGCCCTCAAACGGTGGTTTTTCCAAAGGATTTAGATCCCGAGAGTCCAGGCTTACAGAGCTGCTCTGACGGCTCCCCGACACCGCGGCCGCCTCCCCGGTCGAGGACTGAAGCCCCGATTCAAGAAGCCCGAGGGGTTCCCGATTACTACCCCGTCAGTAGACGAAGCGGCCATCCGGTCGCGCAGGCTCGCAAGGATGCGAGCCCGTAATTCAAGGAGGAATAGTTCCATGGCTTCATTTTCCGTAGTCAGCAACATCGCCTCGGTCAACGCCCAGGCGCACCTGGTCAACACCAACACCGGCTTGAACAAGGCGCTCAACCGCCTGTCGAGCGGCTTCCGCATCAACATGTCGGGCGACGACGCCGCCGGCCTCGCGGTGGCGAACCGCTATCGCTCGGACGTGGCGATCATTTCCCAGGGCATCCGGAACGCCAACGACGGCTTGTCCGAGCTCCAGATCAAGGACGGCGCGCTCAACAACATCTCGAACCTGCTGGACCGGCTCGCGACGCTGGCCACCCAGTCGGCGTCGGGTCTCACGACCGCGGCGCAGCGCACGATTCTCGACGCCGAGGCCACTGACCTCCTGGCGGAAATCGACCGTGAGGCCGAGATCGCAGGCCTCGACGTGGACGCCGGTGTGAACTTCTCGGTGTTCGTCAGCAACGACAGCGGCAACGAGTCGATCTCGTCTTCGTCGGCCATCAACGACGTGGACACCAACGGCCTCGGCATCAACGCGCTGGACCTGGCGACGCAGGCGAACGCGCAGACGGCGATCGGCCTCATCACGACGGGGATTGCGAACCTTGGCGGCGTTCAGGGCCAGGTCGGTACTCTGCAGAACCGGCTCCAGTTCGCGATGACGCTGGCGCAGTCGCAGATGGTCAACAAGAAGGCCGCAGAGAGCCGCATCCGTGACGCAAACATCGCGGAAGAGTCGGCGAACATGACCCGCTTCAACATTCTGAGCCAGACGGGCATCGCGGCCCTGGCGCAGGCGAACCAGCAGAGTGCGTCGGTCCTCTCGCTTCTTCGATAGTCGTAGAGGCGGGTCTGTAGACCCGCCTGCTTCGTAACACAGGGCGCAACCGGGCAGGAGAAAGGGACTCGTCCCTTCCTCCTGCCATTCCCGCTTCCGCGAACGCCCGTGTTGGCTCGGTTCTCGCAATAGGAGAACGCTCATGGCTTCGCCAATTACGTTCAGCGGCTTCAACTCGATCGACTTCAGCCAGATCCTCACGATGATGATGGCGGCCGAACGGGCCCCCATGACGGTGCTCGAAACCCAGAAAACGGCCCTCAATACACAGGGCACGAACTACACAGCGCTCGCCGGCAAGCTCGGAAGCCTCCAATCCGCACTCGAGACATTGACGGGCTCCGCCGGGTTTTCCCCGATCGCCGCGACCAGCGGCGACGATACGGCTGTCGGTGTCACGACCACGACTGGCGGCGTCGCCGGCACTTACGAGGTGGTCGTCTCCCAACTGGCGCGCGCCCAGGTCATGGCGTCCGAGACGACGTACGGGAGCCCGGAGGATATAGTGGGGACGTCTGGCAGCCTCAGCGTCCTGCTCTTCGGCAATCCCCCGGTGGTCATCCCCCCGGTCGGCGTGACCGGCTCGATGTCCGTGCGGCAACTGGCGGACCAGATCAACGCCCAGGAAGACTCCCCCGTGAACGCAGCGGTGGTGCAAGCCGCGCCAGGCCAGTATCGGCTGGTGTTGACCGGCCGGGACTCCGGCAGTGCGAATAGCTTCACCGTGACCAGCACCCTCGCCGGCGGCGCGGGCGTCACCTTCAAGGATTTCGACCTTGACGGCACCTACGGCGAGAACGACGAGGATCTGTCGATCAAAGCCACCAACGCCGCCCTGACGGTTAACAACATCGCCATCACGAGCGCGACCAACAGCGTCGAAGAAGCGATTCCCGGCGTGACGCTGACGCTCACGAAGAAGGATGCACTGACGACTGTCCTCGTCGAGGTCACGCAAAGCAGTGAGGCGGCCAAGACGCAGCTGGACGGCTTCGTGAAGTCGTACAACGACCTGATGTCGTTCATCACCGAGCAGAACACCGCGGCGGCGAGCGGCCAGACCAGCATCGCGAGGGACGGCATGGTCCGCGGCCTGAAGAACGGGCTGCGCGAGGCCATGCAGGCTGAGTATCTCGACGCCGGCGTGGACTACTCGCGTCTGTCGGCGATTGGCATCGAGTTCCTGCAGACCGGTGCGATCAAACTCGACGCCGGGAAGCTGACGGCCGCGCTCAAAGGCTCGACGACGTCGGTGACCACGCTCTTCAACGGCGTATTCGGCTCGCTGAAAACACAGGTCCAGAGCTACGCTCAAGCAGGTGGACTGATTCAGGGCGCCAAGGATCGGCTGAAGGACCAGATCGTCAAGATCGATTCACGCCTGGACTCGATGCAGCTGCAGCTCAACCTGCGCCGCAGCGCGCTCCAGCAGGAGTTCATCGCCGCCGATCTGCTGATGACGCAGCTCAAAGGTCAGGGATCGTCGCTTGAAGCGTTGGCCGGCCAATACCGATTGTTCTAGCACCGGGATTCGGGACTCGGGATTCGGGACTCGACAGACGTAGCGGCCGCCTTTAGACGGCCCCAACACAAGGGACTCTCGTGATCGCTGCCAGTCGTGGCGCCAACGCCTATCGCCGTATCGAATCGGAATCGCGCTCACCTCTCGAGCTCGTCGTCATGCTCTACGACGGCGCGCTGAAGTTCCTGGGTGAGGCGCGCGACGCCGGCGTACGCGGCGACATCCGCGCGAGGGGCCACGCCATCTCGCGCGTGCTGGCCATCGTCTCCGAGCTGCAGAACACGCTCGACGTCGACAAAGGCGGGGCCGTGGCCGAGCAGCTCGACAACCTCTACACCTACGCCACCTCGCGCCTGATCGACGTCACCCTCAAGCAGGATCTGGCGGCGATAGACGAGGTGCAGAAGCTCCTGATTCCCCTTCGCGACGCGTGGGGACAGCTGGCGTCACAGCCCGCGGCCATGACCGAAGCCGCCGTGACACGATGACGCGCGATCAATTGCTCCCCCTCGTCGAGCAGTACCGCGCCGGCCTCGACGCGGAACTGATGCTGCTCCATCGCCTCCAGGCGATCGCGATTGAGCAGCGGCGGGCCAGCCAGACGGGCTCGGTCGTCGACATTCATGCGGCCGTCGACGATCGCGCGCGTGTGCTGACGACACTCGTCACCGTGGAGCACGAGCTCAAGAGCGTGCGGCGGCTCCTGCTTGCGGGACGCGAATGGCTCGGCGATATGCGGGCCTTTCAGGAGATCGTCGACCTGCACAAGGAGGCCGCGGATCTCGTCGCCGACATCATCGTCGTTGACCACGATTCGCTGGACGCGCTGAAGGAAGCCGAAGAGGCCCGCCACATCGCGGCGCAGGCGCTCGAGCAGGGCGAGAGCACGCTCGCCGCCTATCGTCGCGTCGTCAGCCCGGGCCTGACCTCGAAGACACTCGTCAATCGGCGGGGGTAGTCACGTTGTTCGAGGTGCAGAACGCGGAGGCCGTACGGGCGATGCTGACCGAGCGCGGCGTCAGAGCCGAGATCGTGTTGACGAGCATCGCCACGGAGGTTCCACGCCCACTCGTCTGGGTTCCCGCCCAGGATTACGCTCGCGCGGCGGACCTCGTCGCACGCATGACCCACAGCCACTGAAAACAGCAGCCCGGAATCGACCGTGAGAAAACCAAAAGACCACAGCCGGCAGGCTGTGGTCTTTTGTTTGTACCTTCCCGGTCCGGCTGCCTTCGACTTCGCTCAGGCCAAGGAAGCCGGACACTACGTACTCAGAAATCGAGCTGCAGGTTGAGCCTCGCGTAGCGCGCGGGCAGAATCGCCGTCGGCGTAAGCCAGATGCTCCCGCGCGTTGCCGTTGGGGCACTGTAGCCCTGGTTGTATGTGGTCACCACGTCCGTGTTCAGCAGGTTGTAGACGTCCACGCCCACCTGCGCACGCGTCCCGCGGAAGCGGAGGATCTTGGCGATGCGCATGTCCAGGTTGTTCTGCCGATCCCCGTAGAGCGTCCCGGGCTGAATCAGGTTGACGGTGACGTTCCCAGACGAGAGGCCGCGGCCGAGAGACGGAGATGCGATGGCGCTCGTCACGACATAGTTGGCGGCGAGATCGGGCCCGGGATCGCTCCGCCACGTGACGCTGACGTTCAGGTCCACCTTCGGCACGATGTAGGCGGCCAGGCCGCGGAACGAGGTCTGAAAGGGCTCGACCACGCGGCACCACGGGTTGGCCAATGCGCCGGTGGACGTGGTGACCCTCGTCGTCTGCACGGCCGTCGTGCTCAACCAGCTGTAGGTTTCGGGCAACGCTGCTCTCACGTCGCAGTTGTCCTGGAGCCGGCGGCCGGAGCTGGTGCCGCCCTGGACGGTCAGGCCGTTGCGCAGCCGCGCGTTGAGACTGACGTCGATGCCGTGCCAGTTCTCGGTCATCTCTCCGAAATTCGAGGAGAGCCGCGAGTACAGATCCTCCTGGCCGACCTTGGTCGGCACCAGGTTGTACAGCCCCGTCACAGGGCTGCCACCGCCGCCTGGCAGTCGCGGATCCGCCGGAATTGGGATGCTGAAGGGCGTGTAGTCGGCGGCGGTCGTGTTGCGGTTGTCCGCGGTGTAGAAGTTGCCGAACGACCGGCGGAAGTAGCCCACGGTGAGGCCGACGCGGGGCAGCAGTTCCTGCTGCACCGACACGCCCATCTCCCAGTTGTAGGTGCGCTTGCCCCAGCCGTGAATGAGGTCGGTGTCGAAGGACTTCGTGAACACCTCCTTGCCGAAGTTCTGGTCGTCCATGCGGCCGCACTCGGTGTTCGCGTCCGGGCTCCTCAGATCGCAGTCGGGCACGTAGTTTCCGCGACGCGGATCGCCAACTGGGTAGAACGAGTCGTTCCACGTTCGCGTCGTGTTGAGCGTCGTGCGAATAAGTGGATTGAGGTCGAGGTCGCTGTTGCTTGCCGTGAGCGCGGTCAGATACTTGCCGACGTTCACCTTGATTGCCGTCTTGCCGTTGCCGAAGAGGTCGTACGCGGCACCCATGCGCGGCGTGACGTCCTTCCAGTGGATCTCGTCGGTCGTCCCCGCCGCGTAGAAGATACGCGTCGGCATGAGCTGGTAGTCTGGGCCGCCGGCGGCTGTGTCCGGATAGCTGGTGCCGATGCCGTCGTAGCGGATACCGCCCTGGAGCGTCAGCCGCGCACGCGTGTAGGTATCCTGCGCGAAGAACGAGGTCATGAGGATGTTGCGCTGGAACTTCACCTCGCCGGGGTAGACCGCAGTCTGCCTGAGCTGGTTCGGGACGCCGTTATTGAATCGGTACTGAATGAACGGGGTGAAGTTGAAGTAGCTCTGGCTCGGGTGGCTCACGTTGCCTTGGTACCCGATCTTCAAGCTGTGCGAGCCCGGAATGTACGAAACGGACGCCCGCATCTGCGCGATCGTGCCGATCTGATGGTCTTCGAATCCTTGTTGGAGCGGCTGGTGCAGGCGATAGACGAGGTTGGGAATTCCGCCGAATTGCGGACAGAGGAGCGCGTCCGAGCACTGCTCCACGACCGAGATCATCGCGTTGTTGTGCGTGCCGTCGATACGCGGCGCCGAATTGGCGTACTTCGCGAAATAGTCTGCCCAGCCGGCCTCGAAGAGGAGGCGGTTCGTAAAGGGCGACGCCCAGGAGGCCGTCTGAACGAGGCCGGGCGTGTAGAGCGTCAGGCCCACGGCCTCCGGCGTTCTCGTGGCCTGGCCACCGCCCTCGGCGTTGCGCCTGCTGTACTGCTGGGAGTGGCTCAGATTGACCTTGTTACGCGGCGAGACCTGCCACGTGATGCGCGCGATGGCGTTGCGATCGACGTTGTCGTTGTATGCCGCCTGGGCGGTGTCGAAGTCTACGACCCACTTCGTGGGATCGCCAGCGTTGCGGTTGATGAACATCCCGGGCACTGTGTTCTCCGCCGTGAGCTCTCGGTAGGTCAGGTAGAACCACAGCTTGTCGCGAATGAGACGTCCGCCGCCCATCGGGTTGAACTCGAAGACTTTCTTGAGCTCCTGCGGCGACCGCAGGCCGGCATCACGCAGCGCCTGCGTATAGTTGCTCCCCTGCATGGAGCTGTTCGCACCTGAGACGACGAAGGTGCCTCTGAACGTGTTGCCGCCATCGCGCGGAATGACGTTGAGAACGACGCCGCCCGTCTCGGCTTCACCCAGGCCACCCGAGGTGGTCAGCACCACTTCCTGCGATCCAGCCACGTTCGAGATGGCCGCGTTGGAGTTGGCTCCTGCCCACCCGGTGTTGATGCCATCGTGCAGCGTGCGCGAGTCCGAGGCCCGCCCGCCGTGGATGTTGCCGGCCATCCCGCCGGTGCCACCGGTGATGCCGCCCGAATCGCCGTTGCTGCTCAACCCCGGAATCAGCGATTGAATACCAGTGGCGTTCCTCGACGAGGGGATCGCAGCGATGATGTCCCTATCGACGATGGTCTGGACCCGGGCGCTCTGGACGTCCACGATCGGCGATTCGCCGGTGACGGTGATCGTCTCTTCGAGGTTGCCGACCTTGAGGTCGGCGCTGACGGTGGCCACGAAGTCGCCTTTGAGCTCGATGCCCTCGCGCTTCACGGTACTGAACCCGGGCAGCGTGAACGTAACCGAATAAGTGCCGGTGCGGAGATTCTCGATCCGATACTGACCCGTATCGTCGCTGACGACGGAGCGAACCTTCTCAATCAGTACCGGGCTTGCGGCCTCGACCGTGGCGCCTGGAAGTACTGCGCCGGACGCGTCCTTGACCACACCGGTAATGGCGCCTTGCGCGAATGCGGCCGCGGGCCACAGGAAGACCACAAACAGAACCGCCGCTGACCGCCGGGCGAATGGACACATTAGGTCTTCCTCCTCAGATGGGCGTTTATCGATCCCCGCGAGACGAGAAATGTCCGGTTTCGTATGAGTGCCTGATGAACGAACGATGCGGGTTCCCCTCGCAAAAAATGCGAGAAAAGGCGCCGAGTGGCCACCCTCGCGCGAGAGTATACACATTCGGAGGCCGGGCGTCTTGGGGGACCTGAAGGCTGGCCGGACTACGAGATCTCCAGCGTCGCCGCGATAAAGGTGGCCCTGGGCTCGAAGCCCATTTTGGCGTAGAGCTCGCGTGCCGCCACGTTGGTCTCGCCCACGAGCAGGGTGGCTTGACGGGCGCCGCGCGGCGCGGCGGCGCGGCAGGCTTCATCGATGAGCCGGCGGGCAAATCCTTCGCGGCGCCGCGAGGGATGCACGGCGATCTGCGGCAGATGGATGGTGCCAGGCGCGATGCGCGTCGCGAGGACCAGCGCCAGCGCGATGTCGCCGTCACGCATGATGCGGGTGATGGTCGGCTCGAGCACGCCGCACCCCGGCCGCTCCACGAGGCCGCGCACGTAGTGTTCCCACTCGTTCAGCGTGCCGCGCGGCGCGAAGTGGCGGCCCTCGGTCCCGTAGGCTTCCTTGAGCAGGTCGGCGGCGAGCGACAGATCGCTCTCACGCCATCCCTCAGCATCGAACGGGGCATCATCGCCGGCCGCGGGCGTCAGCGGGCGCGAGAGGTAGTGATAGTGCTCGCATACGAAGCCGCGTTCGACGAGCGCGGCTTCCAGACCTTCCGCGCGCTCGGGCACGAAGCAGGACACGCGCGCCGGGCGAGGTGGTGTCGCGGCTGACTCGAGGCAGGCGTCGAGCAGCGCGTTCGTCGCCCGGATCGTGTCCGCGACGATGCCACCGACATGGAGCGTCTCCCCGTCGGGCATGTAGTAGCTCCAGCCGCGGAGGGCTCGCTTCTCGTCGATCGCAATGCGGCCCGACAAGCCCCACGAGATACGGGCCTGCTCGATTTCCTTCCAGGCGGAGGACGCGTCCCAGGCCAGCTCTCGCACCCAGAAATCCTGCTCGCGTCCATACAGCCACTGCGTGTCCGCCGCGTCAGCGTCACGCCAGTCTCGAACGATCATCTAGTAAGGCTATCAGAGGGTCGGGATTCGGGATTCGGGATTCGGGATTCGGGATTCGGGATTCGGGATTCGGGATTCGGGATTCGGGATTCGGGATTCGGGGCTCGGGGCTCGGGGCTCGGGGCTTTGAGCTACCGGCTATCGGCTACCAGCTAGCGGCTGGCCTACTTGGCCTTGGTCAAGCGCTCGCTGACAGACGCCTGACGATCGGCCGGGACGACCGCCGACTGGTTGGCGTCGCGGATCTGTTCGTAGACCTCGCGGCGATGGATGCGGACCTCGGGCGGAGCGACGATGCCGATGCGAACGCCGTCGCGCCCGACGCGCAGCACCCGCACCTCGATCCCGTCCCCGATCATGATGGTTTCGTCGCGTCGCCGTGTGAATACGAGCATGGCCGCAGATCCTATTCCGCGCCGAGGAGCACGTGGCGCAGTGGATACAGGCAGTCGTGCGGCAGAACCTGCTGCCCGATCATCGTGCGCGGGTTGATGACGATCGGAGCGCGGAGGTTGGCGGTGATGGTGCCGTCCGCTTCCACACTGATGAGCGCCAGCCACATGAGCGGCATCGTGGTGTCTGTACCGAGCCGGGCGCGATCGGCCGTGCTCAGCTCGCAGCGATAGCCGTCGAGCACCGACCGCGGATCGATCGCCAGAAACGAGGCCTCGACCCCGTCGACGGCGTGCAGCCGGCAGACGGGCGTGTGCTCCTGCGCCGCCAAGACGACCCACTGGTGACAGGATTCGAAGCCGGGGATACCGCCGGGAAAAGTGATCGTTTCCGAGACCGTGATTTCGGTCTCGACGGGCGCTGGCGCGGACTGGCTCATCGCAGGTAATCCATGAGGGACTGTTTGGTAACGGTGCTCGCCGCGCCAAGCGCAGCGCGGTAAGCGGCATCGGCCTGGGTCATCCCGGAGATGGCCTCGGCCATGTTGGCGTCTTCGAGCGAGGCCAGTCGCGTGCCGCTCGCGCGCCTCATCTCTCCGAGCCGGAGCTTCTGCTCGTCGATCGTGCGCATGTCGGCGCCGACACGGCCCTGCGAGGTGGACACGCGATCGAACATACGGTCGAGCGCTGCGCGTCCCGCATCGATGCCGGGCGCATTCCCGGCGCGCACCGCCGCGATCAGGCTGTCGAACTCGGTGAAGATGTCGGTGGCGTCGGCGCCCTGCGCGAGCTGCAGTCCGTTGAATGCCACCTTGACCGACCGCGTGGCGTCGACGTCGACTTCCATCTCCTGCGTCGATCCGGCGTAGGCCGAGATCGGACCGCCGGGCGTGCGGGTATACGCAGGGGCTGTGCTGGCAATCCCCGCGAACAGGTAGGTGCCGCCAAACGACGCGTTGAGATCGGCAAACACCGTGTCGCGGATCCCTTCGAGGTCAGTGGCGATCGCGTCGCGCTGGATCTGCGTCTTGGTGGTGCCCCGCGCGCCAGCCGCCGCGACCTGCGCGGCGGTGACCTGGTTGATCAGATCCGAGAGGACGGTGTCGATGACCGAGAGGCGTGAGCCCACGGTATCGGTGGCGCGTTTGTACTGATCGATTGTCGCGCTCTCGTTGCGCTCGCCGATGGCACCCAGGGTCGCGGAGGGATCGTCGCTCGGCTTTTCCATCCGCTTGCCGGACGAGACCTGGCGCTGCAGGCTCGAGAGCCGCTCGGCGGCGGCTTCGATTCCCGCCGTCGCATTGCGGTGCATGGATCCAAACGTCACTCGCATGATTACCTCGTCATCTGCATGAGCGTATCGAGCGCCTGGTCGATGGCGCGGAAGAACCGGGCGTTGGCCTCGTAGGCCCGCTGGAATTTCATGAGGTGCATGGCTTCCTCATCGAGCGAGATTCCCGACACCTGATCGCGCAGCTGGTCGACCTGGTTGACGATCTCTTCGCGGCTGCGCTGGCCGTCGCGTGCGGCCCTGGAGTCGCGCGCCACCCGGTAGACGAGTTGTCCCCACGCGTCGGCCAGCGTCGCCGTGCCGCCCACGACCCGGACGTTGCGGAGCGCGGCGATGTCGCGCGCAGCGGCATTGTCGCCGACGGGCGCTCCGGGACCGGCCGCGGCCACGAGCTGCGAATTGGCGGCCATCGTCACGTCAACCGTGAGCGCAGCCGCGGCACCGGCGGTAACCGCAATGGGCGTGAAGAAGTTCCGTCCCGTCCCGCCATCCCCACCAACGCCGGCCGCGTGAAGGGCGTTCACTTCCTCGGCCAGCTCGAAGGCGACCGTGTCGAGATCGGCGGCGTAGGCCGGAAGCAGCACATCGCGCGCATAGAGGAACCCGCCGAGCTGACCGCCGCTGATTTCCGCGGTCAGGTCGAAACCGCCGGACATGACGCGCGAGACACCGGCGACCTGAGTGGTCGTGATCGGATACGCGCGCTCGCCGACGACCAGCGCACGTCCGTTGCCGAAGGTCACGTCCACGCCGCCACCCTCCCGCGGCAGCACGTCGATATCCAGCAGTCCGGCCAGCTTCCGCACGAGTTCCGACTGCTCGTCCTGCAGATGCAGGCTGCCGCCGCTCGCGGCGCTGGTCGACCCCATGCTGTCGTTCAGCTTCGCGATCTGCGCGGCCAGCTGCGTGATCTCGTCGATCGCTCCACGCACCTGGGCGTCGGTATCGCGGCTCGACAGGCTGATTCGCCCGGCCATGTCCCGGAATGCGCCAGCGACGGCCTCACCCTGCAGCAGAACCTCTTGGCGCGTCACCGCCGAGTTCGGATTGCTCGAGAGGTTGGCGAACGCATCGAAGAAGCCGTTCATCGCCGCATCAATCGATGCGCCGGGCTTGCCGAGCGCCACTTCGACGATCGACAGCACCTCGGCGACGGCGCGCTCACGCTGTTCGAAAGGCACCTCCTGCTGCATGCGCCCCTCGAGCAGCATGTCGCGCGCCGCGCGCACCCCGACGGCGTCCACTCCCCCGCCCGCGCTGCTCGCATCGGTCGGAGGCACGGCGGCGAAATCGATCACGCGCCTGGCATAGCCCGGCGTGTTGACGTTGGCGATGTTCTGTCCCGTGACGTCGAGCCCGAAGCGCTGCGCTTCGAGGGACCGTGCGGCCATCGACAGGCTGCTGAAAAGATCTCCCATGGTCGTTACACCCGTGCGTCGAGCGCCTGGCCGGCGTAGGACATGTCCGCGCTGTTCCGCGGGCCGTAGCCGGGGCCGCGACCTTGCGACTCGAAGCTGATGCGAATGAAGTCGCGCAACGACGTCCCCAGACGCCGGCAGCGCAGCAGGGCACGCTGTGCGTGCTCGAGATCACCGTGAAGCGCTCGCCGCTCGTCCTCGGACAAGTCGTCGAGCGCGGGCAACGCGGCGAGGGCCCGCTCGATCGCCACTTCGCCCGCCAACAGCGCGTCGAGGCGCGGGGTCGCGAGCGACGCCGCGGTCTGCTCGAGCGCCGCACGCAACTGCGCGGCCGCGGCTACCGCACGAGCGGCTGACTCAGTCATTTCGGCGTGTCTTCCAGCATGTGGTCGATCAGCGCGTCAGCGAGCTTGCCTGCGTCCGCACCGACCGTGCCGTCAGCCAGGGCTTTCTTCGCCTGCGCGACCTTGTCTTCCCGGATGGCCGCAATGTCGTGAGCGGCCCGGACGGCGTGCGTGACGAAGTCCACGTCCTTCGACACCTCGACGCGATCGACCTTGGCTATGGGCGCGGGCTTCCTCGCCTGGCTCGCGCGGTCGGCCTCGATGCGATCGATCTGGGGTGCGGGCTGGGCGCCCTGGTTTCCGTCAATTCGTGTCGTCATGTCTTCGGGTCTCCTGCATGGGGGTTGTCCCTACAGCCCAATCGGCAACCAGCCCCTCGGCCTTGAATCGTGAAAATACGGCCGGATCCACGCGTTCTCCGCTCGCCGTGGTGACCTCGAAATGCAAGTGGGTGCCGGTTGCCCGACCACTGCGGCCAGCCCGGCCGACGACCTGGCCCGCTGCCACTTCGTCCCCCGGAGCGACCACCGCCATCGACAGATGCGCGTAGCGTGTCCGGACACCGCCGGCATGCTCGATCAGGACCGTTTCCCCGTAGCCGCCGTGCGTGCCGGCGGAGATGACACGGCCGGCGCCGGCGGCCTGGATATCCTGGCCGTAGGCCGCACGGATGTCGATTCCCTGATGGAACTTCGTCGCGTGTCCGAGCGGGTCGCGCCGCCAGCCGAAACCGCTGGTCACGGTTCCCTCAGGCATCTCGAGCGACGCCACGGCCGTCGAGGGCGTTGCGCTCGGCCTCATCGCCAATGTCTCCACGCCTGACGCCCCGGGTCTGGACGCGGCGCCAGGAGTCATCCTCTCGAGCGCCGCGAGCATCTCCTTGGCGAGGCCGAACCCCTGCGCCTTCGCCAGATGATTCGACAGCTCCACATCCACGGTCTCGAGCAGCGTCTGCGAGCCGAACCCGTCCTTGTGCTCGTCCTCTTCGTCCCAGGAGCCGGACCTGCGCATCTCCTTGAGCATCTGGAGCAGCAGCAGCGACTCGAACTCCGCCGCGACGCGCATCAGCTTCGCGCGCGTCTGATCGGTGGGGCCGCTCGCGCTGCTCGACTCTGCGCGGGCGCGCTGAACGAGGTCGGCCACCGTTTCGATACTCATAGGATCACGACCTCCGCGCGGAGCGCACCTGCCGCTTTGAGCGCCTGCATGATGGCAATGATGTCGCGCGGTGTGACGCCGAGCGTGTTCAGCGCGCGGACGACGTCAGCGAGCGTCGTGCCGGCCTCGAGGGTCACCAGCTTGCGGTCTTCCTGCTCGACGTTCACCTGCGTCTGCGGCGTCACCGCCGTCTCGCCACGCGAGAAGCCCTGAGGCTGCGAGACTTGGTACTGGGTCGCGATGCGGACAGAGAGGTTGCCGTGCGCGACCGCCGCGGGCCCGATCTGCACATCGCCGCCGAGGACGACCGTGCCTGTGCGTTCGTTGATCACCACGCGGGCCGTGGTGTCTACCGCAATCGACAGTGGCTCGATCCGTGCGACCAGATCGGCGATCGACGAGCGATATTCCTTCGGGACCTGCAGCACGATGGTGCCCGGGTCGCTGACGTGCGCCGAGCTGGCACCCAGCTCCATGTTGATGGCTTTCGCCACCCGGCCGGCGGAGACGAAGTCGGGCTCGTGCAGCGAGAGTCGAAGCACGTCCATGTCCGGCAGCGCGGTCTGCCGCGTGACCTGCACGAGCGCGCCACCAGGAACGCGGCCCACGGTCAGATGATTCACCGCGACCGTATTGCCGCCGCCACCGGCGCTGAAGCCGCCAATCGACAACGATCCCTGCGCGAGCGCGATGATCGATCCATCAGGGCCGCGCAGCGGCGTTGGCAGGAGTGTCCCGCCCTGCAGGCTGCGCGCATCACCGATCGACGAGGCCGTCACGTCGATGCGGGCGCCGGTCTGCGCATACGGACCGATCTCGGCGGTCACGAGCACGGCCGCCACGTTCTCGATCTTGATGCCGCCCGCGGGCACGGCTACGCCGAAGCGCTCGAGCATGTTGGCGAGTGTCTGCGCCGAGAACACCGTCTGCCGCCGATCGCCGGTTTTGTTGAGGCCGACGACGAGTCCATAGCCCACCACGGGCTGGATCATGGGCCCCTGAAGCGACACGATGTCCTTGAGGCGCGACACGGGAATCGACATCGCGGCGGCCGGTGAGGACGCCGTCGGGGTTGGCGTCTTCAGTGTCGAGTCCGGAGTCACAGCCTGCGGCTGCTGCGGCGGCGGCTGCGGTTGCGGCTGCGCCGTCACAGGCTGCGGGCGCGGCGGCGGCTGCGCGAGCGCGGGCGCGCCGGCGAGCGCGAACACCACGAGCAGGAGCGAGGTTCTCGTCATTGGTTAGAAGATCTTGTTGAGAATCCGGACCACCCAGCCCGGCTTCAGGTTGTCTTTGATCAGCCCGCGTCCGAAGTACCGGATGCGCATCTGGCCAATCGCCGTCGAGGGCACCACGTTGCCCGGACCGATGTCCGCGGTTCGGACCACACCGGAGAGCACGATGATCTGCACGTCGCCGTTGATGTCGACTTCGCGTATGCCTTCGAGCGCAAGGTCGCCGTTGGGCAGGACTTCCGTCACCCGCGAGGAGATCGTCGCTATCAAATCACCGGTACGGCTGGTCTGGCCGCCGCCCTTGAACGTCGTGCTCGCACCGATGTTCGCCAGCGAGCTGGGATCGAGCCAGCCGGGATACTTGGATTCCAGGCCGAAGAGACTCGGCAGCGACGCCGAGCCCTTGCTGTTCTTGTCGAGGCTCGAGTCGGCCGAGCCCACGGCGGAGATGCTCTCCACCACACGCACCGTCACGAGATCGTTGACCCGCCGTGCGCGGAGATCGGGGAAGAGGCCCGTCATCCAGCTCGAGTCCGGCGCGCTCGCCGTCGTCGGCAGCGCCCGCGCGGCCGTGAGGTAGCGCAAGTACAGCTCGTCGTAGTTGTCGCTCGGCTTCTCGGGCGTCACGGCCTTCTGCGCCTGTGCCTGCCCCTCGGCCTGCACCAGCGCCGGTGCCGTCAGCAGCAGGAGCGCGAGCACGAACGTCATCCTCATCGCTTGATCTCCACAGCTCCACGCCCGGTGATCCGGGCGCTGAGCGGTTTGCGGTTCGACGCGGTCAGCACGCGAATGGTGTCGCCCACCTGTCCGCTCCCCGACGCGCGACCCATGCCGCTGACTTGCACCGATCCCATCGTCACCATGACGCGGACCTCGTCGCCCGATCTGACGGCCGGCGGCACGACGACCAGTGCGTTCGTCAGCAGCTCGCCGGCAGCGATGTCGCGGCGCGCGCGCGTGCCGACGATGTCGGCGATCACGGGCAGGCGGCGCGCCATCACGCTCCTCAGCTCCACGACCGTCGTCTCGACGTCGCCTGATGCGACTTCCTCGCCGCGGGCAAGCGAGCGGCGTGCGCGAACGGCCTGGCCGCTGACCGCGAGTGTCGCCACCGCGGATCCGACGCGCTTGCCATCGACTGTCAGCACAAAGCGAATCGGCTGCCCCAGCCTCGCACCTGGCTCGATCGTCGCCACGAGCCGGGATTCGGGATTCCCGCCTCCGCCCGGCTTCGGCGAGGCTCGCCGGAGCGCTTCGCGCGAAGGCGGCGGGATTCGGGATTCGGGACTCGGGACTCGGGATTCGACACGCCCCGGGGTCGAGACCTTCTGCACGACGACCTGAACGTCGCCCATGCGATCGACGAGCGAACGCTCGATCGCCGCCGACACGTCGGCCGGCATCAGCCCGAGGGCAAGAAGGAACAGGATCATCACTAGCGCGCCAGGTTGTTGATCTGCTGCAACATCTCGTCCGCGGCGCGAATGACCTTCGAGTTCGCCTCGTAGGCGCGCTGGCCGAGAATCATGTTGACCATTTCCTCGACGACGCTGACGTTGGAGTCCTCGACGAAGCCTTGCGCCAGGGTCCCCATACCCTCGGTGCCGGGCACGCCGGTAGTCGCGTCGCCCGACGCCGTCGTCGCGGTGAAGAGATTGCCGCCGCGCGCCTGCAGCCCTGCCGGGTTCTGGAAGTTCGCGAGCTCGAGGACGCCCACCTGCTGCGCGGCCTGCTGATCCGCGAGCTGGACGGAGACGATGCCGTCCTTCGAGATCGTGACCGACACGGCATTGGCGGGAATCGTGATCGCCGGCTCGATCTGGAAGCCGTCGGCGTTCACGAGCTGACCCTGTCCACTGAGGTGGAACATGCCCGCGCGCGTGTAGCCGGTCTCACCGCCGGCAAGCGTGATCTGGAAAAAGCCCTGGCCTTCGATGGCCAGATCGAGTGGGCCCTGTGTCGAACGCAGGCTGCCGGGCGAGAAGTTCCGGGCCGTGGCCACCGGTCGCGATCCGAGCCCGGCTTCGAGTCCAATCGGCGCTTCGGTTTCCTGCGAGGTCGCGGTGCCTGGCGCCTTGAGCTGCTGATACACCAGGTCCTCGAACTCGACGCGACTCTTCTTGAAGCCGGTCGTGTTGACGTTGGCAAGGTTGTGCGCGACGTTGTCGATGTTGGCCTGCTGAGCGTTCATGCCGCTGGCGGCCGTATAAAGCGCGCGAATCATTGCTGAACCTTTCCCTCTCGCTGCCGATTGACCTGATTGAGCCGCTCTTGACTCGTCGTCTTCCACGAACCACGAAGACGCGGAGACACGGAGCTTCTTAGCCTAGACAGCTCTCCGTGACTCCGTGCCTCCGTGGTTCGTCGTCACCGCCTGCCAAGCTCCGCGATCGCTCGTCCATCGATGTCGTTCATGATCACGGAGATGCCCTTCTGCAGGGCTTCGAACGCCCGGGTGACCTCGGTCATCGCCGCGACCCGCTCCACCACCGACACGTTCGACTGCTCGAGCGATCCGCCGAACAGCCGCACGTTGGTGGCCTCATCGGGCTCGCCGCCGCCCGCGGCGCGGAACCGGGTGCCGGTCTCACGTGCGACATCGATGTCGTTCTCGAACGCCACCACCTTGATCTTGCCCGCCAGCGTCTGCCCGACGTGGACGTTGCCGTCCGCGGTGATCGTCGCGGCGCCTGCCGCCAGTCGAATTTCTCCTCCGTCGCCCATCACCGGCATGCCGTCCGTGGTGGTCAGCAGCCCATCGCTCGACCTGGTGAAGTTGCCGCTTCGCGTGTAGCGTGTGCCGGCCGGCGTCTCGATCTGAAAGAAGCCTCGTCCCTCGATGGCCACGTCCAGATCGCGGCCGGTCTGCGTGATCGGCCCCGACCGGAAATCGGTCTTCACGCCGCCAAGGGTCACATCGATGGCCGAGTCGAGCACGCTCGCGAAATCACGCCGCGCGAATTCGGTCGAGGTCCGCTCGCCCTTGTAGCCGGCGGTGTTCACGTTGGCCAGGTCGGCGGCGAGCCGATCCAGGTCATCGAGACGCATCCGCATGCCGCTCAGTGCGCTGTAAGCTCCGCCGGGCATCCTGTCTCCTTCCGTGTCACGAGCACGTCGCGGACTCGCTGCGACCCTTCGACTCGAATCCACACGTCGTCGTCATACTGCGCGTGCCGCATGGTGACGCCGCGATCGGTCTGCGCGGAGTCGGCCACGCGGGCGGCCGCCGCCACGAGGGTCCGGACCGTGGCGCTGTCGTGGGGCATGTGAGCCTCGTCGACGGGTCGGTAGGCGTCGAGCGCCGCTTCGAACACGACGTCGGTCACCATGTAGACCTCTGGCGTCCACCCCGTCAGCTTCGCCATCGCGCGCATCGCGGCGCGAGGCACCGGGGCCGTGCACACCACGTGGAGCTTGCGCGCCGCGGCGTCCACTTCGAACGGCACAAGACCAAGGGCCCGCACCATGGCCTGCGGCAGGGTGATGGGCGCACGCGTCACGCGCGCCACGTCGAAGGTCGAGAGGTAGCTGACACCGGCCTGCATCGCCAGTAAGCGCAGGACGATCTCCGGGCTGACCAGACCGAGCTCCTCGAGCTGCGCGCCGATCTTGAGGCCGGTGCGCGCCTTCACGAGGAGGGCGGCATCGAGCTGCGTTTCGGTGATCGCGCCGGCATGACGCAGGAGCACACCAAGCCTGGCTCGCGGCAGGGGAGCGGCCGAGGCGCTCATCGCGGCCGGCTCGCCGAGGCCGAGCAGCGCCGCCAGCTCCACGCAGGCGCGTGAGCAGTACCAGCTGCCGTTGAATTGCAGCGCACACACGCGGCGGGCGATCGTCCCCGTGAACCGTTCGATCGTGGTGAGGTCCGGCCGCCAGCGGCCGCACGCCGGTTCAGCGCACCGCGGCATGATGAGCCTTCTCTTTCCCGCCGCCCGCCAACTGGAGGCGGAGCCGCACTTCACCTTCCGACATCTTCTCGATCGCCGCGATGTCCCGCACCGATCGCCCGCGCCGTGCGGCGCCGGAGACGCGACGCTGCGTCGCGGCCCGCGCCTTCGGCCGGGGTGCGGTCGCCGCCACCGACTTCAGCCGCTCGACCTCGAGGGCCACGTCACGCAGGCCGCCTTCCGCCGTGTCGGCGAGCAGCGAGATGCCCGCCGTCAGATGCGCCAGCCGCTCGTCGAGCCGTGCGAGCCGGCGATAGGTCTGCACCTGCACGCGGAATGAGGCCATCAAGGCCGCCACCATCACGCCGCCGCCTGCCACCCAGTAGATCTCCACCGCTATGCCTCCATCGACCGCACGCGTTCACGCTGGCTGACGACATCGAGAATGCGAATCCCGTAGCTGCCTGCCACCACCACCACTTCGCCTCGCGCCACGACGCGATTGCTGACCAGCACGTCAACCGGATCGTCCGGCGATCGGCCGAGATCGATGACCGAGCCGGGGCCGAGCCGTGTCAACTGACGCAACGGAAGCTCCGTCTGCCCGAACCGCACGACGAGCGGCAGGTCGATGTCGAGCAGCACGTCGATGCGACTGTCAACGTGCGCTGCGACGCCCGCACTCGCCGACGCCGCCGCGACGGACTCCGGCGACGAGACGCTCCCCCACACCGTGACCGAGAGCGGAGTCGGCAGATTGTCCGCGGCGACGGCGTGCGCGGACCATTCGCCCTCGGGTGCCAGATCTTCTTTCTCCACGACGTCGCCCACGGCCAGCTTCGCGCCGCGTGCCACGGGCTTGAGTGCCAGCGCGCCCACGGCCTGCGACAGCACTTCACGCAACGTGTCGATCAGCGACTCAGTGGGAATCTCGCCGTCGATGCCGGTCATCTGGCGCGTGATCGCCACCACGCCGTCGTAGTCCAGGACCAGCGTCAGCGCGCCTTCGAGCGCTCCGTCGGCACGAACCTCGGCCACCCATTGACGTCCCATGGCCGGCGCGCTCGTCACCACGCTGGCGTTGGCGTCGATCATCGCGCCGATGACCAACGCGAGCTCTTCGAGCAGACCGGTCAACAGCTCCCGGGTCAGCGAGACAACGGTCATGCGGCTCCTTCCAGGCTCGCCGCCGAACCCACCATCGACTCGACCAACACACCAGTGCCCGAGCCCACGCGCGTGAGGCGTCCGCCGAAGCGGCGCACGGTACCGACGTGGACGTCAATCGGCAGCGTGGCCGCGTGGCCGAGCGACAGCACGTCGCCGGGCCTCAACGCGATCAGGTCGCGCGCCGGCAGCGTGGTTTCGAGGAGCGCGGTCACCGGAAGACTGACGCGGCCAAGGTTGGCGTGCAGCCAGGTCTCTTCATCGGCGGTGGGTTGACGCCGCGCGCGCTGCCATCCCTGCGCGAACGCTTCGCCGACGGCCTCGATGGCTGCCGCAGGGATACACAGGTTCACCATGCCGCGAGTGTCGGCAATCCTGATGTCGAACACGAGGAGGATGACGATTTCGGTCGCGCCCGTCACCTGCAGCATCTGCGGGCGCGTTTCACGGCCCTGGATGCGGAACTCCATGTTCGCCACCGGTTTCCACGTTTCCGTGAGGTTGTCGAGCATGAGCTTCACGACCGAATCGACCACGTTCTGCTCGATCTCGGTCAGCGCGCGATTCGGCCCTGGCGTCTGACCCGTGCCGCCGAGCAGCCGATCGATCATCGTGAACGCCACCGAGGGGTTCATCTCGAGGGCGCCGACGCCGTCGAACAGGCTCATGCCGACCGCGTAGAAGGCGGTCGGGTCCGGCAGCGACATCAGGAACTCGGAGTAGGCGAACTGCTCGACCGACACGATGTTGACTTCGGTCATCGAACGAAGAAAGGCCGACAGCGACGTCGACACGTTGAGCGCGAAACGATCGTGCAGGAAGTGCAGCGAGCGGAGCTGCTCCTTCGAGATGCGGTCGGGCCGGCGGAAGTTGTAGCTGACCGCGTCGCCCGGCGAGTTGCGATCCGCCGCCGGGGACTCCCGGCCGCCGTTCGACGAGACCGAGGACGCGAGCAGCGCGTCGATCTCGTCCTGTGAAAGGATCTTGCTCACAGACGCGCCTCCTGGAGACCGAGCGAGCTGCGCAGGAGCGTCCGGAGCCGGGAAATCGCGAGCGATCGGAGCTGGCTGACGCGCGACTCGCACACCCCGATCACCTCGCCGATTTCAGCGAGGGTCAGCTCGTCCTGGTAGTAGAGCGCGAGAATCTGCCGCTCACGCTCGGGCAGCTCCTGAATCGCGGTTGCCAGGTGCTGCTTCAGCTCCTTGCGCTCGAGCTGCGTGACGGCACTCTCCGACGGATCCATGCACAACTCGATGAGCGGTGTGCCGTCCGCCGTCGGCGCGTCGAGCTGCCGCACGGAGCCGATCTCGAGGGTGCGCAGCTGCTCGAGCGCCTTCTCGTAGCCGGCGCGCGACAGGTCCATCGCAGCAGCGATCTCGTCTTCCTCCGGCTCACGGCCCAGACGATGGCGCAGCGTCGCGACCGCGGAATCCATGTCGCGGCGCAGGCGGCGGAGCGAGCGCGGCGCCCAATCGAGCTCGCGCAGCGCGTCGAGCATCGCACCCTGCACGCGGCGACGGGCAAAGGCGTCGAACGGCACACCGGTGGACGCCCGGTAGCGGGCGGCGGCATCGATGAGGCCGAGCACGCCCACCCCCATCAGATCGTTCATCTCGACCTGCGACGGCAGCCGCTGCGCCAGCCGCTGCGCCAGGGTCTTCACCAGCCCGATGTGATCCATCACGAGGCGGTCGCGAGCGCTGAGATCCGGAGCCGGGGGCAAGGTCTTCACGCGCACTGAGACACCTCTGTGGACGCGGGCCCTGAGCGGTTCGACGCGCCGGCGAGAGCCGATGCCCCAACCAAGCGCAGGCCGCCCGGCCCGCGACCCAGGCCGGCGAGGCGCAAGGCCAGAATCCGGAAACAGCGGCTCGCCGCGGCCTGCGGCTGGTGATCGACCACCGCGCGCTGCAGGAGCACCGAGTCGCGCACGGCGCGGTCTTCGGTGATGAATCCGTAGTAGCGCAGGCTGCGGCCGAGAAATCTGGTCGCAGCGATATCGAGCTGCTTGAACGCCAGCGCCGCCTCGTCGCCGTCGCGCACCGCGTTGACGACGACGCCAATCTCGGTCGCCGGCGACGTCTGCGTCAGTACCTTCGCGGTGGCGTAGGCATCCACGACCGCCGACGGCTCGAGTGAGGTCACGAGGGCGACCCGCTCGGCGAGCCGCAGCGTTTCAACCACGTTGTCGGAGATGCCCGCGGCGGTGTCGATGAGCAGGAAGTCCAGTCCCGCGCGGAACGCGTCGAGGGCCTCGTGCAGCCGCGTGCGCTGTGACGAGGTCATCGTCGTCAGCGACTGCAGTCCGGAGCTCGCCGGAATCACCTGGATGCCGAGCGGCCCGGTCATGACGATGTCCGACAGCGATCGGTCTCCGAGCAGCAGGTGACCGATGTGGCACTGCGGCGTGAGGCCGAGCATCACGTCGACGTTGCCGAGACCGAAGTCTGCGTCGATGACGCCGACGCGATGGCCGAGACGGGCGAGCGAGAGCGCCAGGTTGACGGTAACGCTGGTTTTCCCGACACCGCCCTTGCCGCTGGTGACGGCAAGGGTGGTGGCGAGCGTGGGGGTCTGCGGGTGCATGGTGGTCACGCGACGGCTTCCGTGGCCATCTCGCCGATGATCCAGTCCGCCAGCGCCGGCGAGGTCGCGCGCTGGAGATCAGACGGCACGTTCTGGCCGGTTCCGAAATACGAGAGCGGCAGCCGCCGATCGCGCAGCACGCTCACCAGCGGTCCGATCGACTCCGCTTCGTCGAGGCGGGTCAGTACCACGCGAGACGGGCGCGCATCGGCAAAGCGATCGAACAGCCGCTGCGCCATCGCCGGCGACGTCGTGGCCGGAATCACCAGATGCGTGCGCACGTCGCTGCGCGACAGGAGCACGCGAAACATGTCCGTCGAGGCCTCGTCGGACGGCGATCGCCCTGCGGTGTCGACCAGCAGCGGACGCTTGAGGTCGGCGAGCGCGCGCGAGAATTCATCCGGCGTCCGCGCGGCGGTGAAGCTGGCGCCGAGGATGTCGGCGTAGAGCCGGAGCTGTTCGATCGCGCCGACGCGGAAACCGTCGGCGGCGACCAGACCGAGGCGCTGCCCGTGCCGCGCGCGCTCCTGCGCCGCAATCTTCGCGATTGTGGTCGTCTTCCCCGCACCAGGGGGGCCGACGAACACTTCAACCGGCGCGTACGGCTCGTCGCCGGAGGCCATCGCCGTCAGCTCCATCGCCAACGTTGCGCGCAGGCTCTCCAGATCCGCGCCGCGGCGCCGATTGACTGGATGGTTCGCAGCAATCTCGTTGGCGAGGCGGGCGTCGAGTCCGCTGGCCTGGAGGCGGGCGGCAATCTCGTCGATCGCGCGCGCGGAGCTGGGTTTGCGAGACTTCGCGCCAGGGCCAGGGGCAAGGCGTGCGTGTCGATTCTCCGGCACCACCTGCCGCTCGGCCGCCGCTGTGATCTCGACCTGGCGCCCGCCCCAAAGACCGCGAACACCGGTCGCGGTAACCGTACGGGTCGAGAGCACGAGGGCATCGGGACCCAGATCCTCACGCACCGCCCGGAGGGCGTCGGTGACCGTTTCGCTGCGATAACGCTTCAGATGCATGTCAGTCCAGGGTCGCCACGGACACGACCGCGATGTGCGCCGGGACCTCGTTGTGCGAGAGCACCCCTAAGTGGGGAAGCACTCGCGCAAACAATCGCCAGAGGTGTGGCCGGAGCGTTGGAGAGCACAACAGCACAGGCTGTGCCACGGCTTGTTCGAGGGCGCGGGCAATCCGGCTCGCAATGCTCTGGGCTTGTTGGGGGTCGAGGGCCAGAACTGCACCTTGCTCCGTCCGGACCAGCGACGCCAGCAGTCGCTCTTCCAACGCCGGGGTCACGCCGATGACCGGCAGCTCCCCCTTCTCGGTCTGATACGGCCGGCAAATCGCCCGGCCCATCGCGCTCCTGACCGCCTCGTTGATCGCGTCCGGATCCTTGGTCACCATCGCCGCGTCGGCGATGGCTTCGAGAATGGTCGGAAGATCCTTCACCGGGACGCGCTCTCGCAGGAGCTGCTTGAGCACGCGCTGAATCTCGCCCAGCGACACGACCTTGGGCACCAGATCCTCGATCAGCCTCGGCGAAGTCTGGGCGACGATGTCAACCATCTCCTTCACTTGCTGGCGGGTCAGCAGATCCGGCAGGAATGCGCGGATCGTCTCTGAAAGATGTGTGGAGAGCGCCGTGGTGGCATCGACAACGGTGTAGCCCGCGGCCGTGGCCATATCACGCTGGTCCTGCGCGATCCAGATCGCCGGCAAGCCAAACGCCGGCTCGCGTGTCTGCGTGCCTTCGAGCGGCTTGGTCACCGAACCCGGGTTGATCGCCAGGAGCCGCTCGGCATACAACTCGCCGCGCGCGACTTCCGTGCCCTTCACGAGAATGCTGTAGCCGCGAGGACCGAGCTGCAGGTTGTCGGCGATCCGCACCGGTGGCACGACGAGACCGGTCTCGTTGGCAATCTGCTTGCGAATCGCGCGAACCCGCGTGAGCAGCGTGCCGTTCTGCCGCTCGTCGACGAGGCCGACGAGCGCGTACCCCACATCGACACCGAGTGGATCGACGCCAATCGTGGGCTCCCCCGAATCGGCGGCCGGCGTCAGCGTCGAGGGATCCTCATCTGGCGCGGGTCGTACTCGCACGGCATATGCCGCCGCTCCGAGCAGTGCCGCGACGACGATGAACGGGAGCTTGGGCAAGCCAGGAATGGCGGCCATGAACAGGAGTACGCCGGCGGCCACGCCAAGCGGACGCGAACGACCGAGCAGCTGCACAGCGACTTCCTCGCCGAGGTGTGACTCCGCCGCCGCGCGGGTCGTGATCAAGGCGCCGGCCATCGACACGAGCAGCGCGGGGATCGACGTGACCAGGCCTTCACCGACCGTCAGGATGGTGTAGGTCTCTGCCGCCGTCGCCAGATCGAGATTGTGCTGAAACACGCCGATGATGAGTCCGGCGACGATGTTGACGCCGGTAATGAGGACCGCGGCCAGCGCATCGCGCTGGGTGAAGCGGATGGCGCCGTCCATCGCGCCGTAGAAGTCCGCCTCCCGGCGCAGCCGGTCGCGGCGCTCGCGCGCGTCTTTCTCGGTGATCGCGCCCGACGACAGATCCGCGTCGATGGCCATCTGGCGGCCGGGCAACGCGTCGAGGGTAAACCGGGCTGTGACCTCCGAGATGCGGACTGCGCCGTGGTTGATGACGATGTACTGAATGGCGATCAGCACCAGGAACACCACGATGCCGACGACGAAGTTGCCGCCGACGACGAACTGGCCGAAGGCCATCACCACGCTGCCGGCGGCTTCCACGCCATCGGCGCCATTCAGCAGGACGAGCCGCGTCGCCGCGACGTTGAGCGACAGCCGGATCAGCGTGAGCAGGAGCAGCAGCGACGGGAAGACCGAAAACTCCACCGGCGACTTCACGTAAATCGCCGTCAGCAGCAGCACGACCGCGAGCCCGATGTCGACCGAGAGCAGCAGGTCGAGCAGCATCGTCGGCAGCGGGACGATCATCAGGAGCACGACTGCCAGTACCGCGATGGGCGCGATCAGATGGCTGACGCGATGGACGGTCGAGGGCGTGGTGGCCATAGTCACAACATCAGCTGCTTGATGCGAACGAGATAGGCGAGCACCTCGGCGACGGCGCCGAAGAGCGGGGCCGGAATCGTGTCGCCGATCTCGGCGGTGCGGTAGAGCGTCTGCGCGAGCGCCTTGTTCTCGATGATCGGAATCCCGTGCGAGCGGGCTTCCTCACGGATGCGGAGCGCGACCTCGTCGATGCCCTTGGCGAGCACGATCGGCGCGGCCATCTTCTCGCGCCGGTATTCCAGCGCCACGGCGAAGTGGGTCGGGTTGGTGATGACGACGGTCGCCCGCGAGACGTCGCGCATCATCCGGCGGCGGGACATCTCCATCTGCGCCCGGCGGACGCGCTTCTTGTTCTCCGGGCTCCCCTCGGCCATACGGTGCTCGTCCCTGATCTCCTGCTTGCTCATCTTCAGGGACGAGGTGTGGCGGTACTTCTGGAGACCGTAGTCGGCGAGCGAGAGGATGCCGAGGCCCCAGGCCACGCGCCACAGGAGCGAGTCCGCGTAGTTCCACGCGAGGATGGCCGCGGTGAGCGGCGTCTGCCACGCCAGCCGCACCGCGTCGGCCATCACCGCGTCGGTGATGTTCCACGCGAGGTAGGTAATCATCGACACCGAGACGATCGCCTTGATCGTCTCCACGCCGCCCTTCATCAGGCCGAAGCGCTTCATGCCGCTCGCGGGATTGAGCCGGCTCCAACTGAACTGCAACGCCTCCGGCGCGAACGACCAGCCGCCCTGCAAGCCGTGCATCGCGACGCCCACCGTCATCGTGGCGAGCGCGATCGGCCAGACCAGCAGCGCAATCAATCCGGCGCCTTCGATCACGCGGCCGTTGATGTCGCCGGCGGTGATCGCCTTGAGCGGCGTGTCACCGAAGTGCGCGAGGTCCCGGGAGAGCCGCTCGGCCATCCCCGTGGCCAGACGGCCGCCCATCTTCGCGACCGCGATCGTCGCCGCGACCGATGCCGCCGCCAGCGCGAGATCGCGGCTGCGCGCGACCTGCCCCTTCTCGCGGGCGTCCTGAAGGCGTTTCCCTGTCGGTTGTTCTGTTTTCTCCTGCGACATCGCGCCCTACTTGAACGCCGCGGCCAGGTCGAGGCCGATGCCGATGACGCGTGAGACCGCGGAGTTGGTGACCGCGGGGACGGTCGCCACCATCATCGCCAGCACGGTGAGGCCGACGATGAGGCGCACCGGGTAGCCGATGATCATGAAGTGGAGCGCCGGCGCCGAGCGCGAGATCAGGCCGACGGCGAGCTCGACGATCAACAGGACGACGATGACCGGGGCGGCCAGCCGCGTGCCGACCATGAAGATGATGCCGAGAAACTCGCGGACGCTCGTCAGGATGGACGCGTCGATGTGGCCGGGCCCGATCGGCAGCTTCGTGTACGAGACCGCGAGGGCGCGGAGCAGTTCGTGATGACCGTTGATGGCGAAGAACGTGAGGAGCGTGAGCAGCCCATAGAGCGCCGTCACGACCGGATTGCGCACACCGCTGACCGGGTCGATCATCGCGCCGTGGGAGAAGCCAATCTGAAAGCCGGTCAGGTGTCCGGCCAGCTCCGCGGCGCCGATGAGCGCTTGCACGGCCATCGCGATCGCCAGGCCGATCACCACCTCGCGCGCCACGAACAGCGCGAGCGCGACGTCGTTCGAGGCGATGGGGACCACGACCGACGGCGCCAGCGTCACCGCCAGCAGCGCCGTGAGCGCAATCTTGATCGGCATCGGCGCGTAGGTGCCGCCGAACGCCGGCGCCACCAGCACCACCATACCGGGACGAACCAGCAACAGCGCGAAGCGGACGACCGCCGACAGGTCGATCACCGGATGTACTCCGGCAGGTGGGTAATCAGATCGGCTGAGAAACCAGTCACGACCCGGAGGATCCAGGGGAAGGTCAGCGCGAAGACGCCGAAGATCGCGGCCGCGCGCGGGATGAACGCCAGCACGTTGTCCTGAATCGAGGTGACGGTCTGGAACACGCTGACCAGCACGCCCGCGATCAGGCCGGCCAGCAGCATCGGCAGGCTGACCATGATGGCCACTTCAATGGCCTGCCGCACCACGCCGACTATGAGGGCTTCCGGCATGGCTCAGGTAAAGCTCCGCACGATGGATCCCACCAGCAGGTTCCAGCCGTCGATCATCACGAACAGCAGGATCTTGAACGGCAGCGACACCATCGCCGGCGGCAGCTGCATCATGCCCATCGACAGCAGCGTCGTGGACACGACGAGGTCAATGAGGAGGAAGGGTATGAAGAGGAAGAACCCCATCTGGAAGCCGGTCTTCAGCTCCGAGATGATGTAGGCGGGGATCACGACCGTCATCGGCAGCTCCGCCGCCGTCTTCGGCTTCGTCACCTTGCTCAACTCGATGAACAGTGCCAGGTCGGTCTCGCGGGTCTGCTTGAGCATGAAGTCCCGGAGTGGCGGCGCGCCGAGCGAGAGCGCTTGCGTCACGCTGATCTTGCCGGCCATCGCCGGCTCGAGCGCCACCTCGTTGATCCGCGCCCCGACCGGAGCCATGATGAACATCGTCAGGAAGATGGAGAGGCCGATCAGAATCTGATTGGACGGCGTCTCCTGCGTACCCAGCGCCTGTCTCAGGAAGTGAAAGATGATCGTGATTCGCGTGAACGCGGTCATCGTCACCAGGATCGCCGGCAGGAACGACAACAGCGTCAGCAGAAGGACGACTTGAAGTGGCGCCGAGATCGTGCCGATTCCGTTTACGTTGAGATCCAGGTTGTTCATGGCTGGACCTCGGAACGGAGCTCAGTGGCCTGCGCGCCGGCACGGAGCTCGGTGACCAGTGAGACCGTTGTCGGCGTCATGCCAAGCAGCAGGCGCCGGCCTTCGACCGTGACGATCACGAGCGAGCGCCGCTCGCCGAGCGGAATGGCGGTCTCGACGGCGACCGGCCGGTTCTTCGCGACGAACTTCGCGAACGGACCGCGGCGCACCAGCCACGCCAGAGCGCCCATGACGCCCAGCACGATGGCCATGGCGAGGAATGCGTTCACGACGCCGACTCGGAGCTCGGCGGCTCGAGGATCTCGGTCACGCGCACCGCCGTGCTGTCGTCGATGATCACGACCTCGCCGGTCGCGACCGGCACGCCGTTGATCGTCACCTGCATGTCCGACCCTGCCACCTCCCGCAGGCGGATGATGCTGTTCTTCTTCCAGTGCAGGCAGTCGCGCACCGACACGGTCGCCGTACCGAGCAGCACGTCAACGTGACAGACGACGTCGCTCAGCGGAACGAGCCCGGGGTTACTGGACGACGAATTCGACAAAGAGGACATCAGTCACCTTCAGGTCGTGCACTGCATGGGCCGCGCGTTCGGCGATGGCCTTCTTCAGCTCCGCCTTCCCCTCGGGCGTGACGAGAGGCTCGGCCAGCTGCATGGAGAGGAGCTCGAGGACCGCGGAGCGAAGCTTCGCTTTCGAAACGGCGTCTTCCTTCATCTCTGTGGCCTGTTCTTCGGTATAGGTGAGGAGCCGCATCGACACACGGAGGAAACGCTGGCCGCCCGTGTCGGCGAGATTCACCACGAACGGCTCCAGCTCCACGATGCCTGACGGAGGAGCAGGCTCGGGTTCCGCGGCCGCCCCCTCCTGAACGGGACGATGGCCGAAGTACCAGTACGCGCCGGCACCGCCGCCCCCGAGAACCACGAGGCTCAGGGTGAGCAGGATCGGTATGAGCTTCGATTTCTTTTTCTTGGTCGCGACGGGCGCGTCGGCCTTCTCAGTCTTTTCTTTGGCGTCTGACATAGTCGTGCCCTACCGGAGCAAGCGGAGTACCGGAGGGTAGACGCCGAAACCACCGGAAATCAGCGGTTTATCACGGGGCTGGCGTGAGGGAACGGACGCGGGGCCGACGACGTGTCGGCCCACCGTCATCGTTATGCCAGGACCTCGAATACTGGCTGGTCTGCCGACCCTTCGCGGCGATGATGCCGGCGCCGTTGTTGCCGCTGACGTTCGGCGTCGCGCTGTGCCTCCCGACGCTCGCCGTCCGGCTCCACGACGAAGCGTTCGAGGCGAAGACCCTGGTCGGCGAGGCTGTTCTTCAACGTCTCTTGCTGGGACTCGAGCCACTGTCGAACCGCGGGCATCTCGGCCTGCACCGTGGCCCTGACCGCGCCATTCTCGATGCGCAGTGACACCTGGACCGACCCCAGATGCTCCGGCTTGAGCTTGACGATCGCTTCGCCGATGCCGTCACGGAACTGCAGCCGCATCGAGTGGACGAGTTGCGCCACGACATCGCGCTCGGGAATCGAGCCCGGTGCGGCGTCCGCGGCGTGCGTGGCGCCAGCCATCGCCGTCGCGATCGTCCGCGCGTCGATGGACGTGGGGGCCGTGATCGTGAACGTCATGCCGCCGATCGCGGCCTGACGCACCGATCCGAACCGCTCGGCCGTCTGGTCAGGCACCGATTCGCCAAACGGCGGCGACTGTTCACCACTCTGGCCGGCCGGCGCCGCACTTGTGGCAGCGGCGCCCTCGCTCGGTTCAGTGACTGTGAGTGCGGCAGCGCGCTCGACTGCGCGAGCAAAACGCGCGGCTGTCCCTCCCGGATTCTGCACATCGGCCACGAGCGCCGTGCGAGCGGACGCCTGCGCGGCGTCAGCGATCGGAGCCGCGGCCGTCGTCGCTTGCGCGCCGGCCAGCGCCGCGGCCAGTGCCACGCCCGCTTTGTGCTCAGGCTTGGTGTGCTCGCCGCGTGACGGCCTGGACGCTCGAGCCGCGTTCGAGGCCGGTGCGGCATCATCGACCTTCGAGGCCGGCGCCGCATCATTCGCCGGTGCAGCGTGCGGCTGCTTGTCGTCGACGATCTCGCGTCTGCCGCGCGCCTCGCCCGTCGGCGAGCCGGCGCTCGACGTGGCTGCGCCCGGCGTTGGGGCGACATCGATCGACGCCGTCGCATCTTGTGCGGGTGCGCGGGCTGTCCTGGCGTCGGCCATTATCGCCTCGGCCGCTGCCACACCTTCAACCATCGTCGCTTCTTCGGTGGCTGCCCCGCCTTCGGCTGCTGCCGTGGCAATGTACTCGCCAATCGTATCTGCCGCCTGCACGGGCAGGCCTGCGGCCGCGATTGCGTCCTTCACGATCTCGCCCGTCGCTACCGCTGTGCCACGTGTTCCGGCGCGCGTGAGGGAGTCTTCTCCTGCCGGCGTATCGGAGACGGAAGGTCCGCCTTCGCCGCCGCGCGGCTTCGGCGCGACAGGCACAAACGCATCCATGAACGACAGATTCGGCATCGTCCACACGGCCTGTTCATCGACCGCGTCCTCGTCGGCCTTGACGGCTGACGTCGATTGACGAGACGTGCCCGCCGCCTCGTCCAGGAGCGCGGCGAAAATGTCTGATGCGCTCGCGGGCACTTCCGCGGACGCACACGAGGCGTCGGGTGATGGCGCGGCGGCGGAGACCGCCGCGCCCAACGAAATGTCCATCTGCATCTTAGGTTCGTGGTTCGTGGTTCGTAGTCAGTAATCAGTGGTCGGTGGTCAATGGCCAACGATGCCAAGAACCACCAACCACGAACCACCAACCGACTAAGTTACCGCTTCAGGTTCAGCGTATCGACGAGCAGCTCGTCAGACACGGTGATCGTCTTTGAGTTCGCCTGATAACCGCGCTGCGCGAGAATCATCTGCGTGAACTCCTGGGCGATGTCGACGTTGGACTGCTCGAGCGCCGAGCCGATCAACGTGCCGCGTCCACCTGTGCCCGCAGTTCCCACGTTCGGAATGCCGGCGGCCTGGCTCTCCCCGTAGCGATTCGACCCCAGCTTCACCAGACCCTTGGGATTGTTGAAGCTGGCCAGCGACAGTTGGCCGACGGACACGGTCCGTCCCGCACCGAACGTGGCCACGATAGACCCGTCGGCGCTGATGCTGATGCTGTCGATCATCCCGGCGGCCGCGCCATTCTGGCTCTTCGATGCGGTGGCCGACGGCGAGGCGAAGCCGGTCAGCGACACGACGTCGTTGAGATCCACGAGGTCCCAGATGATGGCGCTGGCGTCCGCACCCGTCGCCCATGGTGGAGTGGTGAACGTCAGATCGGCGATGGGTATGCCGGGCAACGCGCCACCGCCAGCGGCGGGCGCCGTCGGCGTCACCGACACAATTTGTCCCGTGCCGTCGAAGGCAACAGAGCCCGCGGCCAGCACAGCGGGGGTGAGCGACGCCGGCACGACCTCGGCACCAGGAACAGTGATCTCGAAGTCCCACCCGCCCGCCGTCCGCGTGTAGGTCACCATCATCACGTGCGTCGCGCCCATCGAGTCGTAGATCTGCACGGGCGTGTTGAAGGTGTCACCGGCCTGTGCGTTGACGTCGAGATTCGTCAGGGTGCGGAACATACTCGTCGTCGTCGGCGCGCGCAGGACACCTGGCGGCACGGTGATGTCGGTGGGCTGGCTCGTGGTGACGATCCTGCCGGTCACGGGATCGACTTCGGTGTATCCCTGCACTTTGTAGCCGTCGGGGGTGACGAGGGAACCCTCGCTGTTCAAGCTGAAGTTCCCGGCGCGCGTGTAGGACAAGCCATTGGTGCCGCGCACCAGGAAGAAACCGTTGCCCTGAATCGCGACGTTGGTCGCCTCACGCGTGTTCTCGATCGCGCCCTGGCTGAAGATCGGCGAGATCGAGCCCGTGCCGACGCCGAGACCGACCTGCATCGGGTTCGCGCTCGGGCCGCCCACGGTCTGGCTGACCAGGTCCATGAAGGTCACCGCGCTCGACTTGAAGCCGATCGTGTTGATATTGGCCAGGTTGTTCCCGATGACGCTGAGATACTGACCGTTCGCATTGAGCCCTGAGAGCCCCGACGAGAAAGAGCCGACAGCCATTTACGTAGTCCTTTCGGTTGAGGGTGGAACGCCGAGCGCCAGGCCGATGGCGTCGAGCGACTTCTGAATCTGTGTCAGCGCTTCGAGCGAGCTGAACTGCGCAAGCTGCGCGATCATTTGTCCGTTGTCCTGCGGCGCGGTCGGGTCCTGGTGCGCCAGCTGCGTGGTCAGCAACTGGAGAAACGCATCCTTGCCCATCGAGTCTCGCCTCGCCGGCGGGTCCGCGATGGCCGGCGTGCCGCTGGTTCCGGAAGTCTGAGAAATCAAGTTCTGCTCCTTTGCGTCGATTCCCGAGGTGCCGACACATGGCGCAATGTCGCCAGCGCGTCGATCTGTTTCTGCTCTTCAGCGAGCACCGCGTGCTGCCACGCGTTCTTGGCCTTGTCGCGGAAGCGCTCGAGGGCTTCCAGCCTCTGATGCGTCCTGAGACACGCCGCCGAGGCCGCGGCGAGGTCCTGTTCACGCGCCGACACCGCCTTGGCGCACCCCGTCTGCTCGTGCTCCAGCCGAACAATCCAAGACCGGTACCACTGCGCGCGCGCCGCGTCGTACTGCTCGGCCATCTCGTGCCCGTACTGGTCGCGCGCCCCACCGAGCCTGGCGTGCGCCTGGTTGAAAACCTCGCGGGCGGCGTGCAAATCGAGCGATGTCCGCGCCAGCAGCCGCCGCGCCTCGTCATATTCGCGCTGGCGTAAATCGACCGCCGCCTGCGCGCGAAACTGAAACGGCTTCACTTCAGAGCGCCTCCAACGAGGCGGTGGAGTCGGTGAAGCCGCACAGAGTGCCGGCGTCCTGACACAGGAAGGCCTCGATCAGATCGCGCTTGGCGCGTGCTTCGTCGATGCGCGGATTGCTGCCGGGGACGTAGGCGCCCACGCTCACGAGATCTTCGCTGTCGCGAATCGCCGCCATCCATTCACGGACCTTCCCGGCTTTGCTCCGATGCGTGACGTCAGTCACGTCGGGCATCGTCCGGCTCACGCTCTGAAGCACGTCGATCGGCGGATAGTGATGTCGAGAGGCCAGGTCGCGCGACAGCACGACGTGGCCGTCGAGAATCGAGCGCACGGCGTCGGCGATCGGCTCGTTGTGGTCGTCGCCGTCGACGAGCACGGTATAGATCGCGGTGATGCTGCCGCGGCCGCGCACCGCGCCCGCGCGCTCGAGCAGCGCCGGCAGCAGCGCGAAGACGGACGGCGTGTAGCCCTTGGTCGTGGGCGGCTCCCCCGCCGCGAGGCCGACCTCACGCTGCGACATGGCAAACCGGGTGACCGAGTCCATCAGCAGCAGCACGTTCTTGCCCTGATCGCGGAAGTACTCGGCGATCGACGTCGCTGAATAGGCCGCCCGCATGCGCAGGAGCGGCGGGTTGTCCGACGTCGAGACCACGACCACCGACCGCTTCATGCCCTCCGGTCCGAGATCGTGTTCGATGAAGCTCCTGACCTCGCGGCCGCGCTCGCCGACCAGCGCCAGCACGACCACATCGGCGGCCGTGCCGCGCGTGATCATGCCGAGCAGCGTGCTCTTGCCGACGCCGCTGCCGCCGAAGAGGCCCACACGCTGTCCGCGCCCGCAGGTCAGCATGGCGTCGATGGCGCGTACGCCCGTGCCAAGCGGCGCCACGACGGGATCGCGGTCCATGGGATTGAGCGGCGGCGGAAACAACGGATAGGTCGCGTCGAGCCGCAGCGGAAGGCTGTCGAGCGGCTTGCCCAGCGCATCGACCACCCGGCCGAGCAGACCGGGCCCGACAGCCACTGACACCGCACCCGCGCGGGCGACGATGCGATCGCCCGGGCACACGCCGGCGGTATCGCCGAGCGGTACCGTGAGCAGCGTCCCTTCGCGAAAACCGACCACCTGCACCGGCAGGGCCGGCCTGCCGGGCGCGCCGGTGATTTCGCAGATCTGGCCAACGCTCGCCCGCGGCCCGGCCGACTCGATCAGCAGGCCGACGCTGCGAATCACACGGCCCGATGGTGGCATCGTGTCCACCTGGCCGGCGCTCGTGATGTAGCGCGCGAGTGAGAATCCCTCAGGAGACGACAACGCGGGCCTCGGTCTGTTCGGCGCTGTCGCCGAGCAGGGCTCGCGCGATCTCCTGGATCTGAGCGTCGGCTCCGGCGTCCATCACACCGAGGTCGGATTCGACGCGGCAGCCGCCGCGGCTGACGCCCGAGTCGGCCACCACGGTGACGTTGGTGCCGGTCCACTGCGCCGCACGTGACGCGGCGGTGGCGTTGAAGTCGTCGGGATTGAGACGGACGGTCACCTGCGCGCTGTCGCCAAGTCGATCGAGCGCGACCCGCGCCATCGCCAGGAGCAGATCGCGGTCGAGCGAGATCTCCCGGTGCACGATCCGCCGCGCGACGGCGAGCGCCAGCTGCACCATCTGATGTTCCGTCTGGTGAATCATCTGCGCGCGAAGCGAGGTCAGCTCGTCGAGCGTCTCGGTCAGGCGGCGCAGCATGACTTCACCGCGCCTGCCCGCGGCTTCGCCGCCGGCACGCTCGCCCTGCGCATACCCTTTCGAGAACGCGTCGCGCTCGAGCGCGGCCAGGCGCGACTGATGCGCCGCCACGTCGGCCGCCGCCGGCGGGGCCGCGCCATCTGACGCCTGGAGCGGCGCACCTGTGTTATCCGACGCGCCGCCATCGAGCCAGGTGAACGCCTGGATCGTCCCGCCGGCGAGACGCCGGGCCTTAGACGACATAGGCCTCGCCTGCCGCGGCGCCGGTGACAATCACGCCCTCCTCTTCGAGCTTTCGGGCAATGGCGACGACGTCCTGCTGTGCCTTCTCCACATCGCGCAGACGCACGGCGCCGAGGACTTCCATCTCTTCCCTCAGCATTTCGGCGGCGCGCTTCGACATGTTGCCGAAGAACCGCTCGCGGATTTCCACGCTGGCGCCCTTGAGCGCGATGGTGAGCGCCTTCTTGTCGGCCCGCTGGACGATCTCGCGCATGCCGTTGTCATCGATGTGCACGAGGTCGTCGAAGACGAACATGAGGTTGCGGATGCCGACCGCCAGCTCGGGACGCTTGGCCTCGATCGCTTCGAGCACGGGACCGCTGACGCTGCGGTCCAGGCGATTGAACAGCTCCGCGACCGCGCGGACACCGCCGTGCTGCTCGCGGGTGACGCCGCCGACCGACTTGAGGCGCATCTCGATGACGCCCGAGATTCGGGAGATGACGTCAGGCGAGATGTCTTCCAGGCTCGCCATGCGGGTCAGCACATCGACGCGCAGGGTATCGGGGAGCAGCGTCACCAGCTGTGCCGCGCTGTTCGAATTCAGGTGCGCGAGGATCAGGGCGATGGTCTGAGGATGCTCGCCGAGGATGAACTTCGAGAGCTGCTGCGGATCCGCTTTCTCGAGAGAGGTGAAGCCCGCGGTCGACTGGAACGAACGCATCACGCGATCCATCATCCGCTTCGCGTTCTCGGGACCCAGCGTGCGATTGAGCACGCGCCGTGCGTAGTCGATGTCCCCGCGGGTGATGAATTCGGCGGCCACCGACATCTGGTGAAACTCGTCGAGGACCTTTTCCCCGAGTCCTGACGGCACCGGGCCGAGCGCGGCCATCTCTTTGGACAGCGCTTCGATCTCTTCCTCGCTCAGGTACTTGAACAAGTCCGACGAGAGCTCCTCGCCAATGAGGAGCATGACGATCGCGGCCTTCCGCATCCCGGGCACGGTCGCAGCTACGGCCATTTAGTGGGACGTCCTTCCGGTCGGTCTCGCGCGACGCAGGCGATCGAGGCTGGTCACGAGTTCTCCGGGTCGCGAATCCAGCCCTGCAACAGTTTCGCGACCTGCTCGGGTTCCTTCTGGATGATCGCGCTCACGCGCTTCGTGAGCGCGGGCAGCTTCAGGTTGTTGGCGGCCTTCTCGACCGTCTGCGCGTCGATCTGCGCTTCAATCTCGCTCTGCATGTCGGCGACCGTGCGTGGCCGCTGCACTTCGATGACCGGTTGCAACGCCTCGGACACCTTCGGCTTCAGCGACACGCCGCCCGCTTTCAGCAGCGGGCGCACGACGAACAGGAATCCGACAAGCCCGATGATGAGCACCGTGCCGAGACGGCCGAACTCGGTAATCTGCGGCGCATAGCGCACGAACACCGACGGCGGAGTGTCTTCCTCGATCAGCGGCTCGTCGAACGACACGTTTTCGACGGTGATCTGATCGCCGCGCTGCATGTCGAGACCCACCGCGGCGGCCACCAGGCCCTGAATCTTCACGAGCTCGTCGCGGTTGCGCGCGACGCGCACGATCTTCGACGTGCCGTCCTTCTCTTTCTTCTGCACCTGGTCGTCGTCCAGGATGACCGCCACCGACAGACGGGCGATCTCGCCCGGCGGCCGCACGACGTGCTTGGTGGTCTTGCTGACTTCGAAATTGGTCGTTTCCGAGGTCCGCGACGAGCCGCTGCCAACGAGCGGAACGGCGGGGATCTTGGGATCGGACGGCAGCGGAGGCGTGTTGCTGCGGACGCCGGCGACCTGGCCAAGCGCGCCGGGTGTGTTCGCCTGATCGGTCGAGGTCGCGCGGCTGCGAATGACCGTGTTGGGATCGAAGCGCTCCTCGGTTTCCTCGGTCGTCTGCGGGTTCAGCTTGAGCGCGACGTTGACACGCACGCGCTCGGCGCCAATCACCGGCTCGAGCAGCGCGACGACGCGCGTTCCCAGATCCCGTTCGAGCCGCTGCTGCCGCTCGAGCTGCGCCGCACCAAGCGGGTCCCCGTCATCGTCAGAGGGCCGCGCCAGCGGGCGGCCAAAGCTGTCGAGAATCACCACCGCCTCAGGGCGGAGTCCTTCGACGCTGGCCGCCACGAGATTCGAAATGCCGGTGATGGTGGACGCGGCAGGCGAACGCTGGCCGCGCAGCTTCAGGACGACCGACGCCTTGGCGGGACGCGACTCTCCGAACAGCGAGTCCTTCCCCATCGCGATGTGCACGCGCGCGCTGGCGACCTCGGTGATGGTCGCGATCGTGCGCGCGATCTCGCCCTCCAGGGCGCGTCGATAGTTGACCTTCTCGAGGAACTCGGTGGCGCCGAATGCCGTGCGGTCGAAAATCTCGAAGCCGATGCGGCCCGACGCCGGCATCCCCTGCGACGACAATTCGAGGCGCAGCTCGTCGACCGACTCGCTCCGTACGCGGATCGCGCGCCCTCCAGCATCGACCTGGTAGGGCACTTTCATCGACTTCAAGCGGGTGATCACCTGCGCCGCTGATTCGGCGTCCATGTCGTCGAACAGCAACGCATAGTCGCCGGTGTTCAGCCACATGGCCGAGCCGACGACCATGCCGACCACCAGCACAAAGGTGACGGCGAAGGTCGCCAGCTGCGTCAGCGTGAACTTCGACGTGAACCCCTTCAACTGGGCGAGAGCGTCGTCCATCAGATGGGCATCCGCATGATGTCTTGATAGGCGTTCACGAGCTTGTTACGAATCTGCACCGTGAGCTGCAGCGACATCTCGGCACGTTGCAGCGCGATCATCGCGTCGTGTACGTCACCGGTCTTGTCCAACATGTTCGACACGGCGGTATTCGCCTCGGCGCCGGTGCTCTCGACGCTCTCGACCAGGCTCATGAGCGATTCGCCGAAGCTCTTGCCAATCCCGCCCGCGGCCGGCGCCGGCTTCGACGAGAGGGTGCTCGGAGCAAGCGACCCGAGTCGTGCGAGGGCATCAATCGCCATGGCTTACCGTCCCAGCTCGAGTGACTTCATGACCAGATCCCGGATGAGACCGATCGCCGCGAGATTGGCCTGATAGGCCCTCGACGCGCCGATCAGGTCGACCATTTCGTTCTGTGGATCGACGTTCGGCAGCGCGACGAACCCCTCGACATCCGCATCGGGGTGCGAGGGCTCATAGCGGCGCCGGAACGGCATCTGGTCCTCGACGACGGCAGCGACCCTCACACCCGCGGCGCCGGCGTGGCCCAGCGCGGAGTCGAAGGATGCGCGGTTGTCGGAGGCGAGCAGCACGTCGCGACGGCGATACGGCAGGCCGTCGGGCCCGCGCGTCGACTCGGCGTTGGCCATGTTGGAGACCGCCGCTTCGATGCGCGTGCGTTCGGCGGAGAGCGCGCTGGCGCTGGCGTTGATGGCGGAGCTTAGTGTCGGCATAACTTATCTGGTCTCGTTGAGGGCGTAGCGCACCAGCCGGAACTTCGCCGCCAGGGCCGTCTGCGCCGCGCTGAAATCCCCGCCCGCGCGGCCCATCGTCAGCAGTTCACGATCGAGCTCCACCGTGTTGCCGTCGCGCCGCGGTGTGACGCCCTGCATCTCCTGCACGCTGACACGTCGCGAGGTGTCGGCGGACAGATGACCGGGATGCGTGGCGACCGGCGGTGCCAGGCGCTCGTCGAGCGCGCCCTGAAACGAGACTTCGACCGCCTTGTAATCCGGCGTGTCGACGTTGGCCAGGTTGCCGGCCGACGCGACCTGCCTGGCCACGGCGATCGTCATCTGCCGCCGAAGCGCCGCGACGAGCGCACTGTCACTGATTTCGTTCATGGGTCTGGTCCCGTTCAAGAAGTCGATGCAGATGTCGATTGCCGACTTGAGCAAGAGCGGTACCCCGACAGGGATTCGCGCCATTGCTCAGATTCTCCGGAGATGACGGGACCGACGTGGGCGGGAAGCCGACACCTGCGGCCGGTGGGCCCTCATGGACTCAACTCCCAACTCCCAACCGGATTCCCGAGCCAACTCCCAAGCCGGAGGATTCTCTTGGGGCGTTTTGGTGTTGGCCCGGAGATCGCGTTGAGGGAGTTGGTTCGGAGATCGAGTTGGGAGTTATGAGTTGGGAGTCGGCCCGGAGATCGGGTTGGGCGTTGGGAGTTGACGCGCGCGCAGCGTTAGGAACGCGCTCTGAGCAAGGCCTCGATGTGCGCGAGCCGCTCTTCGATGGCCTGCAGCCGCCAGGTCACATCGTTGACAATCGGCGCGGACTCGCGGCCGACGACCTGGCGTGTCAGCTCGCGATTCTCCTGTTCGAGGGCCATGCGGTCGCGAATGCGCTTCAGCACGACCTCGAGCTGGCCCAGGGCAAACGGCTTCGCGAGGTAGTCGTAGGCCCCGTCGCGGACCGCCCGCACCGCTGAATCGATGCTCGCATACCCGGTAATCATGACGACGTAGATGGAAGGGTTGGCCTGGCGGGCAGCCGACAGCACCTCGAAGCCGTCGGCGCCCGGCAGCTGCAGGTCCGTGATGATGATGCTGAATTGCTTGGGCGATCGAGCAATTGCCGCAAGTGCCGCCCGGCCGTCGCTCGCCGTGGCGACCTCGTAACCCTGGGCGCGGCAGAACTCCGAAAGAAGTTCCCTGGCCTGGACTTCGTCATCTACAATCAGGACTTCGAGCTTAGGCGAGTGCAGTAGTGGCATCGGTGTTGCTCCCGTCGCAGCCGGCAACGCTGGCCGCGAGTCGATCAATCGGCACGGCGGCCGAAATCTGCACTAAACAGTTAACCAGCGCTCAGGGTTTCCCACCTGAGAGCTCGTTCGGGGTGTCGGACTTCCGGCTACACCGACGACTTGTTGACGCTTTGAATATGAGCCAGCCCGCCCTGCCGTCCATTCTCGTTGTTGAAGACGATCTCGAGCTGCGTCAAACCATCGTGGCCAGCCTCGAAGCCAACGGCTTTGCCGCCGCTCAGGCCAATGACGCGGCCGACGCGATCGAGCGACTGCGGTCGTTTGCCTACGACGGTCTTGTCGTGGATCTGCGTCTGCCCGACGCGGATGGCATGACAGTACTCGACGAGGCCCTGGATCGCTACCCGGAGATTCGCGCGGTGGTCATGACCGGCTTCGGCGGCGTCGCTGAAGCGGTCGCCGCCATCAAGCGCGGCGCCGTCGACTTCCTGATCAAGCCGTTCCAGCTGTCGCAGCTGGCGCGCGTGCTGCACGCCGGCCTCGAGCGGCAGCGGCTCCGCGAAGAGAACGCCGAGCTCAAGGCGCAGCTCAAAGGCAAGTTCCGGTTCGAGAACATCATCGGCCGCCACAGCACGATGCAGGCGCTCTTCACGACGCTCGAGCTGGTGTCGCCGATGAACAGCACGGTGCTCATTCACGGCGAGACCGGCACCGGCAAGGAGCTGATCGCGCGGACGATTCACCACAGCAGCCCGCGCGCCGCCGAGCGCTTCGTCGCGTTCAACGCCGCCGCCATCCCGGAAGGACTGGCCGAGGCGGAGCTGTTCGGTCATGTGAAGGGCGCCTTCACCGGTGCGGTGGCGTCACGCGCGGGTCGCTTCGAGCTGGCGCATCGCGGCACGCTGTTCATCGACGAAGTGTCGTCGATGTCGATGCCGCTGCAGGCCAAGCTGCTGCGCGCGCTGCAGGAGCGTGAGATCGAGCGCGTGGGCGAATCGCGTCCGATGCGCCTCGACATCCGCGTCATCGCGGCCACCAACAGTGACCTGAAGAAGATGGTGAAGGAGGGCACATTCCGCGAGGACCTCTTCTACCGTCTGAACGTGATTCCGGTGACGCTGCCCGCGCTGCGGCAGCGGCGTGAGGACATTCCGCTCCTCGCCCAGCATTTCATCCGCAAGTCGTGCACGGACAACCTGGTGCCCCAGAAGACCATCAGCCAGGACGCATTGCGGGCGTTGATGGCCTACGACTGGCCGGGCAACATCCGTCAGTTCGAAAACGCGATCGAGCATGCGGTCGCGATGGCCTCGACCAACACCGAGATCGGCCCCGAAGTCCTGCCCGACGACGTGCGCGAACGCGCCGGCTCGATGCTCGTACCAACGGTCGCGATTCCCGACGAGGGCCTCAACTTCACCTCGCTGGTCTCGCAGCTCGAACGCGAGCTCATCCTCCGCTGCCTCGAGAAGACCGGCGGCAACAAGCGCCAGGCCGCCCGGCTGCTCAACTTGAGCCGCACGACGTTCATCGACAAGCTGCATCGGCTGAACCTCGAACGCGGAGCGGCCTAGGAGACGGGAGAGCGATCAACTCCCAACTCCCAATCCGATCCTCGAACCAACTCCCAATCGGATTCGCGAACCGACTCCCACGCTGAAAGTCGGTGGGCGTTTGGGTGTTGGCTCGGAGATCGGGTTGGGAGTTGGGAGTCGAGATTGGCTACGGCGCAGCCGGCAGGCGCAATGCGAAGCAGGCGCCTGCGCCGCGCACTTCGAGGGTCAGCGTTCCGCCGTGCAGTTCCGCGATCTGGCGCGCGACGGCGAGGCCGAGACCGGACGCCTCCTCGCGGGCCTTCGTCGTCACGAACGGGTCGAACATCCGATCGGCCACCGCCGGATCCACGCCGGGGCCGTTGTCCGACACTCGCAGCACGACCCATCCCTGCGGAAGCTCCATCGCGACGTGGATCGAGCCATCGGATCGGCCAGCTAACGCCTGTTCGGCGTTCACGATCAGGTTCAGCACCGCCTGTTGCAGGAGCGTCGCGCTTCCGTCGACACTCACCTGCCCGTCCTTCGGCGGGTCGAAGGCGATCGCGAGCCGCGCCCGGCTGATGGCGTACGACCGCAACCGCACCGCCCGCGTCGCCACGTCGCGCACGTTCACACGGCCGCGGGCGTCGGTCCTCTGACGCGCGAACGCCATCACCTCGGAGATGGCGCTGGCGGCGCGGGCGTTCTGCCCATGAATGCGCTGCAGCCCCTTGATGACCGTGTCCGGCAGCCCGGGCATGTCCTGCAGAAGCTCCGCGGTGCCGCCGATGACCTGCAGCGCGTTGTTCAACTCGTGGAACACGCCCGAAACCAGCCGCGCCACGGTGGCCGAGCGGTTCAGCGTAATCAGGTCATCCTGCCCTGGCATTTCGGGCGTCTGCGTCGACATTCGTCCTCAACCTTCCCCTTCGCCGGCCGATTAGGAGCCTGATACACGATCCCCGTCGGGGTCGCAGCAGGATATCAGCATGCGCTTTCTGATAGTTGACGACTCGAGCACGATGCGCCGCATCATCATCAACACGCTGAACAAGCTTGGCCATCAGGACGTGTATGAAGCGGGCAACGGCAAGGAAGGCCTCGAGCGGCTGACCGCTGGGCCGATCGACATGATCATCACGGACTGGAACATGCCCGAGATGAGCGGCATCGAGTTCATCCGCGCCGTGCGCGCGACCGCGGCGGTCAAGGATGTCCCGGTGCTCATGGTCACGACCAACGCGGCAAAGGACGACATCGTGGAGGCGCTCAAAGCGGGCGTCAACAGCTACGTTGTCAAGCCGTTCACACCCGACACCATGAAAGAAAAGATCGAGGCCGTTCTCCCACGGTAGGCGGATGTCGACATCACCTGTTCAACCGCAGCTCGTCGACGAGCTCCTCGCGGCCACCCGCGACGTGTTCAAGACGATGGTCTTCCACGAGGTGGAGACGTCAACACCCATCGCCGGCGGCGCGCAGCGTCCCGGCGCCAACGTCGTCGGCACCGTCGCCTTCGCGGGCAAGACGAGCGGCCTCGTGGTGTTCTACTGCACGCTCGACGGCGCCCGGGGGATCACTGCATCGATGCTCGGGATCGAGCCCGGCAGCGTGAACGGCGAGATGCCGGACGCCATCGGCGAGCTGACCAACATGATTGCCGGCTCCTTCCGGACCCGCATGGCGCAACTACGGGGCGACGCGTGGGCGATCTCGATTCCGACCGTCACCGTGGGTTCGGATTTCTACACCAAGTACGTCAGCGACGTACAGCGCGTGTTGTGCCCATTCACGATGGGCACGGCGGAGCTGTTCGTGGAGCTCGTCGTCACCCGCAGCGCAGGACAACAATGAACACGCACGCCAGCTGGTCCGAGTGGGTGGAGTCCAGCGACTGGGCCGACTCGAGCGATGCGGCGATGCCGATGCTGCCGGCCCTGGCGGCCGATGTGATGGGGCTCGCGATCGATCCCGAAGTGAGCATCGCCCGGATTGCGCGCGTGATCGCCAAGGACCAGGTCCTCGCCACTCGCGTGCTGCGGCTCGCCAACTCCGCCTATTGCGCACCCATGCAGGAGATCACGACGGTGAACGACGCCATCGTTCGGATGGGCACCGGCCCGGTCCGCAACGTGGTGCTCGCCGTCTGCTTCACGTCGCGATTGCAGGGCGCCAACGTCTACGGCTCCCAGGGACGCGAGCTCATGGACCATGCCATCGGCACCGCGT
The DNA here is from genome assembly GCA_035293405.1 of Vicinamibacterales bacterium. GTDB lineage: Bacteria > Acidobacteriota > Vicinamibacteria > Vicinamibacterales > UBA2999 > Gp6-AA40. The sequence continues at coordinate 33,466 of DATDOE010000061.1, read as the reverse complement.
ATCTGGCGCGTCTGGTGGCCGAGCGCCTGGGCACCGATGCCGACGAGGCATTCATGTGCGGCCTGCTGCACGACCTGGGCAAGCTGATGCTGCTGAAGCTGTCGCGCGACTTCATCAAGTACGGCGCACCCACTCCGTCCGCGCAGGAGATCGAGAAGGTCTACACGGAACGGCATGCCGAGATCGGCGCGCGCCTGCTCCACCAATGGCAGCTGCCTGAAGCGCTCCAACAGCCCGTCCGCTTCCACCACCAACCCGACGCGTGCACGACGCACACGACCGAGGCCGCCGGGGCCTACGTCGCCAACCGTCTGGCGCACCGATACGGCTTCGGATGTCCCGAGGAGACGGCGAACCTGCTCGAGGATGAGGTGTGCGAACGCGTGGGACTCGACGAATCCTGGCTCGCCGACCTCGACCGCCGCGCCCCGGGACTCTTCCAAGTCGCCCGTCAGATCGTCGCGTAACTCGGGATCCGGGATCCGGGACTCGGGACTCGGGAGCCGAAAGCCGAGAGCCGAAAGCCTAGTACACTTGCTGCCATGCAACTGCGGACGGCACGCCTCTGCCTCGATTGCGAGGAGGTGCACGACGCGCAGCAGTGTCCGTCGTGCGCGTCGGAAACCTTTGCCTATATCACGAGATGGGTCCCGGTACCGGAGCGTCGTCAGCGACCGAGGACGACGGAGATCGCCAACCGCGAGACGGTGGACACCTATCGCGAGATGCTGAGCCCGGCACCGACGAGCGGATGGCAGATGGTCCGCCGCGGCGCGCTTGGCCTGGCGATCTTCGGCGTCGCCGGGTGGATGTGGCGCCGGAATGGGCAGCCCGGGACTGACGCGAGCGGCAAAGGTCCGGCGACAGGTAGCGACCGCGCCGGCACCCGCCCGTGATCCACGGCGCCATCGCCGACCCAGCGTCCATCTCGCGGCGCATCAACGCCGAGCGCATTGTCCTCCTGGGCTGGGCGCGCGCCATTCTGCTGCAACTCGCACATCCGCTCATCGCGGCCGCCGTGCACGATCACAGCGGCTTCCGGGCGAGCACGTGGACGGCCGCATCACGCCTCTACCACACCGTGCACGCGATGCTGGCGTTGACCTTCGGCAGCGACGCCGATCGGGAGCGTGCCCTTGGCGGCATTCAAATGATTCACCAGCGCGTCCACGGCCGTCTCTCGGCTGGCGCGGGGCGGTTCGCGACCGGCACCGCGTATTCAGCCGAGGATCCTGACCTGGTCCTCTGGGTGCACGCCACGCTGCTGGAGTCGGTGCCGATGGCGTACGAGCGGCTGGTTGGACCGTTGACGACGGCCGAGCGCGACGCCTATTGCGCGGAGTCGGCGTCAGTAGCGGTGGCGCTGCTGGCGCGGAGCGATGAGGTCCCGCGCACGTGGGACGCGGCCCGCACCTACCTCGATCGGATGTATGCGTCGGGCGATCTCGTGGTGAGCGCGCAGGCGCGCGAACTGGCGCGCGCCGTGCTGTCGCCCGGGGCGGCGGCATGGGTCGCCGCGCCCGCCACGTGGACCAACCGGATCGTCACGATCGGTCTGCTGCCCGCGTCGATCCGCGAGCAGTACGGCCTGGCGTGGACACGCCGTCATCAACGCACGTTCGATGCGATGCTCCCGATGCTGCGTGCGGCGCGGAGGCTCCTGCCAGACGCGCTCGCGCTCTGGCCTGAATCACGAATCACCAATCACCAATCACCAACCGATCACCAATCACCAATCGCCAATCACTAGTCAACGAACTCCCCTTCCCATCGGGCGATGACGACCGTCGCGAGGCAGTTGCCGAAGACGTTGAGCGACGTGCGCAACATGTCGAGCACGGCGTCGATCCCGAGGATCACCAGCACGGGCTCGACCGGCAAGCCGAACGAAGAGACGGTACCGAGGAGCACGACGATCGCGCCGCGGGGCACGCCGGCGACGCCCTTGCTCGAGAGCATGAGCGTCAGCAGCAGCACGAACTGCTGTCCGATCGACAGCTCGATGCCAGCGGCCTGGGCCACGAAGATGGCGGTGAGCGAGAGGTACAGGGTGCTGCCATCGAGGTTGAAGCTGTAGCCGGTCGGCATCACGAACGCCACGATCTGGCGCGGCACGCCGATCCGCTCCATCGCCTGCATGGCGCGCGGCAGCGCCGCCTCGGAGCTGGTCGTGGCAAACGCGATCGAGACCGGCTCCGCCACCGCGTCGAGGAAACGCCTGAGCGGCACCCTGGCGACGAGCGCCACGGGCAACAGCACGAGAGCGATGAAGATGGCAATCGCCACGACGAGTGTGGCGATCAACTGGGCCAGGTTGACGAGGATGCCGACTCCGAGGTGGCCGACCGTATAGGCAATCGCGGCCCCCACGCCGAGCGGCGCCATCAACATCACGATGCGCGTGAAGCGGAACATCGTCTCGGCCAGGCTTTCAGCAAAGGCCAGCATCGGCCTCCGCTTCTCGTCGCTGATCAGCGCGAGCGCGATGCCGAAGAGCACGCTGAAGACGACGATCTGCAGCATCTGTGCGTCGACCACCGAGCGCGCGAAGTTCTCCGGGAAGATCTCGAGGACGAGGTCCTGCCACCCGCGTGCGACTGGCGGCTGGATTGGCGCCGCGTCCACGGGAGGCGGCAGCGTGATGCCGACGCCGGCGCGGCTGACGGAGATCGCCGCCCACCCGATGAACAGCGCCAGAGTCGTGACGACTTCGAAGTAGATCAGGGCCTTCACGCCCATGCGGCCAACCTGCCGCAGGTTCGAATGACCGGCAATGCCTACGACGAGCGTCGCGAAGAGCAGGGGCGCGACGATGGTGCGAATGAGACGCAGGAAAATCTGGCTGAGGATGCGCAGGCCGACGGCCACGTCCGGGAAGTCGTGACCGACTTCGGCGCCGATGACCATGGACACGAGGATCCAGGTCGTGAGAGACCGGCGACGCCAGGCAAAGGCCGCGAGCAGCGCGATGATCGACCAGCGGAGGACCAGGAACCCCATCGACATGCGCATGTTATACTTCGATGTTCCTGCCTGGGAACGTTCATCCGCCGTCGCTCGCGAAGCGAGCTATGGCGCGATGTTCCGCCGAAGCGGCTCACGCCGCGTAGGCGAACATGCCCGCGGAAGTGGCGGAATTGGCAGACGCGCTAGCCTCAGGAGCTAGTGGCCGCAAGGCCATCGGGGTTCGAGTCCCCGCTTCCGCACCAACCTTCGGTCACGCGTGCCAACGAGCACGTGAGCTACGGTTGGCAAGCCGTGGGAAGGTTGTCCACCACACTTCCGAGAAGATTCCTTCGCACATGGGGAGTATGATCGCCCCCATCCTCCGGGACCTTGCCTGTTGAGCGTCGAGGAGTCGACATGAGCAGCCGCTTTCTCGTGCATCGCGAGAAACATTCCCGCATCGATCTTCCCGCCCCGCCGGCGCTCGATGCGCCGTCGCCGGCGACCACGTCGGGCTCACCCGCGCCGGGGTACGGCCACGATCTCGGCAAGATCACGATCCTGCCAAAGCTCGACGTCAGCTCGCCAGATGATGCGTACGAGCGAGAGGCTGATAGAACCGCGTCACGTATCGTGTCGCGACTCGGCGCGATCGGCGTGCAGCGTGATGGCACTGATGGCGGCGAGGCCGGTGACTCGGGCGCCGGCGGTCCGAGCCTGCCGCCGACCGCGGGCGCCGGCGGATTCAGCGTCGATCCCACCACCGAGCGCGCGATCGAGAGCGCTCGCGGCGGCGGCGCGCAATTGCCAGGCAGCGTGCGCGGCGCGATGGAGGGGGCGTTCGGAGCGGACTTCAGCACGGTGCGCATCCACGCGGACGGCGCGTCGGATACGCTCAATCGATCGGTGGGCGCGCGCGCGTTCACCACGGGTTCGGACATCTTCTTCAGGAACGGCGAGTACAGCCCCGAGACCACGCCCGGACAAAAGCTGCTCGCCCACGAGCTGACTCACGTGGTGCAGCAGGGCGGCGCGCACACGGGGATGTACCCAAAGAGGATTCAACGGGCGATTGGTCCGACTCACGACCTGACCAACGGCACATTCGACGTGACGGCGACGCCCCAAGCCGGCGCACCGGGTCCCCCCGCTACGCCCCCCCAGGTGCCGATCACCATCAAGTTCACACCCAAGACCACGGCGCCGATCTCCAATCAAATCGGTCTGATTCAGATCGTAAAACTGACCAATGCGGCGGGCACCAATGTCGAACCGCAGTCTCTACCAGCCGCACGCGGGGCCAGTCTGCGCACCCAGACGACTGATGGCACAGGCGTGGACGCCGGTTATTTCACGGATGTTCTGCACAATCCCACGGCGACGACAAGCTTGCCCGCAGGCGGGGCCAATCAAGGAGACGCGCAGGCGCCCCAATACCCGTTTGGCAATGGGCCTGCCCAACCCAGTCCCGCGACGCCTGGTCTGTCCCGCCCAAACTCTGGCGGAGCCGGCGGGGCCATCGTCGGGTTCAAACGGTCGGCTGAGGCCGCAGATATCAAGGCGGCAGAACTGACAGATGCACCCGGTGGCAATGGAGAATTCGACTTTGCCTTTGAAACCGTCGCCAAAGGTGAAGACACGCAAACCATCTACGGGGCCATGAAGTGGAGCTTCCAGATCCGAAGCGGCAAGATCCAGGGCGACACGTCCTCTGCCGTCGATGGCCAGTCGGCGACCTTTGATGCGGCCTTGCAACGTCACCAAGACTTCTACGTGCACGAACCGGTGATTTTCTACTTCGACTTCGACCGCGACACCCTCAGTGCGGCTGAGATTGCCAAGATCGCGACGTTCCAACCGTACATGGCCCGTTTTGCGACGGCCACACCGACCAACCCGAAGATTGTCCGCGTGTCTCCGGAAGGCTTCGCCGACAAAAGAGGGAACGCCGCGCACAACGTGGACCTGTCCCTGCGGCGGGCGGAAGCTGTCAGAGCGGCGATGCTGGCTGCAGGCATTCCCGAAGCGCAAATCGATCCCATCACGATTGGTTCAGGGGCAACGACGGCATTTACCGGTGATGCGGCCACCGATCAAGACACTGACGCCAATCGTCAATTCAATCGCCGGGTGGTGTGTACCTTCAGGCAGGTAACCCCATAGTCAGGAGGATGTTCATGGCGTGGGGTAAAGCCATCACCCGGAGCAGTGTGGGTTTTGTCAGCGTGGCCATAGCCATTGCGTTGGTCGTCATCTTCGGGAGTCAAGGAGCCATGGAGCCTCAGAACGCCGGCGTGGACCAACTCAAGACCCGACTCTACTCAACGGATCAGGACACCAGCGCGTTGGCGTTTGGTGAGCTCGCCCGGATGGGCAAACAAGCGACCCCTCTGTTGATTGAAGCACTCGGTCACTCCACGCCACGGACCCGGCGTTTGGCGGCCGAGGGTCTGGCCGAGATTCGCGATCCTGCCAGTGCCGATGCCCTGGAACGAGCGACGCATGACAGCAACGGTGAAGTCCGTTCCCGCGCCGCGGTCGCTCTGCATCTGTTAGGTGATCCGCGAGCTCTGGCCGCTTTGGCTCGCACCCTCGATGACTATCCAGACATTTTGCACAACCCTTACACCGCCTCGATGTATCAGCTGATGGGCGATCGGGCTGTGCTGCCGCTGATGGCTCCGTTGCTCAAAGCTCCCCAACCCGTGACCCGCGAACGCGCCCTGCTGGTCATCAAGGCCGTCGTCTCGAAAATGCCTGAAGGCAGTCACTGGGATCAGCTCTGGGAATCTCTCGGCCGCTACGATCCTCAGGGCCAACCTGCTGACCGTGACCGCGCTGCCGAACTCTGGACGGCGTGGATTCGCAAATCCGTCCCCCCCGTGAAGTAGACGCGGCGCGGCGTCGGCTCCGCAGTCAGTAACGGAGCCGGCGGGAGCCTGGAGCTCGCAGGCGGCGAGCTCTCAGATGAGATGCGTGATGTTCGGCTCGATGCCGAGCAGCGCCTTGCCGTACACCTCGAGATTGATCTGCCACTCTGTGATCGCGTGATGGCTGGCGGTGTGGACGTCCCGCCACAGGCGCTGCATGCGGTTGGCATCGGCGAGACTCGACGTGCCGTGCGCGGCGACCAGGACTTCGACGGCTTCGCGACAGTACTTCGCGACCAGCGCCGTGTCGATGCGGACGCGGGCGCGCGCCGCCAGATCCATCAGCCTGCCTTCCTGCGCGTATTGATCGAGGTCGTCGGCCGCCCGCCGCGCATGCAGCGACGCCGTATCGATCTTCATCGCCGCCTCCGCGATCTGCATCTGGAAGCCGGCGGACTCGGCCTGCGTCGGGAAATTGGTGTGCGTGATCCCGCGTGTCCGTGCCTTGGCCATCGCGTGGTCGAGCGCCGCGCGCGCCACACCGAGCTGCGCGGGGGCGAGAATCAGCACCGTCACCGGCACCAGCGCGACGCGATACACCACTTCATCCGTGTGCTCGGTGCGGTACGTGCCGGCAAACGCCTGCGGGTACGGCAAGAACCGATGCTCGGGCACGAACACATCCGTCGCAACGATGGTGTTGCTACCGGTGCCCTTCATCCCGGCCATGAACCACGTGTCTTCGATGCGCAGCTCGCTCATCGGCATGAGCGAGAGCCCGAAGCTGGCCATCTCGCCGCGATCGTTCTTCATGTGGATGCCGCAGGCCGCCCACTGCGCGTGCATCGATCCTGACGCCCACGGCCACCGGCCGGTGACACGCCATCCGCCGTCCACCGCAACGGCCACTCCGTTCGGCGCCAGCGATCCGGCAATCCAGGCGTCGGGGTCGGCCCCCCAGACGTCGGCCTGCGCGCGCTCCGGGAAGAGTCCGGCGAGCCAGGCGCACACATTGATGAGGCTGCCAACCCAGGCGGTGGATCCGCATCCGCGGCCGACTTCCGTCATCACCTCGATGTAGGTCCGGATATTGGTTTGATAGCCGCCAAATCTCGCGGGCACCATCAGCCGGCAGAGTCCGGCGTCCTTGAGCGCCTGGACATTCTCATCGGCCAGCCGCCGGAGGGCATCCGTGTGGTCTGCGTTCCGCTCGAGCACCGGCCGCATCGCGGCGGCCCGCTGTATCAGCGTCGCGGTGTCTGGAGCGTTGGACGACGTGATCTCAACGGACATATAAAAACCTCACGCGGCGCGGCCGCGCACATCAACTCCCAACTCCCAACTGCCAATTCCCAACCTACAACTCCCCACTCTCAACGTCCGACTTCCAACTTCGTTTGGGAGTTGGGCGCACGCCCCTTCTTACGGAACAATCCGCGAGCCGGTCACGAAACGGCGATAGTTGCTGAACGACTGCGTGATCCGCACGCGTGGCGAGCCGGAGTTCCTCACGATGGCCAGCGATTCGACGGTCGCCGGGAGCAGGAGCGTTTCGTCCGGATCACGGAACGTCACCTCGCGATAGAGGATCGACGTGTCTGCGCGCTCGATGGTCATGAACATTGGCGCGCCCACGCGCTGCTGTTTGGGTGGCACCGGGATGTCCACCATGCCGGTGAGCTGCTCGTCGACCCGGAGAATTCTCGAGGTCGCCGGATCCGCCCACACCCGCCCTCGCGCGCGTCCGGGCAACTCGATGTTGACGCACTCGTCGGACCATTCGGTCTTGGGTTCGCCCACCTCGAGCGACCGGTAGTCCACCATCACCGCCGCACGGCCATCGACGCGCCCGACGCCAGCCGCCGTGAACCGGTATTTGTGCCGGCGGTCGGGGAGGAGAAACGCGAGTGGTTCGGGCGACACATTCCGCGGATCCATGCACTCACGTTTGTCGCGCGGCCGCGGCGGCCTGCCATTCACGGTCAGGAGCTGCCGCGTCACCGTGGCCGGTGAATCGTCGCCGATGGCGGTGGGATTCCACTCGACCCGAAGCTCATAGACGAGGCGCCTGGCAAACCCATCGAACATCAAGTCACGGCCGAGCCTCTGGATAGTGACGGTTTCCTCGGAAACGATGCTCTGGGCGCGGGCGTAATACTGCGCGACGTAGTCGCCAATACTGGTGAGGGTGTCATCGGCCGGGCCGGATTGTCCCGCGGCTCCGGGCACCGACACGACCAGCGCGGCCGCGGACATGGCGGCGACGAGTCGCCAAACTCGGATCAGGACAGGTGCGAACACGGGCCTCGGTCTTGTGCTACCTTAGGCGGCCTTTGAGGGTTTCTGGTAGCCATTTTCGTTCAGGAGGGAGACGAGATGCGCAGGATGCAACATGTTCTCGCGGTGATCGCGGTCGCCGCACTCGGCACGCTGGTGGCCTTCGCACAGGCGCCGCAACAGCCGGCTGCCCCGGGAGCCCCTGGGCAGGGCCGTCCGGGCGGAGCTGGCCCCGGCCGAGGCGGGCCAGCAGGCCCCCCCTCGTTCTTCATCACCAGCGTTGGCAAGGGTGACGGCGCCAACTACGGTGGCATCGCCGGCGCCGATGCGTATTGTGCGCAGATGGCGACGGGCGGCGCCATCGCGACACCGCCGGGACGCACGTGGCGTGCCTATCTGAGCCAGCCGGCCACCGGCGGCCAGCCGGCCGTGAACGCGCGCGATCGTATCGGGGCAGGCCCGTGGTTCAACGCGCGCGGCGCGCTCGTCGCCAACAACGTGGCCGATCTCCACGGCGACGTGCAGCGCGATCGCGCTCAGCTGAACAAGACCAACTCGCTCAATGAAAAGAGCGCGCCGGTCAACGGCGTCGGCGACATGCCGAATCAACACGACATCCTCACCGGCTCCGACTCGCACGGACGCGCCGTCGCAGGCGACATGGACACGACCTGCTCGAACTACACGAGCAATGCCGACGGACGTGGCAGCGTGATGCTCGGGCACCACGACCGCACCGGCGGCGGCAACTCGTCGTGGAACTCGGCGCACGGGTCGCGCGGCTGCAGCCAGCCCAACCTGGTAGCCACGGGCGGCGCCGGCTTGTTGTATTGCTTCGCGGCGAACTAACGAAAGATCGTTCGGATCGTTCGGATCGTTCGGATCGTTCGGGGCGTTCGGGGCGTTCGGGGCGTTCGAAGTCAGAACGTCCGAACGGTTCGAACGGTTCGAACGAATCTATTCGTTTTCTTCGTCGAGCTGCCAGTCGGCGAGCGGCTGCGGACCGAGCTTGATGTGGGCGATGTCGGGATCGCCTCCATCAGCCTCGCCCGCGTTGCCGGGCTGGCGCACTTTCGCGTCCTGACGGCGGGCGGCCTTCTGCTGACGGCGCTCAATCAGCGCTTTCTCGCGCTCGCGCTTCGCGGCGGTGGGCCTTGCGTTTCTAGCCATGCGGAGCCTTCAGCATAACATCATCAGAGGGTCCTGAGCCACTGGCGGCGCCACGTCCCAGGGCCCGCGGACGCGTGCTAGCATGCTCGTTTCGCGTGCGTGACATTCCGCTCCATGACATTCAGGCGGCCGCAGGAGCCCTCTACGATCTCGTCGTGCGCACGCCGTTGATCCGGCTGGAACTCCCCCGGGTTCCGGGCGCGCCGCTCGACGGTTCCGAGATCTTTCTGAAGCTCGAAACACTGCAGCCGATCGGCTCCTTCAAGATTCGCGGGGCCCACAACGCCGTCCGGCAACTGACGGCCGAGGCACGTCGCGAGGGGATCTGGACCGTCAGCGCCGGCAACGCCGCACTGGGCGTGGCGCTGGCCGCGCGCCATGCCGGCGTCTCCTGTTCGGTGATGGTCGCCGACACCGCTCCGCGCACGAAGGTCGATACCATCCAGCAGCTTGGCGCCACCCTGGTCCCGGCGAGCTACGACGAGTGCTGGCGGACGGTCGAGGCCCACGCATCGCCGCGCATGCACGGCCATTTCATCCATCCCTTCGACGATGATCGGTTCATCGCCGGCAACGGCACGCTCGGTCTCGAGATCGTCGAGGATCTCCCGCACGTCGATGCGGTCATCGGACCGGTGGGCGGCGGCGGGCTACTGAGCGGAGTGGGATCCGCCGTGCGCGCGCTCCGCCCCCGCGCACGCATCATCGCCGCCGAGCCGGAAACGGCGGCGCCGCTCGACGCATCTCTGCGCAACGGCTACCCGAGCACCTTCGAAGGCTGGCGGGCGTCGTTTGTGGACGGTGCGGGTGGCCGGTCTGTGCTCCCGACGATGTGGCCCCTGCTGTCCACACTGGTCGAACGTTCGATTGTGGTGCCGCTCTCGGACGCGGCCGCGGCCATGACGCTGGTGGCCAATCGCTGCCACGTGATCATGGAGGGCGCGGCGGCATGTGCCGTGGCGGCGGCGCTGACCGGACGCGTGCAGGGTACGATTGTCGCGATCGTCTCCGGCGGCAACATCGATCTGGGGACGTTCGCGACGCTTGTGAAGGCTGTGAATGAATGAGATGACCCGACTCCCGGAACGGATCAACCGGCTCGATGCCTTGGCGAACGACCTGTGGTGGAGCTGGACGCCCGAGGCACGGAGCGTGTTCCGGCGCCTCGATTACTCCGTGTGGCGCCAGACGGCGCACAACCCGATTCGCATGCTGCAACTGCTGTCGCGGGAGGCGTTCGATCGCGCCGTCTCCGATCCCGCCTGGCTCGGCAGCTACGACCATGTGATCGCCCGGCTCGACGCGGCGCGCGCGGCCCGCAACACGTGGTGCGAGAGTCACTGCCCGGACCTCATGGGCAAGACCATCGCCTACTTCTCCGCCGAGTTCGCGCTGCATCAATCGCTGCCGATCTACGCCGGCGGGCTCGGCGTGCTGGCCGGCGACCACTGCAAGGAAGCCAGCGACCTCGGCGTCCCGCTCATCGGCGTCGGCTTCATGTACCCGCAGGGCTATTTCCACCAGAACCTCACCTCGGACGGCTGGCAGGAAGAGGTCTACGAGAAGTTGACCTGGACCGCCGCCGCGATCGCGCCCGCGATCACGAGCGAGGGCAAGCCGTGCATCACGGCCGTTCCACTCGGCAATCGAACCGTGCTGGTGGCGGTGTGGCGAGTGCAGGTCGGCCGCGTGACGCTCTTCCTGCTCGACACCGATCTCGAAGAGAACGCGCCATGGGATCGCGAGCTGTCGGCGCGTCTGTACGGCGGCGACCGCGAGACGCGCGTCCAGCAGGAGATCATCCTCGGCATCGGTGGCGTGCGGGTGCTGAAGGCGATGGGCTGTCATCCGTCGGCCTATCACCTCAACGAAGGGCACGCCGCCTTCGTCGCGGTGCAGCGCATCCGCGATCTCTGCGAGGCCGGAGCGAGCTTCGAGAACGCGCTCGACGAGGTGCGTCGCACCACCGTCTTCACCACGCACACCCCAGTCGCGGCCGGCCACGATGCGTTTCCCTTCCATCTCGTGGAGACACACCTGGCGGGCGCGTGGGGCGACATCGGCGCTCACCGCGAGCGGTTTCTGGCGCTCGGCAACTACGACAATGGCAATGGGCCGATGTTCAACATGACCGCGCTCGCGCTCCGGACGAGCGGCGCGGTGAACGGCGTCAGCCGGCTGCACGGCGAAGTCACCAAACAGATGTGGCAGTCGATCTGGCCGGGCGTACCGTTCGAGTCGCTGCCGGTCCGGTCCATCACCAACGGCGTCCACGTGCCGACGTGGATTTCAGCCGAGATCGGGGCGCTTTTCGAGCGCCATCTGGGCCCCGATTGGCTCGACTATCACGACGACCCGGCGTTTGCGGATCGCGTCATGGACATCCCGGACGAGGAGCTGTGGGCCGCGCGCCAGGCGCTGCGAGCGTTTCTCTTCAACTTTGTCCGCGAGCGCGCGCGCAACCGCTGGACGCAGGAGCACGTGAGCGCGGCGCGTATCGTCGCCGCCGCCACGATGTTCGATCACAACACGCTGACGATCGGATTCGCGCGCCGCTTCACGGGCTACAAGCGTCCCGAGCTGATCTTCCTCGACCCCGATCGGCTGGCGCGCATCCTCACCGCGTCGGGACGCGCCGTGCAGTTCGTCTTTGCCGGCAAAGCGCACCCCGCCGACGACGTGGGCAAGCACCACCTGCAGCGGATCTACCGGCGAGCGCTCGATCCGAAATTCGGCGGGCGCATCGGGTTCGTGGACGACTACGACCTGCACGTGGCTCACTACCTCGTCCAGGGGTGCGATGTGTGGATGAACAACCCGCGCAAGCCGCTTGAAGCCAGCGGCACGAGCGGGATGAAGGCGGCCATCAACGGCACTCCGCACATGTCGATCGGGGACGGCTGGTGGGCCGAGGGCTTTACCGGCGACAACGGATGGCTGATCGAGGGCCATGCCGATCCGAACGATCACGGTGCGCAGGACTGGGCCGATGCGCAGGCCATGTATACGCTGATCGAAGAGCAGCTCGTGCCCACCTACTACGAGCGCGACGAACGGGGCATTCCCCGGCGGTGGCTGCAGATCGTCAAACAGTCGATGCGGACCGTCCTTCCCAGATTCACGGCGCGGCGAATGGTGAAGGACTACGTGCGGGACATGTACCTCCCCGCGGTCCGACGAGAGACGCTGACTCGATAACAACTCCCAACTCCCAACCCGATCTCCGAGCCAACTCCCCCGCCTTCCCGCTCATGAGTCCACGCGCGCTTCGGCGGGGCTTCGCCTAAAGCCCAAAGCCCAGAGCCCTTTGGGGGGAGTTGGGAGTTCACTCCGAAGCGGTATCCTCCGTCTAACCCACAGCCGTCCTTTTTTCTTGAGGGTCCGGAGATGCGCAGAATCGCAACTGTGAGCGTGCTCCTCGTGGTGGTATTCACCACGGGCCAGTCCACCCCGGCCGCCGACGTCGGCCAGTCCCAACGGACCGGCTCGTCGATCGCTTCCGCAAGGGCCGGGGCCGCAATCCCGAGCGATCGCGATGCGGTGGAACACGCGCTGAACCGGCTCACCTTTGGCCCGCGGCCGGGTGATATCGATGGGGTGCTGAAGCTCGGCCTCGCAGCCTGGATCGACCAGCAGCTCACGCCCTCGCGCATTGACGATGCCGGCCTGGCCGGGCGTCTTCCGTCGCCGCCCGTGCGGCCGGCCTCGATCTCCTCGCCGCGCGAGGCTCGGCAGTTCGGGCGCCAGTCGGTGCAAGCGCTCGCAGAAGCCAAGATCGTGCGCGCCGTCTACAGCGAACGACAGCTCGAGGAAGTGCTCGTCGATTTCTGGTTCAACCATTTCAACGTCTTCGCGGGCAAAGGGCGAACCAGCCTCTTCCTGCCGGACTACGAACGCGACGCGATACGGCCGCACGTACTCGGACGGTTTCGCGATCTCCTCGGGGCCACGGCGAAGAGCCCCGCGATGCTTTTCTATCTGGACAACTGGCTGAGCGCGGATCCAGAAGCCGCGGAGCGTGCGCTCGACCTGCAGAAGCCGCGGCAGCAGCGGAGAGCGGGCCGTCAACCTGCACAGGCAAACAACGCGCAGCCGCGCAAGCGCGGGCTCAACGAGAACTACGGCCGCGAGCTGCTCGAGCTGCACACGCTCGGTGTCGACGGCGGCTACTCGCAACAGGACGTCGTCGAAGTGGCGCGGGCGTTCACCGGCTGGACCATCGGTCGTCAGGATCGCGGCGGAGCTCGCCGGCCCCGTGCGGACGCCGGCGCAGGCGGCCAGCAGATGACCATGGACGACGTTGGCAATGAGTTCCGCTTCACGCCGGCACTCCATGACACGGGCGCCAAGAGCGTCCTCGGACACACGATCAACGCGGGCGGCGGCATCGACGATGGCGAGCGCGTCCTCGACATCGTCGCCTCGCACCCGGCAACGGCGCGGCATATCGCCACCAAGCTCGCACGCCGGTTCGTCAGCGATGATCCGTCGGAGGCGCTCGTCGGGCGTGTCGCGGCGCGGTTCCAGGAAACCGGCGGCAACCTCCGTGAAGTCGTGCGGGCGGTGATCACGTCGCCGGAGTTCTTCGCCGCCGAGATGCGCCGGACCAAGATGAAGACGCCACTCGAGTTCGTCGCGAGCGCGCTGCGCGCGACCGGACGTGAGCTCTCCGATCCGAGGCAGGTGCTGCGCGCGCTGCAGCAGCTCGGCATGCAGCCGTATATGTGCCAGCCGCCGACCGGCTACGACGACACCGCCGAGACGTGGATCACCGCCGGCGCGCTCGTTACCCGGATGAACGTGGCCCAGCAGATCGCCGGCGCCCAGGCCGCCGTCATTGGCGGACCGGAGTTTCAGAGGAGATAGTGGCGAGCCAAGACCGAGAACCACGAACCGAGAACCGACCACTGACAGACAGACGCATTTTTCTCAAGTCTGGCGCAATGGCGATGCTGTCGCTCGGCTTCGCGCCGTCGTTCCTGACCCGCGCCGCGGCCGCCGCATCGCCGCGGCGGCGTCTCCTCATCGCGATCTTCCAGCGCGGCGCCGTGGATGGCCTGAACATGGTGGTGCCATACGGCGAGGCGGATTACTACTCGCTCCGCCCGTCAATCGCGATCGCCAAGCCTGGAAGCGCGGACGCCAGCCTCGATCTGGACGGCTTCTTCGGTCTGCATCCCCGGATGGCGCCACTCGTTCCGTTATGGGAGAACAGCGTGCTCGCCGTCGTCCACGCCTGCGGATCCGCGGATCAGACGCGGTCGCACTTCGACGCGCAGGACTACATGGAGACCGCAACTCCGGGCGTGAAGAGCACCAGGGACGGATGGCTCAATCGCTATCTACAGGCGGCTGGCGGTGACCAGTCGCCGCTACGAGGCGTTGCGGTCGCGCGACAGATGCCTCGGTCGCTCAAGGGACGCGCGCCTTCGCTGGCCGTCGGCAGCGTTGAATCGTTCGACGTGCAAGGTGGCATGGGCGCCGAACGGGCGCTCGAAACGGCGTACGCCGGGGCCGCAAACCCGTTGCTCAGCAGCAGCGCGCAAGCCGCATTCGAGGCGATGCGCACGCTGCGGACGGCCAGCTCCGGCCCGTATCAGCCGGCGGCCGGTGTCGAGTATCCCCGCTCTCCGTTTGGACAAGCACTGCAGGAGATTGCGCGAATCGCCAAGGCCGACGTGGGCCTCGAGATCGCGTTCGCGGAATCAGGCAACTGGGATCATCACGTCGGTGAAGGCGGCGCAACCGGTCAGCTTGCCCAGCGCCTCGACGATCTCGCCCACGGCCTTGCGGCGCTGGCCGCCGACCTCGGCGAGCGCATGTCCGACACGGTGATCCTGACGATGTCCGAGTTCGGGCGGGCGGCGGCGGAGAACGGCAACCGCGGGACGGACCATGGTCACGGCAACGCGATGCTCCTCATCGGCGGCCCCGTGAAGGGCAAGAAGGTCTATGGCCGCTGGCCAGGGCTCCGCGAGCATCAGCGATTCGAGGGCCGCGACCTGGCGGTCACGACTGACTTCCGCGACGTCTTCAGCGAGGTCGCGACGCGGCACCTGAGCCTGACGCCGGAGGCCCTCGGCCAGGTGTTCCCGCGTTACACAGCCGCCACACCCCTGGGCATTATTCGCGTATGACACGGTAGGGGCGACGCATGCGTCGCCCCTACGCCTCGGTGTGTACGGAGGGGTAACGGACGCGGCGAATATGGCGAATATAATGGGGACATGGCGCCCCGGAAATCCAACGTCGCCAAGACGAAGTGCGCATTGTGCGGATCCAAGGAGGTCTCGGAGCCGCGCGGTGACGAGCGCTACTGCCGCGACTGCTGGGAGAAGAAGATCGCCGTCGAGGAGATCGTCGCCCGGGAGTTCGCGCTCAAGCGCTACATCCGCGCCCACAGCGCCGAGAAGTACCTCGTCTACCACTCGACCATCAAGCGCCCCTGTGGTCAGATCATCGTCGTCGACGACGGGTACGACCTGTTCCTGTCGATGATTCTCTATCCGAACTTCGGATGGGATGAGCCGGCGTACCACCTCGAGGGAGACCCGGAAGGACGGACCTTCGCGGAGGTCCTCGTGGACGTGGTCGCGACCGAAGTGATCGAGCCCTGGGGCGGCGGCAAGTGGCATCTGGAGATCTTCCGGTCGGCCAACCCGGAACCCGAGGACTGGAACGGCGAAATGTAAAGCGCCTATAATTGCGCGGCTCTTAGGGGAGGTCACATCATGAACAGTCAGCGACGTACGTTCCTGACTATCACCGGCGTCGTGCTGTTGCTCGCGGGAGTGGCCGCCGAACAGGCTAAACCGGCGGTCGCGCCGCCGGCAAACACGACCAAGCGTCCAAGCGACGAGGGCGCGCAGACCGCGCCGGGAAAGCTCGTGGCGCCGGTCCGCGGTCAGGCCGAGCTTGGTTACACCAAGCCGGTCAGCAAGAACGACGGTAAGTTCATCACGACCACGATCAAGGTCAAGAATCTGGCAACCGGCGCCATTGCCGGTTTGAAAGTTGACGAGTTCTGGTACGACAAGGATGGCAATCCCGTGAGCGGCTCACAGCCCTTCCGACATCGCAGGCCGCTGCAACCCGGTGAGGTCATCGAGGTCGTGCTCAAGGTTCCGATCAACAAGGCCATGAATCGGAACCAGTACAAGTTCGAACACGCGAACGGCACGATCAAGGCGACGCAGCTCCCGAAGCTGTAAACCAGGAACGCCGGGTCTCACGACCCGGCGCTACCGAGCGGATCGCGGGCGCTTCACGCCCAGATGTTGAGCGCGACGGTAATGAGCAAGAGGTTCACGAAATCAATCCCGAACGCGCCCACGAGCGGCACGACGAGGTAGGCCTTGGGCGCCGGCCCGTATCGTTCGACCAGCGCGCCCATGTTTGCCACGGCATTCGCCGTGGTCCCCAGCATGAATCCGCAGAAGCCGCTCGACATCACGATCGAGTCGTAGTCCTTCCCCAGCAGGCGCGGAACGACCAGCAGGCAGAGCGCGGCGACGAAGAGCACCTGGCACACCAGAATCACCAGCAGCGGCACGACGACACCGGCCAGCTCCCAGAGGCGGAGGCTCATGAGCGCCATCACGAGGAAGAGCGCGAGCGCGACGCTGCCGAGGTCGTCGAGCGTCCGCTGCGACATGCCGATGAGCCCAGTGAGATCGTCGAAGTTGCGAATGAGCGCCGCCACGATCATCGCTCCGATGGTGGCCGGCATGGTGATTCCGAGCGAGGCGATGCCGGCGCTGACCCACATGCCCACACCGACCGCGGTGATCATCAACACCAGATGCTTCAGAAGGCCGTAGGCTTCAACGTCCTCACCGGCCGGCGCCGTTGATGCCGGCTCGGCGAACTGCGGCTCGGCCAGATTGGCGAGCGTCCCTTCCGCCGAATGGGCTGGCATGTACTTCGGATGACGATCGAGCAAGTAGGTTCCGATCGGACCGCCGAGCAATCCTCCGGCGATAATGCCGACCATGGCGGCGGATACCGCGAGGGTCGATGCGCCCGGCACACCGGCCTGTTCGAAGAGCGGAGCAAACGCGAGCCCGGTCGCGGGTCCTCCGGTCAACGTCACCGATCCGGCAAGGACCCCCATGAGCGGATGCTCGCCGAGGAGCATCGCCACGCCCGCGCCGAGCACGTTCTGAAGGGCCGCGGCCACTGAGGCCACGATCATCATGACCAGCACGAGCGGCCCGCCCCGCTTCAGCAGGAGCACGCTTGCGCCGTAGCCGACCGAGGCAAAGAAGGTGTTCTGCAGCGGCAGCTGCAGCGTGATGTCGAAGGCCACTGGCCGCCAGTCGAACGCGTAGAACGTCGCGAAGAGCGCGGCGACCGGCAGGCCACCGGCTACCGGTGCGGGAATGTTGTATCGCGCCAGCGCCGGAATCAGTTTCTTGAGACCGTAGCCGGCGAAGAGAATCAGCCCTGCACAGGCGACGGTTTGAATGAGATCGAGACGAAGCACGCGTCAGCGGACCCGGATCTGAATGTCCTTGCTGACCGTCACCTGATCGCCGGTTCGCGCCTGGCCTTGCACGTGGATCACGTAGAGACCTGGCTCGGCATCATCGAGTGGGAGGCGCGCGGAGAAGCCGTACCCGCCGGAGGCGCCTTTCAGCTCGCTCGATGAACGCTGGTCCTCGACGCTGCGCACGACGCGTCCGCCCTCGGCCCGCAGTTCGGCTTTGAAGTCGAGCGAGTGCACCTGCGCGCCTGGCAGATTCTCGTAGAACTCGGCAAAGAGGACGATCTCATCCTCCCGCGAGAACTCCCGCATCGCGGTCGGTGGGCCCGGCAGATAGTCGGCGAGCGGGTCCTTGGGCTTGACGGTCGGCGCCTCGGCCGCGAGCCGCGACGTCAGCGCGACGCCGCTCATCACCAGAGGGCCCTTCGAGAAGTCGGGCACCTCGAGGTCGTAGAGGACGCTGCCGGCCTTGCCTTCCCGATTCGCGACGGCGATCCGCATCTGGTACCGCCCTGGGGGCAGGCTCGCCTGCGACACGAGGCGGAATCCGCGGTTCTTCGCGCGCGCGACCGTGTCGGGCTTCATGGTGAGGCTGACCACCTGCCTGTCGCCCGGGAAGACCTTGCCCTTGGAATCGGTCGCGGTGTTCACAATCTCGAGCTGCTCGCTGAAGATCCCATCCTTCTCGATGAACTCGAACTGGTTGACGTCGACTTCGGCCACAAAGGCAACCGCGGCGTTGGGCGCGGCACCCTTGAACGGCGCCGCAAAGGCCTTGATCGGGATGCCGGCAACCGGCAACGGGCTGCCGAGCGCCTCGGCAATGGCCGGGCTCATCGAGGTCGGTGACGTTGATGTGGACGGTTTGCGGCCCCGTGCCTCGTAGTAGCCACTACGCGATCGGACGCGCAGGCCCGGACGCTTGACCCGTACCTCGATCTTCCGGAAGCGGCCGTCACGGCGATCGTTGGCCGAGTAGTAGCCGAACACGTAGTAGCCGCTGTTCTCGACGACGATGCGATCGAAGGCACCGTTGAGATCGTTGCGATTGACGGCGGCGAAGCCACCCGTGCTCGAGGCCAGCACCCGCAGGCTGTCCTGCGACAGGCGCAGCTCGGACTGGAGCGACTGGCCGTTGGCATCGCCAACCGTGCCGCTCTGCGTGATGAGGTCCTCGTCTCCGGTCGTCAGACCGCGGGGATCGATCGCGTAGATGCTCACGTTGCCGCGCGTCGCCGCGGCAATCGCATCCTGCGTGTCGAGGAGCACGGACGAGGCCGACGCCCCGAGCAGGCCGGTCGCGTCGTAGATGTTGTAGTCGACGCCTTCACCGATGAGGAGCATCGCCTTGCGGCGTCCGCGGACGCCGGCCATGAACTCGGCCAGCTTCCGGATATTCGCCATCACCGAGCGGGCGCGGAACGCACGGTCCATCTGGTCGATGTCGTCACCCGGCTCCAGCACGCCGGTGCCGGGGTTGACCCTCGCGCTCTCGATCCGCTGAATCGTCGACGACCGGAGTTTGCGCCCGTTGAACTTCTCGATCGCCGCAATCAGCAACTGCGAATTGTTCGTGAAGTCCTGCGAGGCGTCGGACCGTCCCGTGAACACGACGGCCGCCAGATCGTTGGTGCCGAAATTCTGCTCGATGAAACGGCGGGCCGCGGCCTTGACGCGCGGCGTGCGCGTGGCATCGGTGTGCACATCGTCAAGGACCATCAGGTAGATCCGGCCTTCGAGGTGCTCGTTGGTCTGCACGTCGGGCACGATGGGCTTGCCCGCGAACAGCGGACGCTCGGCGCGCTCGATGGGAATGTTGACGAGCGAGAACGACGACACCTTCTGCGGCTTGCCATCCTCGAACACGTCGAAGTCATCGGCGGTCAGGTCGTTCGCCACGTTGCCTTGGGCATCGGTGACGAACGCATCGACCTCGACGTAGTTCACTTCGACGCGGAAGGTGACAGGGGGCTGATCGACGACCGGCGGCTGCGGCGCCTGCGGTGCCGCCTGTTGTTGAGCGGCGAGAGCGCCGCCCATGGCGGCAAGGAGCAAGGCAACCGTGAGTCGCTGTGTCATAAGTCCTGACCGGCAGGTTGGCAGCCACGATTATAGGGTGATTCTGAGGGTGATTCAGACTTTCGCCGCGGCGGTCGCGTCGTAAGGGACACAGGCCAGCACCGTATACTGAGCACCGTATGGGACTGGATGTGCCCGCCATTCAGAGTGCGCTGCGGAAGGCGGACCTGGATGGGTGGTTACTTTACGACTTTCATGGATCGAACCCGATAGCCGCGCGGCTCGCCGGACTGGTGGGCGGCGCGCACATGACCACTCGGCGGTGGTATTACCTCATTCCAGCCGAGGGTCAGCCGCGTGGGCTCGTCCACGCGATCGAGCGCCACAACCTCGACCAGCTGCCGGGTGAGAAGGCCGTGTATGCGGGACGAGACCAACTGGATGCGGGGCTGACGCGTCTCCTGGCCGGAATCCGGCGCGTGGCCATGGAGTACTCGGCGTTGTGTGCGATCCCCTACCTGTCCCGTGTGGACGCTGGAACCGCGGAGGCCGTGCGGGCGAAGGGTGTTTCAATCTTTTCCTCGGGCGACCTCGTCCAACAATTTGAGGCCTCGTGGACACCCGCCCAGCTGGCCTCGCACCAGGTCGCATCGGCGTCGCTCTATCGCATCAAGGATCGCGCATTTGCAGCAGCGGCAGCGGCGGTTCGTGCGGGGCGGACGATGAGTGAATACGAGTTGCAGCAGCAGATGGTGGGATGGTTCGAGGAAGAGGGTCTGGTGAGCGATTCAGCGCCCGTTGTGGCGGTGGGTGGCAACGCGGGAGACCCGCACTATCTGCCAACGGCCGAGCGGTCGCGGCCGATCGTGGCCGATCAGGTTCTGCTCCTCGATCTTTGGGGGAAGACCCGCGACGCCGGAGCGGTGTTCGCAGATATCACATGGGTTGGCGTGACGGCATCGCGGGTACCGGATGAGACGGCCCGGGCCTTCAGCGCCGTCGCCGCGGCACGGGACGCGGCGGTCAGTCTGGTTGAGGATGCGGCCAGAGATGGACGCGACTTACGAGGGTGGCAGGTCGATCGCGCGGCTCGAGACGTGCTCGAGCAGCGGGGCTACGCGGATCGAATTCTGCACCGGACCGGCCATAGCCTCGGGGAGAACGTGCACGGGAACGGTGTGCACATGGATGACTATGAGACCCACGACGATCGGCGGCTCCTGCCCGGGACCGGGTTCACCGTTGAGCCCGGGCTGTACTTCGACACCTTCGGCGTTCGCACCGAGATCAACGTGTTTCGGGACGAGCGGGAGGCTGTCGTCACGGGGCCGCGGCAGCACGAGATCCTCACGCTGTTGTGAAGTCAGAATATGTTCGACAATATAGACAAGGCGCCGCCCGCGAGGGGGCTCGACAGGAGAGAGGTCTGGAGGCACTGATGTCCAACCGTAGGCTTACATGGTTTTACGCACTGCTCATTGCAATGACGTCGGCGGCGGCCGCACTGGTGATTGCGTCGAGGCTGGGGCTCTCGCCGGAGTCGTCAGCGCAGACGGTCGCGGCGCCGGCGATGAACAGCGCGCCACTCAGCGGTCCCGTGACCGCGACCACCTTCCGTGACATCGCCAAACTGGCGACGCCAGCCGTGGTCAACATCCGTACCGAGTCGCGTCAGCGCGCGCAGGACCTCAGCGACTTCTTCGGCGGCGGTGGCGGAGGCGGCGGCGATCTGTTCGACCGCTTCTTCGGCCAGCCTGGTCCGGGCGGTCAGGGTCAGCGCGAGGACCGCAGCCAGCCGGGCGCGCGGCCCCGCGAGCAGGTCGTCCAGGCGGCGGGCACCGGCTTCATCATCGACAAGGCCGGCTTCATCCTGACCAACAACCACGTGGTGGAGGGCGCGACCAAGATCAAGGTCTCTCTCTACGGCGAGGATGAGGATCAGGAATACGATGCGAAGGTGGTGGGACGCGATCCCCTGTCCGACAGCGCGCTCATCGAGCTGACGGAAAAGCCGAACCACACGCTGCCCGAGATCAAGTTCGGCGACTCCTCGCAGATGCAGCAGGGCGACTGGGTCATGGCGATCGGCAACCCGTTCGGCCTGGCGCACACCGTCAGCGTCGGCGTGATCAGCGCGCTCGAGCGGCCCTTCCAAGTGGCCGAGAGCCGCTTCGCACAAGTGCTGCAGACCGACGCCGCGATCAACCCGGGCAACTCGGGAGGGCCGCTGCTCAACCTGCGCGGTGAGGTGATCGGCATCAACACCGCGATCATCGCGGATGGCCGTCAGTCGGGAAACATCGGCATCGGCTTCGCGATTCCGATCAACGCCGTTCGTGAGCTCCTGCCGCAGCTGCGGTCGGGCAAGATCACGCGCGGACGGATCGGCGTGTCGGTCGGCGCAATCGAGCGCGATGCGGTTGACGAGTTCGGCCTGAAGGATCGCAAAGGCGCGGTCGTGAGATCGGTCACGCCGGGCAGCGCGGCCAGCAGGGCCGGCCTCGAGCCGGGAGACGTGGTCGTCTCCTTCAACGGCAAGCCGGTCTCGAATCGCGACGAGCTGGTGCGGATGGTGGTGAACACGCGGCCTGGCACGACGGTGCCGGTTCGCCTCATGAGAGACCGCGCGGAGAAGACGGTCAACGTGACGGTCGACGAGCTCGATCTCGAAGCCGAGGGCAACGGCACGCGCAACAACGCCGAGCGCGAGAGCGACACAGCTCAGGAGACCAGCAGCGGCTTCGGCATCACGTTGCAGAACGTGACCCCGGACGTGGCTCGCCGGTTGAAGCTTGACGACACCAGGGGCGCGCTCATTCGCGACGTCGAGCAGGGCGGCGCCGCGGCGCGCGCGGGTCTGCGGCCCGGCGACGTGATCGTCCGGGTTGGACGGCAGGCGGTGGCTTCCGCCGCCGACGCGCAGCGGGAGCTCGGTCGTGTGCCCTCACGCGGGACGGCATTCCTGCGGGTGGTGCGTGACGGCCAGGAGACGTTCGTGTCGGTGACCAAGGAGTAGGTCCGAGGGCTTTAGAGGGCGCTCGGCTTTGGGCTCTGGGCTCTAGTTCCGGGTTCAGCTGTTTCAGGCCTCAGGGATGACCTCCTGAGGCCTGTTCTTTTTGGGGGGCAATCCTGTAATCTTTGGCCCCTCATGATTGAGCGCGAAATCAAGCTCCCGTTCGAGAGCCTGCCGGATGCACGCGCCGCCATCATTTCCTCGGGCGCCGCGCCTCTCAAGTGCCGCCGCCTCCAGGAAGATGCGCTGTTCGACACCGACGATGAATCGCTGCGGCGGCGCGGATGTGCCCTGCGAATCCGCAACGACAATGGCAGAAGTCTGCTGACCTTCAAGGGCCCCGTGCAACCGGGCTCCATGAAAACCCGCGAAGAGCACGAGACCATGATCAGTGACGGTGACGTCCTGACGCACGTGTTCGAGTCGCTCGGCCTGCACGTCTGGTTCCGCTATCAGAAATTCCGCGAGGAGTTTGCCGCCGAGGACGCGACCATCGCGCTCGATGAGACACCGATCGGCACCTTCGTCGAGATCGAAGGCGGCGAGCGCGCGATCCTCACCATGACCGGAGCGCTGGGCCGGTCGCCGGACGACTTCATTCTCGATTCCTATCGCGGTCTGTTCCTGGCCAGGCGCGAACGGTTCGGACTGAAGGGCGCCAACATGATGTTCGCGGACGAATGGTCCCAGCGCTCGTCCTGACCGCAGGGCTGGCGACGCGTCTGCGGCCGCTCTCGTTCGTGCGCGCCAAGGCCGCGCTCCCGGTCGCCGGTGTGCCGCTGGCTCACCGCATTCTGAAATCGCTCGCCGACGCGGGCGTCACCGACGCGGTGCTCAACCTGCATCATCTTCCCCACACACTGACCGCGCTCACCGGCGACGGCACCAGCCTCGGGCTGCGGGTCAGGTACTCGTGGGAGGTACCCGTGCTCGGCTCGGCGGGCGGGCCACGGCGCGCCCTGCCCCTGCTGCGCGATCTGGAATCAACGCCCAATCCCGAATCCCGTCCCTCGACGTTGCTCGGGACGCCCCGAGCGATAGTCGAGGGGCGAATCCCGAATTCCGGATCGACGTTCTTGATTGTCAACGGAGACACGTTGACGGACGTGGACGTGCGCGCCGTGGTGTCCAGCCATCAGAAGTCGGGGGCACTCGTGACGATCGCCGTTGTGCCGAACACCGAACCTGACAAGTACGGCGGCGCTGTCGTCGACGGCGACGGCAGCATCACCGGCTTCGCGAAGCGCGGATCGGCCGACGGCTCGTTCCACGTCATCGGCGTGCAGGTGGCAGAGGCCGAGGCGTTTGCGTCGGTACCTTCTGACGTGCCGTTCGAGTCGTTCAGGGCTCTATACCCCTCGATCATCGCCTCTCGACCCGGCTCGATCCGCGCCTTCCACGCCACGGCCGAGTTCTTCGACATCGGCACGCCGGCCGACTATCTGGACACGTCGCTACGTATCGCCGAGCGCGAAGGGCACAGCCCCGGAGGGCACGCGCAGGTTGACCCGTCCGCGCGGATCGAGCGGTCGGTCCTGTGGGACGATGTGGTGGTGGAAGCAGGAGCGATGCTGAACGAATGTGTGGTGACGGATGGCGTCCGCATCCCGTCAGACACCTCGTGGCATGGCGTGACGATTCGAATCGCCGACGGTGAGTTGGCCCCCGGCGAGCAGCGCATCGGCCATCTCGCCATCGGGTCGTTGTGAACGATCCGAACGACCCGAACGATCCGAACGATCCGAACGATTTATGACCGACACCGACGTCCGCGCCCGCATCGATCAGTTTCTGACCGAGATGGGCCTGACCGATCAAGGCGCGAAGGTCGTGCCGCTGACGGGAGATGCTTCGGATCGCCGATATGTGCGGGTGCTCCTGCGCAACGCGCCGTCCCAGGTGCTGGCCGTCCATCCCCAGGCGATCGACTTCGACTGGCTCCCTTTTGCCAACGTCGCGCGGCTCTACAGCGCGATGCCGGTGCCCGTTCCGCAGATCCTGAGCCACTCGAACGCGCTCGGCATCATCGCCCTCCAGGATCTCGGCGACGTGACGCTGCAGGCGCACCTCGGCGCGGCGTCGCCGGCCGAACACGCGGCCTTGTACCGACAGGCCGTGACGCTGATTGAAACACTGCAGCGCCGCGGGTCCGAGCTCACCTCTCCGGAGTTCATCCCGTACGGCATCGCCTTTGACGAGGACAAGCTCTCGTGGGAGCTGCAGTTCTTCACGAAGCATTTCCTCGAGGGCTACCGGGGAGCGGCCCTGACGGGAGCGGCTCGCGCAGCGCTGGCGGTCGAGTACGCCGCGATGGTCAAGGAGCTGGCCGCCGAGCCGCGGGTGCTCTGTCACCGCGACTATCACAGCCGCAACCTCATGCTGCACGAGGCCAGCCTCTACGTCATCGATTTTCAGGATACGCGCATGGGGCCGGACACCTACGACCTGGTCTCGCTTCTGCGCGACTCATATGTCGACTTCACCGAGCCGCAGGTGGACGAGCTGATCGCCTTCTTTCAGGCGCTCCGAGGCGCGCATACCGGCAGCTCCAACGCCGCGGCCGAGCGGGTGGAGTTTCGTCGCCGGTTCGATCTGATGGCCCTTCAACGCAATCTGAAGGCCCTCGGCACGTTCGGCTTCCAGACCATATCGCGCGGAAACACGGTGTACATCCAGTACATCCCGCGCACCCTGAACTATGTGAGGGGGAATCTGGAGCGCGACGCCAGGTTCGGCCGGCTGCGTGAGCTGCTCGGCGAACACCTGGAGGAACTCAGGTAGGCCTGCTAAGATCGTGGTTTGGCCCGCTGCGTACGCACCGGACCGACGCCATGAACCGTTTCGGCATCTCCACGCATCTGTTTCACGAGCACCGGCTGACCCGCGAACACCTGGTGCACATCGCGGCCCACGGCTTCGAGGCCGTCGAGCTGTTCGCGACGCGATCGCACTTCGACTATCACGACGAGCAGGCGGCGGCGGAGCTCGCGGAGTGGCTCTCGGACACCCGGCTCGAGCTGCTTTCGGTCCACGCGCCGATCGTGGAGGCGATGAAAGGCGGTGCGTGGATTGGCGCCTTTTCAAACGCCTCGCGGGACGAGGCGTCACGCAGGACGGCGCTGGCGGAAACCGAAGCCGCACTGGCGATCGCGAAACGGATTCCCTTCCGGCACCTCGTCATCCACCTCGGCACGCCGGCGACAGAGCGAGTGTCACCCCGCGACAACCAGCCGGAGCTGGCGAGGCGCAGCGTCGAAGACATCGTGGAGATGGCCGCGCGCGCCAACGTACACGTGGCGCTCGAAGTGATGCCGAACCCGTTGTCCAGCGCGGAAGCATTGGTGCGGCTGGTCGAGGAAGAGCTCGACGGCATCGATGTCGGCGTGTGCCTCGATTACGGGCACGCGCACTTGATGGGTGACCTGGGCGAAGCCGTCGAAACCCTGTCCGGACACTTGTGGACGACGCACGTCCACGACAATGACGGCACGCGTGACGAGCACTTGACGCCCTATGCCGGCACCATCGACTGGGACGCCGCGATGATGGAGACGCAGAAGATCGGATACGAGGGCACGCTGATGTTCGAGGTTGCCGATACCGGAGACCCGATCGACGTGTTGAAGCGGGCGGTGAAAGCCCGCGAGCGGCTCGAGAAGACCTTCGTGACGTTTGACGAGGTGTAATGAGCGCCACCATCGCAGACATCGCCAGGCACAACGGAGAGACGGTCACCATCCAGGGGTGGCTCCACAACCGCCGATCGAGTGGCAAGATCCACTTCCTGATCGTCCGGGACGGCACGGGGTTCATTCAGGCCGTCCTGTCGAAAGCGGCGGTCGGCGACGAGATGTTCGCCCGCGCCGATCACCTGTCGCAGGAAACGTCCCTCTCTGTGACAGGCACGGTTCGCGCCGACGCGCGGGCCAAGGGCGGCTACGAGATCGACGCCCGGAGCTTCGAGGTCCACGGGCAGTCTCACGACTTCCCGATCACGCCAAAGGAACACGGCGTCGACTACCTCATGGACCGGCGGCACCTCTGGATCCGATCCGAGCGCCAGGCCGCCATCCTGCGCGTGCGTCACGAGGTGGTGAACGCCGTACGCGACTTCTTCAACGGTCGCGGCTTCATCCTGTGCGACACGCCCATCTTCACGCCGGCCGCGTGCGAGGGCACGTCCACGCTGTTTCCCGTGCAGTACTTCGACGACAACACGGCGTTCCTCACGCAGAGCGGACAGCTCTATAACGAGGCCAACGCCATGGCGCTCGGCAAGGTCTACTGCTTCGGGCCGACGTTCCGCGCCGAGAAATCGAAAACGCGGCGCCATCTCACCGAGTTCTGGATGGTCGAGCCAGAGATGGCGTACGCCACGCTCGAAGACGTGATTGATCTGGCCGAAGGCCTCATCACGTCTGTCGTGGCGCGCGTGCTCGACACGCGCATGACGGAGCTGAAGCTGCTCGAGCGGGACATCTCGAAGCTCGAGGCGGTGAAGGCGCCGTTTCCACGCCTCCGCTACGACGAGGCGGCGACGATGCTGCAGGAGAAGGGACTGCCCTTCCAGCACGGGACGGACCTGGGCGGCACGGACGAAACCGTGCTGTCGGAGCAGTACGACCGGCCCGTGTGCGTGACGCACTATCCAGCCAGCGTGAAGGCGTTCTACATGAAGCCGGACCCGGAGCAGCCGGACAAGGCGTTGTGCGTGGACGTGCTGGCGCCGGAAGGCTACGGCGAGATCATCGGCGGAGGTCAGCGCCTCGACGACCTGGACCTGCTGCTGGCACGAATCAAGGAGCACAACCTGCCGCAAGAGGCGTTCGAGTGGTACATCGATCTGCGCCGCTACGGCACGGTTCCGCACGGCGGATTCGGCATGGGCATCGAGCGCTGCGTCTCGTGGATCTGCAAGCTCGAACACGTGCGGGAGACGATCCCGTACCCGCGTATGCTGTACCGGATGTATCCCTAGCCGGTAGCCGGTAGCTCGTAGCTCGTAGCAAGAACTTGGATTTGCTGCCAGCTACCGGCTGCAAGGTCTGCAAGGTCTGCAAGGTCTGCAAGGTCTGCAAGGTCTGCAAGGTCTGCAAGGTCTGCAAGGTCTGCAAGGTCTGCAAGGTCTGCAAGGTCTGCAAGGTCTGCAAGGTCTGCAAGGTATCGCCTACCGGCTACCAGCTACCAACTACCATGAAGATAGGCATGATCTCGCTCGGCTGCCCGAAGAACCTCGTCGACTCCGAGGTGATGCTGGGGCTTGCCCAGGGGCACGGGCATCAGTTGACGCGCGATGCCGCCGACGCTGACGTGCTGATCGTCAATACCTGCGCGTTCATCGACAAGGCCAAGCAGGAATCGATCGACACCATCCTCGAGATGGCCGAGCACAAGAAGACCGGCGCGTGCCGGCGCCTGGTCGTCACGGGGTGCATGGCGGAGCGTTACCGGGACGAGCTACGAGAGCAGATTCCGGAGATCGATGCGGTCATCGGTACGGGCGAGCTG
This sequence comes from Vicinamibacterales bacterium, assembly GCA_035293405.1. Classification (GTDB taxonomy): domain Bacteria; phylum Acidobacteriota; class Vicinamibacteria; order Vicinamibacterales; family UBA2999; genus Gp6-AA40. The sequence goes on along the minus strand of DATDOE010000061.1, from coordinate 5,178 downwards.
CCGATGATCGTGGAGGCCATCGGGACTCGGGATTCGGGATTCGGGACTCGGGACTCGGGACCCGGGACTCGACCGATCGCTCTGCTTCGCGCCAACGGCGATCCTGTGAGTCTCGAACAACGAATCCCGAATCCCGGATCCCGAGTCCCGGGTCCCGAGTCCCGAATCCCGAATCCCGAATCCCGGTCTCTGCCCACGTATCTCTACGACGCCAACACGCCGCGCCTGCTGGCGACGCCGCGTCACTACGCGTACGTGAAGATCGCCGAAGGCTGCGACTACAAGTGCGCGTTCTGCATCATTCCAACGCTGCGCGGCACGTATCGAAGCCGCTCGATCGAATCGGTCGTGCAGGAGGCGGAACGCCTGGCGGCATCCGGGGTCAAAGAACTGCTCCTCATCTCGCAGGACACGAGCTTCTACGGGATCGACCTCGGCGAACGCGGCTCCCTCGCGCGGCTGCTTCGAGCGCTCAACAAGGTGGACGGCCTCGAATGGATTCGCATGCTCTACCTCTACCCCACCACCATCGGCGACGATGTGCTCGAGGCGATGGCGGAGAGCGAGAAGGTATGCCGCTATATCGACCTGCCGCTGCAGCATGCGTCGGATGCCGTGCTGAAGCGCATGAAGCGCCCAGGCACTCGCGCCACCTACGAGCGGCTCCTGGATCGGATCCGGCAGCGCGTGCCGGGCGCCACGCTGCGCACGACCTTCATCGTCGGCTTCCCCGGCGAGACCGACGCCGACTACGCCGAGCTGCAGTCATTCGTGAGGGCGGTTGAGTTCGACCATGTGGGTGTCTTCACCTACTCACATGAGGAAGGCACCTCAGCCCATGCCTTCGAGGACGACGTGCCCGCTCCGGTCAAGCGGCGCCGGCAGTCCGGCGTCATGCGCCTCCAGAAGCGTGTGGTCGCGCGGGCTCAACGGGCCCGGATTGGCCAATGGGTGAAGGTGCTGGTGGACGGCCCCTCGACCGAGCACGACCTCGTCCTGCGCGGCCGGCTGGAAGGGCAGGCGCCGGACATCGACCCCGTGGTGTATCTCACCGACTGCGACCCCTCGTCGCTTTCACCTGGGCAGTTTATTCAGGCCGAAATCGTCGCCAGCCGTGCCTACGATCTGGTCGCCCGTCCCGCGTCTGGGTAGCGTCGGCTCGGCCCGCCGCCGCGGGCCTGCGCTCGTCGCTCGCCCGCCTTCGCCTCGTGGCATCGGCGAGGCTCGCCGAAGCGCGGAAGCGCGGAGGCGGCCGTTGTCGGAGGGCGAATCGACGTGATAGGCTTGAGTGTTACCTATTCGGAGGAAGACTCCCGGTGGGCCCGTAGCCCACTTTTTTTGTTTCAGGCGGGGTGCGATGCAGCCGCTGGAGCAGATTCGCGCGATTGCGGATCGTGTGACCGCATCGCGCGGTCTCGAGGTGTGGGACATCCAAAGCCGGCGCGAAAAGGGCGGGCATGTGGTCCGCATCTTCATCGACAGACCCGGGCCGTCGGCGACGCCCGAGGAGAGCGTGAGCGTCGACGACTGCGCGGAGGTCAATCGGGAGATCGGAACCATTCTCGACGTGGAGGACCCGCTGCCATTCGCCTACACCCTCGAGGTGTCATCGCCGGGACTGGATCGTCCGCTGCGGGCGGCCGGGGATTACCGCCGCTTCGAAGGACGACTGGCCAAGGTCGTCGTGAGCGAACCGGTGGACAACCAGAAAGCGTTCGAGGGGCGGCTCTGCGGCGTCGATCAGGACGACGTGCTGCTGGAGGCGCCGAACGGACGTAGACACAGGCTGCCCATGCGGCTCATCACCCGCGGCCGGCTTGAAGTGGAGTTCTGAGGAAGAGATGCAAAATCCGCTGATGCAGACGATCGAGGCACTGGCCAAGGAAAAAGGGATCGAGGCCGACACGATCATCACCGCGATCGAGGACGCCGTGCTGACGGCGTCGCGCAAGTACTACAAGACCAACGAAAACCTGAAGACGCGATTCAACCAGGAAACCGGCCAGGTCGATCTGTTCGCGATCAAGCACATCGTGCCCGAGGTGACCAACGAGGCCACCGAGATCTCGCTGAAGGAAGCGCAGGAGCTGTACGGCGAGGAGGCGGAAGTCGACATGGAGATCGAGTTCCCGAAGCGCACCGACGTGCTCGGGAGAATCGCCGCGCAGACCGCCAAGCAGGTCATCTTCCAGAAGGTCCGCGAGGCCGAGCGCGACAACGTGTTCGCCGAGTACAACGACCGGGTCGGCGAAGTCATCAACAGCATGGTCAAGCGGTTCGAGAACGGCGATCTGATCGTCGAAATCGGACGCGTCGAAGCGGTGTTGCCGCGCAAGGAGCAGTCGCGCGCCGAGAGCTACACGCCCGGCGAGCGCATCCGCGCGGTGATCAAGGGCGTGAACCGCAGCGCCAAGGGGCCGCAGATCCTGCTCTCGCGCACCGATCCCGCGCTGCTCATCAAGCTGTTCGAGCAGGAAGTCCCGGAGATTTACGACGGCACCGTGATGATTCGTGGCGCGGTGCGGGAAGCGGGCGATCGCGCGAAAGTGGCGGTCTACTCGCGCGAGCGGGACGTTGACCCGGTGGGCGCCTGCGTCGGCATGAAGGGCACCCGCGTGCAGGCAATCATCCGCGAGCTGCGCGGCGAGAAGATCGACATCGTGGAGTGGTCCGAGGACTCCGTCCTGTTCGTCACCAACGCGCTGAGTCCCGCGAAGGTGCAGCGCGTGTCGATCGTCGACGACAAGGAACGGGTGATGGAGGTTGTCGTCGAGGACAAGCAGCTCTCGCTGGCGATCGGCAAGAAGGGCCAGAACGTGCGACTGGCGGCGAAGCTGACCGGCTGGCGCATCGACATCAAGAGCGAGGAAGAGAAGCGGCGCGAGGTCGAGGCGCAGTTCGGCGCGCTCGAACTGGGCGAGGGCGACACCGCCGAGGCCGGCGGGGACGGCGCCGCCGAAACCGGCGACATGAGCCACGTAGCCACGGCAGGCGAGCAATCGGGCGAGCCGGCTGCGGAGGAACACGGCGACACGGTCGAGGACCAGGGCGACGCCGTCGCAGAGGCGGCGGACGGCGAGAGCGACAAGGCGTAGTGGAGCGCGGGCGCGAGCCCGCGTGATCGAGCACAGGCTCCGTCCTGTGCGGATGCGAAGGACTTAATTTGTCAACGGTTCGGATTTACAAGGTCGCGGAGCTCCTCGACACGACGAGCCAGGAAGTGCTCGCGCTGCTCAAGCGCGATCACGGCATCGAACTGAAGAGCGCGTCGAGCACCATCGAGGAAGTCGTCGCGCGCTCGTTTGTCGAGCGTGTCGCCCGACAGCGCAGCATCTCGCTGCCCGGCGGCGACATGTTCGCCGAGCACCCCGTGCCGGCGAAGGGCGGTGCGAAGAAGGCGGCGCCGCCGAAGAAGGCCGAGGCGCCCAAGCCGACCGCGCCCGTTCTAGGTCCTCCTCGCCTGGTCAAGACGATCAGGCCGGCAGTACAGGCGCCAGAGACCGCCCCGCCGCCCGAGCCCGTCGACGAGCCGCAGATCAGCGACATGCCGGCGGCGGTTGCGCCACCGCCGTCGCTCGAGCCTGAGCCGATCCAGCCGGTGGCCGTCGCACCAGAGGTCATCGACGAACCCGCACCCTCGGCGCCCTCGCCCGTCGTGGAGGAAGTGGTTCCCGAGCGCGACGAACCAGCGACCGACATGCCCGCGGTCGCCGCTCGGGCGCCCGCGCAAGTACAGCACCCCGGGCGATTCGTGCCGCCGACCATCAGGCTGCGCATCGAAGAACCAGGTCGGGTCCCGCAGCCGGCCCGTCCGCTCGCTCCGGCAAAGCGTCCACAGGTATCGCAGCCGCGGATGACCAAACCGCCGGCGGAACAGACAGCCGCGGCCGCGCGACCCATCCCGGCCGCTGGCGCCAAGCCGGCGCCAGGGGCGGCGCGCCCCGGTGCACCAGGGCAGCCACGACCGCCCTATCAACCGCCACGCGCCACCACACCGGGCATGCTCGGTGGGCCGCGCCCGCTTCCCTCGCAGCCCATTCGCCCCACGCCACAGCAGGCGCGCCCCGGCATGCCGGCGCCGCCGGGACAGCGTCCACCGTTCGGGCAGCAGCGTCCGCCATTCGGGCAGCAGCGTCCGGGTACGCGGCCCACGCAGACGCGCCGTGAACGTCCGTCGGCGCCGCAGATGGCATCCGCGCCCGCGGCACCACCGCCGATCACGCGAACGATCACGCTGGCCGAAGGCATGACGGTGAAGGATCTCGCGGACAAGCTCGATGTGCGCGTGAAGGACGTGCTGGCGAAGCTGCTGATGAAGCGGATGATGCTGACCATCAACAGCACGATGGACATCGAAGTCGCCAAGGATCTGGCCCGCGAATTCGGCGCCGAGATCGAGATGCGAAGCTTCGAACAGGAACTGGTGTCCGCCGAAGGCGACGACTCCCGTCCGGAAGACATCGGCACGCGGGCGCCGGTCGTCACGGTCATGGGTCACGTCGACCACGGCAAGACGTCGCTGCTCGATGCCATCCGCGAAACCAAGGTCGCGGAGCGCGAAGCCGGAGGCATCACCCAGCATATCGGCGCCTACCATGTCGACGTCGGCGACGGCCGCAGCGTGGTCTTCCTCGACACACCGGGTCACGAGGCGTTCACGCTGATGCGCGCCCGCGGCGCCAAGGTCACCGACGTGGTCGTCCTCGTCGTCGCGGCCGATGACGGCGTGATGCCGCAGACGCGTGAGGCGATCGACCACGCCAAGGCCGCGAACGTGCCGATCGTCGTGGCGATCAACAAGATCGACAAGCCCGGCGCCAACCCGGACAACGTGAAGCGCGAGCTCGCCGAGGTGAACCTCGTGCCCGAAGACTGGGGCGGCTCGACGGTCATGGTGCCGGTCTCGGCGAAGAAGCGGCAGAACCTCGATCAGCTGCTCGAGATGATCCTGCTCTCGACCGACATCCTCGAGCTGAAGGCGAACCCGAAGCGCAGCGCGTCGGGCACGGTCCTCGAAGCGAAGCTCGATCGTGGCCGCGGTCCGGTCGCGACGGTGCTCGTGCAGGACGGCACGCTCCACGTGGGCGACAACTTCATCGCCGGCCCGGTGGTCGGCAAGGTGCGCGCGCTGATCGACGATCGCGGCCGTCCCGTGAGATCGGCGGGACCGTCCACGCC
>DATDOE010000060.1:0-2041 GCA_035293405.1 Vicinamibacterales bacterium | reverse complement strand
CGCAACGAAACCACGCGCGGAAGGGGGAAGAACGAAGACGTCACCTCCGCAGACCTCATAGCTAGGTAGGAGGTCCGCTCCGGTGACGTCTGTCGAGACGGAGGAGTTTGACATCAGTCCGGCTCATAGGAGCCGGACCGTAGGCCCCGCAGGGTCTCCAGGTTCTTCATGTCGTACGGATCCGCCGCGATCGCTCCGCCCTTGGACGCGAGCGACTTCTCCGTCTCGATCAGCATCGGCAGGTCCGCGAACCGCCGATCGTTCAGCAGCCGGCGGAACGGCTCGAGCCCAAGACAGCCCTTGCCGATGTGTTCGTGCCGATCGACGCGGCTGCCGCACGGCTTCTTCGAATCGTTGCCGTGAAACACCTTCAGACGATCGAACCCCACCAGACGATCGAAAGCCTCGAACGTCTCCAGATACCCCTCGGCGGACACGATGTCATAACCCGATGCGACGAGGTGACATGTGTCGAGGCACACCCCGACGCGGGGTGAGCCATTCAGGCGATCGATGATGGCGGCCAGATGCTCGAAGCGATGTCCGAGTGTGCGTCCCTGCCCGGCGGTGTGCTCGAGCAGCACCTTCGTCTTGCGGCGCGGCCGCGCCTTGAAGGCGCGGCGAATGGCGTCGGCAATGAGTGAGAGCCCCTCGTCTTCGGTGCCCGAGGTGCACGTGCCCGGGTGCACGACCACCCCAAGCAGCCCAAGCGTGTCCGCTCGATCGAGCTCGTCGACCAACGCCGCGATCGTTGGCTCACGCAGTGTGGGAGAGGCTGTCGCCAGGTTGATGAGATAGCTGGCATGCGAGACCACCGGGGCAATCCCGGCCTTGTCCACCCCGTGACGAAAGGCGCGGACCTCCGCCGGATCGAGCGGGGCCCCGCGAAACTGGCGAGCGTTCTTGCTGAAGATCTGCAGCGCTTCGCAGCCGTGCACGACGGCCCGCTCCACGGCTTTCGAAACGCCACCGGCCACCGACATGTGAGCTCCGATACGCATGATCTGTGGTCCAGTGGCTTCAGGCTCTGGGCTTTCAGCTTTGGGCTTCCGGCTTTAGACTCTGGGATCACGATGATCCCCGTTCGAATCGTTGCCATCCTTCTCCTGGTATTGTGCACGACACTGTCATCCCAGGGTGGCGGTGCGCGCGCGACTACCCCGTCGGTCGCCGAAGTGGACGCGATCTACCCGGACATCGAGGCGTTGTACAAGGACCTTCACAAGAATCCCGAGCTCGGATTTCAGGAAACGCAGACGGCGGCAAAGCTGGCCGCGCGGATGAAGGCGCTCGGATTCGACGTGACAACAGGCGTCGGCAAGACAGGCATCGTCGCAGTTATGAAGAACGGTGCGGGTCCAGCCGTCATGCTGCGCACCGAGCTCGATGCGCTGCCCGTCGCCGAGAAGACAGGGCTGCCTTTTGCCAGCAGCGCAACGACCAAGAATGCCGCCGGCCAGCTCGTGCCGGTCATGCACGCATGCGGACACGACATTCACATGTCCGCCTGGGCCGGGACGGCGCGGCTGATGGCCGAGCACAAAGATCGATGGCGCGGCACCCTGATGATGGTCGGCCAGCCGGCGGAAGAGGGCGGCGCCGGCGCGACGGCCATGCTGGCCGACGGCTTGTTCACGAAGTTTCCCCGCCCGGACTTTGCGCTCTCGCTCCATGACGATGACACGATGCCGGCGGGGACAATCGGCTACCGTGCCGGTCTGTTCCGCGCGATGTCGGATCGCGTGGACATCACCGTCTACGGCCGCGGCGGACACGCGGCGATGCCGCACAACGCCGTCGACCCCGTCGTCCTCGCCTCGCGCATCGTCGTCGCACTTCAGACGATCGTCGCTCGCGAGAACAATCCGAGCGATCCTGTGGTGATTACTGTCGGGTCGATCCACGGCGGTACCCAGGCCAACATCATTCCAGACGAAGTGAAGCTGGAGCTGTCGGTGCGGACGTTCACGACTCAGGTGCGCACGCGGACGCTCGCCGCAATCCGTCGCATCGCGAAGGGAGAAGCCGCATCGGCGGGCGC
>DATDOE010000059.1:0-2077 GCA_035293405.1 Vicinamibacterales bacterium | reverse complement strand
TCGAGGATCGACAGCCGGAGCTTGCCGCGATACTGCCCGGACTGTTCGAGCTCGTCCGGCAGGATGCCCGCGGCGGCGGCGATCTCGGTGATCGGCAGCAGCGTGGCGTCGTGAGCGATGTCGAGGGCGGATTTCATCGTGTGATGGTGTCCTGATCGTTCAGGCGCGTCTAAAGACGCGCTCTACGATGTCGCAATTAGGCAGACCGCACTTGTGAACTTACTTGTTCCACTTGTTCCACTTTTTCCACTTTTTCCACTTTTCCACTTTGCTTCGCTGTCCTGGCCGCCAACAACTGGTCGGCGACTGGCGGCCCGGCGGTCTGGAGCTTCTCGTCTTCGTCAATCGCGAGGGTCCGCCCAGGCCCGGCGCCGGTCTCCCAGAGCTCCTGCGGCCGGCCAGGTCTGCTGTCGCGACCGAGATAGAAGTTCACCCACGATGCCGTTCCGGTCAGCCTGCGGTCTGGCGCCGGCACGTACACCTTCAACTGGTCGATCGTGCTCGAGACCTCGGCCCGTGCCATCACCTTCACCCAGATGCACTCCTGGTCGATCACCTCGCAGGCGCCATGCAACGTCCCGCCGCACGGCCCGTTGCGCATCTGCTTCGGGCAGGTCTGCGGGCACACGTACTCCATGTGACCGAGCACACAGTTGCCGCAGTTCTGGCAGCCGAAGATCTCTTTCTTCGAGTAGTACTCGAACCGCTCGAACCAGTGACTGAGGAGCCGATGCCTTTCGAGCCAGCGGAAGACACCCTCGATCGCGCGCCGGATCGGAGAATCCTCGACCTTCTTCGACCACGGCACGAACGGCAAGGTCTTGCCAACCGCATCCATGACGGTCGGCAAGAACGTGCGCGCAGGCTTCGGCTGCGGGTCGCGCTTGTACAGATAGAACCCGTCCTTCTTGCCGAACTGCAGCTCTTCGAAGAGCTGCTCCCACTTCGGCGCGAGCTCCTCCGCGCGTCGGATGATCTGCGTGACCTGCTTCGCGTCGTGTGTCCCGCCAATATAGGCGCCGGCGTAGCCGATGCCTTTGAGGACCGCCACCGACTTTGCGGCCCGCTCGAGGCGCGCCTGCAAGCCGCCGTCGGCCGCTTCCGATTCCTTCCGCAGCACGGCGACGAGCTCGTCAGAGGCCCAGCATCCCGGCGGGTTGCCGGTGTTCATGCGCTCGGCGGCGCGCCGGCTGAGCACGTAGACGTTGCCGAGCACTGGCGTCCTGATGCCGCGCTCGTCGAGATACTTCTTCAGCTCGACGAACTTCGTCGCGTCCCAGCCGACCTGAGTGATCGCCATGTCGGCGCCGGCGGCGATCTTCTTTTCGAGCTTCAGGTATTGATAGAGCAAATCCTCGCGCTGATATTTGAACGGAGACACCGCGCACGAGATGAAGAAGGGCGTTCCGGTCCGCGCCCGCAGATTGGCGATGTGGTGGGCCAGCTGCACCGAGTCGATGTCGAAGACCGCCGTCTTGGCCGCCGCCTTCGGCCAGTCGCCGCTGATCGAGAAGATGTTGTGCATCTCGAGCGCCCGGAGAGCCACCAGCGTCTCGTCGATCGTGTGGCGATCCTGACCGACGCACGTCAGATGCACGTTCGGCACGAGGCCGCGCGCGCGCACGGCGGTGCCCACGCGGATCGAGTCCTGCCCGAGCTGCCCACCGGCGTAGCTCGTGATGCTGCCGGCCGCGATCTCTGGGACCATCGCCAGCTTGGAGGCGATCTCGAGCACCTGCGCTTCACGCTTGAGGCCGGACGCCACCAGTTCCGTCATGTAGACGAACTGGCCCGACGTCACGCGCTCGGCGAGGGTCTTCACTGACCAAGTTCCTTTCGCACAATCCTGGTGCCTTCGACCATGGCGTTCAGCTTGGCGAACGCGACGTCGCGCGGCAGGCGCACCAGGCCGCAATCGGGGTTGATGATCAGTCGCTCGGCGGGAATCACGTCGAGCGCGCGCCGGATCCGGTCGGCGACGAAGGCGGGAGACTCGACCTCATTGGTCTTGACGTCGATGACCCCGATGCCGACCTGGAACGGCACGTGCTTGAACAGCTGAATGTCCTCTTCGCCG
>DATDOE010000058.1:0-154465 GCA_035293405.1 Vicinamibacterales bacterium | reverse complement strand
AACCACATGCTCCACCGCTTGTGCGGGCCCCCGTCAATTCCTTTGAGTTTCAGCCTTGCGACCGTACTCCCCAGGCGGAATGCTTAATGCGTTAGCTTCGGCACGGCAGGGATCGATACCCGCCACACCAAGCATTCATCGTTTAGGGCTAGGACTACCGGGGTATCTAATCCCGTTTGCTCCCCTAGCTTTCGCGCCTCAGCGTCAATGCCGGTCCAGGATGCCGCCTTCGCCACCGGTGTTCCTCCAGATATCTACGCATTTCACCGCTACACCTGGAATTCCGCATCCCTCTCCCGGATTCAAGCCTGCCAGTATCGGACGCAGTTCCTGGGTTGAGCCCAGGGATTTCACGTTCGACTTAGCGGGCCGCCTACGCGCCCTTTACGCCCAGTAATTCCGAACAACGCTTGCCCCCTCTGTATTACCGCGGCTGCTGGCACAGAGTTAGCCGGGGCTTCCTCACCCGGTACCGTCAGACCTCGACGTGTTAGGTCGAAGCTTTTCGTCCCGGGCAACAGGAGTTTACAATCCGAAGACCTTCATCCTCCACGCGGCGTTGCGTCATCAGGCTTGCGCCCATTGTGAACAATTCCCCACTGCTGCCTCCCGTAGGAGTCTGGGCCGTGTCTCAGTCCCAGTGTGACCGTCCGCCCTCTCAGGCCGGTTACCGATCGTCGCCTTGGTGAGCCGTTACCTCACCAACTAGCTAATCGGACGCGGGCCCCTCAACAAGCGCCAGGTCTTTCGATCCCCGGCTTTGATCACCGCCTGTTCAAAGGCAGGATGTTATGCGGTATTAGCGTCCCTTTCGGGACGTTATCCCCCACTCGAAGGTAGGTCACCCACGTGTTACTCACCCGTTTGCCACTCAATCAGGGCCGAAGCCCCTCTCGCGTTCGACTTGCATGTGTTAGGCACGCCGCCAGCGTTGATTCTGAGCCAGGATCAAACTCTCATGTTAAAGACGCTGGTCACCACCTCATGCCTTGCGGCACTCCGGCGGATCGCAACTTTTTAACGCGATCGCCTGTTGACTTGGCTCTCTGCGTTGTTTCGTACTTCGTGTTGGTAGGTGGTTCTATCCCGCGTCCGCCTCGCGCTTGCGCGCTCAGTTTCGGCGAAACAGCCACCCGCTGACACTCGACGGGCGTTCACTTCTGCACGCCGCTTCTTACGAAGCCTTATGCAGTCGTGAACATATGTGTGCTTGCACGCACTATCTAGTTTTCAAAGAACCGGAATGCCCGGCGCACCGTTTCCGGCCACGCCGAGTCCCCACCGAGCGGCCGTTTCCGTCCGTTTTAGGGGAACCCTCTGAGGTTACTACCCGATTCCCTCCCTGTCAAGCCCACGGCGTCTGTCGATGCTGGGGGGTGGCAGACCCTGGAGGGGGAGACAGGCCTTGGGGGCCCGTCAGACGAACCAGCCAATCCTACGATCCTGCCTCGAACTTGTCAATCACCGAGGACCCGCACCAGGAAATTGTCCTTCTTCCCCTTGCGAACCACGAAATAGTGGCCGTGAATCGCGTCTTCGGGCCGCAGCCGCGCTTTCTCATCCGAGATGCGCCGCCCGTTCACGGAAAGGCCCCCTCCCCGTATCAGACGCGCGGCCTCGCTCTTCGATCCCACCACCGCATGAGCCGCCAGAAACTCGGTAATCGGCCACCCATCCGCCAGATAAGCCGTTTGCGACGAGGGAACACTGCCAAATACCTCGAGGAGCTCCGCCTCGGACATGCCCAAGAGATCGCCCTTGAACAGCTTCTCGGCTGAGCTCTCCGCTTCGCGTACGGCCGGGTCGCCGTGGACGAGCCGCGTCACTTCCCGCGCCAGCTCCCGTTGCGCGTGCCGCTGATCGGGCTCCCGTGCGCTCGCCGCCTCCAGCTCTTTGATCCGCGCCTGGTCAAGAAACGTGAAGAACTTCAGATACCTCACCGCGTCGCGATCGTCGGTGTTCAGCCAGTACTGATAGAACTCGTACGGTGACGTCCTCGCCGGGTCCAGCCAGATGGTTCCTGCCTCGGTCTTGCCGAACTTCGTGCCGGACGCGGTCATGACGAGCGGGAGCACCAGGCCATGCACCTTGGCGCCACGAATCCTCCTCGCGAGATCCACGCCTGCCGTGATGTTGCCCCATTGATCGCTGCCGCCCATCTGCAGGGTGCAGTGGAAGCGGTCGTACAGCATGACGAAATCGTACGCCTGAAGCAGGAGGTAGCTGAACTCGGTGAACGAGATGCCCTCCTCGCTCGCGAGGCGGCGCTTCACCGATTCCTTCGCCATCATGTGGTTGACGGTGAAGTGCTTGCCCACGTCACGCAACAGTTCGATCGCCGTGATCGTCGTGAGCCACTCGGCGTTGTCGACCAGCCGCGCGGGCGCCGTCTTCGAGGTGAAGTCGAGAAACGGCTCGAGCTGAGCGCGAATGCCGGCGACGTTCTGCGCAACCTGATCGGAGGTCAGCAACGCACGCTCCGCGGTCGGCTTGGGATCGCCGATGAGACCCGTACCGCCACCGACGAGGGCGATTGGCGAGTGCCCGGCCCGCTGGAGACGCGCCAGCGCCATCATCACCAGCAGATTGCCGACGTGCAAACTCGACGCGGTGGGATCGAACCCGATGTACCCGGTCACTTTCTCCCGCGCGAGCAGCTCGCGCGTACCTTCGGTGGCGTCGTAGATCAGTCCACGCCACTCGAACTCGCCATACATGTCCATCAGCCGCTACTATACCGCTGCGGTCGGTCTTCGGTCCGCGATGCACGGACTCGGTATCGTCCATGCTCCACTTCTCGCCCCGGAGACCGTAGACTGAAGGTCGTAGACCCATGACGATGACCCGCCGCGCCGCCCTCAAGGGCGTGCTCGCCACCGCCGTCGGCGGCTTCGCGGGCGCGGCGACCTACGGTGTGGCGTACGAGCGCCATCGTCTCGGTGTGACGGAGGCCGACCTCGCGGTTTCAGGACTGCCTCCCGCACTCGATGGCCTGCGCATCGGACTCCTCACCGACATTCATCACAGCAGCATCGTCCCGGCCGACGATGTGAGCCAGGCCGTCGAGTTGATGTCGTCCACCAAGCCCGACCTCATCGTGCTCGGCGGCGACTATGTGACTTTCGGTGATCGGGGTTTTGTCGAACCGGTGGCCGAGCTCGTGTCGCCGCTTCGTGCACCGAACGGCGTCTTCGCGATCCTCGGCAATCACGACGACGATCGGGAGATGCCCGCGGCCCTGATGCGAAGGAACATCACCGTGCTCAAGGATCAGCGGACGCGATTGATCATCCGCGGAGAGCCCCTCGAGCTCGCCGGCATCCGTTTCTGGACGCGGCGGCCAACCGATATCGCTCGTGTGCTGAAAGGGGCGCACGACACCGTTGTGCTCCTGGCACACGACCCGCGGCGGCTCGTCGAAGCGGCCGCATTCGACATTCCGGCGGTGTTGTCGGGCCACACGCATGGCGGACAGATCGTGCTACCTGGAGTTGGCGCGCTGGCGCGGGCGCGCTTCCCGATACTCGCCGGCCTGGGGCGCCGCGGGAGCTCGTCGATTTTCGTGAGTCGCGGGTTGGGGACGGTCTACGTACCAGTGCGGATCAACTGTCCGCCCGAAGTCGCGGTCGTCACACTCCGGCGGCAGTCGGCGATCTGAGAAATCGGCGGCCGTCCACTCTCCATCCGCCGTCGAGCACGAGCGCGATCGCCTCGGGATAGGCACGGTGCTCCTCGACGAGGATCCGCGCCGCGAGTGTCTGCGCGGTGTCTCCCTCGAGTACGGGCACTGTGCGCTGCACGATGATCGGTCCGGCATCGAGCTCGGCGGTCACGAAGTGCACGGTCACGCCGCTTGTTTTCACACCGTGCGTCAACGCCTGTTGCTGTGCGTCGATGCCCGGGAACGAGGGCAAGAGTGACGGGTGAATGTTGAGGATCGCGTTCGGGAAGGCCTCGATCATCGGCCCGCCAATGCGTCGCATGAATCCAGCCAGACACACCAGTTGCACGTCGCGCTTCCGCAGTTCGCTCACGAGCGCGCGATCGTAGTCGTCGCGCGCCGGCCAGCCGCGATGGCTCACGCACAGCGCCTCGATCCCAGCCCTGCGCGCCCGATCGAGTCCTCCCGCATCCTCACGGTTCGAGATGACCACTGCAATCGTCGCGTCGAGCCGGCCGTCGCCGGTCGCGTCGATGAGCGCCTGAAGGTTGCTGCCACGCCCGGAGATGAGAACACCTAGGCGGCGATTAATGGGGTCGGGGGTCATTTAACTAGGACAGTTCTTTCGACAAGGGAAACGGGCATTGGCATTGCGTGTCCGTCACTTCGCATGCCGCGGCGCCCACGCGTATTCGCTCCTGGACTTGTCTTTCATGTAGTCAATAGAGCCGCGAAACGCGCCACGCTTTTTGATGACATGGGCGACTATGAGGCCTTCGAGCGCGTACTTGTGAAAGCGACAGAGCGCTTCAACGTTGCACTCTTTGCGTACTGTTTGATGCCCAACCATTGGCATCTTTTGATGCGCACCCATGACGACCGAGCATTGTCTCGTTGCATGCACTGGCTAACCACGACTCATGCCCGGCGTTGGCAAACAGCCCGCGGGCTTGACGGACTTGGAGCCGTCTACCAAGGGCGCTTCAAAGCTATCCCCATCGGCGGCGAGACTCACTTCCTCTGGGTATGTCGATATATCGAGAGGAACGCTCTTCGTGCTTCGCTCGTTCAACAAGCGGAAGACTGGCCGTGGTCCAGTCTCTGCCACCGACACGCCGTGTCGAAACCCTCCTGGTTGAGCGAATGGCCACTCGCCAAACCCGTGAACTGGGTCGCCCATGTCAACGGTCCACAGACCGATGGCGAACTGGAAGCCTTCAGAAAGGCCATGATGACTGGGAACCCGTTCGGAGACGAAGAGTGGAAGCGCGCCGTAATGAGCCAGATAGGTGTCGGTCCCAAGCGGCCGCGAGGGCGACCCTGCAAACACGTGGGAGTCAGTGTCCACACTAAATGACCCCCGACCCCATTTATTACACGTAAGTCACTGACGGTGGCTCACCGGCGACGATCTCACCAATCACGCGGGCGTCACGGCCGCCGCGTGCGGCGAGCTCTCCGATGAGTGCCTCAGACTGATCCCGCGCGGTCACGATAATCAGGCCGATGCCCATGTTGAACGTGCGCAACATGTCGTCCACTGAAACCCCTCCGCGCTCCTGCAGCCAGCGAAAGAGCGGCGGAACCTCCCACGCGGAAAGGTTGACGACGGCGCCGGTGCCGTGCGGAAGAGTCCGCGGGAGATTGTCGGTGATCCCGCCGCCAGTGATATGCGCCATGCCTTTGATGCGGCCGGCATCGAGCAACGGCTGCACCAGCTGCAGGTACGAACGGTGCGGTTCGAGAAATGCGCGACCGACGGTCATGCCGAGCTCTGGGACATGACTGTCGACGGTGAGGCCGAGGCCCTCGAACGCAATGCGCCGGGCCAGAGAATATCCATTGGTGTGCAGCCCGGACGACGGCACGCCGACGAGCACATCGCCGATGGCGATCGCACGCCCGTTGACAAGGCGCTCCCGATCCACGACGCCGACGATGAAGCCCGCGATGTCGTACTCGCCATCCGCGTACAGCCCCGGCATCTCGGCTGTCTCCCCGCCAAGGAGCGCACACCCATTGTCACGACAGGCCGCTGCCATCCCGCCGACGATCGATTCCGCGACCGATGGCGACAGGCGACCGGTGGCGAGATAGTCGAGGAAGAAGAGCGGCTCGGCGCCCTGGACCAGGATGTCGTTGACGCAGTGGTTGACCAGGTCGATCCCGACGGTGTCGTGTCGATTCGCCAGGAACGCGACCTTCAGCTTCGTGCCGACGCCGTCAGCGCTCGACACCAGGACCGGATGGCGATACCGGCCGCTCTGCAGCTGAAACAACCCGCCAAACGATCCGATGTCGGACAGCACGCCCGCCGTGAACGTCGAGCGCGCGAGGCCGCGAATCCGGCGGACCGTTTCGTTGCCGGCATCGATGTCGACGCCAGATGACTTGTAGTCCATGAGTCAGCGATCCCGGTTGCGTCGACGCGTCAGCTGGTGACAGGGTCTCTGTCGAAGTCGAGGATGGAGACTGGTTGGGACTCGGTCGTCACTGGCTCCTGATTGAGCTTCAGCGCCAGCTGCGAATACGCCGCCTCGTCGCGAGGGAACGCCACTGGATAGATTCCTGTGTAGCAGGAGGAGCAATACCGTGATTTCCCGCCAGTGACGGCGCCCATCATCCCCTCGAGGCTCAGATAGGCCACGCTGTCCGCACTCAAATACTTGCGGATCTCCTCGATCGTGTGCGTCGCCGCGATGAGCTCAGACCGGCGCGGCGTGTCCACGCCGTAGAAGCACGGGGAGATTGTCGGGGGACAGCTGATGCGCATGTGGACTTCCTTGGCGCCCGCGTCGCGGATCATCCGGACGATCTTCCGGCTCGTCGTGCCACGCACGATCGAATCGTCCACGAGGACGACTCGCTTGCCATCGAGAATGCTGCGCACAGGGTTCAACTTGACGCGCACGCCGAAATGACGAATCGACTGCTGCGGCTCGATGAACGTGCGACCCACGTAGTGGTTGCGAATCAGGCCCATGCGCATCGGCAGACCCGACGCTTCGGAAAACCCGATCGCCGCGCAGACGCCAGAGTCGGGAATCGGCACCACGACGTCGGCCTCGACGCCCGACTCACGAGCGAGGCGCCTGCCGAACTCCGTCCGGTTCTCGTTCACGCTCTCGCCGAACACGTAGCTGTCGGGCCGCGCGAAATACACATGCTCGAACACGCACTGCTGCGCTTGAGGCGCCGGCGCAAACGGCTTGATCGACTTGAGGCCGTGAGCGCTGACGACGACGACCTCACCGGGCTCGACGTCGCGCACGTAGGTGGCGCCGATCAAATCCATGGCGCAGGTCTCTGAGCAGATCACCCAGGCCTCACCGCGCTTGCCAATCGCCAACGGACGGAAGCCGTGAGGATCCCGGGCTCCGATCAGGCGGTCCTTGGTGATCATCACGAGAGAGTAGGCGCCTCGCACCTGACCCAGCGCCTCGACGATGGCCGCCTCCGGCCCGTCCTGCCGCGAGCGCGCAAACAGGTGCACGATGACTTCCGTGTCGGTCGTCGCCTGAAAAATCGCGCCAAGCCTGACGAGCGAGTCACGCAGCTCAGTCGCGTTGACCAGGTTGCCGTTGTGCCCGACCCCGAACTGTCCGTGCGCGCTATCGACAACGATGGGTTGGGCATTGGCGAGCCGGCTCTCACCTGCCGTCGAGTACCGCACGTGGCCCATGGCGATGTGCCCGGGCAGCTGCGACAGGGTCTCGCTGTTGAAGGCTTCGTTCACATACCCCATCGCCTTCGACACGCGGATCTGCGTGCCATCCGACGCCGCGATGCCGGCGCTCTCCTGCCCGCGATGCTGGAGCGCGTACAGGCCGAGGTATGTGAGGTTGGCGGCCTCCGGATGCCCGAAGATCCCGAAAACACCGCACTCGTCACGGAATTTGTCGAACATTCAGTAGGGACCTCAGTGTACGACGTTACGCGATGGCACGGCGGCGCTCGAAGTAGCCCTCGATCGCCATCGACCAGACTTGCTCCGCCGCGACCAGCGACTCATCCAACAACCTTCGACCATCGATGGCTATCCGAATCCGGTCCCCTCCAACCACGCCAATGCGAATCGCAGGGACGTCAACCGCGGCGGCCATCGACAACAGCTCTGCCGCGCGCGCCGCGCTGACCGACATGACCACCCGCGACGCCGATTCCCCAAAGAGCGTCGCGATGTCGCGGTGCTTGGCGGCATCGCTTGCAACGCCGGCGACATCGACATCCACGCCGAGCGACGAATCAAAACAGCTCTCAGCCACGGTGACGGCCAGGCCACCCTCGGCGCAATCGTGCGCGGATCGAATCAGTCCCGCCGCCGCGCCATCAACCAGCAGGCGCTGCAAGGCCGCCTCGCGTGCTAGATCGAGCTTCGGCGGCACACCGCGGATCAGCCCATGGACGACCTTGAGATATTCGCTGCCACCGAGCTCGTCGTGGCTGTCACCAAGCAGAATGACGACGTCGCCGGCGGACCGAAACGCCCGGCGGACAACCGTGTCTGCGTCCTCGATGAGTCCCACGACGCCAAGCACCGGAGTCGGCAGCACCCCTCGACCATCGGTCTCGTTGTAGAGGCTGACGTTCCCGCCGGTAATCGGAATCTCCAACGCCCGGCACGCGGCCCCCATGCCTGCGACGGCGCGCGCGAACTGCCACATGACTTCAGGCCGCTGCGGATTGGCAAAGTTGAGGCAGTTGGTCGCACCGATCGGCTGTCCGCCTGCGCACGCGACGTTGCGCGACGCCTCCGCGACGGCAAGCTGCGCGCCGACGTAGGGATCGAGATAGACGAACCGCGCGTTGCAGTCGACAGAGAGCGCCAGCGCGCGCTTGGTTCCTTTGACGCGCACGACACCGGCTCCCATACCCGGCAGCACCAGAGTATTGGTCCGCACCATGTGGTCATACTGCCTGTAGACCCACCGCTTGCTCGCGATCCCGGGCGATGCCAGCAGACGCGTGAAGACGTCACGCGGCGCCGGCGGTGTTCCCAACGCGGCCAGATCGAGCTGCTGCGCCTGCTCGAGATACTCCGGCTTCGTCATGGGCCGGTTGTAGACAGGCGCCTCGTCGGTCAGCGCCGGGTTCGGAATGTCTGCCACGACCTGGCCGTGGTCCTTCACCCGCATCCGGTTGTCCGTGGTGACCTCGCCAATGCGCACCGCGTGAAGGTCCCACTTCTCGAAGACCGCCTCGACTTCGGCCTCGCGGCCCTTCTTGACGACCAGCAGCATGCGCTCCTGTGATTCGGACAGCATGATCTCGTAGGGCGTCATGCCGGTCTCGCGCTGGGGGACGAGCGAGACGTCGATCTCGACGCCGGCCCCGCCGCGCGATCCCATTTCGCAGGTCGAGCACGTCAGCCCGGCCGCGCCCATGTCCTGAATGCCGATGAGCGCGTCCGTCTTCATCACCTCGAGGCAGGCTTCGAGGAGCAGCTTCTCCATGAACGGGTCGCCAACCTGAACCGCGGGTCGCTTCTCGGCCGACTTGTCGTCAAATTCCGCCGAGGCCATGGTGGCGCCGTGGATGCCGTCGCGGCCGGTCTTCGCGCCGACGTAGTAGACGGCGTTGCCCGCGCCAGAGGCGGTACCCTTGATGATCTCGTCGGCTCGTGAAATCCCCAGGCAGAAGACGTTGACCAGCGGATTGCCGGTGTAGCTTTCGTCGAAGCCGATCTCGCCGCCCACCGTCGGGATGCCGATGCTGTTCCCGTAGCCGGCGATCCCCGCTACGACCCCCGCCATCGTCCGGCGCACGAGTGGATCGTCGAGCGAGCCGAAGCGCAGGGAATTCAACAGCGCGATCGGCCGCGCGCCCATGGTGAAGATGTCGCGGATGATGCCGCCCACGCCTGTGGCCGCACCCTGATAGGGCTCGATGAAGGACGGGTGATTGTGTGACTCGATCTTGAAGACGGCGGCGAGACCGTCGCCGATGTCGACGGCCCCGGCGTTCTCACCGGGACCCTGCAACACGCGGGGGCCGGTCGTGGGCAGCGTTCTGAGGTGGACGCGCGAGCTCTTGTAGCTGCAGTGCTCCGACCACATGACCGAGAAGATGCCCAGCTCGGTGATGGTCGGCTCCCGTCCCATCATCTCGAGAATGCGTTGATATTCCTCACGGGTCAGACCGTGCCGCTCGAGCACCGAATCTGTAATGGGGTCGGGGGTCATTTGTTGAGGACACTCACTGAACCTGAGCGCGCCGACGTCGAGAGTGTCCTCAACAAATGACCCCCGACCCCATTTATGGCCTTCAGCGCGGACTGGAACACGACCAGGCCGTCATCGCTGCCGACCGCCAGCTCGCACGCGCGCTCAGGATGCGGCATCAGTCCGACGACGTTTCTCGCCTCGTTCGTGATGCCCGCGATGTTGTGAACCGACCCGTTCGGATTCGCCTCGTCCGTCACCTCACCGCTCGGCGTGACGTAGCGAAAAATCACCTGCCGATTCTTCTCGAGCCGTTCGATGACGTGCGGCTCGGCGTAGTAATTCCCTTCGCCGTGCGCGATCGGTATCCGCAGAACCTGCGCAGGTCTGGCGGCCAGGGTGAAGGGCGTGTCGGTCTGCTCGACCTTCACGTGAACGTGCTCGCAACGAAAATGCAGGCTGCGGTTCCGGAGCATCGCGCCGGGCAGCAGGCCGGCTTCGAGCAGGACCTGAAAGCCGTTGCAGATGCCAAGCACGGGGCCTCCGGCGGCGGCAAAGGCTTTCACCTCCTGCATGATGGGAGAAAAGCGCGCGATGGCGCCCGTGCGCAGGTAGTCGCCATGCGCGAAGCCGCCAGGCAGAATCACGACGTCGGCCCCGGCGAGGCTCCTGTCCTTGTGCCAGACGAGCTCAGCGTCCTGGCCAAGCACATGTTTGACCGCATAGAACGCGTCGTGATCGCAGTTGGATCCAGGAAAGACGACGACCGCGAACTTCATGCGGTGACCTCGATTCGATATCCCTCGATGACTGGATTGGCGAGCAGCTTGTCGGCCGCCTCCGATGCCAGCCGGCGCGCCTCGTCTGCGGTCGCCGCCTCGATGTCGAGCTCGAAGTACTTGCCCTGCCTGACGTCCTTTACTGCCCCATAGCCGAGGGTGTGCAACGCTTCGGTCACCGTCCGGCCTTGCGGATCAAAGACCGACGGCTTGAGAGTTACGAACACGCGGGCACGCATTAGACAGGTACCTCCTGAAACACACGCTGGAAGATATGGTCAACATGCCGGAGCTGCGCGTTCAGATCGAAGGCGTGCTCGATTTCGGCAGGACCCAGCACCCGGGCAACATCAGCGTCCGCCAGCAGCAGCGACTTGAAGTCGCGCTGCTCATGAAACGCGCGCATGGCATTGCGCTGCACCCACTCGTACGACTGCTCACGCGAGACGCCACGCTGCGCGAGCTCGAGCAGCACCGTGCCGGAGAACACGACGCCACGCGAGCGCTCGAGATTCTCCCGCATACGGGCGGCATAGACGACCATGCCCGACACGATGCGCGTAAATCGCCGCAGCATGTGATCGAGGGCGATAAAGCTGTCGGGCAGGATGACCCGCTCGACGGAGGAGTGGGAGATGTCGCGCTCGTGCCACAGCGCGTTGTTCTCAAACGCCGGCACCGCGTTGCCTCGCAACAGGCGGGCGAGGCCGACGATCTGCTCGCACCCGATCGGATTGCGCTTGTGCGGCATGGCCGACGAGCCCTTCTGTCCCTTTCCGAACGGCTCTTCGACTTCTCCGACTTCCGTCTTCTGAAGTCCCCTGATCTCGAGCGCGAACTTCTCGAGGGATGAACCCGTGATGGCGATGGCCGAGAGCAACTCGGCGTGACGGTCGCGCTGAATCACCTGGGAGGCCACGAGCGCCGGCTCGAGGCCAAGCGCGCGGCAGACGTCCGCCTCGATTGACGGCGGCAGATGCGCGAAGGTGCCGACGGCGCCCGACAGCTTGCCGACGGCGATGACGTCCCTGGCATGGCGTATCCGCACGACATCACGGGACAGCTCGGCATACCAGAGGGCCAGCTTGAGGCCAAAGGTCATGGGCTCGGCGTGCACACCGTGCGTGCGGCCAATCATAGGGGTCCGGCGATGCTCTTCCGCGCGCGTGTGCACCGCGCGCATCAGCGCCTCGATGCCCGTGAGAATCAGATCGCAGGCCTCGCGCATTTGAAGCGCTTGCGCGGTGTCGATGACGTCGGAGGAGGTTAGACCGAAGTGCAGCCACCGCGCGGAGGGGCCTACATGCTCGGCCACGGCAGTGGTGAACGCGATGACGTCGTGCTGAGTGGTCTCTTCGATGGCTTCGATGCGCGCGATGTCGAACGCCCCGCGCTCCCGAATGTCGCGCGCGGCGTCCTCCGGAATGATTCCGGCACGTGCCATCGCGTCGGCTGCGGCCACCTCAACCTGCAGCCAGGTTTCGTACTTCCTCTGGTCGTCCCAGATGCGACCCATTTCAGGGTGGGTGTAACGCCGGATCATCTATCCCGAAACCCTCCGCTAGCCGAGCGCCAGCCTTTCTCGCGGGATCTGCAGTCCGTTCACGGCACCCAGGACCGTCGCGGCCAGCGACCCATCAGCGAACAAATCCCGCGCGACGCGCTGGACATCTTCGCGCGTGACCCGCTCGACGCCCTCAAGTGTCTCATCCAAACCGAACTGCCGGTCGAAGTAAATCTCCTGGCGGGCGAGATGCGACATCCGGCTCGAGGTGCTCTCCAGGTTCAGCATCAGGCTGCCCTTTAGATGATCCTTCGCACGCTGGAGCTCAGACGCGGGCAGCGGCTCGTCCTTCATCCGCCTCAGCTCGACGATCACGACGTCGATCAGCTCGCCGACCGCGTCATTCGAGCAGCCGGCGTAGATGGTGATCGAGCCGGCATCGCGATACGCGCTCAGACCGCTGAAGACGGCATAGGCCAGGCCTCGCTTCTCGCGGACGTTCTGGAACAGACGAGAGCTCATCGACCCGCCGAGCACGGTGTTCAGCACGTAGCTCGAATACCGGTCCGCGTGGTCCTGGCGGTAGCTGCTGGTCCCGAGACAGACGTGGCTTTGTTCGAGCTCCTTGTTGCGGATCAACGTGCTTGGAACGACTCGCGGCGGAGCCTCGGTGACCGGGACATTCGCAACGAGGAGGCCGTTGAAGGCGCGCAGCACCAGGTCACGAACCTGCTCGTGCTCGATGTTGCCGACGGCGGCAATAATCAGGTTCGGAGCCGAGTACGTCTCGGTGAAGTAGCGTCGAAGTCCAGCCTGGGTCAGTGACTCGACGGTCTCTTTGGTGCCAAGAATCGGGCGGCCAAGGGGATGCCCCTGCCAGAAGCTCTCCGTGAACAGCTCGTGAACGAGATCGTCGGGGGTGTCCTCCACCATCTTGATTTCTTCGAGGACCACCTTCTTCTCACGACTGATGTCGTCTTCGGTGAACGCGGGGTTCATGACGATGTCGGCCAATACCTCGACCGCAAGCGGCAGGTGCTCGTCGAGCACCTTGAAGTAGTAGCTCGCATACTCCTTGGCCGTGAAGGCATCCATCTGACCGCCGATGGAGTCCACCGTCTGGGCGATGTCCTCAGCGCTGCGCGTCGCGGTGCCCTTGAAGAGCATGTGCTCGACGAAATGCGCGATGCCGCTCTGCTCCAGGCTCTCGTGCCGTGAGCCCCGCGCCAGCCACACGCCGATGCTCACCGAGCGGACGTGCGGCATCCGCTCCGTGAGGATACGGAGACCATTCGGGAGAACGTCTCGGACGATCGCTGATTGAGACACCGGATGCGTTTTCGAGGTCGGCGGTTGCCAGGACGGGCCTCTCAAAGACTCGGGCTTTGTCAGCCGCAAACCATTGACAGACATGGAATTAGAAGAACACGGGAATCATAGCACGCGCGGCTTCACGCTCGCAATCGAAAACAGCCCGCACCGCCCACATCCGGGAGCTCTCTGTTACAATCAAGTGCTCGCATCTCGAAGAAAACGCGAGAGATAGCCTTGAGTCCAGAACGACACGACCTCGCTGAACTCGATCCGGCCGAGCTTGAAGCACTCCTCCAGACGAGCGGGTCTGAGCGCTTCCACGCCCGTCAGATTTACCGCTGGATCTACAGGTATGGCGTCACCGACTTCGGGCGGATGACGAACCTGTCCAGGAGGCTTCGCGCCCGCCTCGACGCCGAGTTCGTCATCAACACACCGAGCATCGTGAGCGACGAGCTGTCGATCGACGGCACCCGGAAGTTCGCCCTGGAGCTCGGCGACGGCCGCCGGATCGAGTCGGTCTTCATCCCGGACACGCCGTCGATGACGTTCTGCATCTCCACGCAGGTCGGATGCGCGATGGCGTGCGGATTCTGTCTGACCGGGAAGATGGGCCTCGTCCGCAACCTGACCGCCGGCGAGATTGCCGGTCAAGTCCGCGTACTCGCCGCGGCCACGAACCTTCTCGAACAGCCCTTCAACATCGTGCTGATGGGAATGGGCGAACCGCTGCACAACTACGAGCACACGATGAAAGCGCTGCGCATGCTCAATAGCGAGCATGGCTGTGCCATGTCGCCGCGCCGCGTGACGTTGTCGACGGTGGGGATTATCCCGGGACTCGAACGTCTGGCGCATGAGCCGCTGATGCCGAACCTCGCGGTCTCTCTGCACGCCACGACGGACGCGCAGCGAACCGCGCTCGTGCCGCCAAACAAGCGCTATCCCCTGGCCGCGATTCTCGAGGCCTGCCGCCGCTTCCCGCTGAAGAAGCGCAGCCGCATCACATTCGAGTACGTGATGCTCGATGGGGTCAATGACGAGCCGGAGGACGCTCGTCGTCTCGTGAAGCTGCTGTCCGGGATCAAAGCCAAGGTCAACCTGATCCCCTTGAATCCGGCGCCAGGCATTCCCTACAGCCGGCCCTCGGATGCACACGTCGATCGGTTCGCGCAGATACTTGCCGACCGCTACATCACGGTGTCAGTGCGGAAGAGCAGGGGCAGAGACATCCGGGCCGCGTGCGGCCAGCTCATTGTGGAAGGCGGATCGAAGAAGACGGCCGCGCAGCAAATGGCGCTCTTGCTTCGCTAACGCCCAACTGCCAAGTTGTTGGGAGTTGGCTCGCGTGTCGGATTGGGAGTTGGGAGTTGACTGGGCTTCAATCAATTCGGACGTCGATCCACTGATTTCTCGTCTGCGGCAGGTCAAGCCGGACCTTGAGGTAATTGTCGGTGACCGCTGACCTACCGTCGTCGACAGTGAGGGCACGACGAACCGACCCTGTCTGAGAACGCCGGAAGCGCTCGGTCATCGACTGGCCGATCTCTCGAACACGCCGCCCTCGCTCACGAATCGTGACGCCATCGACTTTGCCAGGCATCGAGCTGGCGTCGGTACCAGGCCGGTCCGAGTACGGAAACACGTGGAGGTGTGTGAGGGGAAGGTCGCGCAGCACGGACTCGGTCTGCGCGAAATGCTCCGGCGTCTCTCCCGGGAAGCCCACGATGATGTCGGAGCCCATGGACGCGTAGGGCATCGCTGCGTAGATGCCCTCGATCAACCGCTTGTAGGACGAGGCGGTGAAGGGGCGCCGCATCCTGCGCAGGATCTCGTCGGCGCCGTGCTGCAGCGGAAGATGGAAATGAGGAGCGAGTCGCCGAGAATTCGCGACGAGCTCGACGATCTCCGGACCGCAGTCCATCGGCTCCAGCGAGCTGATGCGAAACAGCACGTCGGCGTCCCACTCAGCGAGCCGGCGCACCAGCGTCGTGAGCGATGAGCCGTCGTCGAGATCCCGGCCATACGATCCGAGATGCACACCAGTGATCGCGACTTCCCGATAACCGGACGCGATCGCCAGTTCAATCTGCTGAACGATTGTCGAAAGTGGCCGCGAGCGGCCGGCCCCTCGGGTCTGCGGAATGATGCAGTAGCTGCAATGTTCCTCGCAGCCTGTCTGAACCCGCAGTGTGAAAGCGGTCCGGCCAGCGACGCCAGGCTTCAGGGCGTGTCCGCAGGGGCCATCGCCAATTCCATTTCGATCTCCAAGCAGGTCGCCGAGGTCATCCTTGTCGCGATTCATGACGAGGCGCACGACGTTCGGCAACGCGACCAGTTCATCTGGACGCCGCGTGGCGTAGCACCCGGTCACGATGATCTTGACGTCCGGGTTGGTGCGAGCGACACGCCGGATCGTCTGACGCGCGCCTTGATCGGCGGTCGCCGTCACTGAGCAGGTGTTGACGACCACCACGTCGGCGTCATCGGGAGATGTGCTGACGGCACCCCGCTCGCGGAAGGCGCCCTCGATGGCGAGCGAATCCGCCTGATTCACCCGGCAGCCGAATGTGATCACCGCGTACTTCATTGCGCCTGCAGTGCCTTCCGGCCGATGTCCCGCCGGTACTGCATCCCCTCGAACCGGATGTGCGACGCGGCGGAGTACGCCCTCTCGATCGCGTCACCGTATGTCGTACTGCGGCCGACCACCGTCAGCACACGACCTCCGGCCGTGACGAGCTGACCGTCTCTCTTGCTGGTTCCCGCGTGAAACACGATCGCGCCAGGAACGGCGGCCGCCTGGTCAACGCCGTGAATGAGCCTTCCACTTTCGGGCGCGTCGGGATAGCCACCCGCGGCGAGGACCACACCGACGTGAGGTTCGTTGCGGAATTTTGCCGGGCGAGACGGAAGGGCGCCGATCGCCGCTTCTCCAAGGAGCCAGGACAATTCTTCATCCAGCATCGGCAGCACGACTTGCGCCTCGGGATCGCCAAAGCGCACGTTGAACTCGATCACCTTGGGCCCCTCCGCCGTCAACATGAGACCGACGTAGAGGAACCCGCGATACGGATATCCCTCGTGCTGCATGCCCGCAAGTACGGGACGCACGATCTCCTCGGAGACCCGGCGACCGATCTCGGGCGTCACGAGCGGACTCGGTGCGAATGCGCCCATCCCGCCTGTGTTCGGACCACGGTCATCGTCGAAGATGCGTTTGTGATCCTGTGCGGAGCCGAACTGGACGAACTCTGTTCCGTCGGTCAGGATGAAGTACGACGCCTCGTCGCCGACGAGAAACTCTTCGAGCACGATGCGATCGCCGGCATCACCGAACCGGCGATCGACCATCATCGAATGGACAACGGCCTCGGCCGTCGCCTGGTCCTCGGCGATGACCACACCTTTTCCGGCGGCAAGCCCGTCTGCTTTCAGTACGAGCGGGTAGCCAAACTCTCCGCGTTGAATCGCCGCCAATGCCGCGGCGGGTGACTCACATACCCGAAAGGCCGCGGTGGGGACGCGGTGCCTCGCCATGAAGTCCTTGGAAAACGCCTTGCTCGATTCGAGCGCGGCCGCTGCCTTGGTTGGACCCACGATCGCCCGGCCTGCGGCCGTGAACGCATCGACCACTCCATAACTGAGCGGTAGCTCTGGACCGACCACTGTGAGATCGATCGCTTGACCTTCGGCAATCGCCAGAAGATCGGCCGGCTTACTGAGGTCGGCGGGGAGGCAACGGGCCACCGCGGCAATTCCGGGGTTGCCAGGCGCACAGACGACGGCTTCGACGCCTCGCTCGCGAGAGAGCTTCCAGGCGATGGCATGCTCGCGCGCACCGGGGCCGATCACGAGGATTCTCATGGAGTCCGGTTAACTGACAATGGGGCAATGAGTTGCAACGTAAATTTACCCGCTGGCCGGGAATGAGGGCGGGACTATGAGGCTGTGTGCAGAAGAGTTGGACGGCACACGACTATTTCGTTGACGTAGCGCCGTGTTGCGCCTAGAATCCGCGCCTGCCTGTGATAGCCTAGCATATTCGCCACTTTTCGTAGGTCGTTACAGGGAGCCACCGAACCGGGTGAGGGGGTGTATTAGGGCGTGGCTGAAGTCAAGATTCAGGAAGGCGAGTCGATCGAGAGCGCTCTCCGCCGCTTCAAGCGCAAGGTTCAGCAGGAAGACATCATCAAGGACATCAAGAAGCATTCTTTCTACTTGAAGCCGGGTGACAAGCGTCGGGCCAAGCAGGCGCTGGCGCGTAAGCGGAACCGTAAGAAGCTCCGGCGGGAAACGGAGTAACGAGCGGGGGACGATCGACGGAGCACGAGGTGGCGACCGATGGAGTTCCAAGACAAGAGCCTGAGGTGCGTAGATTGTGGCTCGGAGTTCATCTGGACAGCTGGCGAACAGCTGTTCTTTGCGGACAAGCAGTTCAAGAACGAGCCAAAGCGCTGCAAGACGTGCAAGGCCAAGCGGGCTAACAGGGCGAGTGCAGGTCCGGCACCGGTCAGGGACCGTGTCGAGACACAAACCCAGTGTTCCGCGTGTGGAAAGGACACCACGGTGCCTTTCAGACCTACGCAGGGTCGTCCGGTCTTCTGCAAGGAGTGCTTCCAGCAACGGAAGTTTGCAGGTGCCGGCGGAGTCTAGTGGGTCGATTCTAGGAATTTCAAGGTCGCCGCTACCGCAATCTCTAAGGGGGGGCCAGACGCCAGTCTGGCCCCCACGTCTATGCTAGAATTCCGGTTTTTACAGGGCCTGAGTTCATTCGAGGATCTATGCAGATCGAGGAACGATCCGCCGGCGATGTCACCATCCTGGACTTGAAGGGCAAGATGACCCTCGGCGAGGGAGATGAAGCTCTCAAGGACAAGATCAACAGTCTGGTGCTGCAGGGCCACAAGAAGCTCGTCCTGAACCTGGCAGATGTCCCCTATATTGACAGCGCCGGTCTTGGAGAGATCGTACGGACCTTCACGACGGTCAGTCGGCAGGGTGGCAGCCTCAAGCTGCTCAGCCTCACCAAGCGGATCACCGATCTCCTGGCGATCACGAAGCTCCTCACGGTGTTCGAAACACACGACAACGAAGCGGACGCCATTCGAAGCTTCCAGTCGTCGGCCAACGCGTAGGCGTTGCGGTAGATTCGCGCTGTGATGGCGCGTCCTTCGCCGTCGCCCGCCGCTCGAAAGACCCCCGCGGCTGATCACGCCGCCCGCGAGAGTGACGCCGCGCGCGGCTCCACCCTCGCGCTTTTGCTCGCCTCCCTACGTCCCGAACAATGGACGAAGAACCTGTTCGTCTTTGCCGGGGTTCTTTTTGGTGGGCATCTCATGGACGGCCAGGCGATCACTCGCGCCGTCGCCGCCTTCGTGGTTTTTTGCGCGCTGTCCGGCGTCGTCTACATCTTCAACGACCTGATCGATCGGGCCGTCGACCAGCAGCATCCGCTCAAGCGGCTCCGGCCCATCGCGTCGGGCAGACTGTCCCCGAACGTGGCCTTTGTCACCGCGGCGGTCCTGGGCACGGCGGCCCTCGCGGCCGCATTCCTGCTTTCTCGCGTGTTTGGCGGGTTGGCGGTTGCCTACGTCGTGCTCCTCGTCGTGTACTCGCTGACCCTGAAGCACCTGGTCATCATTGACGCGCTGACCATCGCCGCCGGATTCGTGCTCCGCGCCGCCGCGGGCGCCGTCGCGGTTTCGGTGCCGATCAGCCACTGGCTGCTCGTGTGCACCACCCTTCTGGCCCTCTTTCTCGTACTCAGCAAACGGCGCCACGAGCTGACCCTATTGGCCGATGGCGCCATGACACACCGGCCGATTCTCGAAGAATACAGCCCATATCTGCTGGATCAGATGATTGCCGTGGTGACCGCTTCGACCCTGGTGGCCTACAGTGTCTACTCCACGAGCGTCGAGACCGCCGAGCGTCTGGGCACGTCCCGATTGGGTCTGACTATTCCGTTTGTGCTCTACGGAATCTTTCGATATCTGTACCTGGTGCACCAGAAACGCGGCGGGGGTAGCCCAGCCGATCTGCTGATCACCGACCGTCCACTGCTGGCCTGTGTGGGCTTGTGGGCGCTCAGCGTCGCGTTGATCCTCTATTCCCCCTTGGGACGGTAATGCCTGTCACGATCGAATCGCCGTCTCCGACGTTGCCTGCCCGCCGGCCGCAGACTGCCCGCGTGGCCGTCGTGCGGACGCGGCCCGAGACCGTCATCCAGGACTACGCCCGGGTCATGGACCTCGCTGGCTATCAGGAGACGATCGCGCGGGATCGCGACACGCTGCTCAAGCTGAACCTGTCGTGGACGAAATACTTCCCGGCGTGCTCCTCGCAGCCGTGGCAGGTCGACGGCGTACTCTCGAAGATGCTCGGCGACGGCTACGCGCGCGAGCGGCTCATCCCGATCGAGAACAAGACGGTCGTGACGAGCCCGCGCGAAGGATGCCGCAACAACCGGTGGGAGCCGGTGCTCGATCGCCACCGGGTCACCTTCACGCCGCTGACCGAGGTCGAATGGCGGGTCTATCGATTCAAGAGTCCGCTGCTCAAGTTGAACGACATCTTCCCCGAAGGCATCCAGATTCCGGCGATGTATCCGGGACGACAGATCGTCCACCTTCCCACGGTGAAGACGCACGGCCACGCGGTCATGACGGGCTCAGTGAAGAACTCGTTTGGCGGGCTCTTGAAGGAGGTCCGTCACTACGCGCACAAGTACATGCACGAGGTGCTCGTCGATCTGCTCTATATGCAGCGCGAGTTGCACCCGGCGATCTTCACCGTCATGGACGGCACCGTCGCCGGCGACGGTGCCGGGCCGCGCACCATGATCCCCAGGGTGAAGAATCTGCTGCTCGCCGCGTCCGACTCGGTGGCGATCGACGCGATCGCGGCGCGGCTCATGGGGTTCGATCCGCTCTCGATTCCGTTTCTGCGCATGGCCCATGAGCGCGGCCTCGGCATTGCCGATCCTCGTCAGATTGAGCTCGTGGGCGACGACGTCTCGCATGAGAACTTCGGGTTTACCACCAAGAAGTCGCTGGTCATCTGGGGCGACCAGATGATCCGCAATGGCTTCCTTCGTCCCCTCGAGCGCGTCCTCTTGCACTCACCGCTGATGGTGTGGGCGCCGATGGCCTCGAACGCGTACCACGACCTGATGTGGTACCCGACGGTCGGCCTGTCCCGCATCCGTGAATTCAACCGCACCGAGTGGGGAAAACTCTTCCAGCAGTACTAGGATCACGATGCCAACTGATCAGAACTCATCACACGGCCGCCGTCCCCACTTTCATCGCGGACGTCGTGGTCAGGACCGGCGCGGCAACGAGCGGCGCGGGACGCCGCCGCCGCAGGAGCAAGGTGGACGTGAGGGCGGGCGCGACAACGTCGACGTCGAGCACATCATGCGCGAGATCCGCTCGCGGATCTCACAGCGCCACGGAATCGAGCTGACGACACGGCAGATTCAGGAGCTGGCCGCGCGCCGCCTCGAAGCCATCCTCGACCCGCGAACGGTCAAGCCGTCTCTGCTCGAACAGATCCGTCGGAGTGCGGCGACCCCGGTTGATGCGGGTCCGGTCGAATCCGCCGCCTACACGTTCGAGGAGAACGCGCTTTACGAATCGCCCCGAGGGTCACTGCGATTTTGTCGCCGGCTGCTGAATCCGCTGCTCAAGCTGTTCTTCAATCTGACTCCCCTGATTCACGCGCTCGTCACGCAGACGCGTCTCAACAAGGCCGGAGCGGCGCGGGAGGCCGAGCGCGACCGGCGGCAAGCGGAATGGAACGCGCTTCACTATGACATCCTGCAACGTCTGGTGACGGAGATCGCGAGAACCAGCATCGACACGCAGAATCTCTCGATGCGCGTTGAGGCGCTATCGGCAAAGGTCGACTTCGCTGAACGCCGGGCGCGCAGCATCGAAGGCTCGCTGCATCAGGCACGGCCTGCGCCACGTCCGTTCGAAGCCGCCCCGCCGGTGACGCCGGCTGCGCCCCCGAGGGAGCCACGGGAGCCCAGGGAACCACGGGAGTCAAGGGAAAGCGTGCCGCAGGACGTTGCCGGCGCAACGCCAGGGCCAGGGCCAGGACCAGGTTCAGCGCCCGAGGGTTCAGGCGAAGGCGGCCGTCGCCGACGACGACGGCGACGCGGCCGCAGGCCACCAGGACCTGCACCAGAAGGCACGTTTCCGGGTCCAGCACCGGCCGGAATGCCCCCCGACCTTGCGCGTCAGCAGGTTGAGGAAAGCGCCGACGCACTCGACGGCGAGGACACGGACGAGGACGACGGCATGCCTGAGGCGCCCGCGGCAGACGCAAGCGTCACCGCCGCGTCCCCAGTCGCGACAGAGCCCGCGGCCCTTCCCACCGAAGTGCCCGCGCAACAGGCGAGCGTGTTCGAGCCGGTGCCCGCGCCGGTACCCGAGCCAGAGCCGTCCTCTGGGCCTACGCCGCAGAACGCCCCTTCTTCGACGGATGTCACCGACCGGCGGGACCCGTTCGGTTCATCCGAAGGCTGACCTGCGACCGCTCTGCGTGATGCTGAGCGCAATCAGGTATGAAGATCGCCATCGTCGTGCAGCGGTACGGGGCCGACATCAACGGCGGCGCCGAGCTGCACGCGCGCTATCTCGCCGAACGCCTCTCCGCCCACGCGGACGTGCGCGTGTTCACTACGTGCGCACGCGACTACCTCAGTTGGCGCAACGACTGGCCGCCAGGAGAGGACCGTGTGCATGGCATTCCAGTCGAGCGGTTCGCCGTCGCGCACGAGCGCGACCTGTTGGATTTCCGCGATCGATCGGCTCGCGTGTTCCGATACACGCACTCCGTGCAGGACGAGCTTGACTGGCTCAAGAGCCAGGGACCAACAAGTCCCACGCTGATCAAGAGGCTGAAGCAGGCCGCCGACGAGTGTGACTTCGTTCTGCTCTTCAGCGCGCGCTACAGCCATGCATTTGAGGGAGCGCGGCTGGCTCCGGGCAAAGCCATCCTCGTCCCGACGGCGGAACGCGAAGCATCATTGGGCCTGCAGATCTTCGGGCCGATCTTCCGCGGCGTGCGCGCCATCATGTACAACTCGTACGAAGAGCAGGCGCTCATTTCGGCCCTGTCATTCAACGCACATGTACCTGGTGTGGTCGTCGGCATCGGGTCGCAGATACCGCCGAGTGTTCAACCCAGCCGGGCGCGGCAGAAGTTCGGACTCCAGAACCCCTTCATCATCTACGTGGGCCGCATCGACGCGAACAAGGGATGCGAGGAGCTCTTCAGCCACTTCGCCCAGTACGTCGAGCGAGCGGGCGCGCCGCTGGATCTGGTGCTGATCGGCACGCCGGTGTTGCCAATCCCCGCCCATCCTCGCATCCGTCATCTTGGCTACGTGGACGACCAAGACAAGTTCGACGCGATGGCGGCCGCTGAACTGCTGGTGATGCCCTCGCCTTACGAGAGCCTGTCGATGGTGGCGCTCGAGGCCTGGGCGCTGGGCCGGCCCGTGCTGGCGTCTGCGCGCTGCGACGTCCTGGTCGGTCAGTGTCTGCGGAGCAATGCCGGGCTGTACTATGAGGATGCGCGCGAGTTCGGCGCGGCGCTGGATGTGCTTCTCTCGGATCCCGCCGTCAGGACCGCCTTCGGTAACAATGGCCGAGAGTATTTCGAGCGGCAGTATAGTTGGCCGGTCATCGAGCGCAAGTATCTGGACATGTTTGACGAGCTTCGACGAACGCCACCGTCCCACGTCATGGAGCCGCTGCCCGGCTGGATCGCGCGCCGGGCACGCACGGCGCCGCCCGCGGCGGACGTCGTCGACGCCTTGCCCGTGGGTCCGGTGATCCCGGGTCAATACACTGTTCCCGTGAAACTGGAGAGCCGGTGAAGTTCGCGTTCATCACCCCGCGGTACGGTGCCGATATCAGCGCCGGCGCCGAGCACGCCTGTCGTCTCCTGGGCGAACAGGTCTGCGAGCGGCACGACGTCGACGTGCTGACCACGTGCGCTGGCGATCACCACACCTGGAAGAACGAGTACTCGGAAGGATCGGACCGCGTTCGCGGCGTCCTGGTTCGCCGCTTTGCGGTCAGCCAGGTACCCGACCACATCGCGTTCGAGGCACTCTCGCAGCGCCTCCAGACGAATCCGCGATCGCGCGCCGATGAACTCGAATGGGTGCGACTCCACGGCCCGTGGTCCCCTGGACTGATTGACTACTTGAAGCGTTCACACCGCTCGTACGACGTGCTGGTGTTCTTCGGACTCTGGCACCCGCTCAGTGTCCATGGGCTGGAAATCGCCCCGGAACGCAGCGTGCTGTTTCCGCATCTGCAGCTGCAACCGGCCCTGCGTTTCGGACTCTGGGCCGATGTGCTGACGTCGCCACGTGCCCTTGGCTTCTTCTCCGACTACGAACGGCGCCTGGTCCACGCCTACGTCGGTATTCGCCCAGCGCACGAAGAGATTGTCGGTATCGGGATCGATCCGCCTCCGGAGCAATCGTATCCGCGACACCAGCAGGACCCGGCCGACGTGATTGCCGACGAGGACGACCCGGGTGCCGAGAACGACACCGATGACGACCCTGCGTATCTCGCCGGCCGCGGCGTGCCGTTCAGACGGCGCCACCGGCTGTATGGGAATTTCGCGCTCTATGGAGGGCGCGTGGAGTCGGACAACGGGTGCGAGGAGATGCTCGAGTACTTCGACTCCTACGCCACGTCAGATACCGACACCGCGCTCGTGCTGATGGGCGTCAAGATGATGAAGGTGCCGGAGGGAAGCTACCTTCGACTGGCGGGCGTCCTGCCGGACCGGGAGCGGATGACCGCATACGAGGCGGCGGATGTCACGATCGCCCCCTCGTCAGACGATCTGCTCGCGCAGCCGCTTCTCGAAAGCCTGGCCGTCGGAACGCCGGTGCTGGCCAGCGCCAGGAACGAAGCGGCTGTTGAACATTGCCGCCGCGCGCAGGCTGGCCTCTACTACGCGAATCGTGATGAGTTCGTCGGCGCGATGACCGCGCTCACGAGCAACCCTCGGCTCAGAGAACAGCTCGGCGCCAATGGCCGCGCCTACATCCGTCAGCAGCATCGCTGGGACGTCGTGCTTGGACGGTTCGACCGGCTGATCTCGCGAGTACGCACGCGGTAGCGGTCTCGTCGGGCGCGTCCTTGTTGACGCGCCGATCAGTCCCGAGTCAACTCGGCGGCGGGAAACGGCCGTGTCCTCGACGCCGTAGAAGACTCCTCCGTGCTCGCCTTCTTGCGGCGGGTGCCGATGTCGTACCGTTTGATCATCTCGTTCAGCGTCGTCGGCTTGATCTTCAAGAGCTCCGCCGCTCTCTTCTGGACGCCGCCCGCCGCTTCGAGCGTCGATTCGATCAGGCGCTTCTCGACGTTGGTGATGACGTCCTTGAACGAAATGCCCTCGGGTGGCACTACGAACTTGGGAATGTGGAAGGCCGGCGCAGAGCGGACGTGATCGGGAATGAGGTCGGGGCCAATGCGTGAGCCCGAGCTGAGCACCACCGCCCGTTCCATCACGTTCTCGAGCTCCCGGACGTTGCCCGGCCAGTCGTATTCCATCATCAGATCGAGCGCGTCCGCGCTGAGCTCCATCTCCCGCTTGTTGTTCTCGGTGCTGTACTTCTCGAGGAAATGCTGCGCCAGATACGGGATGTCGTCCTTCCGGTCGCGAAGCGGCGGCAGGAAGATGTTGATGACGTGCAGCCGGTAGTACAAGTCTTCGCGGAACCGGCCTTCATCCACCATCTGCAGCAGATCGCAATTGGTCGCAGCAATGATGCGCACGTCGACCTTGATCGTCTCCATCCCGCCGAGCCGCATGAACTCGCGCTCCTGCATCACGCGCAGGAGCTTGGCCTGCGTATCCGCCGGGATGTTGCCGATCTCATCGAAGAAGATGCTGCCCCTGTCGGCCAGGTCGCACAGCCCCTTTTTCGGATAGATGGCGCCGGTGAACGCGCCTTTGACGTGTCCGAAGAGCGTGGACTCGAGCAGATCCGGGGGCAGATTCCCGGAGTTCACCGTCACAAACGCCCGATCGCAACGTGGCGAGTTCGAGTGGATCGCGCGGGCCACCAGCTCCTTGCCGGTGCCGCTCTCGCCGGTAATCAGAATCGTCGAGCGGCTCGGCGCGGCCTGGATGATCAGGTCGAATACCTGCTTCATGCGGGGGCTGCGCCCGATGATGCCGGCAAATTTCTGGTATTGCGCCTGGAGACTCTGGCGCAGTGAGGCGTTCTCGGCGACCAGCTGCCGGCGCTCGACGGCGTTGCCGACCACGACCAGCACTTCGTCGTTCTTGAACGGCTTCGTGATGTAGTCGAACGCGCCGAGCTTCATCGCGGCAATGGCCGTCTCGACCGAGGCAAACGCCGTGACCATCAGGACCGGCAGGTCGTCGTCGAGCTTTTTCAACTCTTGGAGCACTGTGAGCCCGTCCATGCCGGGCATCATCACGTCAACGATGACGGCGTCGAACGGAAACGACCGCGCCAGCTCGATGCCTTCCTCGCCGCCCGAGGCCAGCCGGACGTGATACCCCGCGCGCGTCAGCAGCGCCTCGAGGATCTCACGCATGATCTCTTCGTCGTCGACGATGAGGATGGAGCCATTACGACGCATTGCTGAAGACCCTGTTCCCGGTCCGGCTGAGGACCTCATACACCGTGAATCGCGAATGCCGCCCGCTCGGCCTGCATCGCGGGAAACGACAGCACGAACTTCGTGCCCTGACCCATCACGCTTTCGCAGTCGATGCCGCCATCGTGCTCGCGCACGATCCCATACGTGATAGACAGGCCGAGGCCGGTGCCTTGACCGATCGCCTTTGTCGTGAAAAACGGATCGTAGATGCGGGCGAGATACTCGTTCGGAATCCCAGACCCGGTGTCCGAAACCTCAGCGAATGCCCGGCCGCCATCGGCCCGCGTATTCACGGACAGCCAGCCGCCTTTCGGCATGGCATCCCTGGCGTTCAGGAACAGGTTGAGGAACACCTGCTGCAGCTTGTGCTCCTGACCCAGCACCATGACGGGCGCCTCGTGGAGCTCGCGCCGAACGCGGATGCGATGGGTTTCGAACTGGTGCTCGAGCAGGGCCAGCACGTCGGCGATGATGATGTTCAGGTCGACCGATGACCGGTCGACCGAGGCGGGGCGCGACAGCGTGAGCAGACCGTTGACGATCTTCGCCGCACGGAACGTCTGCCGCTCGATCTTCTCCAACAGGCGTGTCCGTGGATCCTGTGGGTCGGCGCCTTCGAGCAGCATCTGCGTAAAGCTCGAGATTCCCGTCAGCGGCGTGTTGACCTCGTGCGCGACGCCAGCAGCCAGCAGGCCAATCGACGCCATCTTCTCCGAGATCCGCAGCTGCTCTTCGAGCTGCACACGTGCGGTGACGTCCTCGACGATGACGATCGTCCCGACGGTGGCCACGCTCGCGCCATCGGCGCTGCGCAACGGGACAACGGCGGCGTTCACGATGAGCGTCTCACCCGCCTTGACCTCGCGGGCGGACAGCGGGATCCTCGACAGCGTCGCGCCGTCCGGGGTGTCACGACGAGCGGCACGGATTGCTTCGAGGAAGGGGGCGTCGAAGACCTCGTCCAGCGCGCATCCAGCGGCGTCGCCGCGAGACACACCGTACAGCTGTTCGAGCGCGGAGTTCCACCTCACGACGCGGTCGTTGAGGTCCACGACGAGCAACCCGTCATCGAGCGACTCGAGGATGTTCTCGTTGAAGGCACGCATGCGGTCGATCTCAACCGCCTTCAAGTGCAGCTGCCGGTAGAGTCGTGCGTTCTCGAGCGCGGTCGCAATCTGCCCGGCCACGGCGGCCAGCAACGCCATGTCCTCGCTGCTCAGGGGCTCGCCAGTGTCCTTGCGGCCGAGGGCGAGCACCGCCATCGTGCCTTCTTTGGCAATGCAGGGCACGAAGTAGTAGAGACCGGCATCTCGCCAGAACTCGATCTCTTCCACGGCAAACCGCCCGACCGCAGTTGGATCATCGAGTGTGACGTCGTGGCCCTCAACGAGCCGGCCGCCGATCGCGGAGCGCTTTGGCAACGCTGGAGGATGGCCGTCTCCGAATCCCGACGCCCACATGGACCCAAAGTGCGGAGTGACCTCATCCTCGAGCATCAGCGCCATGCGATCGACCAACAGGGTTTCCACCACCCGCGACACGAGCCGCTCGGCCAGTCGATTGAGATCGAGATCGCTGTTGAGATCGCGCGCGAAGCCGAGCAGCGCACGCCGATAGTCGTACCGATCACGATAGAACGCGCGGTCGAGGACGTTCTGCACGAACGTCTTGACCGGCGGCGTCAGCAGCACCGCCACCAGCGTGGCCAGGAACGCAAGTACCCATTGGTTCGCCGCATTACCCTTCAGGAAGACCCGCTGCACTGCTTCGAGAAGCACTGCATAGATCGCGACCATCGCGGCGAGGGCAGCGGCGTAGACGAGCGCGCGCTTGACGATCACCTCGATGTCGAGCAGCCGGTAGCGGACGATCGCTGACGCGTACGCCAGCGGGATCAGGCTGAGCGGGATCGCCGACAGCTCCATCGGCAGGGAGGGCTCGACGCCCAACGCGTACGGGAGCGCATAGCCAACCGCGAAGGTGCCAGCCCCGAGCGCCGTGCCCCATGCAATCCACCGCAGCTGCCTGCGTGCCGTGATCGTGCTCACCTGCGACAGCGCACGAACGAGGAACCCGAGCCCCCCGATCAGGCATGCCGCCAGATAGAGAAACTCGAGACGATCCAGTACCGCAGTTACCCTGATGAACAGCGCCGCGTCGCTGGCGCTTTTCGCAACGGCGAAGACCCTGGCCAGACCGAGAGCGACGGCCGGTGTGTAGGTGAAGATCAGGATCGCGCGCCCGATCGAGCCGTGACTCCATCGACGTGGCCGCTCGGGGAACACCATCGTGAAGTGCAGGAACATCGGCGGCAGGGCGAGGATGGAGACGGCATCCGCCCAGTAGAACACCCAGTCGAGCCGGTCCAGACGTCCGCTGAATGAGAACGTGAAGACCCCGAAGAACGCGACCGACAGCCAGAAGAAGTGCAAGGTCGCCGGATCCCGTGGCCGTCGCAGCCGCACCGCGCCACCGACGAGCAGCGTGAAAATCCCGACGGCCGCCAGTACGAAATAGAGCGCTCCCGGGCCGGTCGGAAATGGAGCCACCCGAACGTCAATCACCTCTCGCGTGCCGAGGCGGAGTGTGGTGTATCGAAGGGTCCGGCCCGCGCGCGACGTGTGCAGCGCGGCCTCGACATCGGCGACATCCTGCACCGGCCGATCGTCGATCGCGAGGAGCAGGTCGCCGCGCTTGAGCCCGACCGCTTCGGCGGGCGTGCCGGGCGCGACCTCAGCCGCGACCACGCCTTCGGCGCGTGTTGCCCAGAGCACGCCGTCTTCAACTTCGTTCCATGTCGCGCGTGCGGCGATGTTGGCCACGCCTAGGCCAAGAAGGGCAGACACCACGACCAGCGGCAACGCCGGGCGTGCCAATCGGCTCCAGATTGCCGGCCCTCTTCC
Source organism: Vicinamibacterales bacterium (assembly GCA_035293405.1). Lineage (GTDB taxonomy): Bacteria > Acidobacteriota > Vicinamibacteria > Vicinamibacterales > UBA2999 > Gp6-AA40. Next base: position 125,463 of record DATDOE010000058.1, on the reverse strand, counting down.
GCGAATCCAATGACTAGAACGAGTCATCCAATGAAATGGAGTCAAAACAGTGTCGAAAATTGGGGAGCGTTGTCGCTCCCCCTTTAATAGCCAGTAGCCGATAGCCTGTAGCCCGTAGCAGCTGGTAGCCAAATCACTACCGGCCATCGACTACCACCTACCAGCTAGAACCGTACCGTTACTCCACCGAGCACGCGCTTGGGCGGCCGGACGACGAGCAGCTCGTCGTATACCGAGGCATCGGCGAGGTCTTCCTTGAAGAGGTTGCTGACGGCGACGAGCATTTCCCACTGCGCGTTCGTGAAATTCAGGAACGGCAGCGCCTGATTGACCTGCACATCGAAACGGGCGTTGGCGCTGGACAGCGGGGCGACGACATTGGATGCGTCAATCGCTGCGCTCAGCTTGTAGACGACGAAGATGCGTGTCGACGTGGGCGACACCAGGCTTTCCACGGAGGCTGTCAGATCGTGAACACGGTCATCACTCCGCAGCACCGACGAGGCGAGCGAGGTGAGGGCCTCGTGATCCGGTGATGTCCGCCGCCACGACGCGTCCGCCTGCGTGTAATCCACTGAGGCGCGCAGATGCTCGTTCATCGTCCGGCTGATATTCACGCCCCAGCCGCGGGCGTCGAAATCACCGGCTGACCCGACCTGATAGTGGCCGATGCCGGCCGGTATATCGGCCACGGCCACTCCGAAGAGGGTGACCACTTGATCCTCGACCCGCTGCCGGAACGCGCGCACGCCGATCACGACATCGCCGGGCCATTTCCGCTCGACGGCCACTTCCAGCTGGTCGTGGCGCTCGGGCGTAAACGCGTCGTGCGAGACATGCGCGAATGTTCGTTGGGGCGGGAGCCACGGCCCCATGGACGGAGGCAAGAACTCCTCGGCCCCCGGCGCGACTTCACGGTGTGAGACTGTTGCGCGCAGCTTGAAACTGTCCCGCGGATTGGGCTGGATAGTGACGCTGGCACGTGGACTCCAGAGTCCGCGGTCGGCCAGGTAGTCGTACCGCGCGTACTTGGCGCCATAGCCGACGCGAATACGGGGCGCGATCGTCCAGGAGTCAAACGCGTACAACGCACCGACATTGCGGCTGCCGTCGCGAATGGCCGCAAGGGCATCAGCGTTGCCACCCATGTATCGCTGCATCGCATACGAGACGCCGGCCTCGTACGAATGGACGGCCTGCGCATGACGCACATACGAGCCGGCCAGGATCCATGACGCCAGATCACCCTGGGTGATACTTCCCCGCATCATCCAGTCGCCGCGCGCGCCCGGCGCCTCGAGCGCGACGTACGCGACGCTTCGAGGCACGCCGGCGTTTGAGGAAAACAGGTCCTGCGGGCGATCGAACGACGTGGTGGTTATGAGGTTGAACTGACCGCTGACTGACAGGTCCTCGAACAGCGACGAGGCAAGACGCGCCGAGTTGCCAAACGCCCGGCCGATCCCCGCCAGAGAGTCACCGAGCAGAGAATCATCGTCGCGCAGATCCGCAACGGCCTGTTGGCCGTCCTTCAAGACGCTGCGTTTGAGATGCCGCAGCCGCCACGCCACTTCGTCGTGGCCATGCTCGATCTCAACTGGGGGCGCGGGCGTCTCAGCTGCGGGCTCGGCCCCCGCCGCAGCCAGCACGGTCGGCTGGTCTGCAGCCTCCGATCGCTTCGTCAGTGCGATGGTCGTCGCGTTCCTTGCGTCAGGGCTGACCTGAACAACATGGCCGCGCGCGGGGAGATACTCCTGCAGGTGTGCTCGAACGAGATACGGTCCGGGCGCCAGGTTGCGGAACGTGAATCGCCCCTCGCGATCCGACACGGCAAAGGCCGACGTCGAGCCAACTGCCGACACGACGGCGCCGGCGACCGGTTGTGCACGCTCGTCCTGGACGATGCCGTGCAGCTCACCGTGTCGAACAACCGGCGTGATCTGGCTGATCGGTCGAACCTGCGGCTTGAGCGCGAGCTGTGCATGTGCGGTCGAAGCCGCCGCGCACACAATGACCCCGACATAGAACCAGGAGCCAATCCGAATCATCGGCCGTGCTCTTTCTTTCTGCTCGCGTGCCGTGCCCCGCCTGCGCGCGTGCGCGTCCCTACACTGGCAGAACGGTGAAATTCACGTTCTGTGTTACTGATTTCCCCGACGCCTTGTCGGTCACCTTGATTTCCAGTCGATAGTCGCCAGCCGGGAAGCTGCTCAACGGAACCACCAGGCTCCCCGGGAGCTGATGACCGGCCGCGACGCTGAATTCGGGCGGCAGCGTCGTTGCGTTCAACTGCTGCGGCGATGTCTTGTTGAAGTACTTCTCACCGTCCGGGAGCTTCTGGTGGAAGTTGAAATCGATCGTCACATCGGGTTTTCCGGACGCGGCCGCCTGCGCGCCGTAGATCCAGAAGATGATGCTCAGCTCGGCGGACTTGGCGAACTTGCCGTCCGGCGAGGGCACGATTCGCATCGGCCCGAACACATACGGGTTCGATTCCTGGTCGGTCGGAGGAGCCGTGACCGGGTCCACCGAACGGGCCACGATGACACTGCTCGTCGTCAGGTCGGGCCCGGTGAAATCCGGCACCGTGAGCTCGTGGCGGAGGAGACCGAACGTCGCCGGAGGGGCGCCCGCGGCTGGCGGTTGATTGCGATTGTTCCGATCGTTCTTTTGATTCGCACCCGCCGGCGCTGCCGACTTCTCTTTGATCGCGAGGTACATGACGTACTGGCCGGGCTTGAGCTGCACGGCACGCGACACGCTGCCACCTTCCGGAATGTCGATGAAGTTGGCGTTGTCCCAGGCAAATGTGGGCCGGGCCACTGAGGCATTCGGCTTGTTGCCCTGCGCCGGCGCCATCAGCGACGCGATCGCGCTTCCAAACGCAGCAGCCTGATCCACGTTGACGACACGAACATAAATCGCCGCGCCACCGGCCAGTTTTGCCCGATCGAGGGTCAGCGTGAACGGAATGTATGTATCCGTCTGCCCCTTCACGAAATGGTTCTGATCCCAGTTGATTTTGATGTCGCCCTGCGTGCGATCCGGCGCGCCCAAACTCAGTGTCGTCGGAGTCGGCGGCGCGGGCGGTGCGCTGTTTCCAGCTGGCGGCGTCATCGGCACGCCGACATCCGCGGCGAGCGCGTTATCGACGAGCTGGACCAGCGACTGGATGTCCTGTTGCTCCTGCGGGCTTCGCGTCGACTGTGGTGGCTTCTTCCCGTTGTCGTTATTGCGCTGCGCGATCAACGAGGGCGCGGCACTGATGAAAATTGCCGCGATACAAAGAGCAAGGGACCGACGACCGTGCATGAATGCCTCTCTTCCTCGACAGCGAGCCGTTGCTCAACCGACGGAGGTATCCAAGAAACCGAATCGATTGATCATAGGCACGGGGCAGAGGCAAGTCAAACCGGAAGTCGCCAAAACTCGGGCATTTCCGGTGCTCGGCAGGGCCGCGGCCCAGTACGGCGTGTTAAGATCGCCACCCCTTCGCGAGGATTCTCGGCGGCCCGGGGTGGGCGCCCGCACGCGAAGGACGGGCACCCCCAATGGACCTGGACGACATCCTTGTCATCCTCCTCGCCGGCGGCGCCGGGGAGCGCTTATACCCGCTGACCAAAGAACGGGCGAAACCGGCTGTGTACTTCGGCGGTCCGTACCGAATCATCGATTTCACCCTCAGTAACTGCATCAATTCCGGCCTGCGGCGGATCTTCATTGCCACGCAGTACAAGTCGCTTTCGCTCAATCGCCACATTCGGATGGGGTGGAACGTGGTGTCCGAGGAGCTCGGCGAGTTCATCGAGATCCTGCCGCCTCAGAAGCGCGTCGGCGAGCATTGGTATCTGGGCACCGCCGATGCCGTGTTTCAGAACCTCTATTCCATCGATCGTGAGGCACCGAGCCACGTCATCGTGCTGTCGGGTGATCACGTCTACAAGATGGACTATTCGAAGATGCTCCGCTTCCACATCGAGCGGAACGCGGACGCGACGCTGGCCGCAATCGAAGTGCCGCGTGCCGAGTCGAAGCGGTTCGGGATCGTCAACATCGACACATCGGACCGGGTGATTGGGTTTCAGGAAAAACCGGAACATCCTGTCCCAGTGCCGGGAGCGCCCGACGTGGCACTCGCATCGATGGGGATTTACATATTCAAGGCAGACGTTCTGGTGCGCGCGCTCGAGGACGACGCCATACGCGCCGACAGCCAGCATGACTTCGGGCGGAACATCATCCCCTCGCTTTTCAACACGGCGCCGGTTTTTGCCTATCGCTTTTATGATGAGAACAAGAAGGCCTCGAAGTACTGGCGCGACATCGGCACGCTCGATGCCTACTTCGAGGCCAGCATGGACTTGTGCCAGGTGAATCCAGAGTTCAACCTGTACGATCCCGAGTGGCCCCTGCGGACGTACCAGCCACAGGCGCCGCCCGCCAAGTTCGTCTTCGCGGAAGAAGGCCGTCGCTGTGGCCAGGCCCTCGATTCAGTCATCTCCGGCGGCTGCATCGTCTCTGGAAGCCGAGTGATCGGCAGCATCCTCTGCCCGAACGTGCGCGTACACAGTTTCTGCGACATCGAGCAGACCATCCTGATGCCGGGCGTCCGCGTCGGCCGGCACGCACGGCTGCGGCGCGCGATTATCGACCGTGACGTGCTCGTGCCTCGCGGCGCTCTCATCGGCTTTGATGCCGAAGAGGATCGCCGCCGGCACACCGTCACCGAGGGCGGCATCGTGATCGTCACGGCCAACGATGAGCCGCTGATCGCCTCGATCAGCGAAGAGGCTCTGCACGCGGAGGCGGAAGCCGATCGCGCCGGGACCGCGCTGGTCTGACGCACGAACGAGGTTCAAACGGTAACGGCAAAAAGGCAAAGGTGAGGTACTAGGTGGAGATAACCCGTGTCCATGGGCGCGAGATTCTGGATTCGCGCGGAAACCCCACAGTGGAAGCCGACGTCTGGGCGGGCGACGCATTCGGGCGGGCCGCCGTACCCTCGGGCGCATCGACCGGCGCGCGTGAGGCGCTCGAGCTGCGCGATGGGGACCCGTCTCGGTATCTGGGCAAGGGCGTTCTCAAGGCGGTCGCGCACGTCAACGGAGAGATCGCCGACGCGCTCCGAGGCACGGTGCTGAACCAGCGGGCTCTCGATACCACACTCCTGCGCCTGGACGGCACGCCGACCAAGAGCCGACTCGGCGCGAACGCCCTGTTGAGCGTGTCAATGGCGGCAGCACGCGCCGCCGCGGCGGCAGCGCAGCAACCGTTGTACGCGCATCTGGCTCAGATCAGCGGCCGGATGCCGGCTGACGGGCGCTACGTGCTGCCGGTGCCGATGATGAACATCCTCAATGGAGGCGCTCACGCAGACAGCAGCGTCGACTTCCAGGAGTTCATGGTCATGCCGCTCGGCGCATCGAGCTTTGCCGAGGCGTTGCGGGCAGGTGCGGAGATCTTTCACGCGCTGCGCGGCATCCTGAAGAAGGCGGGGCATTCAACCGGTGTCGGCGACGAAGGCGGCTTCGCGCCCAATCTCAAGTCCAATCGTCAGGCACTCGACGTGGTGCTCGAAGCGATCGGGAAAGCCGGTCTTCGCGCGGGTGAGAACGTCTACCTGGCGCTCGATGTCGCCTCGAGCGAGCTGTGGGACAACGGCAAGTACGTGTTCAAGAAGTCGGGCGAGCCGACGCGCACGCCCGACCAGATGGTGGAGCTGTACGCCGACTGGGTGCGGCAGTACCCGATCGTCTCGATCGAGGACGGTGTCGCCGAGGGTGACTGGGACGGCTGGAAGGCCCTGACGCGGGCGATCGGCGACCGCGTGCAACTGGTGGGCGACGATGTGTTCGTCACCAACCCGGAGATTCTTCGCAAGGGCATCGCCGAAGGCGTGGGCAACGCGCTGCTCGTCAAGCTGAATCAGATCGGGACCGTCTCTGAAACGCTCGACGCCATCGGCATGGCTCGCGAAGCGCGCTACGCCACGATCATCTCGCATCGCTCGGGGGAAACCGAGGACAGTACCATCGCAGATCTTGCCGTCGGCACGTCGGCGGGGCAGATCAAGACAGGCTCGGCGAGCCGAAGCGACCGGGTCGCCAAGTACAACCAGCTGTTGCGAATCGAAGAGGAACTCGGAAGCGCGGCGCGCTACGCCGGGCGGTCGGCCATTCAACAGTTGGCGGCGTCGTAGTCGCCGCGAACGCAGGGGGGATCTGTTCATGTTTCGGCTGGTGCTGCTCCGTCACGGCGAAAGCACGTGGAACAAAGAGAACCGGTTCACGGGGTGGACCGATGTGGACCTCAGCGAGAAGGGGATCGAGGAGGCGCATGAGGCCGGCCGCCTGATGAACGCCGAGAAGTTCGAGTTCGATGTGGCGTACACGTCGCTGCTCAAGCGAGCCATCCGCACTCTCTGGATCGCCCTCGACGAAATGGACATGATCTGGATTCCGGAGTTCCGCTCCTGGCGGCTCAATGAGCGGCACTACGGAGACCTTCAGGGATTGAACAAAGCGGAAACCGCCGCCAGGCACGGAGAAGCCCAGGTCAAGATCTGGCGGCGGAGCTACGACATCCCGCCCCCGCCCTTGACTGCCGAGGATCCGCGGCATCCGTCACACGATCGCCGCTATGCGAACTTGAAGCGCGGCGAAATCCCGCTCACCGAATCACTCAAGGACACAGTCGCGCGATTTCTGCCGTACTGGCACGAGACGATCGCGCCGGATATCAAAGACGGCAAGCGCGTCCTCATTGCCGCGCACGGCAACAGCCTGCGGGCGCTGGTGAAATACCTCGACAACGTCCCCGAGGAGGAGATCGTCGAGTTGAATATCCCGACCGGAGTGCCCCTCGTCTATCTCCTCAACGACGACTTGAAACCGCTCCAGAAGTTCTACCTGGGCGATCAGGAGGCCGCGCAACGGAAGGCGGCCGCCGTCGCGGATCAGGGAAAGGCCCGTACGTAACAAAGGCGGACCAGGGGGCCCGCCTTCGCTCGTAGCACCGCCTCAACCCGTCTAACCGTTGTCGACGGCCTCCTTCGACGTTTCGTCAACGCCGATGCGCAGTGACCGGAGGAACCGCCGGTCGTTGGTGGTCAAGTCAAACGCCTTCCGCGCGGGCAGCAGGCGGGCGGGGGTCGTTATCTTGGTGACCGCCGCACCATTGTTCCGGCTCACAAAGCCCACGACCGCTTCGAGGGTGACCCGCATGTCAAAGCCGGCTTCCCGCGCCTTCGCGCGGCAGGCTTCGACCTGGGGATTCTCAGCGACGGCGGCGGCGATCGCGTCGGCCAGCTCTTTTGCGAACCGGTTCACGACGTCATCCATTCGTGCTCCTCCTCATCCGCCACCGGGCCGGGATCCGGGGCGTATCCCAATCCGAACCTGCACGAACCGGGGAGGTTGGCAGGGATTGAGCGCCAAAGGTGTTCATTTGTATGGGGTTAGCCTTAGGATAGGCTGGAACGGCATTGTAAAGGCACTCCACGAAGGTGTCAACAAACCGGCTGTTTCTCCCGACTTTTGGCCAATGCGATACAGATGACCCGCCTGCTGGCAGCAACTCGTGGCGGTAATCGGCTGACAGACAAGGGCTTGGGTTAGAATCCCGGCACTCCGATGAACCGAAGCACCGATCATCGACCGTGCCGCACGCCTCAGGATCTGGCGGACACCGACCCGGGAACCGACATCGGCCTGCCGGGAGCGTTCCCCTTTACTCGTGGCATCCAGCCGGACATGTACCGCGGGCGGCCGTGGACCATGCGCCAATACGCGGGATTTGCCACGGCCGCGGAATCCAACCGGCGATACCGGTATCTGCTTTCTCAGGGCGGCAAGGGACTGAGCGTCGCGTTCGATCTCCCCACCCAGATCGGCTACGACTCGGACCATCCGTTGGCTGCGGGCGAGGTCGGCCGGGTCGGTGTGGCCATCGACTCGATCGAAGACATGGCGACGCTGGTCGACGGCATCCCGCTCGACCAGGTCTCGACGTCGATGACCATCAACTCGACCGCCGTCATCCTGCTCGCGCTGTACGTCGCGGTCGCCAAGCGGCGCGGTGTCGATCTCCGGGCGCTGGCCGGGACCGTCCAGAACGACATCCTGAAGGAGTACGTGGCGCGCGGCACCTACATCTACCCGCCCCGGCCATCGCTTCGGATCGTCACCGACATCATCGCGTTCTGTGAGAACGCGGTCCCCCACTGGAACCCCATCTCGATCAGCGGCTATCACATCCGCGAGGCTGGCGCGACGGCCGTGCAGGAAGTCGCGTTCACGCTGGCCAACGCCGTGACGTATGTAGGAGCGGCGATCGACGCGGGCCTCGACGTCAACGTCTTCGGCCAGCGCCTCTCGTTCTTCTTCAACGCGCACAACAATTTCCTCGAGGAGATCGCCAAGTTTCGCGCCGCCCGCCGGCTGTGGGCGCGCATCATGCGGGACCAGTTCGGCGCGACCAACCCGCGGGCCCAGCAGCTCCGCTTTCATACCCAGACCGCCGGCAGCACGCTGACCGGCCAGCAGCCCGACAACAACATCGTCAGAGTGGCGCTCCAGGCGCTGGCCGCGGTACTCGGGGGGACTCAGTCGCTGCACTGCAATGGTCGTGACGAAGCGCTCGCCCTGCCGACCGAGGAGAGCGCGACGATCGCGCTCAGAACGCAGCAGATCATCCTGCATGAAAGCGGCGTGGCGGCAACGGTCGATCCCGTGGGGGGTGCGTACGCGATTGAAGAGATGACGAACCGAATCGAGGAAGAGGCCACGGCACTCCTCGCCCGCATCCAATCCATGGGTGGGACGCTGTCGGCGATTGAGTCGAGGTTCATTCAAGGACAGATTCAGGACTCCGCCTATGCCGCGCAGCAGGCAGTGGACGCGGGCAGATCGATCGTCGTCGGACTGAACCGTCATACCGATACCAAAGCCGGCACGCCACCTGTCTTCCAGATCGATGCCGACATCGAACGACAACAGATCGAGCGTGTCCGTTCTGTACGCGCCAGCCGCGACGAGACCGACTGGCGCGCCGCGCTCGACGCCGTCGAGCGCGCGGCGCGCGGCAGCGACAACCTCGTACCCGTGATCATCACGGCGGTTGAGAAACTCGCGACGCTTGGAGAGGTGGCCGAGACGATGCGCCGAGTCTTCGGTGAGTATCGAGACACGTCGAACGCCTGAGCGAAGGGATGTGACTCCACTCCTTGACGTTCAGAACCTGACGGTGACCTTCGCCGGGCGGAACGGCACCGTCACGGCGGTCGACGAGGTCAGTTTCTCGATTGCGCCCGGCGAGACTCTCGGGCTCGTCGGGGAGTCTGGGAGTGGCAAATCGGTGACTGCCTTCTCGATTCTCCGGCTGCTTCAGCCGCCCGGGCGAGTGACGGGCGGCCACGTCATGTTCGAGGGACAGGATCTCCTCGTGCTTCCCGAGCGCGAGATGCGCCGCGTTCGCGGCGCGCGCATTTCACTGATTTTTCAGGAGCCGATGACCGCGCTCAACCCGGTGATGCGGGTCGGCGATCAGATTGCCGAGGCGCTGACGGCACACGGCGGCATCACGAAGAGCGCGGCGCGGCTGCGCGCCGTCGAGTTGCTCGATGCGGTCCGCATTCCGGACGCCGCGCATCGGATGCGGGACTACCCGCACCAGCTGTCCGGTGGCACGCGGCAACGCGTGATGATCGCGATAGCGCTCGCCTGCCAGCCGCCTCTTGTGATCGCCGATGAACCGACGACGGCGCTGGACGTCACGATTCAGGCGCAGGTGCTTGATCTCCTGAGCGAGCTGAAGACGCGCTACAACCTGGCGTTGCTCCTCATCACGCATGATTTCAGTGTCATCGCGGAGATGGCGGATCGCGTCGCCGTGATGCGGACCGGCCGACTCGTGGAACAAGGACCGGTCCGACAGGTCCTGCGAACCCCATCACACGACTACACACGCGCGCTTCTTGCAGCGATCCCTGGCCCGCCTACTTCAGCACCGGATCGACCTGTACGCTGATGCCACTGCTCGACGTCCGGCACCTCACCAAGCATTTCGTTCGGCGGCAGGGTCTCTTTCGCGCCCCGACGCTCGTGAAGGCTGTTGACGACGTGAGCTTTTCGATCGACGAAGGCGAGATGTTTGGCCTCGTTGGAGAGTCGGGGAGCGGCAAGAGCACGACGGGGCGCTGCATTCTCCGGCTCATCGAGCCCACGACCGGGGAAGTGTTCTTTCGCGAGGAGAACGTGCTGTCGTTCTCGACGGCTCGCATGCGTCTGGCCCGCCGCCACATGCAGATTGTCTTTCAAGATCCGTATTCGTCGTTGAATCCGCGGATGCGCGCCGGTGACATCGTCGAGGAGCCGCTCATCATTCATGGGCTGGGCCGCAAGGAAGAGCGACGGGCACGCGTGGCGGAACTCTTCCAGCTCGTGGGGCTCGAGACGGGACATCTGCGGCGATACCCACATGAATTCAGTGGAGGCCAGCGCCAGCGGATCGGCATCGCTCGAGCGCTCGCACTGAATCCAGCGCTGATCGTCGCGGACGAGGCCGTGTCGGCGCTTGATGTGTCGATTCAAGCGCAGGTCATCGAGCTGCTCCTGGATCTGCAAGCGCGATTGAAGCTGACCTATCTTTTCATCGCCCACGACTTGCGACTGGTGGAGCACGTCTGCAGCCGCGTCGCCGTGATGTATCTAGGGAAGATCGTCGAGCTCGCCGAGACGCAGGCGCTGTTTGCCCGCCCTGCGCATCCGTACACCCGCGCGCTGCTCAGCGCGATTCCGGTGCCCGATCCCGATGCGCCGCGCCAGCGGATCACCCTCGACCCCTCGTCCTTCGATCGTGACGCGCCGCTGCGCGTGGTCGGCGAGCGACACTGGGCGGCTATCGTCTAGCCCCTGGTCTCGGCGTTCACGTCTGCGTCGCCGTTCACGCGGCTTGCCGAACGTCCTTCTCGACCACGCCGTCCCGCAAATGAATCGTGCGGTGGGCGAAGGCGGCGATATCGGCTTCGTGGGTCACGAGGATGATGGTGTTCCCGGTCTGATGGAGGCGCGCGAAGAGCGCCATGATCTCCGCACCGGTCTTGGAATCGAGATTACCCGTTGGCTCATCCGCGAGCAGGATCGACGGATTGTTCACGAGCGCTCGTGCTATCGCCACGCGCTGCCGCTGCCCACCTGAAAGTTCATTGGGCCGATGGCTCATTCGGGAACCGAGCTCGACCTTCGCGAGAGCACCCTTGGCCCGTTCGTGTCGTTCTCGTGTCGCGACGCCCGCATACACGAGTGGCAGCTCGACGTTCTGGAGCGCGGAGGCGCGTGGAAGCAGGTTGAAGGTCTGGAAGACGAATCCGATCTCCTGGTTCCGGATCTGCGCCAGCTCGTTGTCGTTCATCTGGCTGACCTGTTTCCCGTTCAGCAGGTAGCTTCCCTTGCTGGGGGTGTCCAGACAGCCGACCAGATTCATCAGCGTCGATTTTCCCGAACCAGACGGTCCCATGATGGCGACGTATTCGCCCCGCTCTATCTCGATTGAGACGCCACGCAGGGCGTGGATCTCTTCGGAGCCCATCACGTAAGTCTTCCAGAGGTCGCGCGTATCGATGAGAGCCAATGAATTCTCCGGTTGCCTTTACAGTCTACTGTCTACGGCTTCGAGTTTGCCCCAGTTCCAGTGCCGAGTTCCCAGAGCTCATCAAGAGTGTTCCGTATTGGCACCAACACCACTCTCAGTCGATTTTCGTCATTGTGACACTTATTAGGCGCGTTTTATGTCATTCGATGCCAATTACTGTCATCGCCTGAGTTCCGTAACGGAACACACTATCTCAGGCCTGACGGCTGGCATTTCTCGTATTGTGTCACGCAAGTTGTTCTGTCAACTAGCCTTACGCTCGATCCATTGCTTTCTGCTCAGTTGTGGCTCGTCCCATGCAGTGTCATGGATTACCAAAGAGTTCCATCAAGTGAGTTACTGACCTCCGGCGTCACGAAGAGGCGCACGGATATCGAGGAGAAAGACAAAGCAATGCGATCCAACAAGTTCCTGGGAATGGCGGCGGCGGTTAGCGGAATGGCTATCGTGGCGGCGGGCTTCGGCTCGACGGCGTCGGCGGCAACGGCCACCGCAAACCTGGGTGTCAGCGCCACCGTGACCAACAACTGCACCATCAGCACCGCTGCGCTGGCCTTCGGATCGTATGACCCGGTCGTGGCCAATGCGTCGACTGACCTCGACGGCACGGGCACGGTGACGATCGCCTGCACCAAGGGCGCGACCGCGACCATCGGCCTCGGCCTCGGATCGAACGCGTCGGGCGCCATTCGCCGCATGAAGGACGCGGGGACCAACTACCTGACGTACGAGCTGTATCAGGATGCCGGCCGCGTGACGGTCTGGGAAAACGCAGGCGCGGGCCTGCTGTCGCCCGTCGCGGCGCCGTCCAAGGTTGCACGGAATTTCACCGTCTACGGTCGGGTGACCAGCAACCAGGACGTGCCGGCAGGAAGCTTCAACGACACCGTGGTCGCAACCGTGAACTTTTGAGCGAAGCCAGGGCTCGTCAAACCCGATAGTTAGGGTGTGAACTTACGAACGACTTGGGCCAGGACGCCGGCCGCCCGCAGGGCGATCCGGTTCCTGGCGACGACCCTGGCGGCCGCCTGCGTGGTTGGAGGTGGGCCGCTGGTGAGACCCGCATCGGCGGCGACGTTCACCGTCGACCCCACACAGATTTTTCTCTCCGGCCGCACGGGCAGCGTGCTGCTGACCCTGCGCAACGAGAGCTCGGAAACGCTGCGGTTTCAGCTCTCGGTGTTTGCGTGGTCGCAGAACCCGTCGGGCCAGATGCAGCTCGAGCCGACCGAGGACATCGTCTTCTTCCCGTCGCTCTTGACGCTGAAGCCCAAGGAAGCTCGCCGGGTCCGCGTCGGCACCGCCACAGGGTTCGAGTCTCGGGAGAAGACGTATCGGATTTTTGTCGAGGAGCTGCCGCCGGTGGACAACGTTCCCGACGGGGTGCGCGTGCTGACCAAGATGGGCATCCCCATCTTTCTGCGGCCCGCGAAGGAAGTGGCATCGGCGACGCTGAACGACCTGCGGCAACAGAACGGCACGCTCCAGTTCACGCTCGCGAACTCGGGCTCGGTGCACTTCGTGCCGCAGAGCATCAAGGTACGGGGCCTCACGGGCTCGAACACCGCGTTCGAACGTGAGCTCGAAGGTTGGTACGTGCTGGCGGGGGGCCGGCGCGAGTTCGAAATGGTTTTTCCGAAGACTGAATGCGCGCAAGTGACATCGATCGTCGTAGACATCCAGTTCGGGTCCGGCAGGCTGCAGGAGCGACTTCAAACGCCGAACGGGGCGTGTTCGCGCTGAGCCTCCACCGGCTCGCGTCACTGTGTCTGTTGGCGTTCCTGTTGTTCCCACGGTTGGCTCATGCACAGGACCAGCGCGCGGTGCTGGAATTGGTCGTCAACAGCGTCTCGGCCGGCGAGTCAATCGTCGTGCTCCGGGGCTCGGACGTGCTCGTCTCAGTGTCGTCGCTGAATGAGGCCGGCATCCGCGGCTTCACAGGACGCCGCGATACGCTCGGCGGGCAAGAGTTCGTGTCCCTCGCCTCGCTCGCGCCAGACGTCACATTCTCCGTGGATGAACTCGAGCTTCGTCTCACGCTGACGACGAGCCCGAATCTCCTTGGCCGGACCATCCGCGATCTTCGAAGCGGCGCGCCAGCCGATCTCGTGTACCGAAGGGATACGTCCGGCTTCCTCAACTACTCCGCGAACTGGCACAGCAACCGTCAGTTTGACCTGTTCGCCGAGTCGGCGACGAGCTTTCGAGGTGCGCTCATCTACAACACCGTGTCCGCGAGCCGTCAGTCCGCCAAGCGAGGTCTCACCAGCGTGACGGTCGATCAGCGGCGACAACTCCGCCGGTGGACGCTCGGTGACACTCTCGGCTACAGCGGGCCGCTCGGTGGCAACGCGTGGATCGGGGGCATCAGCGTTGCGAAGGAATTCGCGATCGACCCCTACTACGTCCGGTACCCGACGCTGTCGCTGTCGACGCCGATTGCCGTGCCCTCGGTCATGGAGGTGTACGTCAACGGCCAGATCGTGAGTCAGGAACGCGTGGCACCGGGACGTCTGGACGTCAGAAACCTTCCGCTGACGATGGGGCGGAACGATGCGCGTGTTGTCGTGCGCGACGCCTTTGGCACCACGCGCGAGCTCACGTCCAACTACTACCTCACGACAACGGCGCTCGCCCGTGGCGTCCAGGACTACGAATACAACCTGGGCTTCCGGCGAATGGAGGTCGGCGAGAAGAGCTGGGACTATCGAACGCCGGTGATGATGGCCCGACATCGTGTCGGTATCACGGACTCGTTCACGGCCGGTGGCCGGGTCGAGATGCACCCCGGCCGTCTGTTCAGTGCCGGTCCCTCGGTCAACATCGGACTCCCGTTCGGTGAGATCGAGGCCGCTGCGTCGGTCAGCCGAAGGGGCCAGGAGTGGGGCAAGGCGGGGCTCACGTCGTTCACCTACACCGGTCATCCGATCAGCGCCGGTGGCTCCATGATGCTGGCGAGCCGCCGTTACGCGACGTTGACCCAGAATCCGCTGAACGAGGACCCCAAAGCCCAGGCGAGCCTGTTTGCCAGCGCCGGGCTGGGCGGCCCGGTGAGCGTGACGCTGCAGCACAGCCTCACGAAGCTGCATCAGGGGATCTCGCGCGAGCGTTCAGGACTCCTCACCTCTCTTCACTTGAGCCGCAACGTCGAGCTGATTGCGAGCGTGACCCGGGCCCGCGATGAGCAGGGCACCAGACGTGAGATCTACGCGGGGCTCACCGTGCTGTTCGGCCGCTCCTCCGCATCGGTGTCGCACACGCGCGACTCTCGCGGTCAGCACGTGGCCTTTGAAGCGCAGCAACCGCTGCCGGTGGGCACCGGCTACGGGTATCAGATGCGCGCCCAGACAGGAGCCACGGACATGCTCAACGGCGTGGCGCGGTATCAGGGCGCGCACGGCCGTTACGAGCTGCGTCAGGAGACGATCGGGAACGACTCGACGACGACGCTCAGCACGATGGGTTCTCTGGTCGCGATCGGCGGCGGCCTCTTCGGGACGAGACCCGTGCAGGAGAGCTTCGCGCTGGTACGCGTCCCCGGCGTCGAGGGTGTGCGCGCATTCGCGAGTCACCAGGAGATTGGCAAGACCGGCCGCCGTGGCGACTTGCTCGTGCCCGATCTGCAGGCCTACTACGGCAACATCCTCAACATTGCCGACGGAGACATCCCTCTCGAGTACGCCGTACCGGACAGCGGGCTGACGCTGGCGCCACCGTATCGCGGGGGCGCGGTCGCGCTGTTCGACGTTCAGCGGGTGCAGCGCGTCCTCGGACGAATTGTGGTCGGCAGTCGAGCGGAGGAGCGCCCGCAGCCGTACGGTGAGCTCACGGTGACGGGCGCCAACGGCAGGACCTTCGGATCACCTGTCGGCAGCGACGGTGCGTTCTACTTCGAGAACCTGCCGACCGGATCCTATTCAGGTGTCGTCGAAAACCGTGGTACACGCTGCACGCTTGCGCTCGAGGTACCGGTGTCGAAGGAGACCGTCATTCGCATCGGCACTGTCCGATGCACGATGGCCGCGAAGCCATGACGTGGAAGATCGCTTTGAGCGGCGTCGCCGTCATCGTCGGCGTTCTGTGCGCGTCTGATGCCTCCGCACAGGCGCCCTCCTGTACGATCTCATCGACCTCGGTCGTCTTCGGGAACTACAACGTGTTCAGCGGCACCGCCCTGGACTCGACAGGCACCGTCACGTACCGGTGCAATTCCACGGCGGCCAACATCACCATCTCGCTGAGCAAAGGTCAGAGCGCCACGTACAATCCGCGACGGATGAACAAGGGAGCGGAGATCCTCACCTACAATCTCTACAGAAACGCGGCGCGGACCAATATCTGGGGTGATGGGACCGGCGGCAGTTCGGTGTACTCCCGCGCCAACCCGCCGAACAACAGCAACGTGAACGTCGTCATCTACGGTCGCGTGCCGGCCGGACAGGACGTCAGCGCCGGCAGCTACGGCGACACGGTGTCCGCGACCATCAACTTCTGACGCTCCCGCGGGCGGGGCGTCGTACCAACTAGAAATTGAGCGTGACGACTTGCAGGCTGCCCGAGGGCGACTGTGAGGACGGTGTTGTGGGCACGCGAAGCTCGGAGGCCCCCGATGTGTTCAGGGGTCGCTGCGTTGTATCCGACAGCCGTACGCCCTGTGCCGCACCGGCAGCGCAGTTGAGGCGCACGAACGACGAGGCAGCGTCGGCCGGTCGTGCGTTGACGGCGCACGACCGAACGACAGTCACACCCACAGTGAGCTGCGCGCTGTTGGAGCCGGCAGACACCGTGGCCACCCCGGCCACACTGACCGCGCCGAGGAATGCGAAGAATCTAACCAAGCAGAACCTTCTTGAACTGAGCCGAGAATGGGTCTTCAAATCGTACGGATTGAAGGGCGTGCATGATATCCACGACCGTTGTCTCGCGGGGAAGCCGCAGGACCACGCTCTGGGACTCCGCATCGTCGCGAGAGAGCTGCACCCAGACATAAGGACCGTCGGCATAAATTCCCTGAATCCGTGAATTCCACTCGCCGAGCCCGTTGGAGACACGAACCCCATCGAGCGTCGCGAACAACCGGTCAACTTCGGATAGGACAGGCCCGTTGACACTGACAGTGGCAACCTGTGACATGGGCTTCCTCCGGGGGGAGTCAGTTCACGATCACCGCCACATCGAGCACGCGATCAAAATACGCCAGTAAGTTATTGATTCGACAATAGCTTGTCAACTTATATTCGAGCTGGCTCAGAAGACTGGGTGGCGTGCGATGTGCGGATCCGGCAGACATAAGTTCGGCGATCCGGGCGGATCCGCACACGTCGGGACGCTCTAGTGGTCGTCCTGATACTGGTCTTTGAGTCTCGCGATGACGGCCGGATCCGCCAGGGTCGTGGTGTCGCCGAGGGCCTTGCCCTCGGCGATATCGCGAAGCAGACGGCGCATGATCTTCCCTGAACGGGTCTTCGGAAGGTCGGCAGCGAAGATGATGTCGTCAGGCCGCGCGATCGCACCGATCTTCTTGACGACGTGATCCTTGAGCTCGGCCACGAGCAGTTCGGACCCCTGATTGCCTTCCTTCAGCGTGACGAACGCCGCGACGGCTTGTCCCTTGATCTCATGTGGCCGGCCGACGACAGCCGCTTCAGCAACCTTGGGATGATCGACGAGCGCGCTCTCCACTTCCATTGTCCCGATCCGATGTCCCGCCACGTTCAGCACATCGTCGACCCGGCCGAGTAGCCAGAAGAACCCATCGCCGTCGCGCTTGGCGCCGTCGCCAGTGAAGTACACGTCCGGCGTCCATCGACTCCAGTACTGCGTCACGTAGCGCTCGGGATCACCGTAGATACCGCGCAGCATCGAGGGCCACGGACGCGTCAACGCCAGCAGGCCGCCGCCGGCGCCTTCGATACTGTCGCCCTTGTCGGTCTTGATCTCGGCCTTGATGCCGGGAAACGGCCGCGTCGCCGAGCCCGGCTTGGTCGTGGTGAGGCCTGGCAGCGGCGTGATCATGATCGCGCCCGTCTCGGTCTGCCACCAGGTATCGACCACGGGGCAACGTTCGCCGCCGATGTACCGGTGATACCAGACCCACGCTTCAGGGTTGATCGGCTCGCCCACCGAACCCAGAAGACGAAGACTCCCGAGATCCCGTCGCGTGGGCCATTCGCTGCCCCATCGCATGAACGCGCGAATCGCCGTCGGCGCCGTGTAGAAGATCGTGACCCCGTAGCGCTCGATGATGCGCCAGAAACGATCCTTCTCGGGCCAATCCGGCGCGCCTTCGTACATCAGGACCGTCGCGCCATTCGCGAGTGGCCCGTACACCACGTAACTGTGCCCCGTGACCCAGCCGATATCGGCGGTGCACCAATAGACGTCGTCGTCCTTGAGATCGAAGACCCACTTCGTCGTCGCGTAAGTGCCGACGAGATAGCCGGCAGTCGTGTGCACGATGCCCTTCGGCTTGCCGGTCGTGCCGGACGTGTAGAGGATGTAGAGCATGTCCTCCGCGTCCATGTGCTCGGGCTCGCAGGTGTAGGCCGCCTCCTGCATCAGACGGTGATACCAATGGTCGCGACCCTCTTTCACACGAACTTCGACCGGCGCCCCATGGAGCCGCTGCACGACGACGACGTTCTTGATTGACGGTGTGCCTTCCAGCGCTTCGTCGGCCATCGTCTTGAGCGGCACGACCTGCCCTCGACGCCAGCCACCGTCCGCAGTGATGAGCAGCGTCGCGTCCGCGTCGTTGATGCGATCTCTGAGCGACTCCGAGCTGAAGCCACCGAAGACGACGGAATGGACGGCGCCGATGCGTGCGCACGCCAGCATGGCGATCGCCAGCTCGGGAATCAGGGGCAGGTAGATGGCGACGCGATCGCCGCGCTTGACGCCGAGCGACTTCAAGACGTTGGCGAACTGACCGACCTGACGGAAGAGATCGAAGTAGGTCAGCGTACGGCGATCACCCGGTTCACCTTCCCAGATGAGCGCGGCTTTGTTGCGGCGCGGCCCGCGGATGTGGCGATCGACGCAATTCACACTCGCATTCAACGTCCCGCCACGGAACCATTTCGCATGCGGCGGATCCCACTCGAGGACGTGTGTCCACTTGGAGAACCACTCGAGCTCCTCGGCGAAGCCGGCCCAGAACGCTTCAGGATCGCGCTCGGCCCGCGCGTACACCTCCTCGTCACGCACAATCGCGTTCGCGCGAAACGCGTCGGACGGACGAAACCTGCGGTCCTCCTGGAGCAGATCGGCAATCTCTGGCGGGAGTTTCGGGTCGGGCATCAGTCGATCAGGATAGTCGCTCAGAGGGGCGGGAGGGGCGGAGGCGCCGTCGGTCCACCCAGCGCTGGCGGGACATCGTTGCGGAAGAACGCCGCACCAAGCACACCGCCGAGCGTGGAGAAGATGGCGCCCACGCAAAGAAACAGGACGAAACCGAACACCACCCGCAGAGACGAATTGGCGCCGAACGACTCGACCATCGCGCGTACTTCCGGTGGGATGTCGCGTGCCGAGCGCATGAACTCACCGGCGAGCCGCTGCTGGAGGGGCGCCATCAACGCGTTCAGCGCGACCGAAGCGATCAACCAGACCACCGCGCCGATGATCCCCGACACGAGTCCGGTGAAAGCGCCGCGCCCTGGTGTGATCGGCGTTGGGTCACGCTGCTGCTCGAGATACGCGGCGAGGACGCCGCCACTGATCACCCACATGCAGCAGCAGAGATTTCCCAGGCCGACGAGGGGGAGCGCCGACAGGACGCCTATGAACAGGCCGCCGAGGACCGCGGGCTGACTAATCGTAGTACTCCCGACCGAGGTGAGTGATCAGCTCTTCACCCTGCATGTAGCGGAGCGTGTTCTTCAGCTTCATCAGTTGAATGAAGAGGTCGTGCTCCGGATACACCTCGGGAGCATGCATCGGGCTCTTATAGTAGAAGGAGAGCCATTCCTGGATACCGGACATGCCGGCGCGCTTGGCGAGATCGAGGAACAGCACGGAATCGAGCACGATCGGCGCCGCCAGGATGCTGTCGCGGCACAGGAAATTGATCTTGAGCTGCATCGGGTACCCGAGCCAGCCGATCAGATCGATGTTGTCCCATCCCTCTTTGTTGTCTCCACGCGGCGGATAGTAGTTGATCCGCACCACGTGGCACAGGTCGGCATAGAGGTCCGGATAGAGATGGGGCTGGAAGATGTAATCGAGCGCCGACTTCTTGCTCTCTTCCTTGGTTTTGAACGACTCGGGATCGTCGAGCACTTCCCCGTCGCGGTTACCGAGGATGTTGGTTGAGTACCAACCCTTCACGCCGAGAAGCCGCGCCTTGAGTCCGGGCGCAATGATGGTCTTGATGAGCGTCTGGCCGGTCTTCATGTCGTTGCCGGCCAGCGGGGACTTCATCTTCGCGGCCAGCTCCAGCATCGCGGGAATGTCGGCCGTGAGGTTCGGGGCGGCGTTCGCAAACGGCAGACCTTCGCGGAGCGCCGCGTAGGCGTAGATCATGCTCGACGGAATCGCCTCGTCATTCTGCTCGAGCGCCTTTTCGAAGGAGGCCACGCTGGCGTGCGCGGCGGTCTCCTTCATGTAGATCTCTGTGCTGCCAACCCAGATCATCACGAGGCGGTCGCAGCCGTGCTTCGCCTTGAATGCACGGATGTCGGCAATCAGCTGTTCAGCGAGGTCCCGCTTGTTCTTGCCCTTCTTGACGTTCGGTCCGTCCAGGCGCTTCACGTAGCGCTGGTCGAATACCGCGGGCATCGGCTTGACGGCTTCGAGCTCGCTCCGAACCTGATCGAGTTGCGACGGCTCCAGCACACCGGCCGTCCGGGCGGCGGCGTAGCAGTCTTCCTCGAAGATGTCCCAGCCGCCGAACACGATGTCGTTCAGACCGGCAAGCGGGACGAATTCGTTGATCTTCGGCGCACGCGCCTCGGTGCGCTTTCCGAGGCGGATGGTTCCCATCTGTGTCAGGGAGCCGATCGGCAAGGCTAAGCCTTTGCGGATCGCCATCACGCCGGCAATGGTGGTGGTGCTGACGGCGCCGAGGCCGACGAGCAACACACCCAGCTTGCCGCGCGCAGGGGCTATCTCAACTGGTGGAGTCACAATCGGCCACTATATCATGAGGAAATGCGCATGTTTCTGCGCCGATCGACCGTCGGCCGTGAGCCGCTGGCTGTCACGATGAGCGGCGTGCGCATGGGGGAACGCGCGCTCCAGATCGGTGTGGACGACCCGGTCATTGTGGGCGCACTTGCCGCCAAGACGGGCCTCACGGGCCAGGCGACGATCGTGGTCACGGACCAGGCCAGCGCCGAACGCGCGCGCGCCGGCGCGGCGGACAGTGGGGCCCTCGTCGATCTCCAGATTGCGCCAATCGAGACGCTTCCCTTCGATGATGGCTCCTACGATGTCCTCGTCATCCACAGCGTTAGCGGTCTACTCGCGTCGGCGGGTGCCGAGGCGCGGCAGCGTGTCTTTCGTGAATGCCGCCGTGTCCTGCGCCCCGGTGGTCGCACGATCGTGCTCGAATCCGGCACGCCAACCGGACTCCGCGCCCTGCTTGGTGCCCGAAAACGCGACGCCCAATACGAGGCCGCGGGCGGGACCGTCGCTGCCCTCGAGCGAGCCGGTTTCAAAGCCGTGCGGACCCTAGGGGACCGTGAGGGCTACCGTTTCATCGAGGGACTCAAGGCCTAGCTGGTAGTTGGGGTCAGGGGTCAGAGTCAGGGTCAGAGTCAGGGTCAGAGTTGGGGTCAGACCCCGGTGACGAGGTGACTCAAGTTGACCTTCGCAGGGGACGCCGGTACGAGGGTCCTTCCCTAGATTGGGCCTGAAACCGTCGCGAGGGTGAGGCAAGGGATTTGCCTTGACCAGCACTACGCCCCGATGTCCACCTTGACCGACGCCTTCACCGTAGATGAGATCGCACGAGCCGCGGGAGTACCGCGGGACGTCGTCCAGGCACTCGTCGCGTCAGGCCTGGTGAGGCCACTGCCGGGCACGACATTCTTCGCAACCGGGGACGCGCTTTACGCGGGCAGAGAGGCGCGGCGCGCCGTTCGCGCCTTGGCGGCCTCTGTCCCAGGGGCTGAGCCTGGGATTTTTGCGATTTCGCGCGGCCAGACGGCAATTGGTGAACGGCGAGGTGGATTGCCAACCGTCGCCTCGTCCTTCGTCCACGCGGTGTTCATCATCACGACCCTATGGTTGACTTCAGGGCCGACGCAGACCGCGCCGGTGGTGACCGCGACACACAACCGCCTCGTTTTCCTCGCGCGTCCAGGACCTGGCGGAGGCGGCGGCGGCGGGGGCCTGCTGAATCCACTGCCCGCGCCGCCGGTGGAAACCCGTCCGGCCCGCCGTTCGCTGACGCCAGTGCCTGCTGTGTCCCCGGACAAGGTCCCCGTCAGCGCGCGACGCATTGAGACCCCCCGGCCCGCGCCGAAACCCACGCCAGCATCCGTCGCCCCTGAACCTCCTCTCCCGTCCAGGGTGCTCATCGCCCCGGTGGCCCCCGCCGCAAGCGACCGGCAACGTGAAGGGGTGATCGAGCAGCCGCGGCACGAGGCCGACAGCCCGGGTTCAGGAACGGCGGGCGGAACCGGGGCTGGTCAGGGCACCGGCAACGGCGAAGGGATCGGGTCGGGAATTGGACGGGGCTCTGGCGGCGGCATCGGCGGCGGTCCTTATCGCGGCGGAAGCGGCATCGACGCGCCGCGGCTGGTTCGCGAAGTCAAGGCGCTCTACACGGACGAAGCACGGCGACGAGGCACAACCGGCAATGTGGTTCTCGAAATCGTCGTGAATCGCGATGGTACGGTCGGTGACGTGTCCGTGCTCCGTGGACTTGGTGCCGGCCTCGACCAGCGCGCTGTCGACGCCGTTCGCCAATGGACGTTCGCACCAGCCCGCAGGCAAGGCGAGGCTGTTGATGTGATCGTCGAAGTCGCTGTGGAATTCACGCTGCGCTGATCATGTTGATGGTCACACTCCTCTCAATCGTCACCGCCGGCGCCTGCGCTGCCATCGCCTGGCGGGCGATCCGTCGCGAGCAAATGCGATCGGACGCGCGCGTCGCGTTGCTCGGAGCCGCACTCGACGAATCCACCGCTTCGGAAGAGGCGTTCGAGTGGCCGGATGAGGAAGCCCCGGCCACGGTTCCCCGTCCTGTGCTCTTCCACGCCACTGAGAATCCTGCGTTTCGACGCCGGCCCTTGCTCACGGCGGCAGCAGGTCTTGCGGTCGTCCTTTCTGTGGTCGTCCTGATCGCGATGACTGGCGACCGTCACGACAGTTCAACGGAGGCGCCGGCCGCTCCACTACGCGAGTCGCTCGAGCTGCTGTCGATGCGCGCCGCGAGAGACGGCAGCACGCTGGCGGTCAGCGGACTTGTCCGCAATCCTTCCGACACGCCGGCGGACGCCCTCACCGCGATCGTCTCGGCACTCGACCGTGACGGGCGCGTCGTGGCCAGTGGAACCGCGCCGCTCTCGACCCTCGGGCCTGGTGATCAATCCCTGTTCGTGGTGACGATCCCGCACGTGAGCGAGCTCGCCCGATATCGTGTGAGCTTCCGCTCGAGTACGGGCCTGGTGCGGCATGTCGATCGCCGGACCGATCCTGCGAGCGCTGCGTCGTGACGCGCCCGTGCCCTTGGAGGACCCGTTGATGCGTGTTCCGCTCTCTCTGATCATCGTGGTCGCGATCGCCGCTGCCGCCTCCATCGGCGCGCAGTCGCAAGAGGGATTCCGCTTCCGGAGTGGTGTGGACCTCGTCAATGTGACCGCCACGGTCACCAACGATGACGGGCGCTTCGTGTCGGGCCTCCGTCGTGAGGATTTCAGCGTCTACGAGGACGGCAAGCTGCAGGATGTGTCGCACTTCAGCAGCGACCGGGTCCCTGTGAGCCTTGGCATCGTCCTCGATGCCAGCGGCAGCATGAGCCCGGAGAAAATGTCAGCGGCGCGGTCGGCCATCGATCGCTTCATCTACGATCTGCTCGACAAGGACGACGAGCTGTTCTTCGTCGAGTTCGCGACACGCGCCGCGCTGACACAGGACTGGACCACCGATCGCCGCTTGATCAGCCGCGCGGTGCGAGATGTTTCGCCGACGGGTGGCACGGCTATCTACGATGCCATCGCGACCGCGTTGCCCACTGCGCAAGCGGGCACCCGCCAGAAGAAGGCTCTCCTCGTCATCTCCGACGGTAATGACACGAACAGCAGCATGCCCGTGGGCGAGCTGCGTCAGCGGATTCGCGAAAGCGAGGTCCTCGTCTACGCCTTGGGTATTGACGGCAACGGCCGTCGTAGTCCCGATGTCGTCAGGCCGCCGATCCAGATTCCATTTCCGATCCCGTTCCCCTTCCCGGGCGGACGACGGCCGAATCCTGGCCGGCCCCCCATCGGCGGTGGAGGCACGACATGGCCCAGCGCACCGGGGGACCGCGTAAACGCGGATGCCTTGCGACAGATCACCGACGATACGGGCGGGCGCACCGAGATCGTGCGAGGCTCCGAAGGTTTGGGGTCGGCTACGGCGCGGATCGCAGACGAATTGAGCAAGCAGTACTACCTCGGATACTCCAGTGACGTCGACCGAGACGGCCGGTGGCATTCGATTCGGGTGGCAGTCCGGGATCGCCGACTGACAGTCCGCGCACGCAGAGGATATGTGGCGTCGTAGGCTGGGCTGATATCATCAGCCCTCGTGTCAACGTTCCTTATCGCGCTCGGGCTGAGTCTGGTGGGCGGCCTGGGCGGCCTTCTGGTCGCGTCCGGCGTTCTCCTCTTCACTGATTCTGCCCGCGCCCGACTGATTCCGTGGCTCGTAAGCTACGCCGTCGGCGCGCTGCTCGGGGTTTCGATGCTGGCGATCCTGCCGTCAGCGCTCGATCAACTTCCAGCATCACGGGTCTTCGGCACGCTCCTCATCGGCATCTTGCTCTTTTTCCTGCTGGAAAAGCTGGTGCTCTGGCGACACTGTCATACCCATGACTGCGAGGTGCACGACGGGAGCGTCGTGCCCGTGCTCGTCGGTGACGCCTTTCACAACTTCGTCGACGGCGCCGCGATCGCCGCTGCGGTGATGACGTCGGTTCCGCTGGGCGTCAGCATGGCCGTGGCCGTGGCCGCACATGAAATCCCGCAGGAGGTTGGCGACTTCGCCATTCTTCTGCACGCCGGCTACTCACGCACCCGCGCACTGCTCTTGAACGTGCTCTCAGCGGGCGCGAGCGCGCTCGGCGCGATTGCCGCGTATTTTGCCTTCGATCTCACTCCGCACACACTTCCCTATTTCCTGTCGCTCTCAGCGGCAAGTTTTCTGTACGTGGCCATGGCGGATCTCATTCCCGGGCTGCATCGCGGCCGGACCGACGCCAGCTCGATGCGGCAGATCATCCTGATTGCGGCCGGCGTGGCCACGATGTTCGTCCTCGGCTGAAGACGCCTCCGGGAAACCCCCGGCCAAACCTCGAGAAACAGCCCTCTTCAGCAGCCGTTCCGCTGGCAAACTCTTTGCCCCACTACATGACCGGAGGCCTGGAAGACTCAGGTGAATCTCACGGCCGAGTCTTTCAGTCATAGAAGGTAGGCGCAAGCCCCAAGTTCAACAGTTGGCGAAGACTTCCCCCGGTCCTCGCTCAGGAGGTTCGATCATGTTCGCGAGGTTTCTCGTTACCGCGCTCGTCGTGGTGGCCGCAGCCGTACCGGCAGGCGCCGGGCAGAAAGAAAACCTGCAGGTCTTCCGTGATGTGCAGCGGCAGGTACTCCAGTATCCGCACTTCACGATCTTCGACAGTGTCAACGCCCAGATCGACAACGGCATGGTGACGCTGACGGGCAAAGTCACGATGCCGTACAAGCGCAACGACATCGAACGGCGCGTGCGCAGGCTTGCCTCGGTGCAGAACGTCAACAACCAGATCACGGTCCTTCCGGTATCGAAGTTCGACGACGATCTGCGCTTCCAGCTGGCGAGAGCGATCTATTCGAATCCGAACTTCCGTCCGTTCGCGTCGATGGTCAACCCGCCCATCCACATCATCGTGGAGCGGGGACGGGTCACGCTGGAAGGCGTGGTGAACAGCCAGGTCGACCGCATGCTGGCGCGCTCGATTGCTTCGGGCTACCTGTCGTTCGATGTGAAGAACGAGTTGAAGACCGAAGCCGAGGTCAAGGCAGAGCTCGAGAAGCTCTAACGAAGGGCGCGGTAAGGCCCGTCCACGAGGACGGGCCTTACAACGCTGGACGAGGCAGCTCTTCGGATTCGCGGCCGCGCCGCGCGACCCACCAGATGACGACGCCAAAGGCAATCGCGGCGGCGACCACGGTGAGTCCGAAGAGCAGCAGTGTGGTGTAGAGGATCGATTCCGGCTCCATCCGCACGTGCACGTCGACTGGCGTGCCGCTCAGCCTCTCGCGGAGCGGCTGCACCCACTCGAGAATGTTTCCCCGCTCAGTTCGCTTCGATGGCGCGTTGTGGTACGGAATCTCGCTCGGGATATGCATCCTGAAGATGACGACTTCCTCACCCGTCCACCCGACGTCGCCGACCGGCTGGTTCGCGGGCGCGCCCACCAGTTGCCGATACGCAAACACGTCGCCCTCTCGCTCGAACTGGTAGGTCGACCACGAGAACATCGGGAATCGCTGCAGTTGACGTACGTCCCGCACATCGACGCTGACGTGCACGAAGCGGCGGCCATGACGGCGCGACAGGCTCACGCGCGTGACCTCGGCCCCTGGAGCCTCGAACAGTGCTCGCACACGGCCCCGATCGACGCGCGCTTTGGGATCGATGGGCAGATCCACACCTCGCAGCGCCGCGAGCGAGGCGACCGACGCGTTGACGTTGATCGTCGCCGACCCATCGAGGGACAGGTACAACTCCTCCTCGTACTCATACTGGGTCTTCAGGAGGCCGCCGCAACCCGACGTCACCAGCGCGCAGGCAAGGGCCGTGAACGAGAGCACGGCGCGGAACATCCCGAGCGGCATGAACGGCAATGATATCGTGATCAGATGGCCCGCCAGAGGATGTTCCTGATCGACGGCAGCTCCCAGATGTACCGCGCGTACCACGCCTTCCGCGGTCGAGGGCTGTCGAACCAGGAAGGACAGAGCACGCACGCGGTGTACGTCTTCGTGACGATGCTGCGCAAGCTGATCGTCGATCACGCACCGACCTACATCGCCGCCTCGTTCGATCTGGCGGGTCCGACGTTCCGCGATGAGATTGCCGCCGACTACAAGGCCAACCGCGTGGCGATGCCCGACGACCTCGCGGAACAGATCAATTGGGTTCACGAGGCGTGTCGAGCGCTGGGCGTTCCGATCCTGACCAGTAAGGGGTATGAGGCCGACGATGTGATCGGCACCGTGGCCACGCGGGCACTCGCGTCCGGCTACGACGTGGCGATCGTGTCGATCGACAAAGACTTCTTCCAGCTCGTGCGCGACGGGATTCGCGTGTACGACCCTCGAGAAGAGGGAGCCTGGTTCGACGAGCAGGGCGTCGTCGAGAAGTTCGGCGTGCAGCCGTCACAGGTCGTCGACGTGCTTGCGCTCGTCGGCGATACGAGCGACAACGTGGCGGGCGTGCCCGGTATCGGTAAGAAGGGCGCCATCGATCTCGTGACGCAGTACGGTGGTCTCGACGCCCTGCTGGAGCGCGCCGCCGAGCTCAAGCCGAAACAGCGTGAAGCCCTGGTGACCCACCGTGAGGATGCGCTTCGGAGCCGCCAGCTGGTGACGATTCGCACGGATGTGCCGCTCGAGGTCGACTTCGAGTCGCTGCGCTATCAGGGCGCCTCGCGCGAACGCTGTTACGAGCTGTTCACTCGTCTGGCATTCCGGACGCTGGTCAACGACTACGCCCCCACGGCTGACAGCGTTGAGACGGACTATGCGCTCGTCACGTCACTCGCGGAGCTCGACGCGCTTCTCGCCGATCTGCGGTCGAGCGCCGCGTTTGCGCTGCGCGTGATTCCGAGTCAGGGGTCGGCGATGCGCGCGGAGATCGTCGGGGTGTCCTTCTCACGCCAGGATCGGCAGGCGCGGTATCTGCCCCTCGGGCACCAGGGCGACGATGAGAGCGGCGATCTCCTGGCCGCGGCCAGCGTGCCGATCCAGGTGAGCAGAACCGCGGCGCTCGATCGTCTCCGTCCGCTGCTCGAAGACCCTGCGGTTCACAAGGTGGGCCACGACCTCAAGTTCGACATGATGCTGCTCGCGCGTCATGGCATCACGCTGCGCGGGGTCGATTTCGATACGATGCTCGCCAGCTACCTGCTCGATGCCACCAGGTCGAGCCACGCCCTCGAGGAGACCGCGCTCGAACATCTCGGATACCGCGCCCTGACCGAGGCGGGTATCAGTGGAAAGGGTACGCGCGCCCAGCCGGTCGCCCGCCTGTCGCCTGAGGCGGTTCTCAGCTTCGCCGGCGAACGCGCCGACCTGGCGTGGCAGTTGTCGCGCGTCCTGCCGCCGCTGCTGTCGGCCGGACAGCTCGATTCGATATTTCGCGAGCTGGAAATGCCGCTGGTCCCGGTGCTGGCCGACATCGAACGCGCGGGCATCCTCGTCGATGGCGCCGCGCTCGCGATCCAATCGCGCCAACTCGAGCAGTCGCTCGCGCAGTACACGGCTCGCATCTACGAGCTGGCAGGCGAGGAGTTCAACGTCAACTCGCCGCAACAGCTCGGAAAGATCCTGTTCGAGAAGCTCGATCTTCCCTCGGCAAAGAGGACCGGCAAGACACGCTCGGCCTCGACGGCCGCGGAAGTACTCGAAGAACTGGCCCTCTCACACGAGCTCCCGCGCCTCATCCTCGACTGGCGCGGTCTGCACAAGTTGAAGAGCACCTACATCGACGCGCTCCCGCTCATCGTCCTGCCGGCGACCGGCCGCGTGCATACCAGCTTCAACCAGGCAGTGGCGGCGACAGGCCGCTTGAGCAGCTCCGATCCAAACCTGCAGAACATTCCCATTCGCACGGAGATCGGACGGGAGATCCGGCGCGCGTTCATTGCGGCTCCGGGTCATGTGCTGATCTCCGCCGACTACTCGCAGATCGAGCTTCGGGTGCTCGCGCACATGGCCGGCGAAGACGCGCTCATCGAGGCGTTTCGCGGCGGGGAGGATATCCATGAACGGACCGGGCTGAAACTCTTCGGCGCCGATAGCGGCCTCGGCGTCCACGAACTGCGCAGCCGGTCCAAGATGGTCAACTACGCCGTGCTCTACGGGAAGACGGCGTTCACACTGGCCAAAGACATCAACGTCACACAGGAGGCGGCACAGGAGTTCATCAGTGCCTACTTTGTCGGATTCCCTCGCGTGCGCGAGTTCATCGACCGCATGCTCGAGGAAGCCCGCCAGACCGGAGTCGTACGGACCATGTTCGGACGGCGTCGTCTCGTGCCGAATCTGACGAGCCGCAATTTCCAGATGCGCAGTCAGGCGGAACGGGAGGCCGTGAACATGCCTATCCAAGGTACGGCCGCGGACATCCTGAAGAAGGCCATGATCGACCTCCATGCCGAGCTACCCAGGCGGGGCCTCACGGCGCGCATGATCCTGACGGTCCATGACGAGTTGCTCTTCGAGTGCACGCAGGAGGAAGCGCCAGAGGCCGCGACGGTCGTGCGCGAGCGCATGGAGCAGGCCGTCTCGCTGAGCGTGCCGCTAACTGTGGATGTGGGAATCGGGGAGAACTGGAAGGATGCCAAGCCCTAGGGGCTACTTCCACTGCTGCTTGACGAGCTCCCATTCGGCGCGAAGGGCCGAGACCGCTTCCTGGGGATCACGGGCGACCATGACCCGCGAGCGTTCAGGGATCAGCGCCTGCATGACGAGCCGATCGAGATCGGCGCGGAGCTGCTCGGTCGTCTCCGGCGAGAGCGTGGATCGCACCCACGCGGCAACGGCCGCACTCCAGGCGGCATCAACATCGCCGGCGCCGCGCGCCGCGACCGCGAGCCAGTAGTTCGCGACGGAACTGCCCGGATCCTGCCGCAACTCCTCTTCCATCCGCGCGCCGATCCGCTCGAATACCACGCGGCGCCGATCGGCCGGTCGCGTCTGCGCTTCGCGATCGAGGGCGGTGGCCCACCAATCGAGGAGCATCAGCCGATCGCGAGGGCTCAGCATCGACGCCTTGATAAGCGCGGTATCGAAGAGGTTCGCCGCCGCGCCGAAGATCTCGCTCATATGCAGCGACAGGCCGAGCCCGATGATCAAGTCGACCTGATCTCTTGGGGTCAGGGCCGCGGCTTTGACGGTGCCGAAGGTCTCGCGCGCCGCAACCAGGTCTCGTGCGTCGGCGCTCTGCCGATAGCGTTCCAGGTGCGAGCGGGCGATGACGAGTGCTGCAGCGTCCGCCCAGGGGGCCTGCCGGCGCGCGACCGCAGCGGCGTCAATCGCCCCTTCGTAATTCGCCGCGTTGTAGAGGGCCCGCGCTTTGGCGAGCGCCGGCGGCTCGGCCGCCCACGCCGTGGGAGCGAGCGCCCCCAGAATCAGCAGGGCCATGGCGACGGCAAACGTCCGCATGACTGGATCCTAGCGCATCTTCAACTCCCCATTCCCACCCTCGAAGGCCAACCCCAACTCTCAAGCAAGTTCGGCCTACAATCTGTGGTCGATGGGTGAGCCGGTCATCGTTGCGCGGGACGCGCATTCGATTTCACGTAAACAGATCGATCCCGACGCGTTGAAGGTGCTCTACCGGCTCCATCAGAGCCACTACATCGCGTACCTGGTTGGCGGCAGCGTCCGTGACCTGCTCCTGGGCCGTCGTCCAAAGGACTTCGATATCGGCACGTCGGCCCATCCCTACCAGGTCAAGAAGCTGTTCAGGAACTGCTGGATCATCGGCCGGCGGTTCCGGCTCGCCCACGTCCGGTTCGGCACGAAGACCATCGAGGTCGCCACCTTCCGCCGGCCCGTCTCGGCGGAGGAACTGGCCGCCGCCGAGGAGCCGCCGCAGCCGGAGGCACCTCCCCAGAACGCCGCGGGCGAGGACGCCGACCGTCTCGTCCATCGCGACAACACGTTCGGCACGCCCGAAGAGGACGCCTTCCGGCGCGATTTCACGATCAACGCGCTCTTCTACGACATCGCGACGTTCTCGATCATCGATTACACGGGCGGCCTCGACGACCTGCGTGCCGGTCTGGTCCGCTGCATTGGTGAGCCGACGGAGCGCTTCCAGGAGGACCCTGTCCGTATGCTTCGAGCCGTCACGATGGCCGCGCGGCTCGGCTTCCGGATCGACGCCCCGATCGATCAGGCGATTGCCTCGACGCGCGGTGAGATCACGCGCAGCGCCCCGGCCCGCCTGATCGAAGAGTTCTACAAGCTTCTCCGCTCTGGAGCCGCCGAGCAGGCATTCCGGATGATGGCTGAGAGGCGGTTGCTGGAGCCGATCGCACACGACCTTCAGACGCATGCTGACGCGCACCTCTGGCGATCACTGAGCGCGCTCGATGCCTACCGGCGGCGCTTCGAGGACAGCCCCGACACGTTGACGAACGCCATTCTGCTTGGATCGCTGCTCGTGCCGCTCGGGTACACGCTGCGAAGCCTGTCAGCCGCAACGGCAGTCGAGGACGACCGGGGGAAAGAGCCGCGTTTGTCGATCGGGATGCTGCCACTGGCCCGTCGCGACGTCGAACGGTTCCGCCAGATCCTTGGCCTGCAGCAGCGCCTGATGGACATGAACCTGTCACCCCGTGCGAAGCGCACGTTGATGCACCGCGGTCCGTTCAAAGAAGCGATGACCTGGCTGGAGATTCACGGTCAGACGCCGGAAGTCGTCGAGCACTGGCGGGGGTTCATCGAGGCGGCCGGCACATTCGAAGGCGAGGCAGAAGCGGCGGACGCCCCGCCTCGCCGGCGTCGGCGGCGCCGGCGCCGGCGGCCGTTTCGACCCACGACTTCCTGATCACGACACACCGAGGCACCGCGGCTATTTCGTCACAAAACGTACCTCGGTGCCTCACCGCCTCGGTGTGTCGTAATTCTTGTTCCTATCCCCTCGTGCGCTCGAACTCGCGCATGAACTGCACGAGCGCTGCGACGCCGTCTTCGGGAAAGGCGTTGTAGATCGAGGCGCGCATGCCGCCGACCGACCGATGCCCCTTGAGGCCATCGAAGCCAGCGGCCGTGGCTTCCTTGTCGAACGTCTTTTCGAGCGCTTCACTCGGGAGCCGGAACGTGACGTTCATCAGCGACCGGCTGTCTTTTTGCGCGGTGCCGCGATAGAACCCGGTTCGATCGATCTCACCGTAGAGCGTCGCGGCCTTGCGCTCGTTGATGCGCGCGATGGCCGCCAGTCCTCCCAGCGACTTGATCCACTCCATCGTGAGCCCGAGGATGTAGATACCCCATGTATTCGGCGTGTTGTAGAGCGAGTTGTTCTCCGACAGCACCTTGTAACTCATCATCGTCGGCAGGCTGTCTTGCGAGCGTGACAGCAGCTCTTCGCGAACCATGACGAGGGTCACGCCGGACGGCCCGAGGTTCTTCTGCGCGCCGGCGTAGATGACACCGAATCGGCCGACGTCGATCGGACGGCTGAAGATATTGGACGAGGCGTCAGCCACGAGCGGCGCGTCGCCCACATCGGGGAGCGTCCGCCACTCGGTGCCCTCGATGGTGTTGTTCGTCGTGATGTGCACATAGGCGGCGCCCGGCGTCAGCGCCAATTCGCCCGGCGTGGGAATGCGGTTGTAGTTGTCGGCCTTGGTCGAACCCGTGATGTGGACCTTGCCGACGCGCTTGCCTTCCTTGACGGCCTTGTCGGCCCATGTGCCGGTGTCGACGTAGTCGGCGGTTGCGCCCAGACCCAGCAGGTTCATGGGCACCATCGAGAACTGCAGGCTGGCGCCGCCTTGAAGCATCAGGATCCGATAGCTCTCGGGCACGCCAGCCAGTTCGCGGATATTGGCAATCGCACCGTTGAGGAGATCTTCGAACGCCTTCGAGCGATGGCTGATCTCCATGACCGACATGCCGACGCCTGGCAACGACAACAGGTCGCGCTGCGCTTGCTCGAGCACAGGCGCGGGCATCACAGCAGGACCAGCAGAGAAATTGAAAATACGGGAGGGCATGGCCAGTAGCGTACTAGATCAGGTGCGACAACAGCCCGTCCCTGAGCTTGGGCTCGAACCAGGTGGACTTCGGCGGCATGATGCCGCCTGCGTCGGCAATCGTCATCAGGTCGTCGGCACTCACCGGGTACAACGAGAACGCCACGGCCGCACGCCCCGATCGCACCAGCTTCTCGAGCTCCGCGGATCCGCGCACGCCACCGACGAAGTCGATGCGCTTGCTGGTACGTACGTCTCCGATTCCGAGGAGGGGGCCCAACACCAGGTCCTGCAGGCGGCTCACGTCCAGACGGTCCATGGCGGTGGCGCCTGCCGGGCTCTCTCCCAGTACGATCGTGTGCCATCGCCCGTCCAGGAACATCCCCACGTCGCCTCGCTGTTCCGGCGTTGGCGACCCGTCCCTCACAGTGAATCGCTGTTGCAGCCCCTGCAGGAGCGTCTCTGGGGTCAGCGTCGCCAGATCCTTGACGACGCGGTTGTAGGGCAGCACGTGTACCTGGGCGGCAGGAAACGCCACCGCCAGAACGGTGTCCCACTCGCCGGGTGCGCCGCTCGCCCCACGCAACTGCTGTCGCGCGCGCGCAGCGCTCGCGGCCCGATGATGTCCATCCGCAATATAGAGCGCTGGAACGGTCCCGAATGCCTCGACCAGCTTGCTTTCGTCGCGTGGATCGACTCGCCACACCGTGTGCTGCACACCATCGGTCGCGGTGAAGTCATAGAGCGGCGGCCTGGCCGCCGCGGCGTGTTCGACCACTTGATCGATCGTGGCCACACCGCGATGGATCAGGAATACCGGCCCGGTCTGCGCGCGGAGCTCCAGCACATGGCGGGTCCGATCATCTTCCTTGTCGCGCCGGGTCCGCTCGTGCTTCTTGATGACGTCGCGCTCGTACTCGTCGAGCGAATAGCAGGCCGCCACACCGGTCTGGCTGACGGCACCCATCCGCAGCCTGTACACATACAGGCTCGGAGCGTCCTCCATGATCAGGGGCGCATCGGTCTTCAGCCGCTGAAGATTCGCCTGCGCTTTTGCGTACACCACGTCTGAGTACGGATTGGCATCGCGGGGCAAATCGATCTCTGCCCGCGAGACGTGCAGAAAGCTCAGTGGATTGCCCGCCGCCAGCGCCTGCGCTTCCTCGGTGCTGACGACGTCGTAGGGAACCGCTGCGACTCGCGCGGCCGCTGCCGGAGCCGGACGAAGCGCGCGAAAGGGAACGAGAGCCGCCATACAGAGATTCTACCGGGAGGCGGGATCCGCGGCGGGCGCGACAGCAGGAGCCGCGCCGGGCCCGACGGCGGAACTGGCGCTCGACGCGAGTTCCGCAAGCGCCCGGTCTCGCTCGACCTGGAAGGCGGCCATCATCGATGCCGGCACGGCCTCGGCCGGCGGCATGTTCCGCTGCTCGCGCAGTGGATTCACGAACCCGCCGTTCTTTTTCAAGCCGTAGTGGAGGTGCGGGCCCGTCGCCAGCCCCGTCGAACCCACACGTCCAAGCATGTCACCCTGATCAACGTGCGCACCGGCCCTGATCCCGGCGGCAAAGGCTGACAGGTGCAGGTAAAAGGACTCGTAGCCGGAGGCATGTCGCAATCGCACCATGCGGCCATTGGCATTGTCGAATGTCGCCGAGACCACTCGTCCGGCGGCCACCGCGATGACCGGCGCGCCCTGGGCCGCACCGTAGTCCACTCCTCGATGGGCACGCGCGGTGTGCACCACGGGATGCATGCGGCTCGTGGAGAAGCCTGATGTGACCTGTGGCACGAACTTCAGCGGCGACCGGAGGAAGAACCGGCGCACCGAACGGCCCTGCTCGTCGTAGTACCCAGGCTTGCTTCCCGGCGGGCCGAAGCGGATCGCGCGCAGCACACGCCCGTCGTTCTCAAACGATGCGGCGGTGATCACGCCGTACGAGAACGGCCGGCCTTCGCGTCTGAACCGCTCGAACGCGACCGAATAGCGGTCGCCCGGCTGCAGCTCGGAATTGAAATCGATTTCCCCTGAAAAGATCTCGGCCATCGCGATGGCGAGATCAGCGTTCTCGCCCGCGGCGTCCATCGACTGGAACAGCGATGGGCTCGTGGCATCGACGCGTCCGACCGCGGTCGCGTGCTCGAGCGTCTTTGGAATCGGCAGGACTTCCGCGCGAGGCGGGTCGTCCGTATCGCGAGCGGGGGCAACTCGGAGGAAGGAGTTGGCGTCGATCTCGTACTCGAAGAGCCGCAGCGCACCGTCGAGTGTCCGTTCGAGTGAGAACGGCTGCAAGGATCTGAGCCGCCGCGGATCGAACACGCTCGCGGCCGCGGTGACCACTCCTTGAACCGCCTCGGCACCGAGACCGTGGGTGCGTAGCATGGCGTCCATCGTGGTCTTGTTCGGAACGAGGCCGCGAATCATCGTCGTGTCCGGCGTGAGATACACATCGGGACCCGCGACGCGTCGTGGAGACGGATCCTCGCTGCACGAAGCCAGCAGGAGAATCACTATGAATGTCAGCGCGGTGCGACCCATCATCGGCATGCTCCCACGGCGCGCTGTCGCGCCGCCGCGTGCCGCATGGTATCAACTGGCGCGGAGGTGAGGAAGAAGCGATCGGAGAAACGTGAAGGCGGATCCGGCGGATTCCTGGATCTCCTCGATGTCTTCGATCTCGTCGACCGAAGCTCGAGCGGCCACGAGCGGGGCCGCCCACCCGGCTGGCGGCATATCCGCGATCTGCGAGGCCTGGCCTGGCGGCCTGCGAAGTTTCGTCCGCGCGGTCGCTGAATCGGCTGATGCCGGCGTCTCCGGCTCGCCGCACAGCTGGCGGATGGCCGCCTGCAGGGCGAGGGGCTCTGCGCCGTTTTGTCCGGAGGCGGCGGGAAGGATGTCTCGGAACGCCCGCGCCGCCTCGACAGCCGAGGTGAACACGACGCGACCGTGCAGCAGCAGGGCATCCTGCAGCCACGTGCGCAGCTTCGAATCGATCGCGGCGATCGCGCTCACGGTCGCCGTCGTCGCGAGCTCACTTGTGCTCCGCGGATACTCGTCGCGACGAAGGCTCCGGCGTGTGGTGATCGCCAGGACCACCGCGCCAAGCTGCGTCACATCACCGCGCTGATCGAAGCGCGGCAGACTGGCGGCGGCCGGAAGGGCCACGCCGAACTCTCGCCATAGATGTTCGCGGTTGCGCTGCAGCGCCTGCAGGGCGTCGCCGTACACCGCACCGGTCAACATCGTGGTTCCATCACGCAGGAGACATATGTGCGCTGGCGTCAGCGCTCCGTGCGCGAGCGCGGGCAGGCGCTCGTGCATGGTCGCCACGGCCGTGACGACCGAGGCCGCGAGCTCGAGGAGATCGTCACCAGTGAGCGTGATGGTCTTGAATTCGAGTGCCGCGAGCAGGTCCGAAAGCGAGACGCCATCGGGTGCCTCGCTGAGCACCGACAGGGCATCGCCCTTCCGCTGGATACGGAGCACACGGCCCAGAGGACTCTCTTCGACACTCGTCAGATGCGCCGCGCGCGCCCGAATCGCCTGCTCAGACACGGACGTTGAAAGGTCCGGCGTCAGGTCCAGCCGCTCGACGCGCCCCAGTCGCGGATCCGAGACGATGCATCGAGCGCCGAACCCGTCCTGTCTGACAGAAGGAGTCTGGTCGGTATCCCGGAGAGCCATCGCTAGTGTGGCTTGCAACGACGAGGCCGACCGTCGAGGTGGAGAAGAAGTGAAGAATCGAGGCGTCCTGGCACGAGTTACGCGACCAGTCACCTCCCGGCTTACGAATCGGTCATCGATTCGGCTCTTTCTGTAATCGGATCCTTGAAGGCATCTCAGCCAGCCACTAGACTGCCCCTGGAGGCCTCCCGTGCACACACGTTCGCTCCACGGCATCCCTCGGAGTGCTGGTCCTCGTCAGCTCACTGGCGACCCTGGTCCGCGCACAGTCCGTTCCGCCGCCGGAGCGCGTCGACCTCGACGCGGTCTACCGGATCAAGGACGAGGGCCTCCAGCGGTCGCAGGTGATGGACACGGCGTGGTACCTGACCGAGGTGCATGGGCCGCGGCTCACGAACTCACCGTCGATGCGCGCGGCCGCGGGCTGGGCCACCGAGCGACTCGGCGAATGGGGTGTCTCGAACGTACGCCAGGAAACGTGGGGACCGTTTGGCCGCGGTTGGACCAATGACAAGTTCTCCGCAGCCGTCGTCTCGCCTCAGCCCTTTCCATTGATCGCCTTTCCCCGCGCGTGGACACCGGGTACCAACGGTCCCGTCACGGCGGAGGTGATCGTGGCGCTGATTACGCGCGACGATGAGATGAAGACCTGGACGGGGAAGCTGCGCGGCAAGATCGTCCTGTCGCGCGCGACGCCCGAGGTCCGCGCCCTCTTCACGCCCCTCGGCCGTCGATATGCCGATCAGGAGCTCGTCGACCTCCAGTCGCAGCCGGTGACCGCCGGCCGCGGGCGCGCCGGTGGGCCTCCGGCGGACCCGAACTTCGCCGAGCGGCTCAAGCAGTTCTTCCTGCGTGAAGGGGTCGTGGCCACGCTCGAACCAGCGAACGGGCGCAGCGATCACGGCACGATTCTGGTCACCAACGCGCCGCGACAGTATCGCGACCCGAAGGAGCCGCCGACCATCCCGCAGATCATGGTGGCCAGCGAGCATTACAACCGGATCGCACGGCTCATTCAGAAGCAGATCACCGTCACCCTCCAGCTCGACGTCCAGAACCGGTTCGTCGACGAGACGCTCGACTCCGTCAACATCGTCGCCGAGCTTCCGGGAACAGATCGGGCCGACGAAGTCGTGATGCTCGGCGCCCACTTCGATTCGTGGCATGCCGGCACGGGGGCCACCGACAATGCGGCCGGGTCCGCCGCCATGATGGAAGCGATGCGTATCCTGAAGACGGCCGGCTTGCGGATGCGCCGCACGGTACGGCTCGCGCTCTGGACCGGCGAGGAGCAGGGCCTGCTCGGCTCGCGTGCTTATGTGAAGCAGCAGTTCGGGGACCCGGCGACGATGGTGCTCAAGCCTGCCCACGGGAAGCTGTCCGCGTACTTCAACATGGACAATGGCACCGGGGCGATCCGCGGCGTCTACCTGCAAGGGAACGAGTCCGTCCGGCCGATCTTCGAGGCATGGATGGAGCCGTTCCGCAGTCTGGGCATGACCACGCTCAGCATCAGGAACACGGCATCAACCGATCACATTCCTTTCGATGAGGTCGGGCTGCCGGGATTCCAGTTCATCCAGGATCCGATTGAATACGGCACCCACTCCCATCACACGAACATGGACCTGTACGACCGGCTCCAGCCCGAAGACCTGATGAAGAACGCCGTCATCATCGCCTCCTTCGTCTACAACGCCGCGAACCGGGATGCCCTGCTGCCGCGCAAGGCTGTGCCGAAGCCGCGCGCGCCCACACCCGCTGCCACTCAATAGGGCACAATTGAGCGTCGATGGAAGTTCTGGTTCCGATCGCCGCTGCCATCCTCGCCGCCGGCGTTGTCTTCATCGTGATGCGGAGCATCGCCGGACGCCAGCGCGCGGAAGCGCGCGAAGCGGCGGTTGCCGAACTGGCCGTGGCACAGCGCGACGTGAAGTGGCTGCGTGAGGATGTCGAGCGTCACAAGGAGACGCTCGGGTCCACGCAAGCCATGCTGGACAAGGCGGACCAGAAGCTCCGCGACACATTTCAGTCGCTCGCCGCACAGGCGCTCAACGACAATCGCACGTCGTTTTTCGATCTCGCCAAGACCTCGTTCGAGGCCTACCGGCAGCCAATCGCGGACACCCTGAAGCGGGTCGATGACCGCCTCGGCGAGGCGGAACGCGAACGTGTCGAAGCCTATTCGAGGCTCTCCGAGCAGGTCGTGGCGCTCGGCTCGACGGCCAACACCTTGTCGCGCGCGCTGCGTACGCCGGCGGTCAGAGGGCGCTGGGGCGAAATGCAGCTTCGCCGCGTGGTCGAGATCGCGGGCATGCTTCAGCGCTGCGACTTCGACGAGCAACCAGGACTGCAATCGGAGAACGGACGGTTTCGACCGGACGTCATCGTCCACCTTCCGGGTGGCAAGCAGATCGTCGTCGATGCCAAAGCCCCGCTCGAGGCGTTTCTCGATGCGCAGGAATGCATCGACGAGGAGGCTCGCGCCGTCCGCCTCCAGGGCCACGCCCGGCAGGTCCGAGACCACATGGACCGTCTGGCCAGCAAGGCCTACTGGGATCAGCTGGGTAACTCGCCGGAGATGGTGGTGATGTTCCTCCCGGGCGAGTCGCTGTTCACCGCGGCGCTTCAGCACGACCTCACGCTCATCGAGCATGGCCTCCAGCAGCGTGTGCTGCTGGCCAGTCCGATCACGCTCATTGCCATGCTGACCACGGTTGCCCACTCGTGGCGGCAGGAGGCGCTGACCGAGAACTACCGTGAAGTGGCTCGTCTCGGAAAGGAGTTCTACGAACGGCTCGCCAACTTTGCCGACCGCTTCGACGACATTCGAAAGCGGCTCGATGGCGCCGTGCAGGCCTACAACGAGGCGGCCGGGTCGCTCGAGTCCCGCGTGCTGGTCAGCGCGCGGCGACTGCGGGATCTCGAAGTGACGACAGCCGGCGAGCTCCCTCCTGCCGATCCCATCGAGCGGGTGCCGAGAGTGCTCAAGCAGATGGGACTGATGGGACTCCCGGATGGGGCCACGACCGAGCCCGAGATCGACGAGGTCGAGAAGGTTCGCTAGGCGAGAGGTTCAGGTGAAGCCCCCGATCCAAGTAGAATCTGGGTTTCCCCAATGTCCGATTCTTTGCCCACACTCGAGTCAGCGCGGCCACTCGACTTCATCCGAGAGATTGTCGCCAGCGATCTGAGGGCCGGCCGCCATAGCGGCCGCGTCCATACGCGGTTCCCCCCGGAGCCCAACGGCTATCTGCACATCGGTCACGCGAAAGCCATTTGCCTCAATTTCGGTGTCGCCGAGGAGTTCGGCGGCGTGTGCAACCTGCGGTTCGACGACACCAACCCGGCGAAGGAAGAGACGGAGTACGTCGATGCGATTCAGGAGGATGTGCGCTGGCTCGGGTTCGACTGGGGCGACCGGATGTTCTACGCCTCCGACTACTTCGAGCAGATGTACGCCTTCGCTGAACAGCTCATACGCGACGGCCATGCCTACGTCGACAGCCTGACGGCCGATGAGACTCGTGACTATCGGGGAACCTTGACGGAGCCGGGACGGAACAGCCCCTATCGCAGCCGGCCGGCGGAGGAGAGTCTCGATCTGTTCCGGCGGATGCGCGCCGCCGAGTTTCCAGACAGCGCCCATGTCCTGCGTGCTGCCATCGACATGGCGTCGCCGAACATCAACATGCGGGACCCGACGCTCTATCGCATCCGGCACGCGAGCCATCATCGCACCGGCAGCGCGTGGTGCATCTACCCGACCTACGACTACGCGCACCCGATCTCGGATGCGATCGAGGGCATCACGCACTCGCTCTGCACGCTCGAATTCGAAGACCATCGGCCGCTCTATGACTGGGTCGTGGACCACATCAGGCACGAGGCGTTCCGGTCGCGGCCGCAACAGATCGAGTTCGCGCGTCTGAATCTGAGCTACACCGTGATGAGCAAGCGCAAGCTGCTCGCACTGGTCGAACAGAAGCTCGTCTCGGGGTGGGACGACCCGCGCATGCCGACGATCGCCGGCATCCGGCGCCGGGGCTACACGCCCGAAGCCGTTCGTGACTTCTGCGCCCGCATCGGCGTGGCGAAGAAGGAGAACGTGATCGACATGGCGCTGCTCGAGCACACGGTGCGCGAGGATCTGAACCGGAGCGCACGGCGAGCGCTGGCGGTGGTGCGCCCGCTGAAAGTGGTCATCGAGAACTATCCGGAAGGGCGCGTCGAAGAGGTCGATGCGGTGAACAATCCCGAGGATCCGACGGCGGGCTCCCGCAAGATCCCCTTCTCGCGCGTGATCTACATCGAGCGCGACGACTTCATGGAGGCGCCGCCGAAGAAGTTCTTCCGTCTGTCACCGGGCACCGAGGTCCGGCTGCGCTACTCGTACATCCTGAAATGCGAGCAGGTCGTCAAGAACGCAGCTGGCGAGATCGCCGAACTACGGTGCACGATTGACACCGATTCGTTGAACGGGCCGACCGCCACGCGGCGAGTGAAGGGAACGATTCACTGGGTGTCCGCTGCGCACGCCGCAAACGCAGAGCTGCGGCTCTACGATCGGCTGTTCCCCTCAGAAGATCCCGGGGAAGGCGGTCGCGATCCGTTGACGGATCTCAGTCCTCACTCACTCGAAGTCCTGACGGACTGCAAGGTCGAGCCGTCGCTCGCCGCCGCACCGCCCGGGTCGAGGTTTCAATT
Source organism: Vicinamibacterales bacterium (assembly GCA_035293405.1). GTDB lineage: Bacteria > Acidobacteriota > Vicinamibacteria > Vicinamibacterales > UBA2999 > Gp6-AA40. The sequence goes on along the minus strand of DATDOE010000058.1, from coordinate 84,301 downwards.
CGAGCGGCAGGGTTACTTCTGCGTCGATCCCGACTCGACACCTGGCGCGCCGGTGTTCAACCGCACGGTCACGTTGAAGGACAGCTGGGCGAGGATAAGTGGAAAAGTGGAAAAGTAGAGAAGTGGAAAAGTAAGTGGAAAGTCCGGAAGTACGGAAGTCCGACGTGCCCCATCTACGCTGAGCCGCTACGCGACCGACGGTGTCGCATCTCGGTTGGTTACCTGGACACGCGCTCACGAAAGCCCTGACGTTCCCAGCTGCAGCACTTGTCCGTCAGGCCGATCAGGCTAGACCTCTAGCTTGCACCTGCTGCACCGCAATCCAACCGTCGACCTCACGCTCGGCTTTCGAACGGGCATCGCTCGAGGTGTGACCCCAGTGCTCATGGAACTGGGTGGTTATTTCCTCAGCCTGGCTGCCAGCGTACTTGCAGACACTCGCAACCTTCGCGGCAAATCGTTGACCGGACGGAAGAGCAGGAATCTCGGTCACGTTGATGATGTAATCGTACTGGGTAAGAGCCATCGCCGTCCTCAATCTGGAAGTCCGTACTTGGATCGAATCTCGCTCCAGAGCCGGTCACGCCGTTCAGTCTCTTGTATAGCGGCCATCCACTGGAGGGCGTCTGCGATCTGAGAGGTCGCTTCGGCCTGATCGCATTCACGTTGGAGCGACACGAGAGCCGGCCTTATTCGTTCTTCGTACGACTTTTCGCCAGCTTCGACACCGTCGGTGAACGCGGTGAAAGCGAGGAAGGCCGCCATATTTTCGCGGCGTTTCGTCTCACGCGATGTGCGAAGGTGTTCAGCGACCGCACCCAGACTGAGGCCCAGCACCAGTGCGGCAATCACAGTTCGGTGAACCAGAAACAGCGTCGCGAGCCAAGCCCAGTTTGAGGCCCTGACGGATTTCGGATCGTGCGCTACCATCGGTCCTCACTCTTAACTGGTGCCGGCTGTGTCTCTCGCCAAGTGGCCTAACGTACTTTTTCACTTTCGAACTTATTTTTCCACTTCTCCATTTTCCATTTTTCCACTTATCGCTTCTGGTAGTTCGCGGCGAAGCTTGGATCGCACTCGTACGGGAAGATGGTGTCGTTGATCCCGCCCCGATCCCAGGCCACGAAGCGGGCGCCGCGGTTCTCCAGCACATCGGGATCTTCAAACTCCGCCCTCGACAGCAGTGTCTTCCCATCCGCGCTGAGCGCAAACCGCTCGATCAGGTGGACGTTGTCGCTGTGGTCGAGACCGTTGTTGGTGATGGTCGACACACTCAGATGCGTCGTATCGACGACGAGCGTGCTTCCGTCCCAGCGTCCGATTGAATGGCCGACTTTGGTGTGCGGCGCGGAGGCTGAAGGGTGTGGCCGGCCGTCCATGAAAACGACCCTCGCGAGATCGTAGTACTCGAGCCGCATCACGATCAGCTCCGTCGCCTGGTGGATCTCCATCGGAAACGGCCCTTGCATCGAGTACACGATCGAGGGTGGGAGACAGACCCTGCTGATCGTCATCTCGTCCTGCGGCTTCCACTTCAGCGCGGCTGCGAGCGCCGCGGGCTTCACCTTCAGCCCGGCGAAGTTGCCGGCCGCGAACTCCAGAGCCCCGGCGTCCGCGAGAACGACCGTGTTCGGAGGCAGCGTTCCGGGAAGCGACTCAGTGGCCCTGAACGCGCGTCCCGCTCCCCAGTAGCCTGACAGGTTCGGCCGCGTGGAAGTGTCGCGCGACGGTTGTTGCCCGGCGGTCGCCGCGCCCCATGACAGCAGGGCCGCGGCCAGCACGGACGCGGTCATCGCCCGGCCCGTCATTGGTCGACCCGCTGATTGGTGACGGCTGTTCCGAGCACCGTACCGTCGGCACGTGTCACCTTCCTCATCCGCATGTAGTTCGACCCGTCGCGGGCCGGCCAGCCCTCGATGGTGATCGCTTCCCCGACAGTGAGACTGTCCTTGGTCCAGCCACGGCGACGGAGCAGCGTCACCGCATTGGTCTCGGCTCTCCACGACTCGACCTGTCCCTGTTTGTTCTTCGCCGAGAGCGAGATGATCGCGTGCGGGTTGGTAAACCTGAAGTCCGTGACGATACCCGAGACCTCGATGATCTTCTCGTCGTCGAAGAACACCACGAACGAATGATGGGCGGATAGGGACGCCGCCGCGATAACGACGGCAATCAGGACCGGCCAGGCTATCGGCTTTCGCATCGTTCTCCTCCGGCGCGGCCGATGGTAGCGCACGCGCCCCTGATCCACCTATCGACGGTGCCGTTGGGACCACTCGTGCAGTTGGATCGCCGTCGCCACCGCCTGCGGCTCTGAGGTGAGCCCGTCGCTTGGCCATGGCAGCTTCCAGGTCCAGTTCTGCTGACCAACCGTCGCCGGCTGATTGATCCGGTCGCGCCAACCGAACACGTCTTGGATCGGCAGGATCAACAGGTTCGAGCCTGACCCAATCAGGGCTTCGAGAAGCGCGGCGCGCACCGACGGCAGCAGGTCCGATGCCTCGAGCGCGCGCGTGTGATCCTCTGCCGTCATCCGATCGCGGATCGAGGGGACGGCAAGGACCGCCTGCCGTTCGTCGCTCGGCGCGGCTTCCCACCAGATCGCGAGCGGTTCGGTGTCGTGGGTGCCGGACGTCGCCACTGACAACCCGGGATAGTCTGCCGGGTCCTTGAACGGCTGGCCCGCAGCCTTCCACTTACGCTCCCAGCGGAACACCTTGTATCCGGGAACCGCCAGTCGGACCAGGGACTCGCGCACGAAGTCCGGGACGAGCCCGAGGTCCTCGGCAATGATTTCGGCGCCCGCGTCCCGAAGCACGCCGAGCACGCGCTCACCAAGCGCCAGTTGGTCCGCCTGCTCCGCCGGAGTGAACGTGCCCTCTCCGCCACCCATCGGGCGGACGTACATGCGATAGAAGCCCACGAGATGATCGACGCGGTAGCCGTCGAAGATGTCCGCGTTGCGTCTCGCACGCTGGCGGAGCCAGACGAAATCCCGATCGGCCTGCACGTCCCACCGGTAGGCGGGAAGTCCCCAGTCCTGCCCGGTGGCGCTGAACGCGTCTGGTGGCACTCCTACGGACAGGTCCAATCGGAACTCGTCCTGGCGGGCCCAGACGTCCGCGCTATCCGCGCTGACGACGAACGGAAGATCCCCAAACAAACTGATGCCTCTCGCCGCTCTCCGCGCCGCGGCCCACTGTTCATCCGCGGTCCACTGCACGTACTGACGGAACAGCACATCGTCTGCGCGCTCAGTGCGAGCGCGCTCAAGCGCCATCGGCTGGCGTGTGCGAATGGGCTCTGGCCAGGTCATCCACGGTCGCTCACCCTCGTGCGCGTGCAGCGCACGGAACAGCGCGTAGTCGTCCAGCCACCACGACTGCTCCGCGACATAGGAGCGGAACCGCCACGCGCGACGTGTGTTTCCGGACCATTCTGTCCGCTGGAAGTGCGCGAACGAACGCTCGAGCGCGACCCGCTTCAAGGCTCGCACGGCGGCGTAATCGATGATGCGTGCGGCCCGCGCGGCGTCCAGGCGCGCACGCAGCTCCGCCTCGAGCGCCGGCTCACCGCCGATGGCCGCGAAATCCTCGACGGCGTCGAGCGTGATGAACTGCGGATCGATGGCCATCGCGCTCAGCGCCGAATAGGGCGAGGACTCACCCGGCGGCATCTCGTTGATCGGCAGCATGAGGAGCAGCCGCTGACCGGCGCGCTCCAGCCAGGCCGTCACGCGCTCGAGATCGCCGATCTCGCCGATGCCCCAACTCCGTGACGAGGGAATCGAGAACAGAGGGACCAGTATCCCGGCGCGGCGCGATCCAGGTTGGGGGGGAGTCATTCGGGTGGGAACCGCCTCGATCTGATTATCCTCACGAACTCGCGAGCCGCAGCACGCGATCGAATGCCTCAGCGAAGACGTGTTCGGGCGGCAGCAGGCTGACCACCAAGAACGCCTCGTGGGGGAGGTCGAAGAAGAAACCCGGGTGCACCAGCACCTGCTCGTGTTGCACGAGGTCTAGTACCAGTCGTTCTTCGCCGCGGGTCGCGGGCACGCGGATGACCGTGGACCATCCCCCTTCGGTCCGACGCAGATCGCAGGACGGATACCGCCGGGCCACCTCGCGCGCCTGGGCAAGGTTGCGCGCCACACGATGGTGGATGGCCGTTCGTATGTCCGCAGATCGACGAAGGAGATCGGGTGCGGCGACCTGGACAGGCGTGCTCACAGACAGGAAGGTGTCGGCGACGAGCTCGAGCGCAGAGAGCGCGGCGTCACGTACGGCTGCTGGTCCGCGAGCCAACATCCACGCGAGCTTGACCTGCGGAAGCCCCAGGGACTTGGACGCGCCGCCAAGTGTGAAGGACAACACATCCGCGTCACGGGCAATCTCGGTCGCCGGCGCCTCGGCGTCGAGCACATACTCGGCGAACACCTCGTCAGCCACGATCGCCCACTGGCGGTCGCGACAGATCGTCACGAGCTGCTCCATCTCTCGCACCGAGACGTACGAGCCTGTGGGGTTGTTGGGAGACACGAGGAGGAGGACGCGCGTATCGGGCGGCGCAGCGGCAACCGACTCGAGATCGATTTCCCACCGCCCGTGGTACTCGAGCCCGTAGAACACCGTGCGAACCGCCTCGAGGCGCGTGAGGTGCTCGAAAAGCGGGTAGCTCGGCTGAGGCACGAGCACGGCCTCGCCAGGACTGCAGAGCAACTTGAACAGCCAGCTGTAGGCTTCGCTCGTGCTTGCCGAGAGCACCACGTGCGCGGGATCCACGGTGACACCACGCCGCGCGTAGTCGTCGGCCACCGCTTCGCGCGCCGAGCGCAGGCCACACGGCTGCGGGTCGTAGCGCAGAGCCCGCGGGTCTGCCAGCCCCGTCAGGAGATCCGCCGGGTACGCAAACCCGGCTGTCGTGGGATTCGATTCCGTGAGATCGACGATCGGCGTTCCGGCCGCCCTCAGTGCCGCGACTGTCCGGCTGAGCGCGTTGACGTCAGCGCGCGCGGGCAGGCGGTTCGAGAACATCGCTTTCCTGGAGGCTCTGCTCCTGTGGAGCCTGGCGCGCGAAGTCGGAGTACTCCAGCATCTGCGTCTCGAGGTCGCACGGATAGGAAATCTCGACGTCTACGATCGCGCCGTGGCCGTCGTACCTGGCCTCGAGCCGCGGCATGACGAACGCAGTATACGACGGGAGCTGCAGGCGAACGACCCGGGCGACGACTTCATCCCGCAGGGCGGCATCGAAATGAACGCCGTACTCCTCGAAGAGCCGGCGGGCGGCAGCGTAGTCTCCTTCACTCTTGATCCGCTGAACGTCGGCCAGCAGCTGCCCGACGCCATCACGGAATGCGCGCCTGTCGACCATGACGAAGTACGTCTTGCCGTCGCGCCGCCGAACGTCGATCGCCGAGGTGTGCGCACGCAGCCATTGCACGATCATCTGCCGGTTGCGCATGTGATCTTCCTCGAGCTGCGTCCCCTCACGCACGCGCCGGAGCTGCACGAGCGCCGTGCGCGTGTAGTACTCGTACTCCGCCCGCACGATGACCTCGTGGTCGTCCGCGGACAAGAGACCGAGATCGACAAGCTCGGGGTCAGGCAGGAAATACAGGGCGACAAGATCTGCTCGCGCCTCCTCGAGCGCCGAGTACTGTTCCGCGAGGAGACGATGTGGCGGCAGGGAGACGTCGGCGGCCATGCGGCCCGAGCCATGCCCGATCACCTCGTGCATGTCCGTCGTCAGCGCTTGGGAGAAGGCGCCCCACGCTTTGGCACGGCCGGCTTCCTCCTCGTCCCAGGAGAACTCAGTGCGTAAGCCTTCCGGGGTTGACTGCTCGTAGGCGTCGCTGACGTTGGCGAGCGACACGGACTTGCTGCCATGCTGCTCACGGATGGTCTGGTCGTTCGGCAGGTTGATGCCGATGGGTGTCACCGGTCCGGAGTCGCCGGTTTCGACGACGACCTCGATCGCCCTGGCGGTCACGCCGGTGACCTGCGGCTTCCGGAACGGCGGATTCCACGGCATGTGATCCTCGAACCACTGCGCGTGTGCGGCGAGCGTCTGGATCTTCCGCGTGCGATCCTGGTTGACGTAGCAGACCATCCCCTCCCACGCGCCTTTCGCACCGCGGGGATCCATGTAGACCTCAACGAAGCCGTTGATGGTATCGACCGGCGACTCCTGATCGCGGACCCAGGCCACGTCATAGGCGACACGGTCCGCGTCCTCCCCCGTCTGATAGAAGCGGATCAGGGCGCGCAGGGCCTCGGCCATGCGCGGCGGCGCGAAAGGAAGCGCTGCGGCGAGGTGCTCGACGATGTGTCGTATCTCGCGATCGTACCGGCCGCCGATGCGATACACCTCCTCGACGATCTGTCCGGCACGCCGAGTCACCCGCGAGTTCAGCGCGTAGTGCTCGTGAAAGCCCGCGAGGTCTTTCATGGTGACGCCCGAATAGAGATTGTTCGAGCTGGCCTGCAGGATGTCGCGTCCCTCGCCGGGCGTCTTGCTCGTCACCAGCGCGTCGATCGCAGGGTCGAAAAACAACGGCGCGAGCCGGTCCACCAACGACGCCAGCGACTCCCCGTTCGCGACCGGGAACATCGCGCCGTCGCGGCGTGCCGCCGTCACCGCGTCGAGCAGCTCGTCTCGGGTCAGACCCAGGACAAACTTCCGTGCGGTGAGGTTGTTGTACGGTCCCGTGTTGATCCAGAACAGCTTCGTGTATCGACGGATCTCGGCCAGCACGCGCGGCTCGACCTGCTCGCCGTGCGTGAGGATCTCCTCGAGCACCGTACGCATCTCGAGGTTGTGGGCATAGCGCTGGTCGTAGTAGATGTCGCGCCCGGCGAGCGCGGCGAGATAGAGATGCCAGACGAGAATCTTCTCGTCGCGCGACAGCGTGGTGAAGCCGTCGGCATACAGCTGCACGACGGCAGCCTCGTCCACACTTTCGAGGAAGTAGCGCCGAGTGTCACTCATGATCAGATCTGAAGCCGTTCTTCATGCTGCGGTGTGTGCGCCGTCCATCCCAGGCGCTGCTGAATGAGCTCCTTGAGCGCGTCCATCGGCCCAGGCTCCCCGTGCACGAGACACAGGCGGCCGGGAGCGACGGGGATCGTGCCCAGCCAGCGAAGAATCTCATTGCGATCGGCGTGCGCCGACATCGAGTCAATCTTCGCCACCTGGGCGTTGACGGCAACGTCCTGGCCGTGGATTCTCACCTCGCGCGCACCGTCGACGAGCGAACGCCCGCGGGTGCCGGCAGCCTGGTAGCCAGCGAAGAGCACGGTGTTCCGTGGATCTGGCAGTGTCGCGGCCAGGTGATGCAGCACCCGCCCGCCCGTCGCCATGCCGCTCGCAGAAATCACCACCGCAACCTTCCTGCTCGCGGTCAGCTCCTTGGATTGCTGGGGCGAGACGATCGTCTGAAAACGAGCCGTCGCAAATGACGAGAGGTGGTCCTTGGTCGCCATCTCCGGGTCAAGCTCGGACGCGCGGGCCATATAGAACTTCAGCGCCTCGTTGGCCATCGGACTGTCGACGAACACCGGCAGCACGGGAATCCGCTGCTCCTGCTCGAGACGCCGCAACCAGTACAACAGCTCTTCGACGCGCCCGATGGCAAACGACGGGACGATCACCTTGCCGCCGCGCTGCGCCGTGTCACGAATGATCTGGGCGAGCTGCTCACCGGTCTGATCGTCCACATGATCCCGGTCGCCGTACGTGGACTCGACCAGCACGACGTCGGCGCCGACCGCGCTGGACGGATCCGGCAGCACCGGTCGCGAATAGCGTCCAAGGTCGCCGCCAAATAGAATCGTCGGCCCGCCCTGGAGGTGGGCCACGACAAATGCCGAGCCGAGCAGATGCCCGGCCGGGACGAACGTCACGGCGATACCAGGGACGACCTCGACGTTGCGGTTGAAGCCGACCGGCCGCATCTGCGTCAGCGCATTGAGCGCGTCGGTCTCGGTGTACAGGGGAAGCGCGGGGTGATGCTTGGAGTAACCGTGCCTGTTGGCCTGCCGGGCGTCTTCTTCCTGGATCCGTCCCGCATCCGGCAGCACAAGCCGGCAGAGATCCATCGTGCCACCGGTGCAGAAGACACGGCCCTTGTAGCCGTTCGCGGTCAGGCGCGGCAGGTATCCCACATGGTCCAGGTGGGCATGCGTCAGGACCACCGCATCGAGGTCACGCGGTGGAATGGGAAAGTCCGCCCAGTTGCGCAGCCGCAGCTCCTTCAGGCCCTGGAACAGGCCGCAATCGAAGAGCACGCGCTTCCCGCCGTGTTCAAGCAGGTACTTGGAGCCGGTCACCGTGCGCGCCGCGCCGAGGAATGTGAGTTGAGCCACGATGTAGACGACGATATCAGGCTTTCAGGACCTCTTCCCAGGTGGCCAGTGCTAATCTGTCGATCATGAGGAAAGTGCTCGTCGCGGCGGCGGCGTGCCTCGGTGTCATCGGAGTCGCGGTGACGCTCGGCGCTCAATCTTCAGGTGGACTGTTGACGGTCGACAGCATCTACCACCCGGAACGGCGAGTGGCGTTCGGTGGCGCACCACAGCCCGACATCTCGTGGCTCGATGCGTCAACCTATCTCTCGACGCGGCTGGCTGGCGGCGGCTACGAATGGCTGAAAGTGGATGCCACCTCTGGCCGCTCCTCGGCTCTGTTCGATGCCGACCGGATGGAAGCCGCTCTCGCGACCATTCCGGGCATCACCCGGACCGAAGCGAGCCTCCTGGCGCATTCCGATGACTTGACCCTCAACCCGGCTCAGACCGGCACCCTCCTCACCATCGCGGACGATCTGTATTTCTACGACTTCGCGGCCGCGAAGCCCTCCCGGCTGACCACCGTGCCCGGTACCGAGGACGAGCCGACCTTCAGCCCCGACGGCCGCTCCGTCGCGTTCGTCCGCGCCAACAACCTGTACACCGTCGATGTCTCCACGCAGAAAGAGCAGGCGCTCACCACCGATGGTGGACCCGAAACGCTGAACGGGAAACTCGACTGGCTCTATCAGGAAGAAATCTACGGGCGCGGGCGATTCCGCGGCTACTGGTGGAGCCCGGATTCGTCACGGCTCGCGTTCCTGCAACTCAATGAACGCCCGGTGCCTGAGTACACGGTGATCGATCACATTCCCTATCGGCCCGTACTGGAAGTCACCGACTATCCAAAGGCTGGCGATCCGAATCCGACCGTGAAGTTGGGAGTTGCCCGCGTCGCGGGCGGGGGAGCCACGTGGGTCGATCTCGGTGCGTATTCCTCAGCCGAGTTCCTGATTGTCAATGTGGACTGGACACCGGACTCCCGCCAGGTCGTGCATCAGGTACAGGATCGTGAGCAAACGTGGCTGGACCTGAACCTCGCCGACGCCACAACCGGTCGTGCCCGACGGCTACTGCGCGAAACCACCAAGGCCTGGGTCAACGAGAACGGGAACCCCGTGTGGCTCAACGACGGCTCGTTCCTCTGGTTCAGCGAGCGGAGCGGGTTCAAGCACCTCTACAACGTGGGCGCCGACGGCGTCGTCCTCCGCCAGGTCACGACTGGACGCTGGGATGTTCGGATCCTGTACGGCGTGGATCGGGCCGCGGGTATGTTGTACTTCGCCGCGAGCGAGCGAAGCCCGATCGCGAACGACATCTATCGCATCCGTCTCGATGGAACCGGCCTCACTCGCCTGTCGCAGGTCGAGGGTAACCATCGCGCGATCTTCAATCCTCAATTCACGCAGTACGCGGACGTGTGGAGCAACGTCACCACGCCGCCGCAAGTGCGACTCTATCGCGCCAATGGTTCCGAGCTGCGGGCCATCGACCTCAACCCGGCGCCGGCGCTGGGACAGCACCGTCTGTCACCACCAGAATTCGTACAGGTGAAGACACGCGACGGCTTCGTGATGGACGGCATGCTCATCAAACCCCTCGACTTCACCCCTGGACGCCGGTACCCGGTCTATCAGTTCACCTATGCAGGGCCGGGGGCCTCTCAAGTCCGCAATCAGTGGGGCGGCCGTGAGTACATGTTTCATCAAATGCTCGCGCAGCACGGCGTCGTCGTGTGGGTGCTCGATAACAGAAGCGCCAGCGGCAAGGGCGTCGAATCGCAATGGCCTGTGTACGGCCGGCTCGGCGAGCTCGAGCTGCAGGACCTCGAAGACGGCGTCGCCTGGCTGAAGCAGCAGCCGTTTGTCGACAGCTCGCGGATGGTTCTGAGTGGATGGAGTTATGGCGGCTTCATGACCGCATTCGCGCTGACGCACAGCACGAGCTGGTCCGCCGGCATCGTCGGTGCGCCGGTGACCGACTGGCGTGACTACGACAGCATTTATACCGAGCGGCTGATGAAACTGCCGCAGAACAACCCCGAGGGCTATCGACGAACCGCGCCGCGCTTTGCCGCCGACAAGCTCCACGGCCGCATGTTGCTCCTCCACGGCGAGATGGACGACAACGTCCACATGCAGAACTCGGTGCAGTTCGCCTATGAGCTGCAAAAGGCCGGTATGCCCTTCGAGATGATGATCTATCCGCGATCGCGACACGCAGTGGCGGACGGACGGCTCAACGCACATCTGCGCCAGATGATGTTCGACTTCGCGATGCGCGTCGTGGCGCCGGTGAGTTCTGGAATGCCGACACCCAGCGCGACGAGATAAGCGACGAACTGGATAGCGACAGAATAGACATGCTGGTCGATGGCCTCCGCGGGGAGGTGGCGGTTATCGCCGCCGAGCTCCGACCCCCGCGCGCTGAGCTCGACGCCGTCGAAGGCATGGATGCGTGGATCGATACGTACCATGCGATTCGCCGGCTCGCTCGGCAGCAGGTCCCGGTGTTTCTCACCGACAGCGCCGTTGGCACGCAGGAAGAAAACAACCTCAGACACCTGATCGCCAACCTCGGGCGCGAGCTTCCGCATGAGCGTGTCGTCCCGTTCCTCACGAGCAAACATTCGCTCGAGTTCTGTCTCTCCTATGCGGAACAGGCGCGACAGCATGGGTTCTCGTCGCTCGTCGTTCTGGGAGGGGACAGAACGGTAGGTCGGCCGCGGTGTGTGGAACACGCGCGGGATCTGCGTCGAGAGATCCGGCGACGTGAGCCTGGACTGACGTTGGGCGGCTGGGCCAACCCGTACGCTGAGGCCACCCAGCAAGTGGACTTTCTGCTCGACGAGCGCTTCTGCGCCGAGTTCTATCTCACCCAGGTGGTGAGCCACCTGAACCCCGACCCCGTCAAGCGGTTCCTCGGCCAGACCCACCGGAGAGCGGTGTCTATACCGGGGATGTTCTGCGTGTTCTTCTATCGCAGCGCCAATCCGAAGTCGCTGGCCGCGCTCAGCGCGTTCATGCCGGTTCCGGTTCAAGGTCTGATCGATGAATTCGCCGCCGGCGCGACCCCGACAGACATCTGTGTCCGGACCATTCGCGCGATGATGTCGCTCGGCGTGCGCCATTTCTGCATCTGCAACCTTCCGATGCAGGACGCGTCCGGGACGCTGGCGGCGATTCGAGAGCGGATCGTGCTGACATAATGCAGAATTCAGAATGCAGGATTCAGAATGACGGAAACCCTGCACTGGACCTCAGTGTCTGCATTCTGCATTCTCAATTCTGAATTACTTCAGATGTCTTCCTCCATCCACCCGGATCGTTTCACCGGTGACGAAGTCACTATCGATGAACGACAGCACCGCCTTGGCGATCTCGATTTCCCCGCCCCATCGGCCGAGCGGCGTCGCCTTCTCAACGGCGGCGAACTCGTCGTCTGACACCGCTTCGGGCGCCACGATCGGGCCCGGCGCAATTGCGTTCACCAGGATCTGATCGGACGCGAGCTCGAGGGCCAGTCCTTCGGTGAGCGCCACGACCGCCGCTTTGGCCACGTAGTACGGCAGGAAGCCGCTGTAGCGAGGACGCCCACTCCGCCCCGTCCAGTCCGCGAAGTTGATGATCCGCCCCCCGCGGAGGCGTCGCATGTGCGGCGCGGCCGCGCGCGCGCAGAGCCACGCCGCGCGAAGGTCGATCTCGAGCTGCGCGTCCCAGTCCTCGACGGTCAGGTCATCGAACGCTTTCGCACGATAGAGCGAGGCCATGTTGATCAGGACATCAAGGCGGCCAAGGGCTTCCACGGTGCCGTCCACAACCCGCTCGCAGGTGTCGGGATCACGAAGATCGCCCTGCAGCACCACGGCGCGCCGGCCGAGAGCCCGAGCCGCCGCAGCGGTTTCTTCCGCTTCCGTGCGCGATTGGCGATAGACCAGCGCGATGTCCGCGCCCGCCCGAGCCAGCTCGGTCGCCACGACCGCCCCGATCCGCTTCCCGCCAGTGACCAGCCCGACCCGGCCGCTCAGTTCCATCGGGCAATAGTAGCCTCGTCGGTGCTCGAAAGCGGCTTTCGGCCGCCGTAAGCCGGGAGCGTCGCGGAGTGAGCTAACCCGTTGATTCGAGGGCGAACCAGGCTGGTCCGGTTTCTGCTCCCGCTGATCGTTCGTGGTCGATCGGCGTGAGCCGGGAGGCCTCGGATCGTGTGCGTCGCGTCCCCGCCGCGGCGCACACGTTTTCCTCCCCCGAATCCTTCCCTTCCGCTATCCGATCCCTCAAATCCCCCTACTCACCAGTTGATAGGATGACGGGTATGGGCTTACGTCCTGCTCTCCTGTGCTGTCTGCTAAGTGCGTCCGTGTCCATCGCCGGCTTTCAGCTGACGCTCGATCGGCGTGCGATCGAGGAGGCCCTCGCTCTCGGCCAGTCCCGCCAGGACGCCGACCGGCACCGGTTCCACATGCTGTATCGCCTCAACATCGCGCGGCCGCCGATCGACTGGATCGATGTCATTACGCCGTTCCATCGCGTGGTGCTGGCCGCGGAGGCGCGAGCGCGTGTCGGGGATCGGGTGTTCGGGCAACGAGAGGCCCTGGCCGCCCTGAGTGCAGCACCGTACCCGCTCGAACTGCTGGTCGAGCTGACCTTTCACCCGCTCAATACGTTCGTCGGTGTCCCGTCGTACGCGGTCACGCTCATCGGACCTCAAGGGGTGCGCATTCAGCCGAAGCAGCTCGATCGATTTCCTCGGTTTGGACCACGCACGGATTCGATGCCGGCGCTCCCCGTTCCGAACGCGGCGCCGATCTTTGGCGCGGGGGAACCCATGCTGGGGGGGATGCTGCTGGTGCAGTTCAGCGCCCACGACCTCAACCCGAACGGTCGATACGACGTGGTGGTGACAGAGGCTGGAAAGGAACTGGCGCGAGCGCCGCTGGATCTTGCGAAGGTGAGATAGGGTGGGTCCCCCCGCGGACCCACCCCACCCATCAGGCTGGACGAACGACAGTTACGACAGGACCTTCACGACAACGCGACGGTTCTGGGCGCGGCCGTCCCTCTTGTTGTTCGGCGCCACCGGCTTGTCTTCGCCGTAGGAGATGACGTTCATCTTGTGGAGCGGCACCTGGTGCTGCTCGTAGAGATACCGCTTCACGGCTTCCGCGCGCTCGAGGCCAACTCGCTCGTTCACGATCGGGGCGCCGACGTTATCGGTGTGACCTTCGATTTCGATGAAGACGTTCTTCGGCTCAGCCTTGACCTGCTTCACCAGTTCATCGAGACGGGCCTTCGCGGCGTCGGGCAGCTCGGTCTTGCCGAACGCGAAGTTCCCCTGGTCCTCGCTGAGCGTCACCTCGAACACGAGACGCCGTGCCGCGGTCTCAACGGTGTTGATGCGGCCGCCCAGACGGCTATCGACGTCCTTGGCAGCCGCCGCGGCCGCGTCAGCAGCGGCGCGCGCGCCGGTGGCTGAACGACCGGCCGCCTCGGCCTTCTCGTCCACCGCACCGATCCGCTCCTCGTTCTTCCGAGTGCGTTCCTGGGTTTCTTCGACGGTGCCGGAAAGCGTGTCGACCTTTGAATTCACATTGCCGACTTCCGTGCGCACGTACTTCTTGGTGGCGCAGGCCGGGGCGACGGCGACTGTAAGGGTAAGAAGCGACGCTGCAATTAGGCTCTTCCGCATGATGGTCTCTCTCCTCTGACGACGTGACTAGCTTCCGCTGCGCGAGGGGCCTGACAGGTACCCACCACGCGCGTGAACGACAAGGCTCTTCTTCCGTGCACGAATCTCGAGTGGGTGCCAACCTGGGCGCGCCCCTGGCTCGAAGGTGATCAAATACTGATGCCGCAATTCGTTGAACAGATCCTGAATGGCGATTGACGTGTGCGCCGGCACACTGCTGACCCGCATGTCCCCGCCGGTCCAGCGTGCCAGGTCCGCCAGCGTGGTGGCCTGCACGGTGCGACCGTCAGTCTCGATGACTTCGTTCTCGCCTCCTGGGTGGTCGAGAGGATTCACGACGCGCAACATATAGACCGGCACGTCGATCGAACTGGCAATGCCCGAAACCTGCGCCGCCGTCATCTGGCTGCCCGTATCGACGCCGTCGGTGATGACCAACAACGCGCGATGCTTGTTCGCGCGATCGGCGACCGACTTCGCCGCCTGGCCAATCGCGTCGTAGAGCGACGTCTTCCCCCACGGCTTTCCCTTGAGGCTGACCCGATGGATGTGCCGTGTGTCGGTTGTGAACGCCACCACTTCCCGCAGCTCTGAATCGAACGTGTACAGAGCCGCTTCGTCCGTCTCGCTGCGCAGGCTCATGGTCGCGACGCTCACGGCTTCGCGGGCGCGGTCCATGTTGCCGCCCACCGCCATGCTGCCGCTGATATCGATCAGCAGCGCCAGGCTGATCGGCGAGTCGCCGACGTAGAAGTCGCGAATCTCACGGCGGACCCCCGTGTCCAGCACTTCAAAGTCCGATTTCGCGAGGTTCTTGACCACTTTGCCATCGTTGTCGCGCACCGCCACCGAGACGGTGACGACCTCGACGCCTGACTTGAAGGTCGCCTGCGGTGCCTGCCGGTCGGGGGCGGCGGGCGCGGGTCCCTGTGCAAACGAGCCGGTTCCCACCAGCAACATTCCGAGGACGGCGGGAACGACCGCGGCACGCATACTCTTGAGGTATTTCATAGGCCTTGCCAGGGACGCGATCGAGGCTGGTGAATGACTTAGCGAGATCGATAGGCTGAGTTGGGACGTAATTCTTGTCGGATGCATGTAAATATTACGCCCCTTGATTCTCGCAGTACCACTTAAGATTGGCCATGCCCACTAGGAGCTCCCGACCGGTCCCCGTGGCTGGACGCGTCAATCGATTTTCCTACGCAATCCGTAACATCGTGGCGGAGGCGAAGGTCGTCGAGGCCCGTGGACAGCGCGTGCGATACCTGAACATCGGCGATCCCGTCGCCTTCGGGTTCCAGACTCCAGCGCACCTGGTCGAAACAGTGGCTCGTGCCATGCGGGACGGCCACAACGGCTACGTCCCGTCCGCAGGCATTCCGGCCGCGCGCGAAGCGGTCGCCGCAGATTACGCCGTGCGGGGCGTCCATGTGCCGCCCGATCGCGTGCTCATCACGACCGGGACCTCCGAAGGCATCGAGCTCGCCCTGAACGCACTGGTCGATGACGGCGACGAGGTGCTCGTGCCCTTGCCGACCTACCCACTGTACACGGCCGTGCTTGCGAAAATCTCTGCACAACCGCGCTATTATCGGACCGACCCGCACCAAAACTGGCTGCCGGACCTCGATCACATGCGGAGTCTCGTGACTGCACGTACCCGCGTCCTCGTGGTGATCGACCCGAACAATCCGACTGGCGCGGTGTACCCCGCGCCAGTCCGCCGGGCGTTGATTGATTTCGCGGAGCGGCACGACCTCACCATTCTCGCCGATGAGGTCTATGGAGACTTGGGCTACGAGGGCTCGATACCGCTGCTCGGCACCTTCGACCTCGATGCCCCGATCATTTCGTTCTCGAGTCTCTCGAAGGCGTACCTCGCGCCAGGATGGCGCACCGGTTGGCTCGTCGTGGGCGCGACGCCGCGGCTTGACGAGGCGCTGGCCGCGATCAGGAAGCTCGCGGACGGACGGCTGTGTAGTCCGGGGCCGATGCAGTACGCAGTGACGGCGGCGCTCACTGGCGATCGCTCGCATCAGGTCGCGTTCCGTGCGGCGCTCGCCGAACGCGCGCGTCTCACCAGCGATCGGCTGAACGCGATCCCGGGCATGAGCTGCGTCACGCCGCGCGCCGCGTTCTACGCCTTGCCGTCCGTCTCGCTGCCGCCTGGCCGGACCGACGAGGACTACGTGCTCACGCTGCTCCGGGAAACCGGCATCCTGTGCGTCAACGGTTCCGGCTTCGGCATGCCCCCTCACGACGGCTACTTCCGGATCGTGTTCCTCGCTGATCCCGCCGACCTCGGACAGATCTATGGCGATATCGGCACGTTCACCCGCGACTACCTCGCGCGCGCGTAACGGGCCCTTCACCCGTGACCACACGACCACGTGACACGCCTCGCGCGTTGATACGCTACGCGCTCGCCGCCGCGGCATTCACGGTTGCGCTCGCGTGGACGTTGTACGTGGTCCGAAACACGCTGCTGCTGATTTATGTGGCGGCTCTCATTGCCGTCGGTCTCTCTCCGCTGGTCAACGCGATCGAGCGCCAACGCCGGATCCGTCCGCCGCGATGGGCGGCGATCCTGACCGTCTATCTGGTCTTCCTCACCATCGTGATCACGATCGGCATCCTGATTGTGCCGCCACTCGTCAGCCAGGCGAGCGACCTGTGGACGGCGGCGCCCGACCTTCTGCATCGCGCGCAGCAGTGGCTCATCCAGCGCCGTCTGCTCAGTCGTGAGATCAGCATGCTCGAGGCGGTACAACGGGCGCCGGTCGGCGGCTCAGACGCCGTGGGCACGGTGCTCGCCGCCTTGTCGGGATTGGTCGGCGGCCTGTTCGGCCTCTTGACGATCCTCATCGTCGCCTTCTACCTGCTCGTCGATTCGGCGGGCATCGTCCGCACGATGGTCCGGCTCTTCCCCCGACCCGATCGCGCGCGCGTCGATCAGGCCTTTCACCGCGCCGCGGAGAAAGTGAGCGCGTGGCTCGCCGGTCAATTGCTGCTCGGCGCCATCATCGGCACGACAGCCGCCATCGCCCTGGGACTCATGGGCGTCCCGTATTTCTATGTCCTCGCGCTCGTCTCCGGAGTGGGCGAGATGATCCCCGTCGTTGGACCGGTGCTCGCCGCCATTCCGGCGATCGCGGTCGCATTTTCCGTATCGCCCGCGACGGCACTTGGCGTGACGGTGTTCTTCGTCGTGCAACAGCAGGTCGAAAACCACGTGCTGGTGCCGAAGGTGATGTCACGGCAGGTCGGGGTGAGTCCCGTGGTCGTGATCATCGCGCTGCTGATCGGTGGATCGCTGCTTGGCATCGTCGGTGCGATTCTGGCCGTGCCGACTGCGGCCATCCTCCAGGTGCTGCTCCAGGAACTCTTCGCTGAGGCCTCGGCCGACTGATGCGGCGTGCCTGGCAGGCGTTCGCCGCCTATCTGGGCCTCGCCATCATCGCCACCTGGCCGCTGGCGCGCGGTCTTGGCCGCGACGTGGCGTGGGACCTCGGCGACTCGGTGTTCGTGATGTGGGCCCTCGCGTGGGATGGCGACCACCTGCTGGCCATCCTGCAGGGGAATCTGTCCGCCATCACCACGTTCTTCGACGCCAACATCTTTCACCCGGCGTCCCTGACGCTCGCCTATTCGGAGCACTTCATTGCGCAGGCCGTACAGGTCCTGCCGGTCTGGGCCGTCACCGGCAACCCGATCCTCTGCTACAACCTGCTCCTCCTCTCGACCTTCGCACTCTCAGGTCTCGGCGCGTACCTCTTCGTCCGCGAGCTCACTGGCAATCCTCGCGCCGCATTCGTCGCCGGGCTGCTCTTCGCGTTCGCGCCGTATCGCATTCCACAGAGTTCGCACCTCCAGGTGTTGTCGTCGCAGTGGATGCCGTTTGCTCTGTACGGACTGCGGCGGTACTTCGCATCGATCGAGGTGGCGGGTGGCGCACAGGGCGGACGATGGCGGCCGCTGGCGGGTGCGGCGATGGCGCTGGTCGCGCAAAACCTGTCGTGTGGCTACTACCTGATGTTCTTCTTTCCGTTCGTCGCGGCGTACGTGTTCTGGGAGATTCTGCAGCGCGGCGTGTGGCGCCGCTGGACGATCTGGATGCAACTCGGCCTCGCCGGCGTAGCGGTAGTGGCGCTGACCGCACCCTTCGTGCTGCCGTACGCGGCGGTGCGAGATCAGCTGGAGATCGGTCGCGGCCGCGGTGAACTGTTGCGGTACTCCGCGGATGTCTATTCCTACGCGACGGCGTTCAGCGAGCAGCCGCTGTGGGGGCAGGTGGCCCGTGCGTTTCCCAAGCCCGAAGGAGACCTCTTTCCTGGTTTGGTCGCGGTGCTCCTCGCACTCATGGGTGCCGTGACCTGGCGCAGCCGGGACACAGTGCCCGCGGAAACCCGTTTGCGGACCCTGCACAAGGTGCTTCTCGCGGCGGCGGCGGTTCACGTGATCGTCGCGATCGCGACGCTCCTCTACCGCCGTTGGACGCTCGACCTCGGGCTGTTCGTGCTCCGGATCGGCAACATCGACCAGCTCCTCCTGCGCGCAGCGGTGTTGGTGGTGATCGTGTTGGTCCTCGCGCCAGGGGCTCGGGCCAGCGTCGCCGCGTTCATGCGCGCACGCGGCTTTTTCGTCGCGGCTCTGATCGCCGCGATGTGGCTCTCGCTCGGGCCCGCACCGCAAGCGCTTGGGCGGCCGCTCGATCTGCTCGGTCCCTATCGCCTTCTCTCCGACTACGTGCCGGGGTTTGACGGCCTCCGTGTGCCGGCACGATTCGCGATGATCGCGGTGCTGATGCTCGCCATCCTCGGCGGATACGGCGCGGCCTGGCTGTCGCGCTGGCGCGCGGGCACGCCGATCCTCATTGGCGTGTGCGTGGCGTTTCTCGCCGAGAGTCTCGTGCTGCCCTTCACCGTGAACGGCATCGAGCCTCTTCGAGAGTTCGCCACGCCTGAGGCGCGCCTCTACAGGCCGGAGCGGGCTCCGTCGGTGTACCAGGCGCTCGCACGCGAGCGTGACGTCGTCCTCGCCGAGCTTCCACTCGGCCAAGCGGATTACGACGTGCGGGCGATGTTCTATTCAATCGTGCATCACGGCAGGATCCTCAACGGTTACAGCGGCTTCTTTCCCCCACACTACGGACAACTCGCGCTCGCGCTGTCCGATGTGCCGGCGCATCCTGACGCCGCATGGCAGGCCCTGCGCGCCGGCGGCGCGTCGCACGTGATCGTTCACGAGAACGCCTGGCTCGACGAGCAGGGCCGCAACACAGCCGCTGCCCTTCGAGAGCTCGGCGCCACCGAGATCTTCCGCGACGGCGGCGATGTGCTCATGGCGCTCCGGTGAATGCAAATGCCCATAGAATGGCGCTCTCATGCGTGAGAACCCGCTCGCGTACCTGGACGACGAGCTGAACGACCTCCGTCGGCAGGGGCTCTATCGACCCTTGCGCGTTCTCGATGGCGAACAGAAGGCCCATGCCACGGTCGATCATCGATCGGTCGTCAATCTGTCGTCGAACAATTACCTCGGTCTGACGACACATCCAACCCTTCGTGCACGCGCGCTCGAAGCCGTGCAGGCCTTCGGCGTCGGCACCGGTTCGGTCCGCACGATCGCGGGCACGATGGCCATCCACGTGGAGCTGGAGCGGCGGCTCGCCGCGTTCAAACAGACGGACGCCGCGGTTGTCTTCCAGAGCGGGTTCACAGCCAACGCGGGCACGGTGTCGTCGCTCCTCGGCCGCGATGACGTCATCGTCTCCGACGAGTTGAATCACGCGAGCATCATCGACGGCGCGCGGCTGAGCCGCGCCACGATCAAGGTGTTCCCGCACCGCGACGTCGACGCCGCGCGGACGATCATCGCCGCGCTTCCTCGCCAACAGCGGAAGCTGGTGATCACCGACGGCGTGTTCAGCATGGACGGCGACCTCGGGGCGCTTCCGGGACTGTGCGACCTGTCAGACGAGTTCGGCTGCATCATGATGGTCGACGACGCCCACGCGAGCGGTGTGTTCGGGCGGGCCGGCCGCGGCACGGTGGACCACTTCGGGATGCACGGGCGCGTCGACGTGCAGGTGGGAACGCTGTCGAAGGCCCTCGGCGCCCTCGGTGGCTACGTGGCGGGTTCGACCTCCCTCATCGAGTTCCTCCATCGCCGTGCCCGGCCGTTCCTGTTCTCCACATCGCATCCGCCTTCGGTCGCGGCCACCTGCATCGCGGCGATCGACGTCCTCGAGAGCGAGCCTCAATGGATGGAGCGCCTGTGGGAGAACACGCGGTTCTTCAAGGCCGGTCTCCAGGCGTTGGGGTTCGACATCGGCATCAGTGAGAGCCCGATTACCCCGGTGATCGTGGGCGACGGGGCACGGGCGATGACGCTGTCTGACAAGCTGTTCGACAAAGGGGTGTTCGCGCAGGGCATCGGCTTTCCCACGGTCGCCCCCGGCAAGGCCCGGGTTCGCACGATTGTGACCGCCACCCACACGCACGACGAGCTTCAGTTCGCGATCGACGCCTTTCAGGCCGTCGGCACTGAGCTCGGACTCATTTAGACCAGTAGACCAGGAACTGAATCTGGAACACGTTCGTCGATCTAAGATCCAAACTCTCAAATGACCGTCCCTCCGCTGCCGCGCCCGACAGGCGGCCGATTCTTCGAGGCCTATACCAGAGGCCTGACCAAGGTCGACCTGGAACGCCTGTTCACCCGGGACGCTCCGGAGGCCTATCGCTTCTTTTCGCGAAACATCGACTTCGACGAGCTGAAGAATCGCCCTTGGTACTGGCGGGTGCTGGGCCGCGCCCGCCTGCTGTTCCTGGCCTTCACCCTCAAGCTCACGCCGGCGCGGCGGGTGCTGTATGGCGGATCGCTGGTGGCGTGCCTCATCGGGCTGATCGAGCTCTTTCGGGACTTTCAGATGTTTCTGATCCCCCACCCCGCCTTCGCGCCAGGCACGATGTGGCTGCTCACCGGCTTCCTGCTGGTGAACCTCCTTGTGCTGCTCGAGGTCGCCGACCGGCTGTCGCTCAAGAACGACCTCGAGATCGCGCGCGAGATTCAACAGGCGATGCTCCCACGGGGCGAATACCGGGCGCTCGGTGTGGAAGCCTTCGGCATGACGCGGCCCGCCAATACGGTGGGCGGTGACTTCTACGACATCCTGCCGCTGCCCGATGGACGCGTGCTGCTGGCGCTCGGTGATGTCGCGGGCAAGGGCAGCCCGGCGGCGCTGCTCATGGCCCTGCTGCTGGCCATGATGCGCACGCTCGTGGACGAGGGCTTCCAGGATGCCGAGCTGGCAGCGCGGCTCAACGCGCAGATTGTGAAGCACGCGCCGAGGTCACGCTTCGTCACGCTCTTCGTGGCCGCACTGGATCCGGCCACCGGCGCACTCGTCTACGTCAACGCTGGCCAGAACCCGCCGCTGCTGCGGCGCTGCAACGGCTCTTACGAGCGGCTCCGGGCCGGCGGTATGGCGCTCGGGATGTTCGAGAACGCCACCTATGCGGCGGGCCGTGTGGACCTTGCTCCCGGTGACGTTCTCGTGATGTACAGCGATGGCATCACCGAAGCCGAGGACGACTTCGAGCGGCCGTTCGACGAAGCCGGCGTGCAGGCCGTGGTCGACGGCGCTGACTGGGCGTCGGCCAAGGAGCTTGGATGGGCCATGTTCGCCGCGGTTGAGGCGCACAGACAGGAGCGCCGCCTCTTCGACGACCTCACGGTGCTCGTGGCTCGTCGTCTGCCGCCGCTTCCGTTCGCCTCACCCACCGCGAGCTAGTTGGCGTCTAATAGTGCCAGGCCCCCAGTGGTCAGACCACTCCTCGTCCTGACGTGCCTCCTCGCGTGTGTCGCTCCGCTGGGCGGCCAGGCCCAGGAGCCTGATCCCGGACAGGCAATGCTCCGGAAGTTCGAGCGGTCGTTGAACGCCGCCGACCGCGCGAGCCTGGTTGCGCTGTTCTCCCCGACGGTCCCGGCACACCAGGTCCAGGCCTACACGAACGACCTGCTCCTGCCAGGTGCTGTGCGCACAATTGTCCGTGAACGTGACCGTTTGCCGCTCGAGGGTGTGCCGCCAGGTGACGGCTACAGCCTGATCGTCGAGTTCTTCGTCGAGACACCCGGCAAGGCTCGCATTCTCACCGCGGGAATGGACATCCGGCGGCCGACGGGTGGCGACATCAATTCGTGGCGGTTTGTCGGCGCCGAAGCGCTGACGTCGGTGGAGGGTCTCTACAGGCTTCGCCTGAACACGCTCCGCCCGATGGCGGCGCGGAACCTCGAGGTCACGTCCGAGGACCTCGTGCTCTCGCTCCAGGACGGTACCGTCTTCCTCGTCGAGTCCGACGAGGGTGTGACAGGGATCGTGCTCATTGGACGTGGGCAGATGCGCTTCTCTCCCACGTCCGCGGCCGAGCGCGGACAGCTTCGCATCTTTTCAGGCAACGACACGCTGATCTCTCCGTTCGAAGAGGCGTTTGTGCGCCTGAGTCCCTCTGACTACGAAGAGCGGGTCACCAGCGCGAGCCTCACGCCCACGGTTCCGCAGGAACGCCTCACCCGCCGCGCACAAGACATCTTCAATCGTGAATCCACCAGGTCCTTCAACGTGGACTTGCAGGACTTGAGTCCTGAAACCTGGTACCTGCTGCCGCCGTCGGAGGACTTCCTCGCCGAGATCGACACGACCCGCTTCGACACGCTGACCTACTCGAGGTCATCAGTACAAGCCGAAGACGTGTCGCTGTTCCGCCGAAAGGATCGGCGCACGTTGGCGCTGTATCCCTCAATCGCCAAACTGGCGGCGCGCGGGCGCTTCTACAGCGACGATGCGCTGCGTGACTACGACGTGCTCGACTACAACATCGACGCCGCGATCGATCCCGAGCGGCAGACGATTCAAGGTCGCGCCCGCCTGGCGATCAGGGTACGCGCGACATCGCTGACCACCGTCTTACTCCGGCTGAACGAAGCGCTCGAGGTGACGGGCATCACGAGCGTTGAGCACGGGCGGCTGCTTTACCTGCGCATGCGCAGCCAGAACACCGTTCTCGTCAACCTGCCGAAGGTGTTGCAACAGGACTCCGACCTCACGCTCGTCATCACGTACTCAGGCCGCTTGCCGTCGCAAGATCTCGACGTCGACGCGATCCAGTTGAGAGGGGAAGGACAGGAACAACAGAGTGGTCAGCCTTCGGACTTGACGGAGCCGGCGTTCCTTCTGAGCAACCGAGCCTACTGGTACCCGCAGAACCCCGTGCCCGACTACGCGACGGCGACACTGCGGATCGTCGTGCCACCGGGCTATGGTTGTGTGGCGAGCGGGCATCCCGTGCCAGCCAGCAACGTCGTGTCCCTCCGCGACATCGTGGGTGGACGTGATGGCAAGGCGTTCGAGTTCAAGGCCAGTCAGCCGCTCAGGTACTTGGCAGTAGTGGTCAGCCGGTTCACGCGGGTGGCAGAAACCGACCTCGTGATTGGGGACGCTGTCGCTGCCAACTCCGGCGCGGATCGTTTGGCTCTCGCCGTTGAAGCGCAGCCGAGCCAGCGACCGCGAGCCCGCGCCGTGGCGCAACAGGCCGAGGACATCATGCGCTTCTACGCCTCGCTCATGGGCGACGTCCCCTACACGTCGGCCACCGTCGCGCTTCTCGAGAGCGATCTACCAGGCGGACACAGCCCGGGCTACTTTGCGCTGATCAAGACTCCTCTGGCGCTCTCACCGGCGGTGTGGCGTGGTGATCCGGCGGCGTTCGAAAACTTTCCCGAGTTTTTTCTCGCCCACGAACTGGCCCATCAGTGGTGGGGCCAGGCCGTCGGCTGGAAGAACTATCACGAGCAGTGGATCAGCGAAGGCTTCGCGCAGTACTTCGCTGCGCTCTACGCGCAGAAGGCTCGGGGGGACCGGCTGTTCACCGACATGGTGCGGCAATTCCGCCGGTGGGCGATCTCGGATTCCGATCAAGGACCCGTGCATCTGGGCTACCGCCTCGGCCTCGTGAAAGGGAATGTGCGCGTGTTCCGCGCGCTCGTCTATAACAAAGGCGCCGCGGTGCTCCACATGCTGCGACGGCTCCTTGGCGACCAGGTCTTTTTTGCTGGGTTGCGCCGATTCTATGCCGACCGCCGGTACCAGAAGGCTGGCACCGAAGACCTCGAGCGCGCGCTCGAAGCGCAGTCCGGCCGGGTCCTCGATCGCTTCTTCGAGCGCTGGATCTACGGCACGGACATCCCCCGTATCAAGTACAGCTCCACGATCGGCAATGGCCACGTGGTCGTCAGGTTCGAGCAGGCCCCGGAGCTCGTGTTCGACCTCCCGGTGACGGTGACCATCACCTACGCCAACGGACGCACGACTGACCTCGTCATCCCGGTCACCGAAGCCTCGGTCGAACGAACGATCCCCACGACCGAACTCGTCCGGCAGGTGCAGGTCAACAGGGACTCGGCGGCGGTGGCTGAATTCGAGGAAAAGAAGTAGACCTCGCCTTTTGAACTAAAATCGATAGCTTATGGACACGGTCACGCTGACCATCGACGGCCGGCAGGTCACGGTCAACAAGGGGAAAACCGTCCTGCAAGCGGCTATCGAAGCCGGAATCTCCGTCCCCTACTACTGCTACCACCCGGGACTGACCGTCGACGGGTCCTGCCGCGTCTGCATCGTCAAGATCGAGAAGATGCCGAAGCTGCAGACGTCCTGCTCGACGCTCTGCACCGAGGGGATGGTGGTGAGCACACGCGACCAGGAAACCACGCAGGCGCGCGCCGGCGTGCTCGAGTTTCTGCTCGTCAACCACCCGCTGGACTGCCCCGTCTGCGACAAGGGTGGCGAGTGCCCGCTGCAGGATTTCTCATATTCATTCGGGCCTGCGGACAGCCGGATGGACTTCCCCCGCCGCGTGTTCGACGGCGAGGGCGTGAAGGCAGACGTCGATTTCGGGCCGACGCTGATGCTGAACCGGAATCGGTGCATCCTGTGCACGCGGTGCGCCCGTTTCATGCGGGAGATCGACGGCGACGCGCAGATCGGGATTGTCGACCGCGGCAACGGCAGCGAAATCGCCACGTTCCGAGAGGAAGGTGTGCATTCCCTCCTGTCGGGGAATCTCATGGACGTCTGCCCGGTCGGCGCCATCACGACACGCGAGTACCGGTTCAAGAGCCGGCCCTGGGACAACCCGGGCGTCGTTGACACGGTCTGCACTCTCTGCTCGAAAGGCTGCAACACGAGCGCGTGGCTCAAAGCCAAGCCAGAGTGGGCAAGGGGATCGCGTCTCATTCGGATGACGCCACGGCTCAACCCCGACGTCAACAGCTACTGGATGTGCGACATCGGCCGTTTCGAATACCACTGGGTGGAGGGAGACGCGCGTCTCCGCCGTCCGATGCTGCGGGGCAGTTCGGCCTTGGATATGGTGGCGTGGCACGACATCGAGCCTCGCCTTCGTGACCGCATTCAGACTGCGGGCGCGGCGGACCCTGGGTCTGTCCGGTTCCTTGTATCGGCCCATGCCGCGATCGAAGAGTTGTTTGTCCTGAAGCAGATGGTCGAGGGGCTGCTTGGCACTGATGGACTCGCTTTGGTGAGCGTCACCTGGACGCGGCGCGAGAAGCCTCAGCCGCCGAACGCCCAATTCAAAGTGGCGGCCACAGACGCACCCAACGTCAACGGCGCCCGCGACTTGGGCTTCAGCGTCGGTCTCGGGAATGACGGTCCCGCCGATCTGACGGCGCTCCGAACCGCAGTCGAGGGCGGGCGCGTCAAAGTGTTGTACGTCATCGATCCGGGTCCTGAGGGTTCCATGGGGGATGTCTCCTGGATTGTCGCGGCGCGACGAAACGGCACCCTGCCTCTGCTGGTCGTGCAGGGGATCGTGATGTCAGATCTCGTGACGGCAGCCGACATCGTCCTGCCAGGTGCAGCGTGGGTAGAGAAAGACGCCATCTACACAAACGATCGGGGCCGCGTGCAAGCCGCCTCCCGGGCCATCGCGCCGCCCGGAGAAGCACGCGAGGACTGGCAGATCCTCGCCGGCGTAGCTCAGTCACTCGGCCTCTCGCTGCCCTATCGCAGCTCGAGCGACGTTCGACAAGCCGTCAGCGCGGCAATGCCGGGATCGAAATACGCCGATGCGGACAAAATGGCGTTTGCCCGCCCCGTGACCGCGAGCAACTGGCTGCAGGCGTCGAACCCCTCCGAGCGGTGGAAGTGGGACTTCCTGTATCAGGACGCGCCGCCTGTGAAGGGTCACAACGTGCAGATGGAAGGTGGGGCGGTCTCGGGGCCGGCCTACATTCCGCTCAAGCCCGTCGAGTAACCATGCGCCGATTGGCCGCGGCGGTCGCGCTGCTGATCGTCGCACCCTGCATCGCGTTCGGACAGTTTCGAGGCGTTCGCGCCGACCTGACGCCGGTCGTGGAGTCCGACGCCCGACCCGGCACACGGGTCCGGGCAGCGCTTCTCGTTCGCATTCCCGAGCGGTTTCACGTCCAGTCCAACGCTCCCCGCGATCCCTCTCTGATCGCGACGGCACTCTCCTTCACCGCGCCGCCGGGCGTGAACGCGACCGAGGTCGTGTACCCCAAGGCCACCGACTTCGAACAGGCTGGGCAATCGCAGCCGCTGGCTGTGTTCGAGCACGAGTTTGCGA
Source organism: Vicinamibacterales bacterium (assembly GCA_035293405.1). GTDB lineage: Bacteria > Acidobacteriota > Vicinamibacteria > Vicinamibacterales > UBA2999 > Gp6-AA40. Next base: position 57,594 of record DATDOE010000058.1, on the reverse strand, counting down.
TTGGAGTGGAGTTCGACGTCGAACCGACGACTGCGCTCGGACCGATCGAAATACCAGCACGCCTTCGCTATCAGGCGTGCGATGACAAACTCTGCTACCCACCGGTCACGGCCGATCTCCGTTGGACGCTGACCGTCGCCGCAGCGGGCGCAACACCGACGAAGACGCACTCGGAGATCTTCGATCGCATCGCGTTCGGAACGGGTGCCGCACCCGCCTTGACGACCGGAGCGCCGGTCGTGCCGGCGGCGCCGATCAAGGATGGCGGCGTCGCGCAATTGGATGACTTCTCCGTGGTGGCGACTACCGGCGGGTATCTCGGCACGAATGACTTCCTCACATTCGTGCGGAATGCCGAGAACGGCGTCAAGGAAGAAGGGCTGTTCGAAGGCCGCGGTCCGCTCGCGATCTTGCTGATCGTGTTTCTCGGAGGCCTCGCCCTCAACCTCACACCGTGCGTCCTGCCGATGATTCCGATCAATCTCGCGATCATCGGCGCCGGCGCACAGGCAGGCTCGCGCGGCAGAGGGTTCCTGCTTGGCGGTGTCTATGGAGCGGCGATGGCGCTCGTCTACGGGGTGCTGGGTGTCATCGTCATCACGACCGCCAGTACCTTCGGCACGATCAACGCCTCACCCTGGTTCAACGTGTCGATTGCGATCATCTTTGCCGTGCTGGCACTGGCGATGTTCGACGTGATCACGATCGACTTCTCGCGGTTTGCCGGTTCGGCCGGAGCGGGCGGCCCGGGTCGGGGCACGGTGGCGGTCGCCTTCGGGATGGGGGCCATCGCCGCGTTGCTGGCAGGCGCCTGCGTTGCGCCAGTCGTCATCCAGGTTGTGCTGTTCTCGAGCGATCTCTACGCGCAAGGCAGTGTGATGGCGCTGGGGCTGCCGTTCCTTCTTGGTGTCGGCATGGCGGTGCCGTGGCCTCTGGCGGGAGCCGGGCTCACGTCGCTACCCAAACCAGGTGCATGGATGGTCCGAGTAAAGCAGGCATTCGGCATCCTGATCCTTGCGACCGCTGCCTACTACGGCTATCTGGGCTACAGCTTGTTCGCCGACCGCTGGGTAGACGCGAGCGAGGTCAGATCGAGCGTCGACGCACAACTCAAGGCGGGCTGGCACGCGTCGCTCGCCGACGGCTTGACGGTTGCGCTTCGTGAGGAAAAGCCCGTTCTCATCGACATGTGGGCGACGTGGTGCAAGAACTGTCTGACGATGGACAAGACCACACTGGCCGACGCGAGTGTGAAGACCGCTCTCGCTGGCTACGTGACGATCAAATTCCAGGCGGAGCAGCCTGACGAGGAGCCGGCTCGCGGCGTGATGGAACGCTTCAAGGCCATCGGCCTGCCGACGTATGTGATTCTTCGTCCGAAGACGTCATCGCCTCCCGGTGGCACCAGGTAAGAAGCCCCTCCGTGTGCGTTTTACACACATGTAACGCTAAAGACACGGGTCGGAAACCTACACGTCGTATAAGTAACGGCCATATGACGCGTGGTGTTCTTGTCTTCACTCTGCTGATCGTTTCGACCGCTCCTCTTTTCGCACAGTCCAGCCCACAGACGCCTCCGCCAGCCCCGGCCCCTTCGGCCGCACCCGCGCAGCCTGAGTACCCAATCATCAGGATTGGCATGGTGTCGTATCTGCAATATGCCGCCGAAGTCGAGAACCGCGACGGCGTCAACTCGTTCGACGTGACCCGCGCGTATATCAACATCAACGCGCAGCTCGCGAGCCGCGTCCGCTTCCGATTCACGCCGGACATCCGGCGGATCACCGACGGCAGTCTGGCTGGAAGTCTGACCGTCCGTGTGAAGTACGCGTTCGCGCAGTTCGACACTCTGGGTCGCGCTGGCAGCTGGGCGCGTCTCGGTCTTCAGCAGACGCCCTGGCTGGACTTCGAGGAGGGGGTCAACCGGTATCGTGTGCAGGGTCAGATGTTCGCGGAGCGCGACGGGCTGATTCCCGGCTCGGCCGATTTCGGCGCGGGCTATTTCACGCCGTTGCCGAAAGGCCTTGGCGAAGTGCATGTGGGCGTTTTCAACGGCGAGGGGTTCACACAGGCGGAGGCCAACAAATTCAAGAGCGTCCAGGGTCGGCTCACGCTGCGGCCCCTCGCCAACCGCGGGATCGCCCATGGCCTGCGCATCTCCGGGTTCTTCAACGCCGGTTGGTACGCGGCAGACAGACCGCGGCACCTCGGGATCGTAATGGGCAGCTTCGAGCACCGGCGTCTGGTCGTCACCCTGCAGCGCGTCGCGGCGACGGAGAATCCGTCAGCCATCACGCCACGTGATATCGATCGACAAGGGTGGTCCGCATTCGTCGAGCCTCGGCAAGGCCCTTCAGGATGGGCAGGAATACTGCGCTACGACTCGTTCGAAACCGACGATTCGGTCGCCGACAGCGGGCAACAGCGCGTCATCGCCGGCGGCGCGTACTGGTTCGTGTGGCCGCGCACGCGTGTGGGGTTGGTTGCCACGAACGAGCAGGTTCACTACGACACCCCCACCAGGCTGGACGACAACCGGGCACTCGTTCAAACGCATATCGAGTTCTAGCGCGCGCCGAAGGCCCGAAGTCGCGCTATCCTGTGGCGAGACATGCGGACGCGTGTGGGTCGTTTCGTCCTCTTGGCGCTGCTTCTTGCAGCCGGTATCGGGGCGGTCCTTTCAACCTGGAGCATTGCGAAGCAGATCGCTGAGCTTGCCCGAAGCGAGCAGGACACAGCCGATCGGATCGATCATCTGTCGACGGCCGTAGCCGCCGTCAACGCGGCACAGCTGGCCTATATGGCGCCGTCTGCCGACCGCCAGGCCGAGCGCGTCCCGTCACTTATCGAGTTGGTCCGGATCGAGACTTCGAGCTTGCGGCCGCACGTGCGCTCGCTCGACGGCGGACGCACGCTTCAGGCGATAGCTGATGGTGCCACCGCTCTCGGCAGTATCGAAGCCCGGGCCCAAGAGCACTTGTGGCTCGGTCAGGACTTGATGGCGGCCGACTTGATCTTCTCCGACGCACGGAAGGCCACCGATGCGATGACATCCGGGCTGCATGGCCTGCGCGTTGCCGAAAGCGCCGCCGCCGCCAGTGCCCGCGATACTGCGCTGAAGTCCGCGTGGACGATCATCGGGGCCGTGGCAGGCGTCTGGGCGCTTGGCCTCATCCTGTTGGTGCGAGTACCCGCTGCACGCGCCCTTCCTGAGTCATTGCCCTACTCCGTCGTACCTGCGGTCGTCCCTCGGGCGGAGGCCGCACAAAGGTTTGTTGAACCAGAGCGGCCTGATCTGTCGGTGGCGGCGGAGTTGTGCACGGTCATCGCAAGATTGACCTCGGCGGACGATCTCCCGGGACTGCTCGCACGAGCGGCATCAATGCTGGACGCGTCGGGCATTGTCGTCTGGATGGCTGCGGGCGAGGAACTGTTTGCCGCGTCGGCCTTCGGCTATCACCCGCAGGTGATCAGACGCCTCGGCCCGATCAATCGGGCGGCGATCAATGCGACCGCCGCGGCCTGGCGTGAGGGAACGATGCAGGTCGTGACAGGCGACGACGGAGTGCAGGGTGCGTTGGTAGCTCCGATGCTCGGGCCAGAACGGTGTGTCGGAGTGCTGGCGGTAGAACTCCCACACGGCCGTGAAGGGGACCCCGTGACCAAGGCGGTGACGACGATGTTGGCCGCACAACTCGCGGCCGCGCTGGCGGGATGGCCCGCGGCCAGCGCGGCGGCACCTGTGAACGTGCCACCGCTCGACAAGGCCGCCGAAGCCTGAAGCGCTAAATGGGTTGAGTTCCGGCAGGCACCTTTCGGGCCTCAGGAATCGTGACCGTCACCGTGATTTCCTTGCGGTCTCTCATGACACGAATACTGAGCCTCGATCCTGGCTGGACCTCGCGCACCTCTCGGCTCAGGTCCGCCGCTGAGGCGACCGCGCGCCCATTCGCAGCCATCACCACGTCGCCGGCCTTCAACCCGGCGGCAGCGGCGGGAGTGTTCTCCGTAACCGCCGACACCAGCACGCCGTCCTTGACGCCGAAGTAGGCGGCCAGCTGATCGCTCATTGGCGTCACCATGACGCCGAGACGACCCGGGGAACCGAAGAAGCCTTCCCATCCGAAGGGCTCGCCGTCGAACTTGAAGTTGAAGTCGCGAGGGATGGCCCGCAGCGCCCGGTCCACGCCTGCCGTCACACCCGGAAACGATTGAATGTCCACGCTGTCGCGCGCTTCGGGCGTGATGTCGACCGTCCGCCGCGAGCCGTTGCGCATGACGGTCATCTTCACGGCCTGACCGGGCGGCGTTTCACGCACGAGTCGCGAGAACTGCCGGGCACTCCGCGCTCGCTCGCCATCAAACTCGAGTACGACGTCGCCTTTCTGCAGGCCAGCGCGTATGGCGGGAGTACCCTCCCTGACGCTGTCAATCACCACACCCGCGGCATCGCTCGTGCGTTGATCGCGAACCACAACGCCGATCGACGACCCAAGGCCTTCGAGCGGCAGGAACGGGGCCGGAGCCACGGGCGGGACAATACGGTTGCCTTGCTGCGCTTCGGTCCTCGGCGCGAGTACGAATGCCAGCGCCACGATCGCAGCGAGCGCGACGCCGCCAATCATCGTCTTCTTCATCGCTTACACACCTCCGGGTGGCGCAGTGCGGCCACCTACCAGCTAGTCAGACGGCTGTGGTCTGCGGAAAGTTGGCATAATCACGGGCATGCCGAAAGACGACTCGAAGGCCCGGATCCTGGAGCGCGCCGAGCGTGAAAAGGTCAAGTTCATGCGCCTCCAGTTCACCGACATCCTGGGGGTCATCAAGAATGTGGAAGTCCCCGATCGCCAGTTCGAGGAAGCGCTCGACGGCAAGATCATGTTCGACGGCTCGTCAATCGAGGGCTTTGTCCGTATCGAAGAGTCCGACATGTACCTCAAGCCGGACCTCAGCACCTTCCAGGTATTTCCCTGGAGCTATGCCGGTTCCGAGCGCGTCGCTCGCGTCATCTGCGACATCGCCAACCCGGACCGCACGCCGTTTCTGGGGTGTCCACGCTCTCTGCTCAAGCGCGTGATCGCGCTGGCCGTAGAGAAGGGCTTCACGATGAAAGCGGGGCCTGAAGCGGAGTTCTTCCTGTTTCAACGACGCTCGACCGGAGAACCGACGACGGAAACGCATGACTCCGGAGGCTACTTCGATCTGACGCCCGTCGATCTCGGCGAAGACGTTCGCCGCGAAATCATCCTGGCCCTGGAGCAGATGGGGTTCCATGTCGAGGCTGCGCACCACGAAGTGGCTCCCGGCCAGCACGAGATCGACTTCCGGTACGACGACGCGCTGATCACGGCGGACAACGTGAGCACGTTTCGATTTGTGGTGAAGAACGTGGCCAACCGCAACGGTTTGCACGCGACGTTCATGCCGAAGCCGGTCTTCGGGGTGAATGGCTCGGGCATGCACACGCACCAGTCATTGTTCTCAAAGGGCCGGAACGTCTTCTTCGACGAGAACGGCGAAGGCGAGCTGAGTCTCACCTGCCTGCACTATATCGGCGGCCTGCTGCGACATGCCCGCGAGTTCTGCGCGGTGACCAACCCGCTGGTCAACTCGTTCAAACGCCTGGTGCCCGGCTACGAGGCGCCGACCGCGATCGCCTGGTCGACGAGAAACCGAAGCCCGCTCGTGCGCGTACCTGCGGCCCGCGGCGCGATGACACGCATCGAACTTCGCATGCCCGACCCGTCATGCAACCCGTATCTGGCGTTCGCCGTGATGTTGCGGGCCGGACTCGACGGCATCGACCAGCAGATAGACCCGGGCCCGCCCGTGAACAAGAACATCTACAAGATGAGCCATCGGGAACGACGGCACCTGCGGATCGACGAGCTCCCCGGCAACTTGAGCGAAGCGCTCGACGAGCTGGAGAAGAGCGCCCTGATGCGAGACACCCTGGGCGACCACATCTTCGACCATTTCCTCGCGGCGAAGCGGGAGGAATGGGACAGTTACATTCGCCACGTCTCGCCCTGGGAGATCGATCGCTATCTCAATACGTACTAGCGTTGGTCGGCCCGACTGTCCCCCTTTGTACACCTGCGGCTGACCTTGGACGAGGACGAGGCGTCACGAAGGGCGCTTCTGGCGGCCTGAATTGAGCATTCAGGGCCGGGCATGCGTCTTGAAGACTCGTCGAGCGGTCGCGCCGGATCACCGAGGTGCGTAACTTCAGGCAGGCGCTGGCATCGCCGCATCTCGGCTCCCTGGCAGGACGTTCACGATCCCGGCGCGACCAATTTCGCACAGCTCCGCGAATCGTCATCACGTAGGATCGAGACATGAAGAAGCCAACACGTCTCTTGTCGATCGCGGTCTTGAGCGCCTTCGTCATCACTGGTTGCGCGGCCCGCAGCGTGCGGATCGCGGAGCTCAAAGGCCAGCCCGACAAATACGAAAAGAAGACCGTCAGCGTGACCGGCGTCGTCACCAACAGCTTTGGCATTCCGTTGGTGCCCTTTCAGCTGTACAGCGTTGACGATGGGTCTGGCGAAATCACCATTGTCTCGCAATCCGGGCGCTCTCCTTCCAAAGGCTCGCGCGTTCAGGTGAAGGGGAAAGTCAACGAGCTCGGAGTCTTTGGCGGTCGATCGATCGGCCTGCACCTTCGGGAAGACAGCCGCAAGATCAAAGGCTGATTCGTGCGGCCGTGGCCGTCCTCGGGTCACAGCGCGATTTTGATCGCCACGGCCGTCATGTCATCGGCCTGAGGCTCTGTGCCTCGGAACGAGGACACCGCGTCGAAGATCGCGTCGACGATCCCGCGCGCGGATCGGGCCCGCGATTCCTGGATCACCTCGCAGAGGCGTCTTGCGCCGAATTCGGCCCCATGGGGGTTCAGCGCCTCGGAGATGCCGTCCGTGCAGAACACAAACAGATCATCGGGCCGCAGGTCGAGTGTCACTTCGTCGTAGGTGATTCCCGGAAACGATCCAAGCGGAACGCCGGGCAGTTCGATCGGCCCGCAGGTTCCCGCCGAAGACCGGATCGGATAGGGCAGTCCGGAATTCGATAGCGTGACCGCACGGCGCGCGAAATCGAAGAAACCATAGCAGAGCGTGCAGTAGTACTCCTCGAGATGACGCTCGTGGAGGATCGTGTTCATCGACTGCAGTACGCCGGCGACGCTGAACCGTTCGGGCGTGAAGCGGCGGCGCAGCGTTCGCGAGCGGACCTGCTCGGCGGCGAAGGCCCCGTAGAGCGCCGCCGGTGCGCCTTTGCCCGAGACGTCACCCACGGCGACGACCAGCGTGTCCGTTTCGGGGACGAGAAAATCATGGAGGTCGCCCCCGAGCTCGCGCGCCGGTTCGAATCGTCCCGCCACGTCCACACCCTGCATCATCTTCGGTGGTTCCGTCGGAAGCAGAGCGACCTGCACGCGTTGTGCGAAACGCAGCTCCTTTTCGATGCGCTCCTCGTTGTGCCGGACCTGCTCGTACAGCCTGGCGTTCTCAACCGCGACGGCCGCCTGACTCGCGAGCAGCGTGAGCAGCTCTGTGTGTTCCTTGGTGAAGGCGTCGAGCTCCGGGCTCTCGAGATCGAACACGCCGAGACACCGATCCTTGATCAGCATCGGAATCACCAGCTCCGACCGCGCATCGTCGACGATGTTGATATAGCGGGGATCCTGAGAGACGTCGGCGACGAGCACAGACTCCTTATGCAGCGCGGCCCAGCCGACGAGCCCTTCGCCCAGCTTGAAGTGCTTCGATTCAGCGCCCTTGCCATATCGAACCGCCAGTTTCATTTCGAGCTCGCCGCTGACTTCGTCGAGGAGAAGGATGCCGAACGTTCGATAGTCGATCAGTCGTTTCGTCAGGCCCGCGATGCGCGTCAGGAGCGCATCGAGATCGAGGATCGACGACATCTCGCGGCCGATCTCCGCCAGCGTCTCGAGCGTGTCGACGTAGTGCCGTTCCGACTTGAACAAGCGCGCGTTCTCGATGGCGACCGCCACATGTGCGGCGAACTGTCTGAGCAGTGCTTCGTCCTGAGGGGTGAAGGCGCCCTCGGCTTCATTCAGGAGATTGAGCGCGCCGATGACCTTCCCTTTGCGGCGCATCGGCACGGCGAGCTGCGAGAGCATGTTGCGCAGCGGCCCTCTGTATCGAGGTTCCTGTCGGATGTCATTGACGAGGATGGGCCGGCCTTCCTTGACAGCTGCCCCGACGACACCCTGGCCGACTGGCAATCGCATGGTTGCGAGCGCCTCCTCGGGATAGCCCACGGCGTAGGCGATGCGCAGGTCCTGCCTCCGTTCGTCGAGCAGGTACACCGAGAACGCGCTGAATCGCGTGAGCCGCGCAATCAACTGGGGAATCTTCGCGAGCAGTTCTTCGAGGTCCAGCACCGAGGTCACCTCGCGCCCCAGCTCGAACAGCGTGGACAGCAGTTCCGTGTCGGTGGGCGCACGGCCAGCGGGCTGCTGGTGGGAATCCTGTGGGCTGTCCTCGGCGGGTTGAGTCATCGATGGGTCGGGTCGAACATCGGGTGAAGCGAAGGAATTATACTGGCCTCGTCATGGATTCATTGACGCTTCCGCTCGACCACCGCGCCATCGAGCGGATCCTGCCGCATCGGTACCCGTTCCTGCTGGTCGACCGGATCATCGAACTGGAGCCCGACAAGCGCATCGTCGGCATCAAGAACGTGTCGCTCAACGACCGCTACCTGTCACATCAGTCTGGCGCATCACCCGCGATGCCGCCGACCATTCTCACCGAATGCGTGGCGCAGGTGGGCGCCATCCTCATCCTCTCGAAGCCGGAGAACCGCAACAAGATTCCGCTCTTCATGGGCATCGAGCGGGTGCGCTACAGGAGGCCGGTCTATCCCGGTGACGTGGTCGAGATCGAAGCGCGCGTCAAGCGGCTCCGAAGCCGGATGGGGCAGCTCTATGGTTTCGCGCGCGTCGACGGACACATCGTCCTTGCTGGGACGATGACGTTCGCGCTTGGTCCGGCTCAGGACGGGACAGGGTCGAAGGACGGCGGCGATAAATCCACGACGGACTGAGTGACAGGCGTCACGCGGCCCTGGTCGCTACACGAGGACCGGAGGCTGCTCCTCCAGCTCGATGACGTTGCGCCCAAGCTGCTTCGCACGATAGAGCGCCGTGTCCGCACGCGAGATCGCGCCGAGCGGATCGTGCTCACCCTGGTTGATCGCGGTCAGACCGAAGCTGGCCGTCACCAACACCTGCGCATCGTTCCACGCGACGGGGTGCTCGGCGATGGCGCGGCGCAGGTTCTCCGAAACCTGACGCGCGCCAGCGATCGGTGTATCTGGCAGGATGACCATGAACTCGTCGCCGCCGTAGCGGCACTTGAGGTCGCTGCCTCGAAGCTCCGCTTTCATCTTCGCGCCGACAGCGGCAAGGACGGCATCGCCGCAGAGGTGTCCGTGTCGATCGTTGATGCCTTTGAAGTTGTCGAGGTCGAACATCACGAGCGACAGCGGCAATCTTGAACGCCGGGCACGCCGCAGCTCTGCGTCCAGGACTTCGAGCGCGTGCGTGCGGTTGAAGCAACCGGTCAGTCCATCTCGTACGCTGTTCTCGCGTACCTCGCGGAACAGTTCCGAATTCTTGAGCGATACCGCCAGGAGTGCGGCCGCCGCGCTCAACACGCTGCGCTGATGGTCCGTCAGTGGTGGCTCTGGTGCCACACCGAGGACGCCTTCAGGCGTGCCCGCGATGATCATGGGGAAACACACCTCGACGGGCGTCGGCCCGACAACCGGGTCGGCCTCGCCAAGCGCCCTGCGGGCTGCGCGTTCGCGCTCCCCCGCCGCCGCCTCGCCGACGGCCGCCTGGGCTTCCCAGTGGCCGGTCCGCGTACGCGTCATGACCCACGCACCCCGGCCGGGCGCAAGAAGGGGAATGTGCGCATTCAACACCGCGCGGATCGAATCGCTGGACTCGCTGTCCATCGTGCGGGCCAGAGCGTGACCGAAGGCCACCAGACGCGACATCTCCGCGGCGCGCTCGGTCGCTTCCTGCGCGGCCCGGGCCACGGTGAGGGACTCCGTGCGGATCTCCTGCCGTTTCCGAAGCTGGTGGAAGCTGAAGATCGTCGCCAGGATGACGAGTGCGGGGAGAAGGTGGAGACCACGTGTCTCTTCGATCTCGCGTACGTAGTCGAGGAGTTGCGCGACCGGCCCGGAGAAGATGACGAACAGCGCAACCGTGAGCCCGACCATCAGGACGGCGTCGTTGCGCCCCATAACTCGCATGGGACCTCGCAAGATATCTCGACTGTCTTCCGCCGGCGACAGTCCGCTTCGAACCGTACGGAAATCCAGCGTTTTACACCAATTGTCGAGGTTATCGGTTCGGCGAGTCAGGGCCTGCATAGCGGGGCCTATAATGCCGCGTGGCCGCTGCGTCGCGACGGGCTCCCCACGATCAACAGCGGGCGAACGCCTTCGCACGCCTGTTCGAAGCGGTCCACGAAGGGGTGTTCATCGGTGCGCTGAGCACCGACCCTCACGCCGGCGGCGGGGCGACCCTTGCCGCGAATCCTTATCTGAAGGTCATTCTCGGATACCCATCCGAAACTCCCGACAAAGACGTCAAACCCTTCGCCCTGGAGCATTTCGTCGACCTGGCGGCGCGAGCGTCATTCGTCCATCGTCTCGTCGGCGAAGGAGCAGTCACCGACTACCTTCTGCGCCTGCGACGCGTCGACGGTGAGGCGGTGTGGGTAGAGGTGACGGCTCAGGCCGACCCGACGGGCCAGTCGGACACTGTGCAGGTCGAGGCCCTCGTTCGCAACGTCAGCGAACGCCGGAAACTGGACGATCAGTCGCGCGACCTCTATCAGCAGCTCCTGCAGGCAGAGAAGATGGCTGCGCTGGGGCAAACGATTTCCGGCGTGGCTCACGAACTGAACAATCCGCTCGCCACGATTCTCAGCTGGGCCGAGCGCCTCGCCGAACGAAACCTGGACGAGACGTCGCGACGCGGCGTGGACGTAATCCTGAGCGAATCGGAACGTGCGGCGCGAATCGTTCGGAACCTACTGACGTTCGCGCGAAAGCGGCAATCCACCCGCTCGATGATCGATCTCAATCAGGTCGTGCGCGAAACCTTGGCCCTCCGTGCCTATGAACAGCGGCTGACGAACATCGACGTCGTGATCGCGCTGGCGTCTGGATTGCCCCCGGTGTTTGCCGATGCGCACCAGATTCAGCAGGTGTTGTTGAACCTCGTGATCAATGCAGAGCAGGCGATGCTCTCGGCCAACGGACGCGGGTCTCTCGTGCTTCGGACGTGGCACGATGCAGAGCGCAATTCGGTCGTCCTCCAGGTCAGCGACGACGGGCCAGGAGTGCCGGGCGAGGTCAAGAGCAAGATCTTCGATCCCTTCTTCACGACCAAGGAAGTGGGCAAAGGGACCGGGCTCGGGCTGACGGTCGCCTACGCGATCGTGCAGGAGCATGGTGGCAGCATTCGTGTCGAATCGCAGCCTGCGGGTGGGGCGGCCTTCACCGTCGAACTGCCGGTGAGCGGCGTCGAGAGCACGCCACGGCCACGACTGCCGTCGGTCACCGTGGACCGGTCGATACAGGGTGCGTCAGTGCTGCTTGTGGAGGATGAACGGGCGCTGGCGACTGCCGTCGGCGAAGCGCTCACCGATGCAGGGCTGCTTGTCGATCACGCGGGCGACGGCGAGGAAGCCCTCGCCCGCGTGCGTCAGAATACCTACGACGTCGTGATCTGCGATCTGAAAATGCCGCATGTCGACGGCATGATGCTCTATCGCGCGATCGCGGCGGCGACTCCAACACTGGCTCGGCGCGTAATCTTCGTCACCGGCGACGTCGCTGGCGCCGATGCCGAGCGCTTTCTCGAGGAAAGCGGCTGTCGCTGGCTGTCCAAACCCTTCCGACTCGGAGACTTGCTGCGGAGCGTACGCGAGGCGCTCGCGTAGTTCACGACCACACCCGGTCGTCCCTGACCCTGGATGGCGTCGCCAGTGGCTGCCCAGTTGCTGCCCAGTGTGGCCTTGGCCATCTTTGGCTTCTGCTGGAATTCGAGAATCGCGCTGCGCATCACCTTTGCGGCGTCGGCGCTGGCCAACATCGTGCCGAGCGCGTCGCGGAGCCGGCGAATCGCGCGTGCGTGCAACTGGGAGACGCGGGATTCGTTGACGCCGATCTCGGCGCCAATCTGCTTCATCGTGGCCTCGCCGTAGTAGTAGAGGCCGATCACTTTCTGCTCGCGTGGGGGCAGCGACGCGATCGCGGCGCAGACACGCTCCCTGGTCTCCTGCCGCTCGTAGGCTTCGTCGGGCTGCTCGGGCTCGGAAGGAATCAGCGCCGTCGGCAGCGTCGATTCGTCGAGGTGCTCGTTGTTGGCAAGTGGTGAGGTCGATTCGATCGCGTTGATGCGGACGATGGTGCGGCCCAGACGCTTCTCGTCGGACCCGACCTTCGCGGCCAGGTCGGCAAGCGACGGCTCATGACCCAGCTCCCGGCGGAGCTCCTCGCGCGCGGCCTCCAGCTCGCGACGCTGGCGGCGCACGCCGCGGGGCCAGGCGTCCTTGCGCAGCGCGTCGATCATCGCGCCCCGGATTCGCCGCTCGGCGAATGTCTCGAACTTGATACCACGCGCCTCGTCGAAACGGTGGGCCGCGTCAATCAGGCCGATGACGCCATCCTGAACGAGATCTCCGATATCAATGGAATGAGGCATCGTGGCCGCGACGCGACGGGCAAGCTGCTCGACGAACGGGATACTGGCAATGACGCGCGGGTTCTCAGAGTTAATCTGGGGGCGCATGAGTGTGACCTCCGGCGCCAAGTAAGGCAACTCGGGTACCAACCTGAGGAATCGACGGGAATCCCAGTGCAACCGCGTGCGTCGTATCGCTTTAAGTTGCTGTTTCTGCTGTGTTTGAAGGTCGCATTGTGCGCAGATTCTGCCTCGGGTCCCCAGGGCCGAAAACGGCAAGACGCCAACATGTTGACGGATGTCGAGCCGTCCCACGCCAACATCCTGACACTCAAATTACAGTTTTGACCTGATGTGCTCCGATGGGCCAGGCTCGAAAGGAAGTGCCCATCGGTGTACTGAAGTGAGGCGGCTAGGTGCCTGAAGGTTCCGTTCTTTGACGGATCTCTCGCACGGTGCCCATGGCGGCCAGCGCGCTCGCGACAACCTGAGCCGCCCGATCGCGATTCGCCTCGTCAGCAGCCTTCGCTTCGAGCAGCTCGGCGTGGGCGAGGACGATGCCCAGCTGGTTGTTCAGGCGGTGAAAGAGCGCCTGAAGCCGCTCGCTGTGCTGCGACTCGTCGGCCCCGGGGCCGGCGATCGGCGACGACAGGCTCACGCGGGCGAACCGGGCGCCGTCCTGGTGGATTCCGATTCATCCGAACGGGCCGGCGCCGCGGCATCGCGCCATAGGGTGTCGGCGAAAATTCGGATGGATCCACCGGCAGTGCGGACGTATTCCACCTTGCCTGCCGAAATCCAGTTGTAGATGGTGCGGCGGCTCACTCCAACAGCCTCGCACGCCTTCATGATAGAGAGGGTCTGGCGGTCCATATTCGCTCACGGGCCTCTTCGAGACGGCCCTCATAAGTGTGTACAAAGGGCCACTCGGCCCCGAACGACCTTCAAGAAGCTGTATCGGCTGCTGGCGACCGATCCTTAGCCGCGCTTGTGTCAAGATATTGGCGCCTTCCAAATGACAGCTGCCGTACCTCATCTGCTTTTCATCGACGACGAGGCGACGCTTCGTGGACTGATGGCGGAACGTCTGATTGAGCGGGGCTTCGAAGTCGTGGAAGCCGAAAGTGGTGAGCGCGCCCTGGAGCTCCTGGATCAGTTCGCGTTTGACATCGTCATTACCGACCTGCGCCTGCCCGGCATCGACGGCTCGCGGGTGATCGAGGCCGCGCGAGACCGCTATCCTGGAATCGTGGCGATCGTGATCACGGGCTTCGGCACCGTGAAGGACGCCGTCGACGCGATCAAACGAGGGGCGTCGGATTTCATCGCCAAGCCGTTTCAGTTCGATGAGCTGATGCACGTTCTGCAAAAGGCGATGGAGCAACGCCGGCTGACGTCGGAGAACGCGTATCTGCGGTCGCAGCTCGAAGAGCGGTATCAGTTCGGAGGGATCCTCGGCCACAGCCGTCCGATGCAGAAGCTGTTTCATGTGCTCGAGACGTTGGCCCGATCGAGCAGTACGATCCTGATCACGGGAGAGACCGGCACCGGTAAGGAGGTCGTGGCGCGCGCCATTCATCACAACAGCGCACGTCGCTCGCATCGCTTCGTCGCCCTCAACTGCAGCGCGATACCGGAGACGCTTCTCGAAGCCGAGTTGTTCGGTCACGTACGCGGCGCGTTCACTGGTGCCGTCGGTGCGCGCCAGGGACGCTTCGAGCAGGCACACAAGGGGACGCTGTTCCTCGACGAAGTCGGAACGATGAGCACAGCGCTGCAGATGAAGTTGTTGCGCGCGCTGCAGGAGCGCGAGTTCGAGCGCGTCGGCGACAGCCAGACCATCAAGGTCGATGTGCGGGTCATTGCCGCAACCAACTCCGAGCTCGTGAAGATGGTCGCGGAGGGGACATTTCGCGAGGACTTGTACTATCGCCTCCATGTGATCCCGATTCAGCTGCCTCCGCTGCGAGATCGTCGCGACGATATTCCGGTCCTTGCAAAGCACTTTCTCGAGAAGTTCGCACCCGGCATACCGATGCAGGTCTCTCAAGGCGCCATGCGTGGGTTGATGGCGTATCAGTGGCCCGGCAACGTGCGGCAACTGGAGAACGCGATCGAACGTGCGGTCGCGTTGAGTGCCGGGCGCCATGAAATCGAAGTGGCCGATCTCCCCGCAGAGGTGCAGGTGACGCCACAGGTGACTGCGGCACCGTTCGTGGACTTTCCCGACAACGGTCTGGATCTGCCCGCGTACCTGGCGACGATCGAACGCGACCTCATTCAGCGCTCGCTGGATCGCACCGGCGGGAACCGCAACAAGGCGGCCGAACTGCTGCGCATCAAGCGCACGACGCTCGTCGAGAAACTCAAGAGGCTCGGCCCGGACTGACTAGGGCCGCGCTTGCCGCGAAGCCCCGAGGTTGTACATGCCACCGCGATATTCGTATTGGACGATCCTGGCAGGCGGACTGCCGACTGCCTTCCGCGCCACTGAACGTGAAGAGTTGCTGCCGACGTTTCGTCGACTCAGAGACAAGCATCCGGACGCGGAGATGAAATGGTTCGCCCGGGGGCGTCTGTGGGTTTCACCCGAGGCGGCCCAAAGCGATCTGGAGCGGGCACGCGAGCGTCGGGATCGCGACTGGCGCCCCGGCGGTGAACATCGCGATCCGCGGCAGAAATTCAAAGACGCGAAGCAGGCGCGAAACCTTTCACGGCGCAAGACCAGGTTCGACCGCAAGACCGCGGCAACTGGCGACGCGCCTGGCCCAGGCAGTGAGCCTCGAGGCACCGGACCGAACCCGCATCGTGATTCAACGCGTGGAGGTCCGTATTCGAGACCGTCACCGGATCGAGGATCGCATCAGGGTCCTCCTCGCACGTTCAAGCCCGAGGGGAAGGCGCGTTCTACGCCCTCAGCTGCTCGGCCACGGCTCGACGGGCCAAGCCCGCGTCGCGATGAATCCCGGCCACGCCTCGATGGGCCGGCTCCACGCCGCGATGAGTCCCGACCGCGTTTCGATAAGCCGGCTCCACGCCGCGACGACTCTCGGCCTCGTCTTGATGGGCCGAGTCAACGCCGCGATGAACCACGGCCCCGCCTCGATAAGCCGGGCCCACGCCGCGATGAGGCCCGGCCACGGCTCGGAGGCGCAAGCTCGCGCCGAGATGAGTCGCGTCCGCGTCTGGATGCGCCGCGCCCGCGCCTCGACGCACCACGCCCCGACGACAAGGCCCGAGGGTCGAAGGGTAAGCGCCGTCCGTGATCGCTCACCTTGTGCTGTTTCAGCCGAAGCCAGATCTTGACGAGCGGGCGCGTCAGGGGCTGCTAGACGCGCTGTCAGCGGCGCTTCGTGAGATTCCTTCGATCCGCCGGGCCCGCATCGGGCCGCGTGTCACGCATGGGCGTCCGTACGAAGAGTTGATGGCTGTGGATTATTCGTTCGCAGCGATTCTCGAGTTCGACAGCATGGCGGGTTTGAAGACGTATTTAAATCACCCAGCGCACGAACAACTCGCCACGCGCTTCTTTGCGTGCTTCGAGCAGGCGCTGATGTACGACTTCGAGGTGCAAGAGGGCGAAGAGGGACTCGCGTCGATCCGTGAGGCAACGGCCCGCTGAGAGTCTGCCGTGTGGCGGCAGCTCTCTACGGTTCGCCAATGTACCCTGGAAACGATCGCGCGGCGAAGCGGTGAGGACTCACCGCCTCGGCGATCAACAGGCTGGCGTGTACGCCGTTGCCGGGCGATCCTGCCGGCGCATGGTCGAGCGCGCCGTGCGGTAGGGCCCAACCGGCAGGTTGCAATTTTGCTGATACAAGAACGCGTGGAATCGCTTGTAATCGGTCGGCGGAAGACCGAAGACACCGAGCAGCGCGCGATAGCTGCCGCGCGTGTGCTCGAGGCCGCGATGAATCAGCGCCGCCAGATCATCACGAGTCAGTTCATGCGCCTTGAAGGGCTGGTGCACAACGGTCCAGAAGCTTTCTCCGTTGATCAAGCGCTCCCACAGCCGCTCCGCAGTACCCGACCCGCGATCGAGGCGACGAGCAGACGCGGCGACGCTCTCATGCGGCGTACCCGCGCTGGCGCCCGACGCCATCGGCGAGGTTTCGCGCCCGCCACGAATCTCGATGGGCAGATCCTCGGGGGCAATCGGCCGATCCCATTCGCGAACGACGAGTCGCTCCGCGAGGTTCTTCAGTTCGCGAACGTTGCCGGGCCAGGCATAGGCGATGAGCAGCTGCTCCGCATCCGGCGTCAGTTCGGGGCAGTGCAACCTGTGCGTTTCGGCTGCACGGTGCAGATAGTGCCGCAGCAGCAGCAGGACATCTTCTGCCCGCTCGCGAAGCGACGGCACGTGGATCTGGATGATGTTCAGCCTGAAGTACAAGTCTTCGCGGAACACCCCGCTCTCGATTCGCTCGCGAAGATTGCGATTGGTCGCGGTGATCAGCCGGACATCAGAGCGGCCAGTCACACCGTCCACGCCAATGGTCTGAATCTCGCCGGTCTCGGCGAACCGCAGAAGAACAGCCTGCATTCTCAGGCTCATCTCACCGAGTTCGTCCAGGAAGAGCGTGCCGCGGTCGGCCTGCCGGACCAGACCAGGCTTGTCTCGATACGCACCCGTGAAGCTTCCCCGCGTGTGCCCGAACAGCTCTGACTCGAGAAGCGTTTCCGGAATCCCGCTGCAGTTGACGGCGACGAACGCTCGTGACATCCGCGAGCTGTATTCGTGAATCAGCCTGGCAACGACCTCCTTGCCCGAGCCCGTTTCGCCGAGCACCAGCACCTTGGCGTCAGTCCGCGCTGCCGCTTCGATTTCCCGCCGCAGGGATACGATTGCAGCGCTCTCGCCGAGTAGCTGGGCTAGGTTCTTATTCGTCCGCGGCATAGAAAAAGTCGACATCGCGCTAGTTCTCCAAATCTCAGATAACGGGTCGGGAATAAGTCTGCCTTTTCGGAGAGACTAAGGTCAACAGTAAAGTCGTTTAAAGTCGGTCAACAGATCACAGTATTGCGCTGAATTCTGATCCACGCGGTAGAAAAGTTATCTGCTCGATAGACCGACCGACGGTCAATTCGCTAGAAACAAATAACTTACGAAGAAAGCGTCACAATTCTGCTTGTCTGGCACGGAATATGTCATTCCTCAGACTGTGACCACCCGTACGGCTCAAGAAAACGAGACTCTCTTGGATAAATTGTTTTCTGCGCTGGACGGCAAGCCGACGGACGGCCCACCCGCTCGTGTGCTGGGCATTCACGACGACGGTCGGGAATGATGGATTCAGGTGGCGCGTGGTGATGACGTCACCAACACGGTGGTGAGACTCTCGCGGTTCGCAATGGCGATTCATGCCACGACCGCGCTGAGATTGTGGGACTCGCCGGCGAGTGCTGCGCCGCGAGTGATTCAAGCGATGTGTCTCGTCTAGCGAGCGGCGACTGTCGAGTCTAGCCTCCTGACACGCTCCCATCAGGCCCCGCGGTGCTGACGCGGTTCTTCCCCGCTCTCTTCGCGTGATAGAGCGCGCGATCGGCGCGTTCAATGAGATCACGAGCCGTGACCCCAGGGGGAGAAACGGCCACGCCAATGCTCGCGGTCACGCGCAGCCCGGCCAGGTCAGGCTCGCTTCGCTGATACGTGTCGACCCGTTGCCGGATTCGTTCGGCGATCGCACCGGCACTTTCCGCAGTCCCTCCCGGCATCATGACCGCGAATTCCTCTCCGCCGAATCGTGTGCACACATCGAAGATTCGCACAGACCGTCGAAGGATCTCGGAGATGTCCCGGATCACCATGTCTCCCGCCACATGGCCGAAGCGATCATTGATGCTCTTGAAGCCATCGAGATCGACCATGAGCAGTCCGACTGACGTCAATTGGCGAATGGCGCGATGCAGTTCTTCCTCGAGGCGCGCCTGAAAGTATCGCCGGTTGAAGAGTCCACTCACCGGGTCGATCACGGCGGCTTGCGCGTAGGCCTGTGCCTCGCGTAGCACTCGCTCCCGCCCAAGGGCCAGCGCCACTGGCGCCATCAGCACGCTGACGGCCGCGACGTCGTCCTCCGTGTAGGGTCCCGTATCGATACGATCTGTCAACGAGACGACGCCAAGAGCCTCGGCACCAGCCACGATCGGGATCGCAGTGAACGAATTCGTCCGGTACCGAGAGCGATGACGATCGAGGCCAGGAGTTGCGCGGACATCTGGGACCACGATCGGAACGCGCGTCTGATAGACGCCCCCGATGACTCCGGTCCCCGGAGCGATTCGCAAGTGCTCGACGAGCGCGTGCGGATAGCCGTGCGTCGCGACGATCGACAAATCACCGTCGGCGGTTGCGACAGCGAGCGACGCCATCCGGCTCGGTACCACCTGAACGACATAGTGCAGCACCGCCTCGCCGACAGCCGCGAGCCCGGTAGTATCGGCGAGAGTGCGGGTGAGTCGGTGCGTCGCCGCATCGAGAGCCAGCGGTGACTGTCCGGCACGACTGGTACCCGCCAGAAGGTTGCGTGCGAGCTGCCGCAGGTCAGGAGCCGATGGTGTCCAGTCTCCTTCCAAGATCAGGACGACGGGCGTGCTCGGCGCAGCCGCAAGACCGACAAGTGTCCAGTCGCTCTCGCGCGACTGCCACAACTCGACGCCAAGCCCGAGGGTCGCGCCAAATCGATCGAACGCGTGCGAGTCCCCATTTCCGACGAGCGCGAGGGACGGAGCCGGTGTGGATTCGGCGGCGAGGACCCATGCACCAGAGTGCTTACCGGCAATGGCGGCTTTCGCACTGAGGATGCCGGCAATCAACGACACGAGCTGCGCGAGGAACTCACGCGGCGCCGCCGTGGCCGGTACACGGTGAGGCACCTGGAGCAGCGCGCGGCGCTGCTCCGGCGACAGGCACTGGTTACCGGGAGCCGAGTCAGAGATCTGGGGCATCGCCGGCTGAAAACCCACTCCGGGGAGATATTCCCCCCGCGTTAGGGAATCCTTGATCACGATTCGGCCCACGGGGCCCGGATACAGGCGCGAACACGCATGTCTGCCGAGCTACTTCTTACCACGTCCTGCTGAGGTGGCAACAACCATGCCTCAAAACGAAAGCGTAATTGCAGAAGGGCCCAGGTTGGGGAAGCGTTCCTTCCCGGGCATGTGTCGTGGTCGGGAAAAGGGTGGTCAGGAAGGGTGAAACGAGGGCGTGGCGCTGGTGGCTGGCCCGCCCCGATGGTTAGCGGTATTCCTTGAACGGAATTTGACAATCGTGCTTGCGCAGGAAGTTCAGGAACCGCTTGTAGTCGCGCGCCTCCATATTGAACAGACGCGCCACGATTTTGTAGTTCCCCCGGGCTTCTTCGAGCCCGCGTCGCACGACTTCGCGCACGTTCGCGCGTGTGATTTCCCGGTCCATGAACAGCGGATAGACCGCGGTCCAGAACGACTCGTGCTGTTCGAGCATCCGCTTGTAGAGATCGTCGGCCACGGTGCGCCGACGCTCGCGCTTGGGTCGGAGGAGCACCGCGTCGTACGAGCGAATCTCCGACGACAAATGATCGACTTCGATCAACGGACCCGTCACCGTCACGACGAGTCGTTCGATCACGTTCTCGAGCTCGCGGACGTTGCCGGGCCACGAGTACTCGGTCAGAGCCTTCATGGCTTCTGGCGACACGCCCGTGATGCCTGAACGGCTCGTGGCGGAGAACTGTGTCAGAAACTGGGTCGCCAGCACGGGAATATCCTCGCGACGGTCCCGAAGCGGCGGCACGACGATGTGGATGACGTTGAGCCTGTAGAACAGATCCTCTCGGAACGTCCCCTGCTTGATCATCTCGCGCAGGTCTCGGTTCGTGGCGGCAATCACGCGAACATTGACGATGCGGCCACTTCCGTCGGCGCCCACCTTCTGGAGCTCGCCGGTCTCGAGAAAGCGCAAGAGAAGTCCCTGCATCCGGAGGGTCATCTCGCCGACTTCGTCGAGGAAGATGGTCCCCATGTGCGCGGTTTCGAGCTTCCCGGGCTTATCGCGATAGGCGCCCGTGAAGCTGCCCTTTACGTGCCCGAAGAGCTCGGATTCGAGCAGTGTCTCGGGAAGGCCGGCGCAGTTGACTGGCGCGAAGACGTGGCTGGCGCGAGGTCCCCTCGAATGAATGGCGCGCGCGACGATCTCCTTGCCAACACCGCTCTCGCCGGTAATCAGAACCTTCGCGTCCGACCGCGCGACACGGTCGATCTCCTGTTCGAGCGCGGTCACTTCGGCGCTGCGACCGGTGAGCTGAACGTGTGTCCGTGGCCGCACGGCGGCGCCAATCGAACTCACGCGGGTGCTGCTGCTTTCAGCGACGCCATCAATCATTGTTCATGAACCGTTCAATAAGTCGCCGGTGTTCGAGTGTCATGCCCACGAACGTCGCGCCGATTCGGTAGCCCGATCCCGCGTCTGAAGCCGTTGAGACTCGCTGAACCTGAATGTCCGCCGCGAACGGCGCCCCCGCGAGGGTGAACCGTAAACTGCCGCGCGACCCCGGATTCAGCAGGCGCGTCGACTGCAGCAGGACGCCTGCGGAGCTAATGTCGATCACGCGCACACTCATGTTGGCCGGGAGATTCGCAAAATCTCCCCCGACCTGATGCCGTGGGGACCGTCGCCGCTCTTCCATCCCTAGTCGTTCCTCCGACCGCGCCTGGTGGCCCCCGGCCGGGGAAACAAGTTCCCGGCTGAGGATCTATCGTTTCGGGGCTGCAAGTGAGTCGCCATACATCGGCAGACGTTTGTCTACCACTACAACTGCCGATAAATCAATGACTTACGCGGATGTTTCCAACAACGTCCGCGTCGCGAAAGTCTCTCAGAAAGTCTGGTGGAATCTGGGCTAAGACACTCGACAGGGAAGACTTTCCACCGTCCTCTAGACCGGCCCCAGGCGACGCTAAACCTGTGGGGCGTCTGCCGCCCGGGCGAGCGCCGGCGGTATCGATAGAAACTCGACGCCGACGAGATACCTGATTGGCTCGTCCGGACCCGAAACCCGCCGCACGTGGCGGACGCGCGCGTCGACCGTGACGTCGTGCCCTTCGAGTTTCAAATGCAGCGGCTGAACCGACTCGGGCGGCATCGCCACCGGCGATGTGAGCAGCGCGCCATCCTTGCTGATATTCACGACGCGGGCTGGCTCGGTCAGTTCGAGAGTGGCCCATAGCGCGCCAACAACCTCGAGCCGCACCCGCGCGCGACGATCGCCCAACGCCATCATCGCCGCGCCTCGCTGGTCATCGCGGCGTTCGTCACCGTGTTGCCGCTGCCGAGCGCATCGGCCCGAGCATCGCGCACGAGGCCGTCTGCAGTGCCGACGCCCGGCACGCGCGTCGCGACACCGATCAGGATGGGCCCGGCGCCAGGTGCCCCACCGACGACCCCCCGGAGACGCTCCGCGATCGTTCTCGCGTGTTGGGCCGTGGTGTCGTGCATCAACAGTCCGATTTCGCCCTCAGCTAACATGCCCGCCAGATCCGACGGTCTCATCTGTCCCCGCATTCCGGCAACCCACCGCTGGGTCGAACCGGGCAAGAAAACTGCGTCGCGCACCAGCAGCACGATTGCCGTGACCGTCGATCCCCGATCGACGGACTCTCGTGCCGAGCGCTCGATCACTTCATGAAACCCGGGTGCACCCGATCGCCGATCGCGTCCGCGAGGCGGAACGCGAAGCGCCGCTGGCGCCCACGCATTCAGTACCGCCGCGGTGGCGTTCGCGACGTGGTGATCCCGCGGTGTGAATTGAACGCTCTCAGTATGCCCAACAGAAACGGTCGTAGTGTAATGCCGATCTGATCGCTTGACTATCACAAGACGGGCAGCTTTGCTTGCGTCAACGGTCTCCGCTGTGACAACTGGGCTCGCGGCGCGCAGCACCACGGCCCCATTCGAGGATTCGATTGTCAGTGTGACGGTCGTGGCGCCGAGCACCGTGCGCAATTCCTCCATCGCGTGGCCGGCGCGGACGTCCGGTGCCTCCTCGATATCGGCGAGACGCCGCGTGATCGACAACACAAGCCGCGCCGTCGTCTCGGCAGTCGCAAAGGCGAGCGCCACGTCCAACAGCGCAACGTATGCGCCGAGCCGTTCGAGGTCATACGCATCGATCGCGCCGGTGAACACGAGCAGCCACGAGCGGCCATCACCACGACGGAAGCGACTCACGTAGACGTCGTTGTCGACCGGAAGCCCGAAGCGATCGAGATGGCCCTGGGGAAGCCGCGTCAGATCCGCGGAGTCCGGCAATCCAGCCGCGGGAATCGTCGCGGGACGCTCACCTTTTTTCGTTCCCGGTAACGTCACGTCTCGCAAAAACGTTCCGCCTGCTGTCTCGACGTACCCGGAGACCTCGATGTCATGCCAGACGGCGACGGCTTCTCCGAACAATCGCACGAGCTCACGGTCGGACTCGTGCTCCGCCGCCTGCGACAGTAATTTCGCGAGGGGCGCGACGCGGCTGACGCCACTCGCGTGAAGAGCCGGTGGGCTGAGGAGGTGTGCCTCCACCGCGGTCGAGAGCCAGGATCCAACCAGTTCGAGTTGCGCGCGGGATGCGTCGGCATCATGTCCTTGCGGGAGCGCTCGGCCAACGATCAGCACACCGGATGCGCCGGGTTCCACCGTCAGCGCGATGCAGATGATCTGGAGTCCCTGCAGGGCGACGGCCTGGGGCACCCGAGACTGGAATGCGCTCGAAACCGCGGAAAATACGGCCGGCTCCCCTTGTTCCAACATCCCGGACAGGCTGGTGGCGGGACCGCTGGCGGCGAACGGCAGCAGCGGCGTATGCCGAGTATCGACCAATTGCATGTCGACTTTGAGTCGCCGGCGCAACTCCAACAGCCAATCCCACGAACGTTCGCGAACGGCCACCTCGAAGGCGGAAGGCTCCTGCGCCACAAGGGACGAGTGGTCGGTAATGGCCATTAAGGTGGTGCGCGCGCCGCACGGCGCAACTACCTGCGCGTTGCAAGCCGTCCGCCACTCTGACGGGCTTGAGACTGAGCCCAGCGACATCAATGAAATGTGCTCTGACTCTGGCTTGACACCCTCGGGGAAGGCGCCGCTGCGGCAGACAAAAGCACGAAGGATCGCGACATCCCGGCCAGTCTCAACCTGCGGAGGCTAGCGATTTTCGCTCGCCCGAAAGGGTGGCCTTTGCGGGAAGTGGCGGTAGCATCAGCCGGGGCGGCCTCTCTGCCTCGGCCGTGCCATGGCGGAACGCCCTGAAATCCGCACCGCAGTCGTGCGCCGCGAGGAAGTTCAGGAAGCGCTTGTAGTCCTGGTTCGACATCCCGAACAGCTTCAATAGCGCGCGGTAGTTTCCGCGTGTCGTTGAGAGACCCTTGCGCACGAGCTCCCGCATGTCGTGTCGGGTGATGTCCCGTGAAAGAAACAGTGGGTAGATGTGGTCGAAGAAGGAGTAGCCACCACTCACCAGCGCTGAGTAGAGTTCGTCCGACACCTGGGCACGCCGCTCTCGCATGGGGAGCACGGACTGCGTTTGGGCGCGAACCGCCTCCGGCAACTGGTCGAGGCCGACCAGGTCGTCATGCGCAAGCCACATGGCCTGTTCCACGACGTTCTGCAGCTCGCGGACGTTGCCCGGCCATCGATGCCGTGACAGCACCTGCATCGCCTCATCGCTGAAACGGGCCCGACGACCGGTTCGCTCGACAAAATGAGCCACCAGAACCGGAATCTCGTCTTTCCGCTCTCGCAACGACGGGACTTCGAGGTGGATGACGCGCAGCCGGTAGAGCAGATCCTCACGGAACTGACCCGCAGCAATCAGATCCGGAAGATGGCGATTCGTCGCGGCCACGATACGGACGTTGACGGTCGTGACGCGTGCGTCCGCGCCAACGGCCTGGATCTCTCCGTTTTCGAGAAAGCGCAACAGCATCGCCTGCATGCGCAGGCTCATCTCGCCGACTTCGTCGAGGAAGATCGTTCCCCCGTGTGCCGCCTGCAGCTTCCCGAGCTTGTCGCGATAGGCTCCCGTAAAGCTGCCCTTCACGTGTCCGAACAGCTCTGACTCGAGCAGCGACTCGGTCAACCCGGCGCAGTTGACAGGCACGAACGCTTGCCCCGCCCGCCTCGATTGGAAGTGGATCCGGCGAGCGATGAGATCTTTCCCCACACCGCTTTCGCCGGTGATGAGTACTTTGCCGTCCGATGCCGCCGCGCGATCCGCAGCGGCCAGCAGAGTGGTCATCGCCGCACTCGCGACGATCAGTGGTGAGCCACCGGCCGCTGTCGGCGAGTGCTCACGGTAGGTCTCAGTTGACATTGTATGTGCCCCGCGACCCTTGCTTCGCTAAACTGTGCAGATATGCGGACTTGCTCAAGAGGGTCCGTGACGGCTCAGCAATTATCACTCCAGCATTTGCTTTCACATTGCGGCTCAAGCAGCGCTGAATAGGCAATCTAGTCTGCAGATCGGCAGACATTTCTCGATGTGCGTCCGAGTGAAGTTAGTAAGTCTTGAGCAGAAACCTATGGCGCCGTGCCCTCGCTCGGTTGCGGCTGAACGGGCATGCGCAGCGCGCCGCGCAGTGCACGACTGTGCAGAGGATGGTTCCACAGGAACTTCGCACCGACGTGATACACCCCTCCGGCTCCGGCGATTGACTGGCATCGGACGACCTGCACGTCATCGACGAGCTCGCGACCGTTCCACACGACGCGGATCGACGCGACCGCGCCGACCTCGAGCCGGTGCTTCGTCTCGAACAGGCATCCTGAGACGCTGCAGTTCAGCAGGCGAACCTGACACTCGCGCGTGAGGACACCGAGTCGTGCGGGCTCGCTCGAATGGTCCGTGCGTTGACGCTCGCGCATCAGCGTCCTCGGCCGTTCGCGTTGGACTCGTTTGCGTCCCGATCGGTATTCAGCCGGCGAAGCCAGAGCCGATGACGAACCGCGCCGTCTGTGATGAACGGTCTGCTCTCGACGATCTCGACCAGGATGTTGACTCCTTCGTCAGGGACGGCGACGACTACCGTCTCGCCGAGTACGCCTGGCTCCCGACTGATCGCCACGAGCTGACCGTTGTCTAGATGGATCCCGACGTCGCGCGCGAGGCTCAGAACGCCTTCCGCCCCCGCCGAGATTGCGACCCTTGTGTAGCTGCGCCGACCGAGCATCGATACCTCGGAATACGTTCGGCCGGTGCGATGAATCGCGCCGCCGCTACTGGATCAATCGCAAGGAGGGTGCCGCGTACGCGCGGGCGAACACATGCGATTTCACCCGTGTTTTTGCGTGGAGTCACGCAACGTGCGGGCTCTGTTTCGCGAGTGCGTTGAGGTTTGTCTGCCGGGAAACAGAATCGGAAGCCCGGCGGCTAATGCGTAGTCCGAGAAATCGCCTTCAGCTTCTCGTTCACGAGAGCCACAAGCGCCGCTGGCGAGATCGGCTTCACCACGTAGTCGGCTCCGGCGCGCCGTGCTTCTGCCTCGAGTACCTGATCGGGGAATCCGGTCACGATGATCGTCGGAATCGGTCGTGGACTCAATAGGAGCAACTGCAACCCGTTGAACCCCCCCAGTCTCAAATCGGCAATCACAAGGTCAGGGCTCTCGACTTGAACCGCGTGGCGGCCTTCCTGGTACGTGCTGGTGGCGATGACCTCATGCCCCGCAAGATTCAGGAGCTCCCGGTACCCTGCTCGTGTTGCGTCGTCGTCCTCAACGATCACGATCTTCGCCATGAACGCCTCCCGCCCTGGGACCAAACCAACTCTCCCGCACTACGTACGCCCCGATGATAGGCCGATTATGTCTTTGGGGAACGGCGTAGTACAACTAACCCTAAGATTTCTGCTCGGGCGCAGTTTCCCCAAGTGTGCGCAACCGGCTACAGCCTACCCTGGTTGAGCTGGTTGTGCGTGTACTTACGCGAAATTCTGTGCAGACTTGCTCGCTGCAACAGTGGACCCGGCGGCTCCAGTGGCGGCAGCGAGGTTGCTAATTACGTATTGGTATGAGCGATCTGCCTCCCGACCCTGATGTGATTGTGTCGTTGCCGGAGGGTTCGCTCGACGATCTCTTTGCCGGCTTGGAGACGACCTGGAAGAATGCGCCTCCAGAAACCCCCATCGAACCCAAGAAGGACGAGAAATCCGCCGCACCAGCGGGTATCCCCGAGCGACGCGGAGCCGTGCGGAAGGAACCGCATGAGTTCAAATCGGAGCTGCGTCTCGCGGTGGCAGGATTCCCGATGCGGCTCGTGAATCTATCGTCCACGGGCTTATTGGCCGAAACAAGTCAACGGTTGTGTCCCGGCCGCACCGTCGACGTCTTCCTGCGGTACGGAGGCATTCGCCGCGTGTTGCGCGCAACGGTTATCCGTTCGACGATGCACGCCGTAGCGCCTAACCCTGTGTTCAGAGCGGCGCTTCAATTCGAAGACGTGCTTACGCTACAGGACGCTGAATTATGAGTTTGATGCCGTCGTTGTGCGCGGCCCTTGAACGAGCGGGTGGAGAGCGGCTCGTCATGCGCGCCGGCGAACGCCCTCACGTGCTCGCTGGTGAGCGCCGCCATGATGTCGCGACGGCCGTTCTCTCCGTCAACGCTGTCGAAGCGCTGGCCGAGCAGATCCTGTCGACCGATGGTCGGCGAGAGTTGAGTGAGAAGGGCTCGGTAGCCGAGACCGTCAATTCACCGTCATTTCCGCACCCGCTCACGGCGAAAGCCGAACGCGTTGGTGACGATTACTCCATCGAGTTGATCGTTCAGTTTCCCGCGCCAGAGCCAGCCGTTGTCCCAGAGCCGGAGCCGCCCGTTGCATACGCGCCGGTTGAGGAACCTGTGCCAGTTGCGGAGGCCGTGGCTGATTCGCCTGCTCCGGTCGAAGCCGCTGCGCCTGTTCCACCCGCGCCTCCGTTGGCGACACCGTACGCGGCGCCCGAACCGCCGGTCTACACCGAAGCGCCAAGACCGATCGCGCAAAGCGAGCCGTACGCACATCCACCCATGACTGTTGTCACACGTGTCGAATCCCGCGCGTCGCAGCCAACCTCCCGCACCGAGCCTGATCGCTCGGATCTGCATGGCTGGATCAGCCGTGCCGCGTCCCGTGGGGCGACGACGCTCTATTTACGCGCGGGCGCACCGGCTTCGGCTCGCATCGACGATCGCATCGAGCGTTTCGGTGAAGGAATCGTCGACATAGCGGTGATCGACGAAGCGTCCGGCGCCTTCGGTCGCGGCGGTGACGGTGTCTGGCAGACTCGCGCGGACGGCGAATGGATCCACGAGTACCCGGAGCTCGGTCAGGTCAGCTGCCGGATGTTCTCCGATCATCAAGGCTTTGGCCTCATCGTGCAGCTGCGACCGCACACGGCGCCGAGCTTGCTGCACAAGCACATCCCTCGACAAGTGCGCACGGCCTGCGAAGGCGACGGACTCGTCGTCGTCTCTGCACCGACGGAAGCGGCGGTCGAGTCGCTGGCGCTGGCGCTGGCCGACTGGTGCGGCCGCACCCGAGGCGGTTATCTGATCTCCCTGCAACGGCGCAGTCTTCGTGGAGACATCTCGGGCGCGTTTGTGAGCCTGCGAACGATCACCGGGACCGATGCGGAATTCGCCGGAGCGATTCGGCGGGCGTCTCATGAGGGTCCGGACATCCTGCTCGTCACCGGCCCGCAATCCGAGTTACCGCTACACGAAACGATCCTCGCGGCTACCGGCAACCGTCTTGTCATTGTCGCCGTCGTGGCTCCGACGACCGTGGACGCGCTGCGCTCGACTGTCGGCCAGACTGGCCTCGACCGCGATGCGCACGTGCGGCGCGCTCTTGCCGCCTCGTTCCGCGCGGCTGTCGGCTATCGTAGCCTCCGACGGATCGGCGGCGGCCGGATGCTGATTCAGGATGTCATTCTGGCGTCGAACGAAGTCCGTCCCCTGCTCGAGGCTGCGGACTTCGACGGCCTCACACGCTCCCAGCGACACGGCGCCGCTGGGATGCGGTCGGTTGACGAATCGCTCGCCCGCACCGTTCGCAGAGGACACGTCTCGCTGAGGGAAGCTGCCGCTCACGCGATCGATCGCAGCCACATGGTGGCCCTCGTGCGAATGCAGGCCCGCACCCGATCGGCGGCGAAAGGCCCGCGTTCGGCTCACGATCGCGAAATCCACGTGCCGATCTCGCTCGATGACGATCGGCTGGGGGATCGCGTGGGTGCTGCTGCGCGGGCAATCGGCGGTTTCAGCGCCTCGCGCTGAGCGCCGCCCTCACAACCCTTACACGTTCTCGAGCAGTGCCGGCGCCGGTGGTGTGACGAAGTACTCGTCCACGATCTCGCGCAGGTGAGAGACGCGCTCGGCGCTGTTGACGCGAACTCGCAACTGCGAGCCCCCATCAAGCCCCTTCGAGTACCACGAGCACAGCGCGCGGATCTTGTTGATGACCCATCGGTCGTGACCTCGAGCCGGGCGACCGTCGTCGGCGCTTTCTGGCCGCGCAGTCCCCGGCGCGACGTGTCGAAATCCATCCGATTCATTCAGACGCTCAGTCAAGAGCAGGTCGATGTAGTCGAGCAGAAATTGCCCGCGCTCTCGCATCGTCACGGTACGCGGCGCGCGGCCGGCAGCCAGGTCGGAGGCCTGCGCCAAAATCCATGGATTGCGCAGCACGCCTCGGCCCACGAGGACGCCACTGACGCCTGACGTCAGACGGTCGATGATCTGTTCTGGTTCGGTGCAATCGCCGCTCCCAAGCACGGGGATCTCCAGCCTTTCCGCGACACGCGCCACCAATTCCCAGTCCGCAACGCCTTTGTACGACTGCTCCGCCGTGCGTCCGTGAATCGTGACCGCGGCCGCCCCGGCATCCTGCACCATCCTGGCAAGCAGCGGCGCGTTCCGATCGCGGTCGGTCCAGCCGGCTCGCATCTT
Source organism: Vicinamibacterales bacterium (assembly GCA_035293405.1). Taxonomy (GTDB): domain Bacteria; phylum Acidobacteriota; class Vicinamibacteria; order Vicinamibacterales; family UBA2999; genus Gp6-AA40. The sequence goes on along the minus strand of DATDOE010000058.1, from coordinate 27,917 downwards.
GACTGTGACGGGAATCTTGACGGCCTTCGCCATCGCGCCGATGACGCGGGCGGCGTGCTCCGGCTCTCGCATCAGGCTGCATCCCGCGTTGTGCTTCGCGATTTTTGGCACCGGGCAGCCCATATTGACGTCGACGATGTCCGCCCCCATACCTTCGACGATCTGGGCCGCGTCAGCCATTTTCTCGGGATCGCCCCCGAAGATCTGGATCGAGACGGGTCGCTCTTCCTCGGTGTACTCCGCGTACTCCAACGTGCGATCGACCCCTCGCACGAGGCCCTCCGACGACACCATCTCGGTGACGACGAGACCGCATCCGCCCTGGCGTTTCACCAGTCGTCGAAACGCGGTGTCCGTCATACCCGCCATCGGCGCGACGACGAACGGGGACGGCAGTTCGATTGAACCGATCTTCATGCGTGTGAACTGTCGGGTTCCTGCAGCCGTCGTCTAGTAGGCTCGTACATCGGCCGCGTCGACTTCCACGCTGACGGCCTGGCCGATGAGATCAACTGTCAGAACCAGTCGCGCCTTGTCATTCTTGCGAACGAGTCGCCCGATGACGCCGGTCAGGGGACCATGGACGACTTCGACCATCATGCCCTCACGAATCATGGGACACGGATCGTAGGCGAGGTCGCTTTCGACAAGCCGCCGGATTCCATCAATCTCCAGCTCCGGAATCGCCGCCGGCTCGCCCTCGAACGAAATGATGTTCACGACGCCCGTCACTTTGAGGATCGGCAGGCGCTCGTGCGGGTTGAAGCGGGCGAAACAGTAGCCAGGAAACAACGGCCAGTCGATCTTCTTCTTGCGATCTTTCCAGCGGCTCCAACGTGTCACCGTCGGCAGGAACGCCTCGATCTGCCTTTGTTCGAGCTGTTCCCGCACGACCTGCTCGTGGCGCGACCGCGTCCACAGCGCAAACCAGTTCACGCCCGAATCAGAGGCCGGCCCCTGTGCGGCCGGCTGTCGATTCGGGTCGTTTTGGTCCATCAGGCACTCGCAGGAAGTTCAGTTCGCTGCAGACGTCTGCGGCTTGGATCCGGACTCCTGGTTCCGACGCGCGAGGGCCGTCTCGTAGGCTTTCTGCAGCTCGGCGTTGCGCCAGGTGATCGTCGCTTGCGCGCGGAGTCGATCCAGATACTTTTCGCGCTCTCCGCGAAGCTTCTGCTCGCCAATCTTGTTCCCGATGTCGCCTCGCGCCTCGTCGAACGTCTTCACCTTCGCATCGGTTCGCGATTCGAGCTTCAGAATCTGATAACCACGCTGCGCGCGAAGCACACCGCTGACGTCCCCGACCTTCATCGCGGAGAGCATCTCTCTGAGTTGAGGGGCCAGTTCTTCGGAGTTAATCGGGCCGATCAGACCGCCATTTGCCTTTGACGCGGCCGCAGAGTACTCGCCCGCGAGGCGCGGGAACGGTTCACCCGCGAGCGCACGCTTGCGGACGTCCTCCGCGGTGGCACGCTCCGCGTCGTCCTGGGCCACGTTCACACCCTGATCGCTCGTGGGGACTTCGAGAAGAATCTCCCGCAGCGTGATCTCGACCGGCGACGTGAATTCCTGGCGGTGCTGCTCGTAGTACGCGCGCGCCTCTTCGTCGCTGATGTTGATCTTCTCCATGATCTCAACGCGCTGGACCTGCGAGACGAGCATCTGGCGTTCCAGATTCCGCCGCAGGTCTTCCATCGTGAGACCTTCTTGCTTCAACGCCTCTTTGAATCGTGCCTCGTCTTCGAGGTTGTTCGATTTCTTGATGTTGTCGACGATCTGGTTGAACTGCTGGTCACCGAGCGTGTAGCCGGACTCACGGCCTCGCTGGACGAGCAGCAACTCGTCGACAGCCGAAAGGATCAGATCGGGTGTGACTTCGGCGATTGCTTTCTGCAGTTCGAGACTGGCGGGTGAGGCCTTCGCGAGCTCAGGGCGATTGCGAAGCTCGGCGACCTGGCGGGCCTCGAACTCGGTCTTGGTAATGATCTCGCCGTTCACTTTGACGAGGACCTGCTCGAGAATCTCGGCTCGGAGCGGGATCGTCGCGGCCAGGGCTGCCAGGAGAGCGGCTGCTATCGACTGCTTCAACATAACAATTCCTTGAACATCAATATCTTACCTGACGCCCGCCGTCCGGACGGATCACGCTAACCGCCCAGCGCCTCGAGCAGCCCGGCAACCCGGGAGAACATCCCGCCTTCTGCCCGGGGGTCGGCGTCGGGCGTTCGGAGGATCTCGTCCTTCGAGAACCCGGCCTTGACCTCTCCTGTCGTCGCCCGGGCGGTCCACCAGCTGCCGCTCGACGCGTCGGCCGGCTTCCCTGGCCGACTCCCACCCTTCGGCACTGGGGCCGGACGAACCTCTCGAGTTACCTTACCCATGGGAGCTTCCACGTCCAGCTTGACCGAGACAGGCGGCACGAGCGTCGCACCCGCCCAGCCGCCAACCACCTTCACGAGCCTCATGGGATCGAGTCTGGCGTTGGGCCTGAACTTAATGACGACCAAACGGCCTTCCCGGTCGATGCTATCGACGTCGACCGTATCCGCGAGAACCCGGATCCGGCCATATTCGGCCAGATTCAGCACGGAAGTGGGGGGCGGGCCGTATCGATCGCGAATTTCCTCGAGGGTTGTGTCGAGCTCCCGCTGCGTCCGGGCTGACGCGACCTTGCGGTAAACCATCAGCCGCTGGTTCATGTCCTGGATGTACTGCTCGTCGATCTTGAGGTCGACCCGGAGGTTGACCGTCGCCCTCGCGTCGTCCTCGATCTCCTCGCCGCGGAGCTCTCGTATCGTTTCCTCGAGCAGCTTCGTGTACATCTCGAAACCGACGGTGTCGATGTGCCCGCTTTGTTCACCGCCGAGCAGATTGCCGGCACCTCGAATCTCCAGGTCCAGCGCCGCGACGCGAAACCCGCTGCCAAGGTCGCTGAATTCCTTGATGGCGGCCAGACGCTTGCGCGCAACCGGTGACAGGGCCTCCTGAGGAGGAATCAACAAGTACGCATACGCCGCCCGATCGGAGCGGCCGACACGACCGCGGAGCTGATAGAGCTGTGCCAGCCCGTATCGATCGGCGCGGTTGATGATGATCGTGTTCGCGTTGGGAATGTCGAGGCCATTCTCGACGATGGTGGTGGCGAGCAGGACGTCGAACCGCCGCTCGACAAAGCCCAGCATCGCTCGCTCGAGCTCCTCTTCGCCCATCTGTCCGTGACCGACGACGACACGCGCCTCCGGCACCAGTCGCTGCAGCAGGTTCCCGATGGAGAAGATCGACTCGACACGGTTGTGGACGAAGTACACCTGTCCCCCGCGCGCGAGCTCGTTGCGAATGGCCCGCTCGATCACCGGCGCGTCGAACTTCACGACATTCGTCTGAATGGACAGCCGGTCCTTCGGAGGGGTCTCGATCACGGACATGTCGCGAATACCAACGAGCGACATGTTGAGCGTGCGAGGAATCGGTGTGGCGGTCATGGTCAGCACGTCGACTCGTTTGCGCATCTGCTTGATGCGTTCCTTGTGTGCCACTCCGAACCGCTGCTCTTCATCGACGACCAGGAGGCCCAGGTCCTTGAAGCGCACATCCTTCGACAACAGGCGGTGAGTACCGACGATGATGTCGACCTTGCCTGACGACAGGTTGTCCAGCGCGTCCTTGATCTCTTGCTTCGTTCTGAAGCGACTGACCATGTCCACGGTCACCGGAAAGCCAGCAAACCGGTCACGGAGGGTCTTTTGGTGCTGGAATGCCAGCACCGTGGTCGGGGCGAGAAAAGCTACCTGTTTGCCGTCCATGACTGCCTTGAACGCCGCACGCATCGCCACCTCGGTCTTGCCGTAGCCCACGTCACCGCACAGCAGACGATCCATGGGAGTGGACGATTCCATGTCCCGTTTGACGTCGGCAATCGCGGTGGCTTGATCAGGTGTCGGTTCGTAGGGAAACGCGCTCTCGAACTCTTCCTGCCAGTGCGTGTCGGCCGGAAAGGCGTACCCGGGCACGGACTTGCGCTGCGCGTAGAGCTTCAGGAGCTCTTCGGCCATGTCGCGCATCGCCTTCTTGACGCGCGTCTTCGCCTTCTCCCAGGTCGTTCCACCGAGGCGATCAAGAGCCGGGCGCGAGCCACCCGTGTACTTCTGAATCAGATCGAGCCGCTCAACCGGGACGAACAACTTGTCGTCACCGTGATACCGGAGCTCGAGGAACTCCTGAACATCCGCGGTCGAACCCGGGGCGGCACGGCCTCCTGTCGTCAGCTGCTTGAGCCCAACGAACTCGCCGATTCCATGATCGATGTGGACGACCAGATCGCCGACCTTCAGGTCGCGCAGGTCCGAGAGAAATGTCTGGGCGAGACTCCGGCGCTTGTCGGACGGTCGGCGCTCCTCGTCGAAGACGTCCGTCTCGGCATAGACCTGCAGCCCTGCCTCGGCGAGGCGGAAGCCGCGGGAGAGCGTCCCGACTGCTATGAGCACCGCCGCGGTATGGGCGAGGTCCGCGTTCTCGACGGGGACCCCAACGAGCTCGTACTCCCGCAGGATCTCGACCGTTCGTTCAGCGCGACCGGCGCTGTCGGCCACAAAGAGGACGGTGTCGCCTCGTTCGCGAGCCTGTCGGATGTCCGCGATCCAATCACTCACGCGACCACGGAACTCCATCGCCGGCTGACTGGATACCTGGTGTACACCCGCATCGTCTTCAAGCGAGAGCTCTTCGAGTCTTACGGCTGTCGCGGCTCTCGGCTCAAGATCCGGCCACTGGGCGAATGCCAGCGTCGGCGGAAGTGCCGCCACGTGGCCGCGCGCCACAGCGTCCTGGTAGCTGCCCTCGAGCTGTTCCCTGGCCTTCAGCACCTGCTGCTCGACCTGCTCGTACTCCGACACGATGATCTGCAAGCGCTGCGATGCAGACAGGAAGTCGAGGACCGACACCAGCGTCTCGTCGAATCGCTCGCGGGCGGGAACGATGTGGACCTGGTCGGTCGCCCCGGTCGATCGCTGGGTTGCCGGATCGAAGCGGCGCATGCTTTCCACCATGTCGCCGACAAACTCGATGCGGACTGGCTCCGCATCCGACGCGGGAAACACGTCGACGATACCGCCGCGAATCGTGAAGGCCCCGTGTTCGTCGACCGGATCCTCGCGGGTAAAGCCGGCGTCGACGAGCAGCTCCGCCAGCAACTGCGGCTCGATTTCCGTCCCGGCGCGGAGCTCGATCGAGGCCTGGAGCATCCGCTGGCTCCGGCTCACCCGCGGCAGGAGCGCCGAGGCGGAGGCCACGATCAAGCGCACCGACCCGGCCGCGGCGGCGTGAAGTGCACGCCCGCGCGCGGCCGCGACACGGAAATGCGGCGTCATGCCTCGATACGGATCGACCTGGATCGACGGCAGGGGAAGAACGGCTCCCTCGACCGCGGCCTCCGAGGCGCTTTCGAGCGCCGCGTAGAAGAACCGCGCGTCGGCCGTCACCTGCTCCACATCCTTGTCAGTGGGGACGACGAGTAGCGTGATTCCAGTACCTGCACGCGCCGCACCGACGGCCGCCAGGGCCTTGCCCGCGGCCGTCAGGCCCGCGGTGACAGGCGGCAACCGGTCGAACGCCGCGGCCGAAGCGGCCCTGCTCAGAAGTGAGCGCAACGTCAGGGACGGAGCGGACGTCGGCACGCTATGAGCCTCGCACTCTTTGAATCAGATTCGTCGAGGAGAAACCCTTGGCGAGCTCGACTCTCACGACCCGGCCGCCACGCGCTTCGACGATATCGCGACCCACGATGCTATCGGCGTTCCAATCAGCTCCCTTGACCAGGACGTCGGGTTGAACGGCCGCAATCACGGCCTGCGGCGTCGTCTCGTCGAATATCGTGACCCCATTGACACAGCGCAGCGCAGCGAGCAATTCGGCGCGCTCGTGCTCAGGGTTGATGGGACGCGACGGGCCCTTGTTTTTGCGCACCGATCGATCGGAGTTGACGCCGACGATCAACGCGTCGCCGAGCGCGCGGGCGTCTGCGAGATAGCGGACGTGTCCTGGATGGAGCAGGTCGAACACCCCGTTCGTGAACACGACCAGCCCGCCGCCGGCATGGACCTGCTCGGCCAGAGCGGCGGCCTCTTGCCTCGACAGAGTCGTGGAGTTGGTGATTCTCACAGACCTGAGATGCGGATTCCGCTGGAAAAGGTCCACCGATGCGGCGGACGGACCACTCCCGTATCGTTCACTGTCGATGTGACGCGGATCGTGTAGAGCAATCGATGGTAGTCGTACGGGGCGCCGTTTCGCTTGTGGAGTGCGACGTCGACTTTGTAGGCACCGGCGACCAGACAGAGGCTGTCGATCACAAAGCCGACTTCCCCCTCGCCGGTGAACTCGCGCGGCTGCGCCCCTTCGATGTCCGTGTTCGTGCCGTAGCAGCAGAGGCCGTCCGCGCTGAAGATACCAACACCGAACACAAAGTCGTCGAGCGGCTGGTGCGCTCGCACACGCATCCGAATCGTCACCAGATCCCCGGACGCGAAGACATGTGCGGCTGTGCCATCCCTCCGAAGAAAATCGACGGTCAGGATCTCGGCTTCGCGTGACCCCCAGCGTCCCTCGACGCTCTTTGACATGTCTGGAGCGTCAGCCTTGTGGACCTGCTGGTCATGCTGCGGGGCGGCTGATAGTGCCCGGTCTTCCGCGGCCGCGACGTCCATCAAGTAGGCGTCGATCACGCGTCGCGGGTCTCCGGAGTCGCGTGCGATTCCCCGGTCCAGCCAGAGCGCCTCATCGCAGAACCGCGTGACGAGGTCCAGGGAATGTGTCACGAGCAACACCGTCCGGCCCCGGCGCCGGAAGTCGGCAAACTTGTCGAGGCACTTGTGGGTAAAGGTTTCGTCGCCGACCGCAAGGACTTCGTCCACGAGGAGCACGTCAGGATCGACGTTGATGGCCACCGAAAAGCCGAGCCTCATGTACATGCCCGAGGAGTACGTCTTCACCGGCTCGTCAATGAAGTCCTCGAGCTCCGCAAACGCCACAATCTCATCGAACCGGTCGGTGATTTCGCGCTTCGACAGGCCGAGCATCATGCCGTTGATGAACACGTTGTCGCGCCCCGAAATCTCGGGATGAAACCCGGCTCCCAACTCGATCAGCGCCGACACACGGCCGTGAACCGCGACCGCGCCGGACGTCGGTTTGCCAATGCCGGCGATCAGCTTGAGCATCGTGCTCTTGCCTGAACCGTTGCGACCGACAATGCCAAACGTCTTCCCGGTCGCCACGTCGAACGAGACGCCTTTCAGCGCTTCGAAGGTGTCGCTCGGCTGGAGATCGGTTGCAACTCGCCCAGACATGATCGCGCTTTTCAACGTGCCGAAACCCCTCCGCCTGCCGTAACGACGGTAGGTCTTCCGGACGTCGCGTACTTCGATCGCGTTCACACTTCCTCCGCCAGCGTGTCGCGGAGCCGGTCGAAGATGAAATAGCCGACCGCAAAGATGAGCATCGCCACACCGGCGAATACGACCAGCCGCCGCGATCCCGTGAACGGGCCCGGCAGGAGGACCTCCTGGTAGGACACCATCAAGTGTGTGAACGGATTCAGCTCCAGAAAGGGTTGCGCCCACTCAGGCGCCTGCGACAGTGGATACACGATCGGCGTCACAAAAAAGCCGAGGGTCAACAGATTGGCGAGGAGATCGCGCACGTCACGAAAGTGCACGGTCAGCACCGAGACCAGGAGGGCGAGGCCCAACGTCAGCATCAGCTGATCGAAGACGATCAGCGGGAGCCAGACGAGATCGGAAGGGCTGACGGGAACCCGATAGTAAAGAAAAAAGGCGGCAAGAATCGGGAGCCCGAGGCAGAAGTGCACGAGGCCCGCGAACACCGTCACGATCGGCAGCACCTCGGCTGGAAACAGGACCTTTCGGATCAGATTGCCGCCGGCAATCAATGAGTTGGCGGACTCGAGCATCGATGACGAGAACCAGGTCCACGGAAGAATGCCGCAGAACATGAAGAGTGAGAAGTGCTCGATGCGCGCGCTGCGCGCGCCAGGCATCACCTTCGTGAACACGAACGTGTAGATCAAGAGCAGCAGCAGCGGGTTGACGAAGGACCACAGGACGCCAAGCACCGAGCCGCGGTAGCGCGCTTTCAACTCGCGCGCAACGAGGCTCTGAACGAGGGCGCGGTGCCGAAGAAGTTGCCGGAGGCTGTGCAGCAATCGGGAAGGGGTGGCCCTGGAGGCCGGCCCCGCGTCCCCATTTATACCCGTTATGCGCGGGTGCGTGCGCGAGAAGCTACCTGCAGGCGCACCAGCGACTTCATCAGGGCCACGCGCGCCCGCTCGAAGTCCATATCAGCCTGCGGCGTCCGAGCGACCCGCTCCTCGGCGCGTTTCTTGGCCGCCTCGGCCCGCGAGACGTCAATCTCCTGAGCTTTCTCCGCCAATTGCGCGAGAACGGTCACCCGATCCGGAAGCACTTCGACAAAGCCGAACGCCACCGCCAGATAGAACTTCTCCTGGCCGATCCGGTACCAGAGTTCGCCCACCTGAAGGGTCGCGAGCAGCGGTGTATGGCCTGGCAGGACGCCGAAGTAGCCCTCAGATCCCGGCAGCTGCACTTCGTCCACCTGCTCCGTGACGAGCGAGCGATCGGGTGTGACAACCTCGAGCGTGACCTTGGTCGGAAGGGCCATGGACCTTGCCTACGCCGCCTTCATCGCGTTCGCCTTGTCCACGGCTTCCTCGATGCCGCCCACCAGGTAGAACGCTTGTTCGGGAAGGTCGTCGTGCTTACCGTCGATGATTTCCTTGAAGCCCTTCACCGTTTCGGCGATCGGCACGTACTTGCCCTTTATGCCGGTGAACTGTTCGGCGACGAAGAACGGCTGCGAGAGGAAGCGCTGGATTTTTCTCGCGCGGGTCACCGTCAGCTTGTCGTCTTCAGAGAGCTCGTCGATGCCAAGAATCGCGATGATGTCCTGCAGATCCTTGTAGCGCTGGAGGACCTGTTTGACCTGCCTCGCGACGCCATAGTGCTCCTCGCCCAGCACGCGCGGATCGAGAATGCGCGAGGTCGACGCGAGCGGATCGACGGCCGGGTAGATCCCCAGCTCGGCAATCTGCCGCGACAGGTTCGTCGTCGCATCGAGGTGCGCAAACGTCGTCGCAGGAGCGGGGTCGGTGTAGTCGTCGGCCGGGACGTAAATCGCCTGGACCGATGTGATTGATCCCTTCTTCGTCGAGGTGATCCGCTCCTGCAGCTCGCCCATCTCGGTCAGCAGGGTCGGCTGATAGCCGACCGCTGACGGCATGCGTCCGAGGAGCGCCGACACTTCAGAACCGGCCTGCGTGAAGCGGAAGATGTTGTCGATGAAGAGGAGCACGTCCTTGCCTTCCGCATCGCGGAAGTACTCGGCAACTGTGAGCGCCGACAACCCGACGCGCAGACGGGCGCCTGGCGGCTCCGTCATCTGGCCGTAGACGAGCGCCGCGCGCGACTTCGACAGATCCTTCGTGTCGATGACGCCCGACTCCTGGAACTCGAGCCAGAGGTCATTCCCCTCGCGCGTGCGTTCGCCGACACCACCGAACACCGACACGCCACCGTGCTTCATGGCGATGTTGTTGATCAGCTCCATGATGATGACGGTCTTGCCGACGCCGGCCCCACCGAACAGGCCGATCTTTCCGCCCTGCAGATACGGCTCGAGGAGGTCGATGACCTTGATGCCCGTTTCGAACATGCGTAACTCGGTGGACTGGTCCTCGAGCGTCGGCGCATGACGATGAATCGGCCAGCGTTCCTTCGACATCACGGGACGGTCCGGGAAGTCCACCGGCTCGCCAAGCACGTTGAGCACGCGACCCAGCGTCTCTGGACCGACCGGCACAGAAATCGGCGCGCCGGTGTCGATCACCGTCATCCCACGCGTCATGCCGTCGGTCGGTTTCATCGCCACCGCGCGCACCCGGTTCTCGCCGAGATGCTGCTCGACCTCGGCAACGACGTCGATCTTCTCGACGCCGGGACCGCCTTCGGAGACGATGCGGACCGCGTTGTAGATCTCCGGCAGGTTCCCGGTGAACTCAATGTCGATCACGGGGCCGATGACCTGAACCACCGTGCCCCTGCGCTGTGCTGCTGCTGTCTGTGCCATTCGCTTCCATCCACGGAGGCCTGGGCCTCCGATCTGCCTACGTCGCCGACGCCCCTGAAACCACCTCGATGATCTCGCGCGTAATCGCCGCCTGACGCACCTTGTTCATGTACAGAGTCAGGTTCTCGAGCATCTCCGCCGAGTTGCGGGTCGCGGCATCCATTGCCGTCATCTGCGCCGCAAAGAACGCGGCGTTCGATTCGAGGAGCGCGCGATACACCTGAATCTGCACGTGCCGCGGCAGAAGGTCCTTGAAGATCTCCGCCGGTCCCGGCTCGTACAAGTAGTCGATGATCGGTGCTCCTGTCTCTTCACCCTCGAGTCGCGGAATCGGGAGCAGCCGCTCCACGACAATCCGCTGGGTCATGACCGACTTGAATTCGTTGTACACGAGGTAGACGCTCGAGGCCTTTCCCGACGTGAACTCCTCGATGGCCGCATCGGCAATCGCGACCGCGTCATTGAACGAGAGCCGCTGAAAAATGCCGACCGCCTCGTAGCGGACGTCGAAGCCACGACGCCGGAAGAAGTCGCGGCCCTTGCGTCCGATGAGACCCAGGGCAATCTCGCGTCCCTGGCCCTCGTTCACGATGAAATGACCGGCGGCCTTGATGACGTTCGAATTGAAGCTACCGCACAGTCCGCGGTCCGCGGTCATCACGATCAACAACGGCCGGCCAGCCGGCGTCGCCGAGACACGAAGCAGCGGATGCATCTCCTGATCGACACGCGCCACCAGGCCGTTCAGAACCCGGAGCATCCGCTGGGCAAACGGGCGGGCGGAGACGACACGCTCTTGCGCCCGTCGCAGGCGAGACGCCGCGATCATCTTCATCGCCTTGGTGATCTGCTGCGTCGACTTGACCGCGCGAATCCGGCGCCGGAGATCAATCAGTGACGGCATGGGCGATCGCCTGGCGGCCTACGCCGCGGCTCCGGCAGCACGCGTGGCGCCAAACTGCTGGCCGAATTCGCTCAGTGCCTTTTCGAGCGACGCCTTCAGCTCGTCGTCGAGGATCTTTTTCTCCGCGATGCCGGTGAGCACCGTGGGGAATCGGCCCTCGAGGAACCGATACAGATCCTCTTCGTAGCGGTGCACATCCTCGATTGCCACGGGATCGATGAAGCCCTTGGTCGCCGCATAGACGATGGCGACCTGCTTCTCGACAGCCACCGGCTGATACTGCGGCTGCTTCAGGATTTCCACCAGCCGGCGGCCGCGATTGAGCTGCGCCTGCGTCGCTTTGTCCAGATCGCTGCCGAACTGCGCGAACGCCGCCAGTTCGCGGTACTGCGCGAGATCCAGGCGAAGTGTGCCTGCGACCTGCCGCATCGCGCGAATCTGCGCCGAGCCGCCGACGCGCGACACGGAGTTGCCGACGTTGATGGCCGGTCGCACGCCCTGATGGAACAGGTCGCTCTCGAGGAAGATCTGCCCGTCGGTGATCGAGATCACGTTCGTCGGGATGTAGGCCGAGAGGTCGCCAGCCTGGGTTTCGATGATGGGGAGCGCGGTCAGCGATCCGCCACCGAGCGACGCGTTCAGCTTCGCGGCACGCTCCAAAAGGCGGGAATGCAGATAGAAGACGTCTCCCGGATACGCCTCGCGTCCAGGCGGACGACGCAGCAGGAGCGAAATCTCACGGTACGCCTGGGCGTGCTTGGACAGATCGTCGTAGACCACCAAGGCATGCCGGCCGCTGTCGCGGAAGAACTCACCGATCGCGCACGCCGAATACGGGCTGATGTACAGCATCGGCGCCGGATCCGCGGCCGCCGCGGCGACGACGATCGTGTAGCTCAACGCGTCGTACTCTTCGAGCGTCCGCACGACCTGCGCCACGGTGGACTGCTTCTGGCCGATGGCGTTGTAGATGCAAATCACGCCCTTGCCGCGCTGGTTGATGATCGCATCGATGGCGACGGCGGTCTTGCCAGTCTGGCGGTCTCCGATGATCAACTCGCGCTGCCCGCGGCCGATCGGCACCATCCCGTCGATCGCCTTGAGCCCCGTTTGCAGGGGCTCTTTCACCGGCTGTCGATCGACGACGCCAGGAGCCAGCCGTTCGATCGGAAGGAACTGCTTCGTGGCAATCGGGCCCTTGCCGTCAATCGGTTGCCCGAGCGCATTGACGACGCGGCCAAGCATCTCGTCGCCGACCGGTACTGAAATGATTCGCGCCGTGCGCTTGACCGGATCGCCCTCCTTGATCGCCTTGTAATCCCCGAGCAGCACGGTGCCGACGCTGTCCTCTTCCAGGTTGAGGGCAATGCCGAACACGCCGTGCGGAAACTCGAGCATCTCGCCGGCCATGGCGCGCTCGCAGCCGTGCACGCGCGCAATCCCGTCACCGATCGAGATGACGCTCCCGACCTCGGCCACGTCGACCTGCACGGCGTAGCTGCTGATCTGGTCGCGAATAATCTTGGAGATTTCTTCCGCTCTGATGTCCATATCGATGGTTCCTGTCGGAGACGTCGCGGTCTCGGTTATCGCTGCGCGAGACGATCCTTGACCCTGGCGAGCTGCCTGGCGACGCTCCCGTCGTACACGGTGCTGCCAATCCGGGTGACCACGCCGCCGATGATCGATTCGTCCACCTTCGTCGTCATCGTGACCACGCGCCCCGTAATGGCCGCCAGACGCTGCTGCAACTGCGCGGCACGTTCCGGCGGCAAGGGAACCGCGGTGGTGACTTCGGCCTGCACGACGTTCCGGTGCTCCATCAGGCGCTCTCGATAGACCGCCAGCAGATCCTGAAGCAGCGCCAGCCGTCCGCGTGTCGCGAGCAACAGCAGAAGCTTTCCAACCGGAGTCGTGGGCTGCATCCGAGCCAGGATTTGTTCCACGACAGCGCGCTTGTCCCCCGCAGAGACCACCGGGTCCGCAAGTGCCCGCTGCAGATCGGGATGCTGTTGCACCAGACCGACGAACGCCGCGAGCTCCTGCTCGGCGCGCTCCGGGTCGGATTCTTTGATGGCGACGTCGAGCAGCGCTTTCGCGTATCGCGCTGCGGAGGCCCGCATGCTCATGAATGTGTCTTCAGTCGTACAAAGAGAGCTTGTACCTCAAAGGCACAAGCGTCTATTTATACCACGGCCGCAGGGCCCTGTGCAGCGTGCGAAGCCAGGCCCTGGACGGGCACTGCGCACTCAGCGCGGACTGGTTATGACCTCGAAAATACGATTCAGCTCGGGTTCGGAGCCGAAATCGATCTCGATCTTTCCGCTCGTTCCGCGCCTGATAATGCGGACCTTCGTACCCAAGGCGAAGCGCATGCGATCTTCGGCTGCGCGCGTGTGCACGTCCTTGGGCGGCTCGGGGCTCGGGCCTGCGGCGCCACCGGCACTGCCCTTGGGAGTCGCCAGCTTCTTGACCAGCGCCTCGGTCTCGCGAACCGAAAGCCGTCGCGCGATCACTTCTCGAGCGCCGTGGCGCTGTGCGGCCGCGTCGGGCAGGGCGAGCAGCGCCCGCGCATGTCCTGTGGAGAGCGCGCCGGACGCGAGGTCGCCCCGCACCTCTTCTGGCAGCTTGAGCAGGCGCATGAAGTTGGCGACCGAGCTGCGATCCTTCCCAACCGCCGCGGCGATCTGATCCTGCGTGAGGGAAAACTCGTCGGCGAGCTTCTGATACGCGAGCGCTTCGTCCATCGGGTTGAGGCCTTCACGCTGCAGGTTCTCGATCAGGGCGAGCTCGAGCAACTGCTTGTCACCCGCAGACACGTCGCGCACGACGACCGGCACACGATGCAGCCCGGCTCGCTGTGCGGCGCGCCACCGTCGCTCACCGGCAATGATTCGGTACGTCCCGCCGGTACGACGAACGAGTATCGGCTGAATGATGCCGTTCGCTTTGATTGACGCGGCAAGCTCCTCGAGCTTCGCATCGTCCATGTGCAGCCGCGGCTGCTGCTCGTTTGGTGCGAGCAGATCGATGTCGACCTCCATCGCTCCGTGCCGCGGAGACTCGGGTACATCGGGGATCAGGGCGCTGAGACCTTTGCCGAGAGCGGGGCGACGTTCGAGCATGGTGTTCTCCTATGCGGCGTGGCGAGCGAGCAACTCTTTGGCGAGTGCGACGTAGGCCGCCGCACCGCGGGACTTCGCGTCGTACAACACGCCAGGTATTCCATGGCTTGGCGCTTCACCGAGGCGCACATTCCGCGGAATGATCGTGTTGAACACTTTCTCTTTGAAGAACTCGCGCACATCGCGAGCGACGGACTGTCCAAGGTTGGTGCGGTCGTCGTACATCGTGAGCAGCACGCCCTCGATATCGAGAGACGGATTGAGTGCACCGCGAACGCGACGCATCGTGCCGACCAGATCGGCAAGACCCTCGAGCGCGAAGTATTCGCAATGCAGCGGAATCAAGACCGCATCGGCGGCAACGAGGGCATTGAGCGTCAAGAGCCCGAGCGACGGGGGGCAATCGATGAAGATGAGATCGAAGTGTGCGCGGAGCGGATCGAGGACTCGCTTGAGTCGATGCTCTCGCTCCGGTAGTCCGACCATCTCAATTTCGGCACCTGTGAGGTTTCGATCAGCCGGCATGAGAGACAGATTCGCGACACGAGTGGGGAGCAGGTAGGACGCCGGCGCTCCATCTGTGAGGAGGGCCTCATAGACAGTCCCGGCTTCGGCACGTTGGGACTTCGAGCCGACACCGCTGGTCAGATTGCCTTGGGGGTCCATATCAACCAAAAGGACTTTCGGGCCGGACTGAGCGATCGAGGTGGCGAGATTGATGGCCGTGGTCGTCTTGCCAACGCCGCCCTTCTGGTTGGCAACGGCAACGATGTGGGCCCTGACGGGTTTCTGCTCTGGTGTCTCTGTTTTGGTATTCAACAGAAATAGTGCTCCTCATTCAGCGTTGTGCCGGTGCACGACAAATCTAGTACTGAAGCGTGATCCGGTCAAGGGCTGTTTCACGTGAAACGCGAAAATTCAGCGATCCCGTCGTTTCACGTGGAACGTTTGCGAGACCTGTTAGCCCCAAGTTCCTTTTTTTCCAGCACGACCAGCCGGCTACCTTGCCTGTCGAGCAATGGATACGTTGCCTTCCAGGCGAGCGGTGGCGTAACGGTGTTCGGTGACCAGGCAGCCGATGTGGACCTGAACAGAAACAACTCGCCTCCGGGCTTGATAAACGCCTGGAGGTTCATCAGCACAGAGCTCTCAATTCGAACGGCGCGAATGGTCAGCAACTCGTGGGCTTCATGAAGCTCAGGCTTGGAAAGAAGCTCTTCGAAGCGTGACGTCGCGACCTCGGCGCCGCCAAGCTCAAGCGCGCGCAGCGCTTCACGTAAGAAAACCGACTTGCGCGTCTTCGCTTCCACCAGGAGGAGCTGTACGCCAGGCACCGAGAGGGCAAATGGAATCGCGGGCGATCCGCCTCCGCTGCCGACATCGATCATTCGTGTGATGCTGGCCGGAGCATGGCTGGCGGCAACGAGCGGCTCGACAAGCAATCGATCCAGGGCATCCGGGCCCTGTTCAGTGAGGTTCAGTCCAGTGAGGTTGATCTTCTCATTCCAGGCGGTCAGCAGACGGAAATAGACCTCCAGCCTTGCGCCAAGCTCCGGCGCAAGCGCGACGCCGGCTCGGCGGGCTCGTTTCGCCAGACGGTCTTGAAACTCGCGACTGTTCACTGTTCGGAAGGGCGGGACTCCGTCGACAGTCTACCGAGAAATACATCGAGAACGACGACCGCTGCAGGTGTGATTCCTGGAATGCGTGAGGCTTGACCCAGCGTTTCCGGGCGGACTTGAGACAGTCTTTGAACAACCTCCGCGGACAGCCCTGGGACTCCCGCAAACCGGAACTCAGCTGGAATCCTGCGCCGCTCGTTTCTCTTCGTGCGGTCTGCGCGAGCCATCTCCTGCTTCAAGTACCCGGCGTACTTGACCGTCGTCTCGAGACTCGCCAGGTCGAGATCGGAGAACGAGGCATCGATCTCGAGCGTCACTGCTCCAGACTTCACCAGATTGATGAGACGAACCTCCGGCTGCTTCAGAAGCTGGGATGCCGTGACCCGGTTGCCGTCCGAACTCTTCACGAAAGAACGCTCGAGCGCCGCGATGTTCCGAGTGTATCTATCGCGCCGAGCTTCGAAATCCGCCCAGCGCGCGTCTGAGATGAGCCCTAGCGCGCGGCCAGCCGGCGTCAGACGGAGGTCGGCGTTGTCGATTCGTAAGAGCAGCCTGTGCTCCGCGCGCGAGGTGAACATCCGGTACGGCTCAAGGCAGCCGCGCGTGACCAAATCGTCAACCAACACCCCGATGTAGGCCTCGTCTCGCCTGAGCACGAACGCCGGCTGACGCTGCACGACGCGGGCGGCGTTGATTCCCGCAACGAGTCCTTGCGCTGCCGCCTCTTCGTAACCCGAGGTGCCGTTGATCTGACCGGCGAAGAAGAGTCCGGACACACGATGGGTTTCGAGAGTGGACTTCAACTCCGTTGGCTGTACGAAGTCGTACTCGACTGCGTAGCCTGGCCGTAACATAACGGCGCTTTCAAGCCCTGGCAATGCGTGCACGAGATCCTCCTGCACCTCGCGCGGCAGCGACATCGAGAATCCATTCACATAGATCTCGTCGACGTCGAGGCCCTCCGGCTCGAGATAGATCTGATGTCCTTCACGATCCGGGAACCGCATGATCTTGTCTTCGAGCGACGGGCAGTACCGCGGACCAATGCCTTGAATCTGACCGTTGTATAGAGGACTTTGATCGATGTGTGCTCGAACGAGATCTCTGACCCGCTCATTCGTGCGGAGCAACCAGCATCGCGTCTGGTTGCGCAGCGGTTCCGTCGTCGTGTGGGAGAACGGCACCGGCACATCGTCGCCGCGCTCTTCGCTGAAGATGCCGGCATCCACACTCGCCTGGAAGTCGATGCTGCTTCGATGGAGCCTCGGTGGCGTTCCTGTTTTCAGCCGGCCCATCACAAAGTTGCAGGAGCGAATCGAGCGAGCGAGATCCTGCGATGGCGGCTCGCCATGCCTGCCCGCCAGTCGTTGCTCCGGTCCGATATGGACGAGACCGTTCAGAAAGGTCCCCGTGGTGACAATGAGCGTGGCGCAGGTCAGCACATTGCCACTCTCCATGACCAGTCCGACAACGCGGTCGCTCTGCACCAAAATTTGGCCAGCTTTTGCGAGGATCCACTCAATGTTGGGCTCACGACCAATCGCGGCGGTCACCCATTTGGAGTAACGCTGCTTGTCGGCTTGCGCTCGCGGTGACCAGACTGCCGGACCTCGACTCCGATTGAGCAACTTGTACTGGATTCCGGTCGCATCGATCGCCCGGCCCATCAAGCCGCCAAGCGCATCGATCTCTCGAACCAGGTGGCCCTTCGCGGTACCACCGACGGCGGGATTGCACGGCATGTGCGCGACCGTGTCGAGAGAGAGCGTGCACAACCCGACGTGGCAGCCAATCCGTGCGGCTGCGTACGCGGCCTCAACGCCCGCGTGTCCCGCGCCCACGACGAGAACATCGAACTTCATCGAGTGACTCATACCGTCGTCACTTGCCGACGCAGAATCGCTCGAAGATGTGCCGCAGAACGTCCTCGCTGGTGTGGATGCCCACGACTTCACCGAGGCTCATGCGCGCCGCATGCAAATCGGCGAGAACGAACTCCTCCGCCGCGCTCGCGTCGGAGGCGGCCCCACGTGCGTGATCGAGATAGACCCGCGCACTCTCGAGCAACGCGGCGTGCCGCACGTTGGAGATCGCCGCAGTATCGCGCAAGTGCTCGTCACCGGTGAGCGCATGAACAATCGCGCGGCGCAGTTCACCGATGCCGGCGCCGTTCGCTGCGGACACCTCCTGAGACAACTCGCGCGTCCATACCGCGGCACGGTCACACTTGTTCGCGACGATGACGCGCCGTTGTGCCGACGTCTCGTCGAGTAATCGCATGTCTTCGTTGGTCAGGTGCTGCCCACGGTCAAGCACAACGACGACGAGATCGGCGACAGTTCGCGCGCGGACGCCGCGCGACACGCCTTCCTGCTCCGCCGCCTCCGTCGTCTCGCGTAGACCTGCGGTGTCAACCAGGGTCACGGCAAGACCGTCGAGCTCGACGGTCTCCGTCACGAGATCGCGTGTCGTGCCTGGCGTCTCGGTGACGATTGCGCGCGCGTGCCCGAGCAGCGCGTTGAAGAGACTCGACTTGCCGACGTTGGGCCGGCCTGCGATCACCACCGTCGCACCCTCGCGAATCACGCGACCTCGTGTCGCCTCACGGAGGATCGTATCCAGGCGGTCGATCACGCACGTGATCCGCCTGCCGATGTCGCGCGGATCGATGAAGTGGAAACCCTCCTCAGGAAAGTCGAGTGAGCCCTCGAGTCGTGCGATCAGATCGAGCAACTCGGTGTCGAGCTCCTGAATCTGCGTGGTCAATGAACCTTCGAGCTGATCGAACGCGACGCGCGCCTGCAGCGGTGTGGCCGCCGCGATCAGATCCGCAACGGCCTCGGCTTGCACCAGATCGCGCTTGCCGTTCAGAAACGCGCGGAACGTGAACTCGCCTGGCCGAGCCAGTCGCGCGCCTGCGCCAATCGCGCCCTGGACCATGGCCTGCAGGACGACAGGGCTGCCATGCGCACTGACTTCGACGACGTGCTCACCGGTGTAAGAGTGGGGAGCGGGGAACCATGTGGCAATCACTTCATCGACCGCGCGCGCATCGCCGGGCGAGTGGGTACTGCACACCTTGGTGAATGTTGCGTGGCGTGGCTCGAGCGGGGCATCCCTCACGAGGATGCGGCTCGCGACGCCGCTGGCGTCAGGCCCGCTGATTCGTACGATTCCCACGCCACCGCGACCGGGCGGCGTCGCAATCGCGACGATGGTATCTGCAGGCGAGAACATGCCTGAGGCTGCCGGCTATCGTCGAGCGGAGATGATCACCGTCTTCATGAACGCGTCGCCAATGCTCTCGGAGCTGACGGATGGATCTTCGGCGATCGCCAGGTGAACAATCCGGCGCTCGTACGGATTGAGTGGGCCCATTTCCTGCGGTGCGCCGCTGCTGCGGGCCTTCTCGGCGATGTACTTCGCCATCTGCCGGATCTCCGCGTCTTTGTCCCGGCGAAAATTGTTGCAATCGATGACGATGCGATTGTCGTCGCCAAGCTGCCTGCGGAATGCCGTCGCCACCACGTGCTGCAGGGCCTGGAGCCCCTCGCCTCCACGGCGGATGAACAACCCGCCGTCTTCACCTTCGAGGTTGATGCGTGTCGCCTCTGGCGTCTCTTCGATCGTTGCCGTTAGCACGACGCCCATGGCGTCAACCACGTCCTGGACGAACTTGGCGATCTGCTGGCTCACGGCCTCGTTCACGCTTCGCTGCTGCTCTTGGTTCGTGTTCACGTGTCGCTCGCTGTCGGAGATTCTAGTTCTTGTTCTCGGCGCCTGCAGTACGACCCGAGCCGGCGTTCTTCAGCCGACGCTCCGCCGGCGGGCGGGCGGTGGCTACCACCGGTGGCCCGATCCACCAGTTGGTAAAGTACTGCTGGCCGATTGCAAACAGGTTGCCCACAAACCAGTAGAGCACCAGGCCGCTCGGCGCATAGAGAAACATGACGCCGAACATCAGCGGCATCATCATCATCACTTTCTGTTGCGCCGGATCGGCAGTCGAAGGCGTCACCTTCTGTTGCCAGAACATCGTCAGGGCCATGAGGACGGGTGTAATGTAAAGCGGATCGTGCTCCGAGAGATCTTTGATCCACCATCCGAATTCCGCGCCGCGCAGCTCAATGGCCTGTGAGAGCAGGGAGTAGAACGCGAACAGCACAGGCATCGTGAGCAGCATCGGCAGACAGCCGCTTGCCGGATTCACGCCCTTCTCCTTGTAGAGGGCCATGATCTCCGTCTGCATCTTCTGCTTGGCTGGATCGGTGACCTTCAAGCCCGCGTAGCGATCCTGAATCAGCTTCAACTGCGGCTGCAGTGCCTGGACCTTGCGCATCGACACGAGACTCTTGTGTCGCAGCGGGAAGATGGCCAGGTTGATGAGTATGGTGAGCAGAATAATCGCCCAGCCGTAGTTGCCGATGAAGCCGTGAATCCACGTCAGGGCACTCAAGAGCGGCAGCGAGAGAAGCCGGAACATGCCGAAGGAGATCGCCCGCGCCATCTCAGGTTCGACAGACCGCAGCACGTCGAGCTGTTTGGGACCAACGAAGAAGCGCACAGTGGCGGGCGGCTCTGGAAAGCGAATGGCGTGCGCCAGCAACTGCCGCTGCGTCTCGCCCGGGCCGGGCAGCGTGACGGGTTTGTATTCAAGACGGGCGCGTCCCGGATTCACCGCGGCAGCGAGGAAGTAGTGATCGTCGAGGCCTGCGAAACGGAACACCCCCTCGTAGATCGGCTCTTCGATCGTGTCGCCCGCAGTGATGCGCTCGACGTCGCCGTCGCGATGGTAGATCGCCTGCGGAGGCTGGACGTAGTTCCCGGTGAAGAAGCTGCCACCTCCGGTGGCGGCACCCGCATCTCCGAGGCCAGGCCCCCATGCAATCGTGGGATTCAGGACCTTCTCTCCGTTGGTTACCGTCGCGGAAAACGACACGACGTAGTTGCGAGGATCGAAGCGGAACTCTTTTCGCGCCCGCAGTCCGGCTGCGTCCTGGTATTCGAAGACGACGGTTCCCGGTCCCTGTGACGCATCGACGCGTCCACTCGAATCGCCGGTTGCTTGAAACAGGGCGCCGTTGAGGCGTGTGGTGATCTGCTGATCGTCGACCAACAGCGAGAAGGGCCGCGGCTGGTCGGGCGGAACGTCCGATGGCACCAGATCGACCAAGGCGCCTTGGGGATCGCGATAGTCCTTCAACCGCCAATGAAGGATTCGACCACCGCGATTGGTCAGCACAACTTGCGAAGTCGCCGTGTCGACGACGATCTCACGCTCGCCTGCCTCGGTCATCAGCGCCGGTGGCTCTGGCGCGCGAGCGGATTCTGGGACGGCCTCAGCTGGCTTTATTGCCGGGGTCTCACTCGAAGTGGCTACCGGCTGCGGCCGTTGCGCCAACTCCGCCGGCGGAGCGGGTTTGGGTGGCACGAAGAGCGCCTGGTAGCCGTAGAGGACGGCAAACGACAAAAGGATCGCGACGAAAACCCTGCGTTCCATGAAGTGGATCTACGTTCTGGGAACGGGATCGAACCCGTTACCCCCAAATGGCAGGCAGCGCGCGAGCCGCCGAAGGCCCAGCCACGTGCCGCGACTGACGCCATGCCTGGTCACCGCCTCCGCCATGTAGTCCGAACACGACGGATGGAACCGGCATGAGCCTGTAAATAACGGTGAAACGAGTAGCTTATAGACCCTTAGCAGGGCCAGGATTGCGGCGACGGCGATCCCGTTGTCCGGCCGCGGCTGGTCGCTCGCGGTGCCGTCGTGCGAGGGCGTCTGCGTAGTCGGTCTCAAGACTGGTGAAGGGAGCATCGAGCATTTCCCGGCGCGGCACGATAACGATGTCGAGGCCGGTCTCGATCTTATGACGCCGAAACACCTCGCGGGAGAGCCGCTTGGCGCGATTTCGCTCAACCGCGGCGCCCAACTTCCGAGTGGCGGCGATACCTAGACGTGAGACAGCGCTGCCGTTTCCTACGACGAACAGCGTCATGAATCGCGCGTGAATCCGGATGCCCGTGGAATAGGCGCGTTCAAAATCGGGCCGGCGGCGAACCCGCTCGGCGGGCGCCAGTCCGAGCCTTGCAGCCACCTATCGCTCGTCGGCGACCGTCAGACGCTTGCGACCCTTGGCGCGCCGTCTTTTCAGCACGATTCGGCCGTTCTTGGTCGCCATCCGCACGAGGAAGCCATGGGTCTTCGCACGGCGCCTGGTGTTCGGTTGAAACGTGCGCTTTCCCTTCATACTGTCCTATGTAAAAGATTGGCGTGAGTCGGCACCGGACGAAACCCCAATACTAGCCGTCGCTCAGGTAGCATGTCAAAGATTGGCTGTCTATGGCATGTCAAAGGATGGCTGTCTTATGTGAACTCTGTGCTACAGTCGCGGGCTCACCGGTCTGATGATGGCGAAGGCGGTTCGGTTCCTCCCCCAAGATTTCCACAACTGTGGAAAACATTGTGGAAAACACGGCCCTTCAGCCAAACACCCCAAAAGACAACGGTTTCCCTGCCATTTCTGGCGTGGCGAAGGTCTGAACCTCACGGTTTTTGGGCCTTCTCAGGCCACCAGAGTCGCCAATCTGTCGTCGCCAGCGGCGTCTCAGTAGGCGAAAGGCCGATTCTGCGAGGTTTGTCGAAATGATCGCCATGGACACGAGCATTTGGGACCAGATCCTGGCCAGGATCGAGACCAAGGTGAACCGGCATAGCTTCTATACCTGGTTCCGGCCGACGGCTTTCGTTTCCGACGGCGGCGGATCGCTGACCATCCGCGTCCCAAACGCCCTTTTCAAGGATTGGCTGACGAAGCACTACTCGGTGGTGCTCTCGGAAGCGCTTGCGGAGGTGCGTCGTCCCGGCACGACCGTTAATTTCGTCGCCGAAGGCGCCGTCCCTCCTCCCGCGCTTGACGATCTCCCACCCGAGGTCGAAACACTTCCCGTGGATGTGGCCCCGATCCTGTCCGGGGGGCTCAATCCGCGCTATACCTTCGACACGTTCATTGTCGGCTCATCGAACCAGTTCGCGCACGCCGCCTGCCGGGCGGTCGCCGAGGCACCATCCCGATCGTACAACCCGCTGTTCATCTACGGCGGTGTGGGTTTGGGGAAGACACATCTGATGCACGCGATCGGGCAGTACGTGCTGCAACACGACCCGACGCTGAAGCTCACCTACATCTCGTCGGAGCGGTTCATGAACGAGATGATCAACGCGGTACGGTACGACCGCATCCTCGATTTTCGCGAACGATACCGCAGCGTGGACGTTCTGCTGGTGGACGACATCCAGTTCGTCTCCGGCAAGGAAGGTACGCAGACGGAGTTCTTCCACACGTTCAACGCGCTGTACGACGCCCAGAAGCAGATCGTGCTGAGCAGCGATCGACCGCCGAATGAAATCCCGGCCCTGGAAGAGCGCCTCCGATCCCGTTTCGAGTGGGGCCTCACCGCTGATATTCAATCGCCGGATCTCGAAACCAAGGTCGCGATTCTCAAGCGAAAAGCCGAAGCCGAAGCAGTGCCTCTCCCGGACAACGTCGCGATTCACATCGCCAGTCGAATCAAGTCCAACATTCGTGAACTCGAGGGCTCACTCATTCGTTTGATTGCGTATGCCTCGCTGACCGGACGTGAGATTACACTGGAGCTCACGCGAGAAGTCCTGAAGAACGTCCTCGAGCAGGACGACAAGGCGATCACCATCGAGAGCATCCAGAAGTTCGTCGCCGATCACTACAAGCAGAAGATCGCCGATCTGAAACTGCGCAACAACTCGAAGTCGGTCGCGATGCCTCGACAGGTGGCGATGTATCTGTGCAAAACGCTGACGCATGCATCACTCCCCGAGATCGGCCGGAGCTTCGGCGGCAAGCATCATTCGACCGTCATTCATTCGATCAAGAAGGTCGAGGCGCGTCGAAAGAACGACGGAGATTTCAACAAGCTGATCAACGGTTTTCTGGAGTCATTCCGGTAAATTCGGCACCGTCCACAGGCTCTCGCGATCACCGGCTGTGGACGGTTGCTCAGCGCAGGATTCCCACAAGATCGGCATCAGACGTGACTGGCGAAGTCACAGTTTTTTCCACACGCTAAGTCATTGAATGTCAAGCCTTAATCGGCCGTTGATGAGTTTTGCACCGCACCTTATCTTCTGTATAATTCTGTATCTCTTCTAATCACTTCAGTGGAGTGAAATCACCTCGCTCCACCAACGGGTCCCTTAACGCGGCCACACCGCTCTGCGCGAGGTCACCACACGTCTATGGAACTTGTTGTCCGGAAGACTGAGCTTCTGCGAGAACTGCAACTCTTCCAGGGCATCGTCGAGCGGAAGAACACGATCCCCATCCTTGCGAATGTCTTGATGGAGGCGAAGGGTGACGAAGTGCGGATGCTCGCGACCGATCTCGAGGTGGCGCTGCGGAGCCGGTGTCAGGCGGCAGTCGCGAAAGGCGGATCGCTGACGCTGCCTGCGAAGAAGCTGTACGAAATCGTGAAGGCACTCCCCGAGACCGATGTTCGGATCGAGGAAGACAAGAACGGGGTCAAAGTCGCAGCGGATCGTTTCGACTCTCGCATGCAGACGCTTCCGCGCGAAGACTTCCCCACGCTGCCTGAGATCAGCGGCAACGCGCGCGCGGTCCTCCCACGGGCAGCGGTCAAGGAAATGGTCGCCAAGACGCAATACGCGATTACCGGGGAAGACACGCGGTTCTTCTTGAACGGCGCGAAGTTCGTCCTGAAGCCGGATAGTTTGACGCTCGTCGCGACCGATGGACACCGCCTCGCGCTCGTCGATGTCAAATATGAGACTGGCGTGGCTCAGGAGATCGGAGTGATCCTTCCCAAGAAGACACTCCTGGAACTTGGGAAGCTGTTGGCCGAAGGGGACGGGGACATCGAGTTCGAAAGCGGTGAGAACCACCTCTTTTTCGAGGTCGGCGGCCGAGTGTTGATCTCGCGGATGATCGACGGGCAGTTTCCCGCGTACGAGCGAGTCATCCCAAAGGGCAATGACAAGGACATCGAGTTCGATCGCGAGCGGTTGACCAATGCCGTGAAGCGCGTGGCGCTGCTGTCAAACGAACGATCGCGGGCGGTGAAGTTCGAGATCGACAAAGGAAAAGTCGAGGTGACATCGAGCAGCTCCGAATTCGGCGAAGCCCACGAGCAACTCCCAGTCGAATACACGGGGCCTGCCCTGACCATCTCATTCAATGCACAGTATGTGCTCGACTTCTTGAACGTCGTCGAGACCGATGTGGTCTCGTTGTCGCTCAAGGATGAAGTCAGCCAGGCCATCATGAAGCCCGTCGGCGCGGAAGGCTATGACTACACGTACGTCATCATGCCGATGAGGATTTGACCAGCGCTCAGAGGACTCAGGACGGTTAGGAACACGCGTGGAACATCCGGAACAGCAGCCCGCCGATCAGGCCGACGCTCTCCCGGCAGGCGAGACGCCTGCCCAGGGGGGAACTAACGGCAACGGATCGGTGGATGACTACGGCGCCGACAAGATCAAGGTTCTCGAAGGACTCGAGGCGGTGCGCAAGCGCCCGGCGATGTACATCGGGTCTACGGGTGCACCCGGTCTGCATCACCTCGTGTACGAAATCGTCGACAACTCGATCGACGAGGCGCTGGCCGGCTACTGCGATCAGGTCAACGTCACAATCCACATCGACAGTTCGATAACCGTTGTCGACAACGGCCGAGGCATCCCCGTCGATCGGCATACCAGCGGGAAATCGGCGGCCGAGGTCGTGCTCACCGTCCTTCACGCCGGCGGTAAGTTCGACAACGACAGCTACAAGGTGTCCGGCGGGCTGCACGGCGTCGGCGTGTCGGTGGTCAACGCGCTGTCGGAGCGACTCGACCTGGAGATCTGGCGGAATGGCCAGGTCTATCAGCAGAGCTATGAACGCGGAACTCCGATCGCTGACCTCGAGGCGACGGGCACGACGCAGCGGCGCGGCACGAAGGTCACCTTCAAGCCGGACCCACAGATCTTCGAGACCACCGAGTACAGCTTCGATACGCTCGCCCAGCGTCTGCGCGAGCTCGCCTTCCTGAACGGCGGCATCCTCATCACGATTGACGACGAGCGGGACGGAAAGAGCCACAAGTTTCAGTACGAAGGCGGCATCGTCTCGTTCGTGCAGCATCTGAACAAGAACAAAGCCGTCGTCAACGACAAGCCGATCTTCATGAAGGGCGACAAGGACGGCATCGACGCCGAGATCGCGCTTCAGTGGAACGACGCATATTCAGAGCTGGTGTTCACGTTCGCGAACAACATCAATACCCACGAGGGCGGCACCCACCTCTCCGGATTCCGCTCCGCACTCACCCGAACGATCAACGCCTACGCGCTGAAGAACAACCTGGCGAAGGACCTGAAGGACGCGAGCATCAGCGGAGACGACATCCGCGAGGGGCTCACCGGCGTCGTCAGCGTGAAGATCCCGCGCCCGCAGTTCGAGGGGCAAACCAAGACGAAGCTCGGTAACACCGAGGTCAAGGGCATCGTCGAGGCGATCGTCAACGACAGGCTGGGTGAGTTCCTCGAGGAGAACCCGACCGCGGCGCGGCGGGTGGTGCAGAAGGCCGTGGATGCGGCGCGGGCGCGCGATGCGGCGCGCAAGGCCCGGGACCTGGTCCGGCGCAAGGGCGCGCTGGACGGCAGCTCGCTGCCCGGCAAGCTGGCCGATTGCCAGGAGCGCGACCCCGCCCAGGCCGAGATTTACATCGTCGAAGGCGAGTCGGCCGGCGGCTCGGCGAAGCAGGGCCGCGACCGGAAGTTCCAGGCCATCCTGCCGATCAAGGGCAAGATCCTGAACGTCGAGCGCGCGCGGCTCGATCGCATGCTCAGCTCCGACGAAATCAAGACGATGATCGCGGCGCTCGGGTGCGGCATCGGCACCGAGGATTTCGACATCGACAAGCTGCGCTACCACCGCGTCATCATCATGACCGACGCCGACGTGGACGGCTCGCACATCCGCACGCTGCTGCTGACGTTCTTCTACCGCCAGATGCCGATGCTGGTCGAGCGCGGCCACATCTACATCGCGCAGCCGCCGCTGTTCCGCGCCAAGCGCGGGCGGCAGGAAACCTACATCAAGGACGAGCGCGCGCTGGAGAACTTCCTGGTGAAGCGCGCGGTCGAATCGCGCGCGGTGCGGACCGCCGACGGCGGCGATCTGTCCGGCGCGGAGCTCGAGAAGCTGTTGCACGGGATGATCACCTATCGCAACGTGCTGCGCACCGTCGAACGCCGCGGCCACGCGCGCGACGTGATCGAAGCGCTGCTCGACCGCGATGCCCGCGGCCGCAGCTTCTTCGACGATCAGCAGACGCTGCAGGGCCTGGCCGACCAGCTGACGACGCCGATCCGCGACGTCACGCTCGAGCGAGACGACGAGCACAACGCCTGGCGGCTGAAGATCGACGATCGCACGAGCGGCTATTCGCGCATCGACATGATCGGTCCCGAGTTTGTCACCTCCGGCGAGTTCCGCACGCTGGCGGCGGGCTACCTGGAGATCAGCAGCGTCCTGCGCTCGTTGCGCAAGGGCCCCATCGAGGTGCGCCTGACGACGAACGGCAAGGCGGCCGAGGAGGCACCGGCGGCGGATGACGAAGGCCTGACCGCCGAGGAAAAGGACGCGCTGGACGCCATTGGGTTGGCGCCCGCCACGGCCGCCGCGTCGGCGGCAGCAGCGGCGGCGAAGAGCGGGCCCGTGTCCATTCGCACGATGGACGAATTCATCGATCACTTCATTGCCCTCGGCCGCAAGGGCGTGGCGATCAACCGCTACAAGGGCCTTGGCGAGATGAACCCCGAGACGCTCTGGGCCACGACGATGAACCCGGAAGCGAGGACGCTGCTGCAGGTGATGGCCGAAGATCACACCGAGGCGGACTCGATGTTCACGACGCTGATGGGCGACCAGGTGGAGCCCCGTCGAAAGTTCATCGAGGATAACGCTTTGGAAGTCAAAAACCTCGATATCTGATGGAAGTCAATCGCACTCCCGTAAACATCGAAGACGAGATGAAGCGCTCGTACCTCGATTACGCGATGAGCGTAATCAT